>JBNKCR010000017.1:0-167232 GCA_050287845.1 Polyangia bacterium
AATTGCCAACATGGCATTTGCTGCGCCGGACCGGCAAGGCGCGAGGAGCGGAACATACCGGGGTATGCGACCGACGAGCAACGAAGTCGGGCGGGATGCAGCGGAGGCAAGGTGGCAATTTTATAATGATCACTGTCCTTAGCTGTATATTATTTTACGGAGCTGACATTAAATGATTTTCAGAAGACCCTTGAAATTTTTGGTTTCAACTCCCTGATGCTGCACCTGGATATTTCCAAATCTCCAGATCCATGCATTTCTCTTCACGGCTGTCCGACGCTGCACCCAGCATGCGGTCGATTCAGGAAACCCGCATAATTTTCTCCATACTCTTTTTTCGAATCCTGAACATGGATTGACGCCGGTACATCCACCGGGCCTTGACACTCCCGGCCGAGGTGGTATTTTGCGGCTATATTTAATTACTACACTAAATATATGTATAAATAATATTACAAGACGAATAAATATCTCTGTCACGTTATCCGATTTTGCGTCGGGTCAGGAGCCAAAAATGACCAGACAAACCGCCACTCCCTTAAAAATACTCCAGCCCGTCCTTACCACCATGCTCTATATCGTCCTTGCGGCTGTTGCGACGGCCAGTTGTGGAAAAGCCTCGTCCGGGAAAAATCACAGCTCGGGCGCAAGGAACAATGTATCCGACAATATACCACCAAACCCCTCCGCTTCTGTGGCCGGAAAAAAAATGACCGATGAGACGCCGAGAGTATCTATAGCCACATCTTCACTTTTCAGGAATTTAAAGCAGACCCCGGTGAATTATCCGGTATCCATTTCGCCTTTGAAAAACGGAAATGTGGTGCTCCTCATTTCCGATGCACTCAATGCCGGGCACCTGAGCGCCTATGGTTATCATCGGGAAACTTCGCCTTATATGGCATCCTTTGCCAAAACTGGTCTCACCCTCACCAACCATGTCTCCAATTCCTCCTGGACTCGGCCCAGTTTCACCACCATTGTGACCGGCGTGCCCAAAAGTGTTCACCATGTGGAAGCGGCTGGGGGATGGCGGTTGGCGCCGGAAATCGTCACCCTGGCGGAGCGGTTTCAGAAAGCCGGATATCAGACGGCCGGATTCACCGGAAATCCACTGGTTCGCAAATCATGGGGATTTGATCAGGGATTTCAGAAGTATGAAGGCCCCACTACCCGGGGACTGAAAGCATTTCCCCGGGATTCCATCTGGGTAGACGCAGCCATGAAATGGCTTGATGAAATCCAGAAAGACAAGCCGTTTTTTCTGATGTTGTTTCTGACATCCGCTCATCCGCCATACCGACCTCCGATGGAACCCAGAACATTCCTGTCTCAGGTCCCCCCGGGAGAAATCATCGAGCACCCCTTCAGAGAATACAAAACGCCACTTTCCACTGAAGACGATCAGCGAATAGAGGCGGCGTATGACGACGAAATCGCTTACATGGACTCACAGATCAAACGACTCATGGCGCATCTTCAGGAGCAGGGCAGGTGGCAGAAAACCGTGGTGACCCTGACTGCGGATCACGGAGAGATGATGGGGGAACACGACTGTTACCTGCACGCCTATCACATGTGGGAACAGAATACCCGGGTGCCGTTCATGATTGCCGCCCCCAATCTACCCCTGGAAAATGCCATGGACGATCGGCCCTACACCCATATTGACATTGCGCCCACCCTGTTGGATATGGTGGGCATTGCCTACGATGACACGGTACTGACCGGACGATCGCTGGTGAAAACCCTTTCCAATCCCGACAAATTTAAGACCCGTTACCGATATACCCAGGTGGATGCCCACGGGGTTCGACGGCAGACCATCCGCCACGGAGACTGGAAGCTGGTGCATCACGACCAGGTACCCGATTACACTGAAAAGCATCTTGACGATCTGCATACTCATGTGAAAATGCCCAATCCACGGGATCTGCCGTCTCTTGCATGGGATGGCGAACGGTGGGAGCTGTTCAATCTTGCTAAGGACCCCTTTGAAAATCAGAATCGTTACGAAGACAACAAATCCGACGGGACGGTGACGGAGTTGAAAGACGCCATGTTGAAGCTGCGCTCCCGGAAAACCAGCGGAAATCAGAACGCCGCAAAAATGGCGCCGGAGTTATTGGAGGCGCTGAAAAACGCCGGGTATATCCGCTAAGTACAGCGCCCCGTAAGTTGGGGACCAAATCACGCAGGGCCAGGCGCTGAGGGCAAGACGCGCTGACGAAGGACTGGCAGCGCCAATTCAAGGAGGCGCAACGCAGTCATCGGTGATTGGAGCAAGTGAGATGGTCCCTAACTCATGGGAAGCTGTACTAAGTCTGTCTGAATTTCATTGCGTAGTTGATGATTTACTGAAGAATTGCCGGAGAGGGATTGCCGGATTCAATCTGGGGACAGCGGGGTTTGTTGATGGGCTGGGCCGGGCAATTCAACCCCTGGTAAAACGACAGGTCGTGGGCCGGCTGGGCATACCCACTGGGAATGCCCTGATTGGAGAATGTCGCAAAGTACGTCAGACACGCATCCCGCCACCACCGCGCTTCGTAGTGCTGAATCTGAAGAAACTCCGCTACTTCGCTGAATCTCCTTCCATCCACGCGTCCTTCCACAGAGGCCCATTTATCCTTCATCTCCTGCACCTGATCGACACCCAGACTGTAGCGATGTACCATCTCTTCCCAGAGCGTTCGGCCTGAACTCATGGTTCTGTTCCAGCTGACATGATGGAAGAACAGAAGAAATTCCTCGGGAATACTGTCCGGGCTTCCAAAGACGCTTCTCACCTGGCTGGCGTACTGTTCAATGGCGTTGCTGCCACTGGCTGTGCGATCGAAACCGATGCCCTGGCTGTCTGCATCGTGGTAATACACGGGGTTCCAATCTGCCCGGCTCAAATTGTTCACCCAGGGCCCGGGACCATAGTGATGATCTGTAGCCATAATATGCGCCAGTCCCAGAGGGGTCATGTAGTTCACCAGCGCTTCCCGGGATGTCATCATCATTTCCACAACGGGCGCCACCACCAGCGGATCGTTGGAGAACGTCTGGCGCGCCCACTCATCTGCAATGGCTTCGGCGGAAAGATTGGGGTCCCATGCCATCCGGCCATACACATACCAGTTGGCCTGATTAAAGTGGGAACCGGTCCAGTTGGTATCGGTGCCCACATTGGACACCCCGGAAATCGCCGTCACTGAATAATCGAATACATCGCCTTCGATAACCTTCGCCACCGTGGATCCCTCGCCTGTGGCATACGTGTCGCTCTGTAGCACCTCCTCATAGAGTGGACCCAGATATGCCAGGTGCGTGTTCTGACCGAGATACTCCTTGGTAATCTGGAACTCCATCGCAATGGGGGTCTGGGGCATTCCGCCAAACAGAGACGCGAACGGCTCTCTGGGCTGGAAATCCAGGGGACCATTTTTGGACTGAACCAACACATTGTCCCGGAACTTGCCATCCAGCGGCTTGAACTCATCATAGGCCTGACGAATCCGATCGGATCCATCAGCCTCATACACAAATGCCCGCCACAGAACGATGCCCCCATGGGGTCCCACTGCGTCTGCCAGCATATTGGCCCCATCCGCGTGGGTCCGACCGTATTGCTGGGGACCGGGCTGCCCTTCGGAATTGGCTTTCACCAGGAACCCGCCGAAATCTGGAATCCGCTGATAAATGGCGCTGGCTTTATCTTTCCACCATTGCTGAACACTGCTATTGCCGGGGTCTGCGGTACTCATCCCACCGATTTCGATGGGCGCGCTGAACCTCGCAGTGAGATACACAGCAATTCCGTAAGGCCGGAACACATCCGCCAGCGCTTTCACTTTATCGAGATACGAATCTTTCAACACGTCCGCATTGGCATTCACGTTGGTCAACACAGTTCCGTTAATGCCAATGGAGGCATTGGCCCTGGCATACTCTTTATACCGGGGAGATAACGTTCCCGGCAGGGCGTTCCAGTTCCACAGGGAGTCCCCCGCATATCCGCGCTCCACCGAGCCATTCAGATTGTCCCAATGGTTCAGAATTCGATGCTGCATTCCGGGCGCGCTGGCAAGGGACAATTCACTGAGCCTTTTATGTTGCTGCAAATGTCTGAGCAATGCGAAGCTGCCATACAGCACACCTATTTCGGTATTGGCGGCCACCACGGTCACCCGTTCGCCGTCCACTTCGGTCTGCTCCACCAGATATCCCTCGTCTCCGAGTGCCGACAATCTGGAATCCAGAGAAAGCCCCGCCACAATACTGGACGAATCGGGGGTACCAATCACCACCGCTCCCGTTCCCTGAATGTCACCGTTCACTGCGATACTCTGACCCGTTACACCACCCAACCCCATCACCAGTTCTTCCTCTGCAGCTTTAATAGTATCTGAGTCGTCAGCGTTGACCACGTGGGAGAACGCCGCCTGATACTCTCCGAGCCGACCCGGGATAGGCAGTTCCGGGTAACGCAACCAGAGTTTTGACCCGTCCTCATCGGGGCCGGACGCCTCCGGATACTCTTCTTCTCCCACCTCAGTGTCGGTATCGCTGTCCGCATCGCTGTCGCTGTCACTGTCGCCATCCGTATCGCTATCCGCATCACTCTCGGATCCGCTGTCCGGGTTATCGCTTCCCCCCGAATCGGAACATCCGACGACCAGAAGCAACATCACGATATACAGCCCAAATACCGTTATTTTACACAACTTCATTACAGAATAACTCCTATGTGGTTCCCACCCGGGTTGATATGTTACGATACCATGTTCAAACCTGATGAAAATCTATTGTATTGGAAGCAAAACGAAACAGCGCGTCAGAAGAAGAAGCTGTCAGTTCATACCGCTGACAGAGGTGATATCGGAAGGACATGCAATCTTCTGCCATTTCATGGACGGGTTGTTGGAGCCACGGAACCAGTTGGTGAACCAGAGACAACCATCCAGCAAATCCTCTCGGCCGGATGAACCGAAGAGACCCTTGCATTTGTTCGCAGTGCATTCCAGAATCTGGGCCAGATTTCCCCCCTGTTCTTCACAGACCTTGAGGAATCCACCATACGTGTCTCCAAGTTCACTGGCGCTGACTCCAAACTGGTTGGAACAGCCATCGTACAGCCCCAGACCACCGCCCGGAATCATAATGTCAAATGAATCCGCGTTCACGTCCGAACCGATATTGGTGATCTGCACCACCATGGTTTTCCCGTCCAGCACACCACCGAATTCCATCTGAATACATTCACCGCATGACAGATTCCCTGCGCCAGTCTGCATCGCCGCAAAACCGTACGCCAGTTTACTGTTCACCGCCCAGGGCGACTGATTCCAGCAGGTAAACACATCTCCACCGTTGCAGGAGCTCTGACCGTCCCAGGAATTGGAATGAACATTGTTATTTCGATCACAGGCTGTCACGGGATTCTTCCCACCGGTATTCTGTGGCCAGGCACAGGACGGCTTGCAGCAATCCCAATATCTGGTCGTTCTTCCTGAAATGCCCCCATTGCCAATTTCAGAAAGGCCGGTGGAGTCGTTGGGGTCTATCGGATCCCAGGGACCTTCAATAGGATTCGTATCGACTTCCTCGGGCTCGGTATCGTAGCCATCCCCCCAATCCGCACAGTCACCGTTGTTGTAATCCTCTGCGCACGAATTTTTGCATCCGTAGCAGTACACACAATCCAACACGCGCTGATATTTCTTCTTCACTTCGTCCGATGCACCACAGCCGAGATAACACAACATAAAATCGATACTGTCCTCATTGTCCGCACGGCAGGCTTCGTAGCAGGTTTCGTAGGCCGCACATGCGGAATCGCTGCGACATTCATCGGACCGATCCTTGCAGGCATCGAGTTTGGTACACTCCGCGCAACCGTCCTCGCCGTAGCACTCATCCCGCTTGTTGCAATTCGATGGAACATCGCTGTCACTGTCGCTATCAGTATCGGTGTCTGTATCGGAATCCGTGTCAGAGTCGGTATCGGTATCCGTGTCAGTATCCGTGTCGGTATCCGCGTCACTGTCCGAATCCGTGTCACTGTCCGAATCGGTATCGGATGTGTTATTGGATGTATCGGTGGCGCTGTCAATTCGATTCAATTCGCTGCCACAGGATGCGACAGCACCCGCAACCAGAACTGCCAGCATGGCAAAGAAGACACTTTTTAATGAAGAGTTGAAATAAAACATAAAATCCTCAATTATTTTGTAAGTCGTAATGGCTCCACGAGCTGTTCTACCTGATCTATCATATAAGAGTAAAAAATATTCGTCCACAGCGCTTTTGGCCGGAGGTCTGCTTTCAGCGGTTTTCTTAAAAAAAATCAACAAAAAAAGTACAGTTCATACATGAACACTGAACGCATATTCCATGACGGTTATGCGCTCACGGCAATATTCCAATCAGCGACGATCATTTTCCGTATCAAACTACGATTATTCCGGTCCATTTTCAACCGACGCGGGGAGGGACACAGTGAATACGCTTCCCTGATTCACCTTGGACGCAACGCTGATTTCGCCGAAATGTTCCTGATGAATAATATAATAGCAGCTTGCCAATCCCAATCCGGTGCCCAGGTTGCCACTCTGAGTGGTGAAATAGGGCTCAAAAATTTTGTTGATGATGTTCGGCTCAATCCCAATTCCATTGTCCTTGATGGAAATGTCCACCATGCGCTGATTTTCCCGGGCGCGAATCACAATCTCACCGCCCCTCCCGTCTTCCATCTTCCGACAAATGGCTTCCACCGCATTGCGAATGATGGCAAACAGCGCCTGGACAATTTTCCAGGCCTGGCACACCACACCGGGCAACCCATCCGGGACAATCGTCCGCATATTGATATGCTGCAGCTGCATGGCGGTATTCTGAAAATAGTCCTTCCGGGCCAGCAGAATCGCCTGGCTCAGCAGTTTCCCCACATCCTGAAGCAAATATCGGTGGCTCTGATCGCTGGGCGCAAATGCCATCATCTGATGCACAATCTGTCCCGCGCGGATGTGGTGATTGAGGGCGGCGTCGAACATGACGGGAATTCCCTGCGTCTCCATAAACGATTCAATGCATTCCAGAGTGGTGCCGCTTCGCTGCGCGGCTTCCCGGTTCTTTTTGGTATTCATGAGCAATCGCTGCAATATCAGCTGCAGATTCTGTCCAATGGCCGCCAGGGGATTATTGATTTCATGGGCCATTCCCTGGGCCAACCGGCCCAGGGATGCCATTTTGTGGGTTTCGCTCACAATTTCATTCTCATACAGCTGAACTCCGGGCAAATTGATATATAGCAGCGCCCACTCGTCAACGTGATTCACCGTCATCTCACATTGCACCTGGTTTCCCTCCCGGTTGCGCACCTCCACCAGCAACGGACGCACCATGGCATCTGAACGCACGCCACTGTACTCCCTGAGTTTTTCAATAAATTTGTCCCGGATATTGCTGTCGGAAATCAGTCGGGCGGCGAGTTCCTCCGTCGCAATATTCTGTTGCGTGTAATCACCGAAAATTCGGATGGCCATCTGATTGCCCCAAACCAGATGCCCCTGTTTGAAAATCGCAGTAGCCATGGGGCTTGAATCCAACAGAAGCGCCAGTTGGGACAAAGTAATCTTTGCTGATATCGCCGTCATATCAGTGGTAACGCCGAATGAGGCGAATACTTAACGGCTTCGCATACAAACAAAATCGGATGTTCCCGGCCTACGCCAGATTATCTGGACAGTGATAAAATCAGGAAGATAAGAGATTGCAGACAATTCAGAACCACCAGATGTCGCGCTTACGGGGATTGCCGAAGGACTCAAAGGAATCACCTGAATCCTTGAGTGCAGCATCCAGTTCCTCCATGGTAAAGTCGTACCCTTCCGCGTTGGCGGTGGAAACAAATTCCTCTTTGCTCTCAATAAAGTCGTACTTCAGTCTCAGGGCTTTGTCTTCGCCTCCGGCAACAAACAGTCTTTCCGCTTCTTTTTTAGGCATAACCTTTCCTCCGTGGGATTTTCAGTCACACAGCCATGTACCGGCGTTTTCAAACAACCGGTACATGACAGTGCCATGTCAGACCAGCACAGCATTTGATTGCGTTACGTATGCGCCCGGTCATCGTGGTCCAATGCACGGAGGATGCCAGTTTTAATTCGAGAGGCGCCCCCCGACGTTTCCCATGTTTTACCGCAAAAAGGCGGTACGCTCGACGGAGAAGAAAACAACATTTCGGAAACTTTCGGTCTTCAGTTGTACAAAATGGTTACTTCCGGAAATCAAACGAGAGGAAAAATCGAGTGACCGGCACGGTTCCGGAAAGCTCGACAATGGAATTCCGGTAAATCCCCAACAGACACCCGGCCACCTTCGAATCGTTGCGCGACATCAATTTGATTTTCGTATCATCCGCGCCGGCTGTCAGCTTATTGAAAGCAATGCGATGCTTGTCGACTATCTTGAAATGCACCTGGTAATTGCGCGAATCTTTTTCTTTCTGATGCACCCGTCCACAGGCGAACAGCTCATCGTAATATGGCGACACCAGCATATCCCGCAAATAAAAAGTCTGTTTCTGCAACGGCACGAGGGAGAGAAACACGGAAAAGCGCTGCTTCCTGTCGTGGCTCAGAATCCTTGTAAAAAAACTGTTCCTGGCAGCACCGATAGCCTTGCGGTGGCCACTGTCGCTGTCTTTCCCTATTGGCTGCACGGAAGGTGACCCGCTCATTTTCCGGGGCGCCAAAGGAACCCTTCCGGTGTCTCCCGAAGCGGAGCTATCATCGGTTTCCTTCTTTTCCGTCCCCCCCACGTCCTGACTGTTGCACCCCAATATGGTCAGCACCATCAGCAGCAACATATACACCACTGAAACATCATTGTATTTTCCATTGTACCTTGCCCGATTACCAACGCAGTGCCTGCGAACTTTCATTTCGCCATTCCCTTCTTCCATACCCGGACCTGATTTCGACCACTCTCCTTGGCCACATACAGCGCAGCATCCGCCCGTTCAACCAGGTCCTCCTTTGAAGCGGCATGCACCGGAAACTCTGCAACTCCCATGGAAATCGTGCATCTCAATTCCCCTTTGTCCGTGTGAAAACACTGACGCTCCAAATCCGTTCGAATCCGTTCGCCGAGCTGTACCGCCCCGGCAGTATCAGTACCGCCACAGATGATTACAAATTCCTCGCCACCGTATCGCGCCGGCATGTCGGTGTCGCGCACCACATTGCGCTTGAGGGTTTCTCCAAGGGCCTTGAGCACCACATCACCCACTGTGTGGCCATACGTATCATTGACTCTCTTGAACTTATCCACATCGCACAGAATCACCGAAGTGGGCGTTCCGAAGCGGCTGGAATGGGCCAGCTGCCGCACCAACTCCTCCTGAAACGATCGATGATTCGGCAATCCAGTCAGACCGTCAGTGGTCGCCAACTCCTTAAGCTGCTGCACCATGGCGGCATTCTGAATCTTGGTCCCCAGCTGATTGATCATCACCTGAAGCGTCGTTCGAATATCTTCTGTATACACACCGGATTCCACGGCTGCGAGCATCAGCGTACCCAGAACTGCATCCCCACTTGAAAGGGGCAACACCAGCAGTGACGACATGTTCAAAAACGCGGACTGCACTTTCTTTGTGTACACAATCTGCTGTTTCGCATCGAAGCTGCCGCGATAGGGCAGGTAGTGTCCGGTTTTCGTCACCGATCCGGCCAGTCCGCATTTACTGGTCATCTGCAGGGATACCAGCTTTTCGGCGTTCACCCCGCGCGCGGCCATGATTTTCTGTTTTCCAGGACCGTTTTCGAGGGCAACGGCCGCCATATCAAATGGTGCAATGAGCGCCGCTGCGTCAAGGGCCGCCTGAACCACATCATCGGTATTGAGCGCCCGGCTGAGTGATTCGGATGCCTCGAGCAGAAGAGATTGTTCCGACTTGGCTTTCTGCAACTGAACAAACACCCGTTCGTTGGACACATTCTGGAGAATGCTCTCCACCGATGCCGAAAACACCGCCCGCTCCCGGTCGTTGAAGCCGCTGTGGCCCGTGCGATCGCCACACAATACTCCGTGGATGGCGCTGCCTTCCCGAATGGGTACGCCGATAAAATCCGTGACGGGTGTTTCTTCGGAATAATAGACCAGCGAGGGATGACCTGGGCGCAAATCCTTGAGCACCATGGGTTGACCGCTCTGATAAATCGCGCCCACGACCCCTTCTTTCGCGCTGTAGTCCCGATGGGCAATGGCATCGCTATCGGTCACGCATTCCTGCATCCGCAGTGTTCGTTGCCCCTCTTTTTCCCAGAACAGAATACACGTATTGAGATTGAGCGTCTGCTTGAGCAAATCCACATGCTGATACATGGCCCGGCGAACCGCAGCCACCGTACACCGTGAAAGCCGCTCTTCTTCTTCCTTGCGGGCCGCGGCGCTGTTGCCACTGCGGGTGGCCGATGTCAGTCGAAACGATCGGGCATCACTGTCCATCTGCTGCTTTTCCTGTTCAATCCTTTTCTGTGCACTGCTTCGCATCCGCGTTACTTCCGCCCGGGTGAACATCAGGTTGATCACCGAAAACAAGGCAATGAACACGCCATGCAGAATGGTTGAGGACCAGCCATTAATGCCGGGATGCGCCGCCACTGAAGCGAACTCCAGGAGAATGGTCACCGCCACCAGTGTGAATCCCACCCATTGAGATGTGTACACCACCAGAAACGCCACCAGTACCAGCAGCGCCGGATAATATGGTGACGAAAAACCACCCGCCATCTGAATCCCCGCATGAGTGGCCAGCACCAGCAGTAAACCCAGTTCAAAATTCACGCGATTCAATACCGACTCGCTCTGAATGTACGCCGTAAACCGGGTTTTCACTTTCAATCCAAAAAGCAACACCCAGATACCAAACATTGAAAACACGATGAGCCGGTTTGTTCCGGTCAGGTCCGTGGCGAAAACCCCGTGCACCAGCAGTGCGGCGAACGCGCCTGAAAAAATAAACGTCCGCGACAGCCGAAGTCCCCGCTTGATTCCATAAATCGTATATTCGAGAGTAGACACCCTGTTATCTCCAGAAAAAAATAGACCTGCATATCAACGTATCGAAGTGGTTTTCTGCGGTCAAAATAACTACCTGTTTTTTTCAAATAAACATTGCTGTCGGAGTGCTTCGATTACAGCGCTTTCATTGGGGCGCTCTGCTGCGCTGCCAGACCTGTCGGCAACATTGTTTAAGCCGAACTGATTTTATGGATTTCACTGCGCATACGCACAGCAGACCCTCATCATCAAAGGGTGATCCGCTACGACTGTAAATTAATTTTGCCAGTCTTTTGTCGACAACTTGCATTGCGCGTATGATTTTGCAGTGTTAAGCTTTTTTTTTCACAACAATCTCATGATTCCCAATCGTTGGGACGGGAGGATCGTATGGCAAACACAGTTATTGGCAGCTCAATTGTAATCGATGGAGAAATCTCGGGAGATGAAGACCTGGTTATTCAGGGTACGGTCAAAGGCCGCGTCAGTCTTAAGCAGAATGTGTATGTGGAAGAATCCGGCGTTGTGGAGGCAGATGTGGAAACCAACAATATCGAAATCTCCGGTCAGGTGACTGGCAATATCGTTGCCTCGGATAAAGTGGAAATCACTTCTGGTGGCAGAACAGTGGGTGACATTAAAGCTCCCAGAATTTTAATCGCAGACGGTGCCATTTTTAAAGGCAACGTGGATATGGATGTATAGTTTCCAGGTGAACGTCACATTGGGTGCAAGTTGTAATTAAGGAGAGACAAATATGAGTGAACCCATTACCATTATCGGTTCTGAAACCATTGTAAGTGGAAACCTCGAAGGTGACGAGGACCTGACCATAGAAGGGCGGGTCGAAGGAAGTATTTCCCTTTCACGAACCCTCACCGTTGAAGTGGGCGGCGTTGTACGGGCAGACATCAATGTGCGCAATGCGGTTATCAGCGGGGTGCTGGTCGGAAATGTGGAAGCCCAGGAGTCTGTTCACATCACCGATCAGGGTCGTGTGGTTGGCGACATATCCGCACCGCGCGTCATCCTGGTGGATGGATCGTCGTTCAAAGGCAATATCGATATGGGTGATTTCGACATTGAGCAGGAAGTGCCTGAACGCACTGAACGGCAAACCGCTCGACCCGTGGCAACACCGATAACTCGGGTTCGCACCGAAAAAAAAGAAATCGCGCCGGTCACCGCTGAACCGGAAGAGTCGGAAAAAGTTGAAGCAGAAGAAAAAGAAGAAGCCGCCAGCGAAACCTCTGTCACTGCCAGAGTTCGACGTGCCCTGCCAGTGCGCACCACCTCATCGAGTAAGGCTGCGCCTCCGGTAGTTCGCCCCACTGTGGCAAAAGCAAAGACAAAAGAGCCGCCGGCACCCAAAGTCCGCTCCATCGGAAAAAAGACCAAAGCAAAAAAGAAAAAAGGCTGATGTCCCGCTTCCCTGCTTTTCCTCTCTGTTTTATTGAGCATTTCGCTGCTGCGACGAATAAAACAGGAACTTGAACCTGTAAAATGTGTTTTTTCATGTACCGGCGTCTGACTGCGAGGAGTGAGGATGTTCGATAATCCCGGAACCGGAACCATTTCCAGAGGTTCCATCCTGTGCTGTGCTGTTGTGATTGTCACCATCCTGATGGCGCCGCAGGTATCATCGGCATTCGACCTGTCCACCACCGACGATTTTCCCTATGACCTGACGGCAGCCACCGAACTGGCGCTCGTGCCTGCGGGAATCACCCTGCTCTCCCTCGGTGCCATCCTTGAAACGGGAGCCCGTCCCCCCACAGAAAAAGAAGTGATGGCGCTCGATGAAAACGATATTCCTTTTTTTGATCGCTCCGCGGTTCATCACTTTTCAAAAGCAGCCAACACGGCCAGTGACGTGGGTCTGATTGCCATGGAATCCGCGCCTGCGCTGCTGGCCCTGTATCAAATTTTTCATATGAAAAAAAGATGGAAAAACCTCCTCACCCTGGGTGCCATGTATGGTGAAGCAATCACGCTCACCGGGGGTGCAACCCAGGTCACTAAAATTCTGGCTGCCAGACCCCGCCCGTTTGTCTACAATGATGACGTACCGATGGCCTCTAAAATTAACGACCCGTATAAATCGTTTTTTTCCGGACATACGTCGTCGGTGTTCTGCAGCGCCCTGTTCATCGGCACCGTATTTTCAGATTTACATCCCCGATCGCCCTGGCGATTCGTTGTATGGAGCACCAGTCTTTCCGTTGCCACACTCACCGGAACCATGCGGTATTTTGCCGGAAAGCATTTTCCCTCAGACATTCTGGTCGGGGCTGCGGTGGGCAGCCTGTTCGGGTACATCGTACCCTACCTGCACCGCAAATCCATCTGGCGGGATACCAGAATAAGAATTGCCATTCTGCCGGAAGTTTCAAATCGTTTTGCCGGTGTTCAGGTTCTCCTGGGAATTTAGCATCTTTGCTTCCTCGGGTTTTATCCGGAAAGTATCAGTCGCTTCAGTTTGAGATATAAAATTCTTCAATATGGATATGGTCTCTGCCCCCATGGGACATCTGAAAATTGCTTTCCAAGCAGCCGATTCATGATTATAACGCAGCACAACAGCGCATTGTCTTTATAAACAGCCTGAAAAAGCAGGAGTCCACATGTCAAAAGTCAAACATCTGATTACCACCGGGGGATTGATTCTGCTGACCAGTTGCGGACAGAAGGCGGATTCGCCCAAAGCCGCTCCCCAGAATCACACCGAAAGATCACCATCCACCAGCCAGACCCCGGCCCAAACCAGGCCGGAACCACCGGCCGTGCCCAGACTGGACGCATCAAAAATTCAGCTCAGCGGCCCTGGCAGGGTTCTTCAAAAAGAATTCGGTGAGTGGTTCATCGCCACCGAACCCCGGTATTTCGGTCCGGACAATCTGTATGACCTCATCAATGGAGGCTCCGAAATTTTCATCGCGTACGGGTTTGAACAGATTGTCACCACCGACTACCGGCACCAGGGGCATCCCACCGTAACCATCACCGCAGAAGTGTACGACATGAAAACCCCTCTCGGTGCGTTTGGCCGCGTCTCCAAATATCTGGAGAACCTGGCCAACCCCCGGGACGCGGGGAAGGGACTTTCCGACCCCATGGCCAACGTGGGGATTCTCGGAGAAGGCGACCTCATCTTCTGGAAAAACAGATACGTTGTTCACCTGATGCTGATGGATGAAGACCCCGAGGCGACGCCGGACAGCATTGCCTCGCTTTCCAGCAGCGTGATTCCCGGCATCGGTCGGACCATCTTCGATACCATTGAGGCATCAGAACCCATCCCGGAAGTGGCGCTGTTTCCATTGAAAAACCTGATACCGCGAAGCCAGTCATTTGTGTATGATTTTGAAGTCGGTGACCAGAAAATCAACGCTTTCACAGCCCGATATAAGAACAATGATGTTGAATGGCAGCTGTTCATCACCCCGCCCGACTATAAAAACAAACTGAAAATGGCGCCGTTCAACGTGGATTTAAAAGCGGCCGGAATTGCGGAAGCACAGGGTTTCAAGGACCGCGTCTTCGGAGTTCGCACCGTCAGCGACACCTCCCCGGATGAGTCGATTATAAAGACTCAGCTGGACGCAGTCCAAAACGCCCTGTCCAAAGCAGAGTGACTCCCCGGTCCCCTCCTGTTCCGGCTGCCCATGCTGGCGCACATGCACGGGGTCAAAGATATATTTGTTGCATTGCTTCGACCCGAAGGTTCCAGAACCGTGCCGCACATGTTCCACCGCACCCTGTGCTCCCTGGTGTCCGAGAGGTTGAATTCAGACCATGTCCCCGAATCCGTTCCCAAATCCGTTCTGGTGGAATTCATTGCCGGTGGCCAAGTGGCGGTGGCCAAATGAAGGGTTCACTGAAGCGCCGGACAAATCTGTCGGCGAAATCCACGAACTGTCTGTGAATCTCGTCACCCCCCTGTTTTCCCCAAAAAAATAGGATGCGACGCATCGCCGGGTTTATCGGATGATGGTGTTGCCGGAGCGCAGCTCGGCCAGCAGGGAATCGTCAACGTGGGATTTCACGGTGCGTCGATCGATATTCAGACGTTTCGCCGTTTCCACATAACTTCCGGTGCGGGCATACACGTGAGTACAGTAGGTGCGAAGCAACCCATCCGCCGTCACCTCTCCCTGCTCGAGAGAGTGTGCCAATGACTGCGCCGCTTTGGGGACCTTCCGCATGGGTATATAGCACCCGCGCACCAGAATATTGCTCACACACTGCTCCAGCTCCCGGATATTTCCGGGCCACTCATACCCCCGGGGCATCTGCTTCTCAATATATGACATGGTCAGTCTGGTCAACTCGTCACATTCTTCTTCCCCCGCGAGAGTACTGGCCAATTGACGCACAATGGTGGTCAGCTCCGCCGGGTTGTCACAAATCTGTTCGAACAGCGTCGGCGTATGAATCACATCCGCGCACAGGCGAAAATACAAATCTTCACGAAACCGGTTTTCGTTGATGCGTTGCTGCAGATTCAGATTGGTGGCGGCCACCACTTTTCCTTCAAACCGCCGAATATGCCGGGTCCCCACTTTCGTATATTCCCCGGATTGCAATACCCGCAGCAGTTTTACCTGAATATCCGCCGACACATCCCCCACCTCATCGAGGAACAGGGTGCTGTACGGTCCCCCCGAATCCAGAAATCCATCGGTGTCCTTCACCGCACCGGTGAACGCCCCCTTCACATATCCGAACAGTTCCGATTCAATGAGCGTGGGTGAAAGCGCCGTCAGATTAATCGGATAATATTTCTGCCCGAAAGGCACCGCAAAATCTCCGGTTGATTTGTTGAAGGGAATATAGCGCGATACCCCGATGGCCCTGGCGACCAGGTCTTTGCCGGTACCTGTTTTTCCAAGAATGAGTGTGGTAATGCGATCCATCCTCTGGTAGAGCGATCGATGATATCGCTCCATGCTGGCGGTAAACACCGATTCCCACACTGCTGCCCGCAATCTGGCCACAGCGCCGGAAGCTCCGAATATGTACCGGAAGATAAAATGAAACGCCCGCCGAATCACAAAAAACAACGCGTACAGATGGGCCGGGTCCATATTGCCGAACCCTGTCGCGTCCCCCTGCGGGGAGCCGTTCTGAACATCTGCGATGTAATAGTTCACCTGCTCTGCAAAGGCATCAAACTGCAGGTGGGACCGGTCCGAGGTGAGAATGTATCGATACAGAGAATCCTCGCAGACATAGTACAGCGCAAACAAAACCAGAGAGCGATACACATCCCTTTCCGCTGCATCGACAAATGCCTCGCCCTCGGAAAGACGGATACGCGCCTGGTGGAGTAACCGGTGGGCGAGGGCGGTAATGGCCACCACGTTGGGGTTCTCCTCCAGACTCTGGGTTGCATTCCAGTAGTTGTGAAGGGGAACAAATGCATCCTTCAGAATCAGCCGTTCCAGCTCAATGCGTTTTTCGAGAAATGGATTGGTGAAACCCAGAGCGCCGATGCTTGCGGCCAACCCACGTTCGTGTTCATTAAAAATGGTCATTTTTCACATCCTCTGTTCACTTAATGTACACAAAACTTCATTATTTGCACATCCCATCCTGAAACAAAAGCCATTTGGAATTCCTTTTCGGGTACTCCGTCCCCAGCATTCAATTGTAAAAATAAATTAAAATCAATAACTTAACCGATTCAGCCACCATGGCATACCTGAATCACGGCATCTGGCCCGCTGCCTGCAATCGGATAGGCGCAGGTTCGCAATCCGCGCACCCCCATCGCAAAGGAATGAATTATGACCACTTATATCGCTTTTTCCCGCAGGACATTTCTGCCCATGAGCGGCACCTATCTGTTGGGTGTATTTAATGATCATTTTTTCAAGGAAGCCGCCATTCTGCTGGCGTTTGCCGCTGGGCTCAGTGAATTGCAAAGCCCCATCATCAAGTATTTCAGTCTGCCATTCATTCTGTTTTCCGCCTATGCCGGATACTTCGCGGACCGGTTTCCAAAGCGCAACGTGGTTATTGTTTCCAAATATCTGGAACTCGTCGCCATGGGGATTGGCGCCGTGGGGATGGTCACCCTGAACTTTCCACTGATGGTTGCCATGGTGTTCGCCATGGCGCTGCAGTCCACCCTTTTTGGCCCGGCACTCAACGGCGCCATTCCCGAACTGTTTGCCCCAACCCATGTCACCCGGGTGAACGCCCTGCTGAAAATGATCACCACCATTTCCATTATTGTGGGTATTGTGCTGGCTGGGATGCTGATGGATGTCGATGTTCATCGATTCAATCTGTCCCCGGTCCAGTTGCTGGCCGGGGTGGTGATTGCCGTTGCCATATTGGGTGTGATTCTTTCATACCGAATCAAATCACGACCCACTCCCTCGGACCAGTTCCACCGTCCCTTCCCGTGGAAAGGTCCCATCCAATCCCTGGCGGACGCCGTCGCACTCCGCCACTCCCCCAGACTGCTGCGCGCCCTCCTGGGCAGCACCTTTTTCTACGTTGCCTCCACCCTGGTGCTGGCCGCCATCCACGAACTCTGCCTCACGGACCTCGGGTTCACCAATACCTTTACCAGCGCTCTCACCGGAATGGTTGCCATCGGTGTTGCATCGGGCAGCCTTTTTTCCATCAGACTTTCCAGACACCTTCAACACGAACAGATATTCGTACCTGCCGCGCTGGCGTTCGGTCTCATGCTGATTCTGGCGGCCCAGGTTACTCATTGGCCACTGATCAACGAAAAGGTTCACCTCGCGGCCACCCTCTTTTTCAGCGGCGCATTCGGTGGCATGTTCCTGATTCCCCTGCTCACCTACATTCAGGTTACCCCGGGGAATGGTGAGAAAGGGAAAGTTATCGGCATCAACAATTTCCTGGATTTTTCCGGCATCTTTATCGCCGGACAACTCTTCGGCTGGCTGCACCCCGCCATTTCTTCCACCGACCTGTTGTGGATAACCGGCGCATTCGCCATCATCGTCGCCGCCATTTTTCGCTGGCATCACCAATTACAAAGAGGGAAGGGCGATACAACAAATCAACCGCATCGGCCGGTTTCATTGACCCGACGACTGTTGATTTCCGTCCTCCAATGGATACTGAAGTTGAGATATCGGGTGGTGGTCAATACGTCTGCACCGGTCATACGACAGGGGTCATCCGGTATCCTGTTTGTGGCCAACCATCCGGCCCTCATCGATCCCATTATTGTGATGTCGCGACTGTATTCCGACTTTCAACCACGCCCTCTGGCAGATGAGTCCCAGATGAAGCGTCCCGGTCTCCGACACCTGTTCCGTCTGGTGCACCCGGTACTCATTCCCGATGTGAAAACCGACGGCAGAGACGCCCGGTTTCGGGCCAGAGCCGCCATCGACAACGTAATTGAGGCCCTCGGAGCAGGGGACAACATTCTGCTGTATCCCGCCGGACGCATCTATCGGGCAAAACGCGAATACCTGGGTGCCAACTCCGCCGTGGAAACCATCCTGAATCGGGCGCCCGATGCCACAGTGGTGATGATTCGAACCACCGGTCTCTTTGGCAGCGCCTTTTCCCGCGCATCCGGTAAGCCACCAAAGCTTCGGCATATTTTCCCCAAAGCCATTGTCTCCCTTCTCGGCGCCGGGATATTCTTTCTCCCCAGACGAACCGTGACTATCGACATTACGCCATCGCCGGATTTTCCACGCCACGCCGGCCGTCTCGAAATGAATCGATATATGGAAAACTTTTTCAATGCCGGTACGCCGGCCACGGTTCACGTGCCCTATACGCTAGCTGGAAAAACCAGAACCAACACTGCCCCATGGGCCAAACCTTCCCCAAAAGGCGGTACGAAGTCGAAGCGTGACTGTGGGGAACTCCTGACCCACAGGCAGAAGTCCCTGATTTCCCGTTTCATTAAAGAAAAACTGAAACTTGACCAGATTAGTCAATCGCAATCTCTCTCCATGGATTTGGGGATGGACTCTATCCTTAAAATGGAGCTGGCGCTCTGGATTGAGCAACAGTTTCGTGTGCCGCCCATCCCCGTGGAATCCCTGGAAACGGTACAGGACTGCTACCTGGCCGCATCCGGCGGTTTCACCGGATCACCGTCCCCGGATATTTTTCCGGACGCGGCGTGGTGGCGTCCATCTTCCACAACACCATCCCGGAATGCCGAGCTTCGGGCGATGAAAGGCGATACGATTGCCAGGCTGTTTCTCCAACAGGCGAAAACGACCCCCAACCGGCCCATCATTGCCGATCCCCTGCGGGGCACGCTGACCTATCGGCAACTGCTCACTGCCATTTTCGCCCTCAAACCCCACATCGCGTCCATCAATGGCGACCGGGTGGGCATCATGTTGCCCTCGTCCACCAGTGCAGTGATTGCCTATCTGGCCACCATGTTTGCCGGAAAAACACCGGTGATGTTCAACTTCACCGCCGGTATCAGGGCCGTTACCCACGGAATCGCCACCACCGGAACCCGGGCCATTCTCACTTCGTCCCTGTTTCTGAACAAACTGAATGCACAGGGCCTCGACTACCGGGATACCGGGGCAACACTGATGGCGCTCGAAGATATTTCAACGCGCATTTCGCTGATTCACAAAATCCGGGCAATAATATGCGCGCGACTCGGAATCCGATACCTTGAAAATTCACCCATCAGTACCACAGCTGCCATTCTGTTTACCAGCAGTTCAGAAGCACTTCCAAAGGCTGTACCGCTCACCCACAGAAATATCATCGCCAACTTCCGGGATTTTTCATCCGCTCTTCACCTGAAAACATCAGATCGACTGTTGGGCATTCTTCCACCGTTTCACTCTTTCGGACTGACCGGCACCATCGTGATGCCCCTGTGCATGGGACTTAAAACCGTTTATTTTCCGAATCCCACCGACAGCGGATCCCTGGCCGGACTCATTGAAACCGCGAAAATCACCTGTCTTCTGTCCACGCCCACTTTTTTAAGAAGCATTCTGCAGCATCCGGCAAAAATGACCAGCATCCGGCTCACCTTCGTGGGGGCGGAAAAATGCCCGGCTGCGGTGTATCACCTCTTTGCCGAAAAGTGCCCGGCCGGCGTACTGTGCGAAGGATACGGCATCACCGAATGTTCGCCGGTGATCAGCATGAACCGGGTTACCCAGCCCATCCCGGGGACCATCGGCCAGGTGCTTTCAGGTATCCGGTATGCCATCGTCAACGATTCTTTGCAGGCGCGGGTGGCGCCAGGCAGCACTGGAACTCTGCTGGTGGCCGGGGACAATGTTTTTGCGGGATATCTTGAAACAGACCATCCCGAAACAGACTTCCTGTCGCCGTTTGTGCTGTTCGAACACCGGACATGGTTCAACACCGGGGACATGGTGCGCGGGCTGCCTGATGGCACCCTGGTTTTTGAAGGACGGAAAAAGCGGTTCATCAAGGTAGCCGGTGAGATGATTTCTCTGCCTGCCATCGAAGCTGTCCTCCGGGATGCGACCCCATACGCCAGCGGCCTGCAGGAATGCGCGGTCGTTGCCCGGACTGCCAATTCCATGGAACTTATCCTGTTCTCCACTGCTCCGGTGACT
The DNA here is from genome assembly GCA_050287845.1 of Polyangia bacterium. Lineage (GTDB taxonomy): Bacteria > Myxococcota_A > Polyangia > JAAYKL01 > JAAYKL01 > JAFGXQ01. Next base: position 20,634 of record JBNKCR010000017.1, read on the forward strand.
GTCCTGGCCATCAACGACATCGTGCGAAATTCGGGTCTGTCTCCCTTGCATCGCGTTTCTAAAGTCATACATCTCACGGAGCTACCCAGGCTGGGTTCCGGTAAAATCGATTACCGCGCCCTTCAGGCATCAGACCAGGTGGCTGCCTGATGGCTTCGACCATCGTGTTCCACTCGACGAAATTGTCGGGAAAAATATTGGTCCTGTATATTTATATGGATGGCATAATCCATTAACCAGCCGAATCTACAATCTATTTTCAGAAAAATGGTGAAACTGCCCGGCTCGTTGCCGATGGTATCCTCCTTGCTTGATTTCAATGTCCAACAGGTGGCACCACCAGAGGAGGCATCGATGCAAAAACATATTTCGGCAATGGCGATATGCCTGGGCATTCTCATCGGGACAGTATATCTGACGTCCTGCGACAGCAACTCCACAAAGGAGGAGGGAGAGGACACCGGGTCTACAGGTGGCGACGATACTCCCCAGAACAGCAGCGACGATGGCAACGCAGATTCAACCGCACCGGATTCCACGGTCACGGAAGACAACACCCCCGGCGATGACGGTGACGGATGGGTGGGAGATACCAGTGGGACCGTGGTGGTGGGAGACAACGGCGAACTCATTACCGACGAAGACGGTCATGAGTTTCTGTGTATCGAAACCCGCTGCGACGGCAGAATTCTGGAATGCGGGGACTGCCGCGACAACGATGGTGATGGCAGGACGGATTGGCGGGATCCGGAATGCCTGGGCCCCTGCGACAACACCGAGGGACCGGCATTGATTTCAGATGTGGGTGGCGTCACCGGTTCCACCTGCCATGTGGATTGCTATTTCGATTTCGGCAACGGCATGGGCAGCGGCAGTGATGATTGCTGGTGGAGTCACGAATGCGATCCCCTGGAACCGGAGTCACCCGTGTGTGAATACCGGGAATCCCTGGTGGGAAATCCACAGTTCTGCCCCAATGAACAATCCGATCGGTGCACCGATATCTGTCTGCCCTATACCCCGAACGGGTGTGACTGTTTCGGCTGCTGCACCTTTCCTGAACTTGCCGGCGCCGGCGAAGACGGCGAAGACGGCTACGTCTGGATTGGCGCCAAAGACCCGAGCAACAAAGGCATGTGTACTTTCGAAGACATTCTGGACGAATCCAGATGTCCCAGGTGCACGCCGGTACCCAACTGTCTCAACGCCTGTGGGCACTGTGAAATCTGTATTGGCAAACCCGAGCTGCCCGATGACTGTTATACGGAGGATACAGACGACACCGACACCGAAAAGGATCCGCCGGATGAGCAGTGCCCACCGGGAATCGAGACTTGCAGTTTCGATGACCTGGTGCCCTGCGAAGAGGGATATTATTGCATCAGCGGATGCTGCCAACCCCTGGTAAACGTGGAATAGACCGAATCAACGTTCCATTGAAAATTGCTCGAGTCCAGACGCTGTGAATTGTGAACTGATCGGCAGCCGCCAATGCTTCATGATGCGCTTCAATATAACTGATTCGCAAATTGAAGTGATTATCAATTCAAAGATCCCTTGCAATAATGGGAATATATCATTTCAATATGAATATATTTTTATATAAATAATGAAATATAGTCCATTTTTCCTCTGTTTTCGTTGTTTCCAACATGGCACGTCATCTGCTAATATATCTTGTGGCGGCGGATGTTGCGGTATTATCCATCTGAAATGTTCATGCGAAAGGGACCACTACCATTGAAAACGTCGATCTTACCAGAACTTGTCCCCGAAAACGTTTTCCAAAAAGACGTTTTATTGTTTGAACCCATTTCCACCAACTCATGGCAAATCGGCAAAACGCTGCTGAATCATCAGATCCGAACCCACCTGTGCGCAGAAGTGATGGATGTCTATCAGCAACTTGCGCTGATTCCAGTGGCCGCCCTCATTCTCGATGTGGACACATGCGCTGATCGCCTGGAGCTCATCATTCGTTTTGCCCGGATGAAAAATTCGAAAATATCCATTTTTCTGCTGGCATCCACTGAATCCACGTACCTGCACCGAGTGTCCATGGAGACAGGCATCCCATTGTATCTGAAAAAAAACCTGTCCGCCACGATGCTTTGCAAAGCCGTCGTCGAAAGAATCAACACCACAGGGGAATCACCGAATCAATCCAATGTCCGCGATACCGGGTTGCTTTCGCTGACTCAGAATGTTCGGGAAGCCACCGCCATCGACTTTGGCGGAGAGGTGGTTATCCGTTCCCGCGACGGCATTGCCCGGATATATTTTGTGAATAACCGTATTGCGTGGATTTATATTCACGATTCCACCGACACCCTCATCAATGACCTGGCCACTCTGGAGGGCATCGAAAGGGATGAACTGAAAGCCGTGTTTCTGGAATGCCGCCACTCAGGGACCAACTTCGCCGATACGCTGGTGGAATGGCAAATTGTCAATAGAGAACAGATGTATCAAATTCTCCTTTCAAGATTCGCCAGCTGTCTGAACCAGATTTCTTCATGGCAGAATCTGAGCAGCATCTTTATCCCCCAACAGCGCCAATACCAAAGCACGTTCCTGTTTTCGCTCAGCGAACTCCTGGCCCGGGCGCAATCGTCCGAACTGACCCGGCAGCTTTCCCGTATTCACCATCCCGCATGACGCGCGGTGCATTACCTTGCACAGCAATGACCGAGTCGAAAATGCCAGGACATACACAACGGATTTTACTGCAGCATGTCAATGATGCCTGATATGCCCAACCATTCTCCTTCACCACGACGTACCCTCTACCTGGCGCCCATCCGCGGGGTCACCGACGCAGTATTTCGCGACGCGTTTAATATGTGCTTTTCAGGGCTGGATGGGTCCGTGGCGCCATTTATGAAAACCACCGGCGCAATTCTTAAACCGCAGCGACTTCACGATTTGTCGTTTGCGCCCCACCGCACGCTGCCGGTCGTTCCCCAATTGCTGTCCAACAACGCCGCTGGTTTCATTGATGGCGCTGACCAGCTCCAGCAACTGGGCTTTACCGAAATCAACTGGAACCTCGGTTGTCCCATGCCCACTTCAACCAAAAAAAATCTGGGCGCCGGACTACTCTGTTGTCCGGATAGAATTGATTCATTTCTTGAAACGGTGTTTTCAAAGGTCACCATTGCCATATCTATTAAGACCCGCATCGGCCTGATTCAGGAAACGGAAATCAGCACTCTTTTCCCGGTTTTTAATCGATATCCGATTTCAAATATCATCGTGCATCCACGCACCGCCCGACAATTATATTCCGGTCCGGTGAATCTGAACGTGTTTGAATATTGCACAGCCGAGCTTTTTGCTCCCATCACCTACAACGGAGATATTACCGCGGTAGCTGATTTTGACCGATTATCCCGGCGCTTTCCATCCGTTCATCAATGGATGATTGGGCGAGGGGCCATCGCCGATCCCCTGTTGCCTGCGAAAATAAAAAACGGATGGCATGATACCGTTATTTCGTGCAGTCAGTTGCGTTCGTTTCACCAGCGATTATATGATGGCTACATGGCGCGATTGAGCGGCTTCTCCCATGTGCTCTTCCGGATGTCCGCCATCTGGGAATCCCTGGACGCGGGGTTGCCCATCCCCCCGGGTGTGGTTCGCAAACTCGTTAAATCAAAAACACCGGAGGAGTACCGGTTGCACTTTGAGCATCTCATGGAGGAACTGGCAAAATACCATGCCAATGAAAAATCTGCCATCTGACCGAGCCGGTTCCGGATTATCCCCGAAATCGGTTGAGATTGCGTAACGACCTATACTAATACATTAATAGATGCCGTTTTGTTTTCCCATGAGTAGCTCATGAAACGACTCCGAAAAGTCGCTCTGCTCTTTATTGCCACGATTTTTCTGATGGTGGGCGGCGCTGCAGCGTTTCTTTTTGCCATTCAGCGGGACGATCCCCGGGTCACCGCCGATATCGATGCCCACTTCGCGTCGCTGGAAACGCCTCCCATCCTGGACCTTCCCACCGATGTCCCCCTCCGGAATGCCGTCGATTCGGATAATTCACCATTGTTTATCCGGGATGGGGTACAGAACGTCAATGGCATTGGCTCGGGGCAGAAAAATGACAGGGCGCGAAAACAACGGTTTCGAAAACACCATATGCACAAAGGAAAAGATCGGCGCGAAACCGGAGAAACTGACATCCTGGAAATCGCCCCCGGCACCTGGCTCATTTCTCGGAAGATATATACCCATGCCCGCGGCAACATGTTGAAGTATGTGGGCAAAGCCAGAGCGGAACTGGTTGAAGTTGAGAATGAACCGATGGGATTCCGCCTGAAAAACATTAAAAAGAATTCGGCACTCCACCGAATCGGACTCCGCAATAACGACGTCCTCATCGCCATCAATGGTTTTCCCCTCAACTCCGTGGAGAATGTGACGGCCGCCATTGTCAGCTTTCAGAAGGCCAACCAATTCCGGCTGGATTTATTGCGAAAAGAATCCCGGCGGTCCTTTTACTATAAAATTACAGATGAATCTAGAGGCGATTAAAACCGAATTTCCGCTCATCTGCTAAATCGTACAACAAACCGTATTATGCATACGTGTGCACAAGAATCAAAAGCGGCGTTGAGACGCGATCCAGCAATCTCCCCATCATTTAACGGCACCGGGATCCCTCCCGAAAATCGGCTGAAGAGTCTGTGGTGTACCACATTCACTTTCAAATACGTATTGTTTCTGAATATAGAGAATATTCCCCAGTAACTGGCCACTATCCCTGGTGGGGTCGAACAACCAGCCTTCCAGTTCATAGGTCCATCCATCGTCACCGGTCACCGTACTGAGTGCAAAGGGGTGGCTGTCCAGCAGAAAAACATACTGACCATTGGCTCCCAGCGGTCGCATGGCCTCCTGACGAATCCGTTGCCACAGCAATTGTCCTGTGGTGGCTGCAAAGCGCTTCACCACATAACTCACGTTCTGGTCATCCCCCATCTTTCCGAATGCCAGCAATACATTTCCACTGACAAAAATATCTGTGGCCCCCGCCGCAGAGCGCCAGAATTCTGAATTGTCGAGAGGATTGATGGCGAGCATATCCCCAGTAAGAGTCTCAACCCCCACGCAGACACCGGAGACATTCTGAAACGATGCAACGCCTGCAATAATCACATCATTACATGAAGTATCCACCTCATCGCCGGATATGGATACCACCGGATGAATCACATCCACTTTGTCGCCGTTGTTCACCCGAAACGCCGCCAACATGGGTTGGGGAAAACAGGGATCGGTGGCCTCCACCACCACACTGCCTGCATTGTCCTGCAGTCCGAGAATATTCACCTTTTCTCCCGGAACCCCCAACGCCTCGTATTCCCAACGGGATTCACCGGTAGCCGGATTCAATGCAAACAGCGCGCTGGAACCCCATTCGGGATCCACCTCTCTATAACATTTACCGTCAGTGCATTCGTCACTGGGACAGGCGGGCAGAAATACACATGCCACCCACAGCAGCACAGGCAATCCCTTTGCTATGGCGCACCCACCGGGAAACGGGATGTGCCGATATCGTGATGTGTTTTTTTCCACCATGTCAGACCTGCCTTTCACGCGGTGGTGAATTCGAAACCACCATCGGTCACCGTGAAATCCCTTCGGTGACCATTAATATGAATGTAATCCCGGTGGGTGGTCGTAATGAATACCTGCCCCCCCATTCCCTGTAAAAATTCAAACAGATGCCGATTCCGTTTCTGGTCCAGTTCACTGGAGACATCGTCAAAAAGCAACAGGGGAATTTTTCCGGTACTCTCTGTGAGCGCCCTGGTTTCCGCAATCTTAGCCGCCAGCACCAGGGTTCGCTGCTGCCCCTGTGACCCGAACTTCTTCGCTTCTTTGCCGTTCAGGGAAAAAAACACATCGTCACTCTGGGGTCCACCGGTGGTGTATTTCCGCGCACAATCCCGGGAAAATCGTGCATCAAGGGCTTTTAAAAAGGCTTCTTCATCGCCTTCGATTTTGGGCTGGTACTGCAAATCCGCCACGCCCCCATTGCTGATTTCTTTTACGGCGTCCGAAAAGAAAGGTCGCATGGAATCAATGAATGCCGCACGCAACCGGACAATTCGAGAACCGATTTGGGCGAGCTGCAAATCAAACGGCACCAGAGACCGTCGGTCCGGGGGGCCATCTTTGAGAATGCGATTCCGGTTGGCAATCACCCGGGCGTAGGTTTTGAACAGCGATGGATATGTCGCATCCGCCTGAAACATGGCCCTATCGATAAATCGCCTTCTGGCATCGGGACTTCCCTGAACCAGTTCCATCACCTGGGGATGAAACAGCACCATGGGCAACATCTGAAAATGACGACCGGATGCACTGATACGCTTTCCGTCCACTGAAACCGTGCGACTCGTTTCTGAAATATCGACTTCACAGGAAAGCCCGGCATGCAGCGATCCGAACCTCCCCCGGACTCTGGATTTCAATTCATCGTGATGAATCAGCTCGCTTCTTTTTGCCGTGCGGAATGAACGCAGCGCCCCCAGCAGATACACCGCTTCAACAAGATTGGTCTTCCCCATACCGTTGTGGCCGGAAATCACGTTAAACCGCTCACCCGGCTGAATTACTGCCTTCTTAATATTCCGGAAGTGGATGACTGACAATTCATCCAGCTGAACGCGATCCATCAGGGTACTCGTTTACATCAGATACGCATGGGCATGACCACGCCCACAAAGGTATCATCCAGATCCTTGACCACCGCCGGATCCAGATATCCCGCCAGCTCCAGAACCACTTCCTCGTCTCCAAGAACGTTGAGGACATCAATGAAGTATTTGGCGTTGAAGCCAATTTCCATGGCCTCGCCATCGTAATTGACATCCACTATCTCCGACCCTTCGCCAATAGATGGATTGTCCGTTGAAATTTCCACCGCGCCCTCGGTCAGCTGAAACTTGACGCCCAGGGTCCGATCGGAAGACACCACGGAAACGCGCTTGAGCGCATCCAGAATTTTTCCGCGCGATACAATGATACGCTTGTCCTGTCCCTTGGGAATCACCTGTTCGTACGGGGGAAACTCTGATTCAATCAGCTTGGAAACCAGGATGAATTCTGCTTTTTTAGCCGGCTCGTCGTCCACGGCCTTTTCGGCTTCCACATCTCGCTTGATAAAAACCGAACCATCCCGCGAACCGATGAGAACCATGTCATCGCCATCATCGAGCATTCGTTTGATTTCACCGATGCCCTTGTTGGGAATCACCATGGAAAAATTATAAAACCCGCTCTGGTCGCTTTTCAGCTCAATTTTGGACAGTCGGTGTCCATCAGTGGTGACCATGCGAAGCAGCTTTCCATCTCCCTGAAACAGTGCACCATTGATGTGGGGTCTGGTTTCGTCACTGGAAATGGAAAACGATGTTTTATCGATCATATCGGCCAACATCCCCGGATCCACTTCAAAGAATTCCACATCCCCGGGTTGCGGCATACTGGGAAAATCATCCGCCGGGAGTCCAAGCAGCTTGAAATTGGAACGCCCGCAACTGATTTCCACTGCATCGCCATCGGCTTTCAGACGAATCATTCCGTCCGGCATGGACCGAACGATATCATAAAGAGTTTTAGCCGGCAGTGTGATCTCGCCCTGCTGTTTCACATCCGCGGGAAATACACCGCTTGCGGACAGATTCAAATCCGTTGCCGCGAACTGCACATTTCCGTTCGGTTCAGTTGATATGAGCACATTAGAAAGAATCTGCATCGAACTTTTTCTATCTGAAATGCTACTGGTACGAGCCAATGCGGATGCGAAACATTGCTTGGAGAGAACTATTTCCATTGAGATCATTCCTTTGTTCAATAAAAATTATCAAAAAAACAAATCATTGTTTTTTTCAATTTAACAATTACTGATAACAATAATTAATCGACTATCATATAGAGTTTAAAAAATTGGTAAATGACTGTTTACAATTTTCTTAATTTTCACCCAAGGCCTTATTTCTTATCTTTATTATTTTTTTAAAACAAGTAGTCGTAGGTGGTGTGAATATGTGGATAAGTATAAATTATTTAATATTTTCAAACAACTATACACATTGAAAACTGTGGATGGTTTCTGTGGAAACAGGGATTCAAACCGGTTTGCTGAAAATAGCAGAAGTTATTCACACTTTATTCATGGGTTGTTTCACAGAACAGTCACAGTTAACCCCAGTTTATTTAGAGGTTAACCCCAGGCAGTGAATATGGAATTTGAGAAATTCAGAATGCAGTCTCCTTTTGAACCCCGGGGCGATCAGCCACGCGCCATTCAACAGCTGGTGGACGGCCTGGAATCGGGCATCGCCCATCAGGTATTGCTGGGAATCACCGGTTCCGGGAAAACGTTCACCATGGCTTCGGTAATCGATCGATGCCATCGGCCTACCCTGGTGCTCGCCCACAACAAAACCCTTGCTGCTCAGCTGTACGCGGAGTTCAAGTCGCTTTTTCCGGATAACGCGGTGGAATACTTCGTGAGTTATTACGATTATTATCAGCCCGAGGCGTATGTCCCTACAACTAATACATTTATAGAGAAAGATGCATCCATGAATGAGCAACTGGACCGGATGCGTCATGCGGCCACCCGGTCGCTATTGACCCGCCGCGATGTGATTGTTGTCTCGTCAGTCTCCTGCATCTACGGAATCGGCGCCCGGGAAGACTATACTCGCATGATGATCACCCTTCAGGAAAACGAAGCGGTTGGACGGGATGCGTTGCTGCGTTCACTCGTGGATATTCAATACAATCGGAACGATACCGATTTTTCGCGAGGGACTTTTCGGGTCCGGGGCGATACGGTGGAAGTTTTTCCGGTGTATGAAGACGAAAAAGCGGTTCGACTGGAATTCTGGGGGGATACCATCGACCGTATCAGCGAAATCGATCCGCTGCGGGGCACCGTACTTCGAAATATACCCAAAGTATCTATTTTTCCAGGCACCCACTATGTGCTTCCCGAAGATAAAATGGCCCAGGCACTGGATAGCATTCGCAGTGAACTGCAGGTACGGCTGCAGGAGCTGGACGCCGCCGGCAAACTCATTGAAAAACAGAGACTCGAGGAGCGAACCATGTATGACCTGGAAATGCTTCAGGAAACAGGGCACTGTTCGGGGATTGAAAATTACTCCAGGCACATGGACGGCCGGAATGAAGGCGAGCCGGCGACCACCCTCATCGATTACTTCCCCGACGACTTTCTGATGTTCATTGACGAAAGTCATCAGACGGTGGCCCAGGTGGGGGCCATGTATAAAGGCGATCGTTCCCGCAAAGAAACCCTGGTTAATTATGGATTTCGATTGCCATCAGCCCTCGACAACCGGCCGCTCCGGTTTCACGAGTTCGAACAGAAGGTGTCTCAAGTGATTTATGTGTCCGCCACGCCGGCAAATTACGAGCTCGAAAAGGCGCAGGGGGAGGTGGTGGAGCAGGTGATTCGGCCTACCGGATTGCTGGATCCCGTGGTGGAAGTGCGGCCGGCGAAAACCCAGGTCGATGACCTGCTCGAAGAAATCCGGCAGCGGGTGGAGCGGGGACACCGGATACTTGTAACCACACTCACCAAGCGGATGGCGGAGGAATTAACCGAGTACTACACAGAAGTTGGCGTCCGGGTGCGTTACATGCATTCGGATATTGATACAGTGGAGCGGGTGGAAATCCTTCGGGAGTTGCGCGCCGGCACCTTTGATGTGCTGGTGGGAATTAATCTGCTTCGGGAAGGGTTGGATATTCCTGAAGTATCGCTGGTTGGAATTCTCGATGCGGACAAGGAGGGATTTCTCCGGTCTACCCGATCACTGATTCAGACCATAGGTCGCGCGGCCCGGAATCTGGATGGCAAAGTCATTATGTATGGGGACACGGTGACCAAATCCATGAACGAAGCCATCACCATCACCGAAGAAAGGCGGCAGCGGCAGGAGGCCTACAACGCGGCCAATGGAATAACCCCGCAGAGTGTCCAAAAGGCCATTTCCGAGGTGGGACCCGGAGCGGCAACCGCCGATTATGCCCCTGTGTCCCGAAGACCGGATAAGGCGGAACTGCAGGGGGACCCGACTGCCATGATTGAGGCGCTGAGAGAAGAAATGCTCACTGCGGCAGCGGCGTTGGAATTCGAAAAGGCAGCGGCGATTCGGGATGAAATCGAGGCAATTGCCCAAAGCCATGGGGTAAAAGTCACCGCCGGTAAACGGCGGAAGAGACGGCGATAGGGCAGATGGTCAGCGGTTGACAAATAAAAAAACCCTTAAGTGATAAATACTTAAGGGTTTGTGCCCAGACGCGGAATCGAACCACGGACACGGGGATTTTCAATCCCCTGCTCTACCGACTGAGCTATCTGGGCGCTCGGTCCTCAAAAAAGAGACCTTGAGTATCTTCAACAAACTCCGGTTGTCAATGTATAAAATGAACAAAAAAACAAAAGAAGGTTGGTTTTTGGTAAATACGCGTCAATTAACTAAAAAATGGTTGTAAATTATGTTAATGAAAAGCCGTGCATAAATCTGTATATTCAACTCCCCGGATGAGAAATGAGAACCGGTTCATGAAAAAACAACCCAGGAATAATTGATCGATGCGAGTTTGTCCCCAGTGTGGAGAAAAATATCCCGGCGGTGAAATTTTTTGTCCCAGGGATGGCGCCAGGGTCACGGATCCCTCCAGTACCGCAGATATTGTGCATCGTCGAAGTGTCCCCCCGAAAAAGGAAGAACACGATTCCCTGATTGGTTCCATGGTTCAGAATCGGTATCGGATCATCCGACGGCTCGGCGAAGGCGGGATGGGGGTGGTATATGAAGCCCTGCACGTGGAGATCGAAAAAAAGATGGCCATCAAGGTGCTTCGGGACGATTTTTCCGCAAAACCGGAAGTGGTGGAGCGTTTCCGACAGGAAGCCCGCTCCGCCAGTCGCGTTGGCAATCCACATATCGTGGACGTCACCGATTTCGGACAGTTGCCCGACGGCGGCGTGTTTTTTGCCATGGAGATGCTCGAAGGCGTGGCGTTGGACGAGCTGGTCACCGGGCAGTCCATTTCTCTGGAACGCGCGGTTCCACTGATTGATCAGATTGCCAGAGCATTACAGGCAGCCCATGACAAGGGGATTGTGCACCGGGATTTGAAGCCGGAAAATATCATTATTGTGCAGCGGGAAGAAGAGGGGGATTTTGTAAAAATTCTCGATTTCGGTATCGCCAAAATTTCCGATCAGGATACCGAAGGCAAGCGACTGACCCAGACCGGGATGATCTTCGGCACGCCGGAGTATATGTCGCCGGAGCAGGCTTCGGGGAAATCCCTGGATCATCGGGTGGACGTGTATGCACTGGGATGCATCATGTTTGAGATGTTCACCGGACAGGTGCCATATACCGGCGATTCCTTCATGGCCATTCTAACCCAGCACATGTTTGAACCCATACCGGATATTCAGGAAATAAATCCGGCGTGTGACGTTCCCCCGTCGGTACTTAACGTAGTGTATAAAGCCATGTCCAAGGATGCGGATACCCGCTATGCCAATATGTACGCACTGCGTGAAGATTTGCACCGTGCGCTGGCGGATGCCGATTTCGTGGTGGATTATCCTGGCCGGGACCAGTCCGCTTCCATTGTGCTGGGCAACCTTGCTGGCGGCACCAATCGGATTGCCACCCGTCGGGCCAACCCCATTTCAATGGCCTATATGCAGAAAAGACCGCAATTCATGAAAGTGATTGTTGCGCTGATGCTGCTGATTGTCGGACTGGTGGGGTTATTGCTGTACACATGGCGGGATGATGATTCGAGTGAAAGCGCTATCGCCGGAAGCCGGCAGGCAAAGGTGGAACCCCTGCCGCAAATTGATGAATCTCCCGCGCCACCACCGTCGCAGGAAACAGATACCGGGGAGGAAGCGTCCGCACCTTCCCGAATTACCGCCAGTTTTCTTACGGTTCCGGAAGGAGCCGTCATTCATATCGCCGGCATGGGGCAGGTGTGTTCCAGCGCGCCCTGTCAGGTTGAAGTGGAAGTGGGCGTCCCCATTGAAGTCAGTGCCCGGGTGGGTGAATTCACCCGGACCGAGGTGTTCACTCCATCGACTCAGAATCGGGAGTTGACTCTGATTGTCAAAACAGAAGAAATATCGGATACTGGTGAGAATGAGACAGACGGGGATACTGGCGACGTTTCGGTCGCGGCGAAAAAGAATCTCAAGAAGAAACGCCGTCGAATTCCCGGTCGAAAATCCGGGAGAACCAGTAAAGGCAATGCAACTGGCGGGCTGAAGATTCCCGATTTGTTCAAAAATAATTAACCGTAAACGGTCACTTTTCCCTTGATAAAAGCCCGGTTACCTGAAATACATCATCATTGAAAACTGGAAATTAGGAATTTCATTTCTGAAAATTGCAACATTGCAAGAAGATATGCAGGTTTATGTTGAGGCCGCAAATGCACATTGTCTGGCAAAAAAAATATAACGTCAACGTGCTGGAAATCGATGCGCAATACCGCAATCTGGTGGAATCATTCAATAGTCTGGTCCGGCTGGTCAAGCTGGGGGTCACATCATCCGAAGTTATCATCCAGGTGGATTTGGTGAAATCCCGGATTCAGAACTGTTTCAGCATTGAGGAGTTATATTTTCAGAAACTGGGATTCAACGATATCGGTCAATACCGACAGGCACATTCCGCCTGCATGCTGCAGCTCAGCGCTTTCAGACAGAATTATGATCCGCAGCAACCCCTGATCAATCTGGCGCATATTGAAGGCATTGCCAGTACACTGCTCGAACACATCGCATCCAGTCATACAGAATTCAATACATACATGAAAGAAAACCGGCTTCGCACTTTCATGAAAGCACACGCATGAGAGCCGGCATTCGAATTGATTCTCTAAAAACCAGCTGACCAGGACAATTCGCGATTTACCAGCAGCGCTTGCGTACCGCTTCATGCCATGCCACCAGGTCTGCGTCATTGGGCGTCATGATCAACGCATGTTCAATCAGGGGCAGGGCTTTTTGTACCTCGCCCAGGTGGTAGAACAGGGCAGCGACGGATTTGAGCGCTTCGGGACTGGCATAATGTGTGAGATACAGCGCCTGCCACGCCAGTTGGACAGCCTGCTGTCGGGTTTCGCTGGAAATATGCTGGAGATGGTCGGCGGCGATGGTCAAATAGGTGGTCATCAGCATTGTGTCATTCGGTTCAGCGAGCAGCGCATTTTCAATGATCGCCATACCAGCTGAAATTTCGCCGCGGGAGATATGGAGCAATGCCTGCATCTGAAGAAAAAGCGAACCGTTTTCATCCAGATAATCAGCCATCTGATTCAGAACGTGGGCAGCATCGCCATTGGCACGTCTGGCAATATGAATATCAAATTCGAGTTTGTCCATCATAAAAATATTGGCTGGAAGAGAGGTTCTCTCCCGAAGTCTCCTGATGGCCACCAGCGCTTCTTCATAATGGTGGGTTCTGAAAAGAAGGTCCATTCGCAGCAAGGCCAGATCGAGAGGGGAGCTCACTTCATCATAATACCGGCTGACCAGTTCATATGCTCCCGCAAAATCACCGCGTCGACTCAACGTGAGGGCTTGAACAATGACTGCATCGTGTCCCGCTGGTGCTTCTCTCCTGGGTTTGGCCAGATGTAGAGATTCGCCATTGGCGCCTGCGGACACCATATTGATTGCCAGTCCTGAATAGCTTTTATCCAGAAAAAAGGAGATATTGTTTCGATGATCTGCAAAATTCGAAGCACCCCGACTCAATGCGACATAATTGGCGCCGGTGTTCATTTTAGGTCCCACGGCCGAATCAATACTATGCCATTTTTCCCCGTCCCAATATTCGTTCCACATGTGAAAGACCCAGGCGCCACCGTGGGTCAGGTACATTCCCGAAACCAGCCTGGTGGGAATACCGGCAGCCCGCATCAGCGATGCAAACAGAACAGAATGCTCGGTACAATCTCCATTTCCGTTTTTTAATGTTGAAACCGCGTCCTGCATGGTATGGGTCTGTTGTTTCACGGGCAAAATGGCATGCACATATTCTGCTATTAATCGCGCGGCCTTTTCTGAATCGTTCCAGAAAATTTTCGGGTTACGAATCCTTTCCGCTTTGGCGATAATTGGAACCGCGTTGTCGCACCGGTGGGCGGGTAGACTTCCCCGTTTTGACGCGGATTTCAAATATAAAAATGCATCTCGAATGGTTCTGGTATTTGTATTGATATATTTTGTGCTGGACAGATCGTCGTCGGTGGGCGGATCGTCACCATCTGGTCCTCCGGCGGTTACCTTCAGTTCCAGGGTGTGATCATCCAGCTGCTTCAGTGTCTGATTGTCAGGTTCCGCGATAAAGGCGAATTCATCGAGAGACAGTGGCTGTGAAGATACAATATGATATACCGCATCTGTGGCGCCGTCCGCAAATCCCAGATACGCATCAGAAAAAAGGCCTCGATACGGATCAGTGTATGCCGTGGGGTTTGAAAACCCATTGTTCGTGAGGGTTCGTGCCTGATGAAGAGAAGGATATTTTTCCACGTATGTACGACCATCGACACCAACAAACACTTTTACAACAACCCGTTCGGTTCCCCGTCGAAGCGCTGACACCCAGGTACCGGCAATCAGGTGATCTCCAACGGTAATGGTTTCCTTTTTGCCGAGTTTCATATCCAGAGAAACGGATGCTTCGACTTTTGGCGTGTACCATAAAACCGACTTCTCTGTGTTGGCAGATGATCTCCCGGTTGCGATATTCTGCAGCAGACGGTTTAATTGATTTCCGACCAGCTCATCACCCCGGATAGACAAAGGAGTTGGATTTGTCCGAATCGGACTTTCGACGGTTTCGAGATTTTCTTCAACCCGTTCCCACGTGGCGCCGTTGAATCCAACCAACGAAAGATGCACATTGCCTTCATCTATCGCCACATTGCATCCCCGTAAAAAAATGCCATTCTCTTTTAAAAACCGTTCGGTCTGAACAGTGAACCGATCCACTTCTACCTCGTGGGATTTGTGCCGGGTCACCAGATGTGAGATAGTGATTTCCTCCGGCCCCATCGGTCCCTCGGACGGAAAGGTGGTTCGGACCTCCCGTCCCACATCCATCCCATCCTGGGTGACGAGAAATATCTGATGGGTCCAGCCATTGGGACTGTCAATGGTATCGCAGCTTCGCGGATTCATCTCCGGCGCTGTTGTCGTTTGGCTGTTCATCTCGCCGGTGGATGGTGGTGCGATTGACCCACGGGGATGTTCCGCTGTTTGAATAGAACCACAAGCCAGCGCAAATTGAATTAAAAGAAGTTGGATAAAAAAAAGTACTTTTCGTTTGGCCACCAGTTCACCTTAGCATGATGTAAAGGAGAACCAATGGAGCACCCAGCATCAGGGCATCACATCTGTCCAGAATGCCGCCATGTCCGGGAATCAGTTTGCTCGCATCTTTCACATTGAAGCTTCGTTTAATAAAGGACTCCATCAGGTCTCCAACTTGAGAAACAACGCCCAATATAATACCGAGACCAACGGCGTGCAAAAGTTCCCATTCCTTCAAAAAAAAGTGCTGCATTGCAATTGCGGCCAATACACTGCCCCCGATACCTCCCACAGAACCTTCCCATGTTTTATTGGGGCTGAGCACTTTGTGCAACTTGTGCTTTCCGAACAGTTTTCCGAAGGTATATGCAAAAGTGTCATTGAGAATGACTGAACTTAACAACAGAATCAACCACATCCGTCCCTGTTCGAAAAAGGGAATTAACCCGATGGCTCCAAACAGTCCACCGACATACAAAGATCCGGCTGTGGCCAGGGACGCATTTATCAGGGACTGTCGCGTATCTTTTCCCGAAAACATGAACAATCCGAAATTCAGTGGC
Source organism: Polyangia bacterium (assembly GCA_050287845.1). Classification (GTDB taxonomy): domain Bacteria; phylum Myxococcota_A; class Polyangia; order JAAYKL01; family JAAYKL01; genus JAFGXQ01. The sequence goes on from JBNKCR010000017.1 coordinate 36,606, forward strand.
GCGACGGTCATTAATAATACGGTTGGTGCCTGCGGGATCCGGGTTAGCATGCAAACGGTTCCGGCAATGACCGCGCTGAGGGACGAAACCCAGAATCGAAATCTGGCGTACTCGTGATTGATTGCCATATTCGCAAATTCATATCCAGCCATGCCTGCAAGCACGGCGGCCGTCGCAGCCACATACACCGGATGGGCCAATAGAATCAGTGCCAGCACTGGCGGAATAATGATCAGTGCCGTAACAACGCGTAGAGCTAAATTTGACATTATTTTCCTATTGCGCCGTATCTTCGGTTTCTGCTGCCGTAGGCTGCCAGCGCGTCAGTCAGATCGTCTTCGGTGAAATCTGGCCACATTTTATTTGAGAAATAGAATTCCGCATAGGCACAACTCCATAGCAGGAAGTTGGACAGCCTCAGTTCGCCGGAGGTACGTATCATCAAGTCAACGGGACCGAGATTACCGGACCACAGCGCCTCGGTCAAGGTTTGAACAGTGATCTGCTCAGGCATCAAATCCCCGCAGACACAGGATTTACAAATCTTCCGGGTTGCAGCGATGATTTCTTCCTGCCCACCATAGGAAAGCGCAAGGCACAGAGTCATTCCAGTATTATCTGCAGATTCATCCATCATTTGCTTCAGCGATTTATATACAGAAACGGGAAGCTGGTCTATTTCACCGATGGCAGTGAGTCGGATATTGTTGTCCATAATTGTGCAACGTTCACGACGTATATATTCGGCGAGCAATTCCATCAGCGCTTTTACTTCCAGAGATGGTCGCCGCCAATTCTGCGATGAAAACGCATAGAGCGTCAGACATTTGATGCCACGGGCTCTGCAGGCGGTCACAACCATATCAACGGTTTTGGCGCCCTGCCGATGACCGGCGATACGATGCATTCCCTTGCTTTGCGCCCATCGGCCATTGCCGTCCATGATAATAGCAACGTGGCCGGGCAGATTTTCTACAGGAGAAATCATTTGAAAGCTCATACCATACCATCGCATAACCTCAAAGAGTTAAAATATACGCTCATGTACCGTTTTATATCTGTAAACTTGTTGTCATTTCCCTTAAAAGAAATTTCAGATCACTTGGTTTTGCTTTACCCATCCCGGGCTGTGCGCAATATTAATAAAGTGAAGGATGAAAGAAAAAGACATGAACGAAGATCTCTATAAAGTATTGGAATTGCAACGCAGCGCTTCTGACTCAGACATCAAGAAGGCGTATCGCCGATTGGCCCGCAAATACCATCCCGATACCAACACCAACAATCCGGAAGCTGAAGAAAAGTTCAAACAGATAGCTGCCGCATACGCGGTTTTGAGTGACAGGAAAAAAAAGGAACTGTACGACAAGTACGGCATCAATGGTCTTCGGGATGGGTTTGATGAAAATCAGTGGCGTCAATATGGGGGGGGCGGCGATTCTGCAGGAGATTTCAATTTTGGCGGTTTTTCCGGATTTGGAGGTATGGAGAGCATCTTCGAAACCCTTTTTGGTGGCAGTCGGGCCAGAGGTCGGGCAGGCCGGGTCAGTGGCTCCCCGCCATGGAGCACGTCCGGGGGGCAAAAGGGAGGCGACGTCAAATCGAAACTGGATATTGATCAACTGGATGCGATTCTGGGACGGGAACTCGAATTGCTGGTTCCCATTGGTGGCCAGCAGAAGAAACTCAAAGTGAAGATTCCAAGGGGAATTGAAAACGGCAAATCCATTCGTCTGAAGCATCAGGGGAGTCCCGGCATGTTCAGCGGCTCTGCCGGTGACTTGATTCTTGAACTCAATATCCGGGACAATGGTCCATATCGGCGACAGGGGGATAACCTTATCCGGGAGGCGTCCATCACAGTTCCGCAAGCGTATTTCGGCGACACCATTTCTGTGGAAACCCCATGGGGAGAAGGCAAGCTGAAAGTGCCGCCCCATACACAGGGAGGCACCCGGATGAGAATTAAAGGGCATGGTATCCGAAAAGGGGAACAAAAAGGCGACCTTCTGGTGCAAATCAATGTGCTTATCCCTGAGTCCACCGACAAGAAATCTGAAGAACTGATCCGTAAACTCGAAAAACTCTATTGAGAAGTCAACCGTATTCTATTTCATGTTCTGGATGTTATTTACTCTGCCAGGAACACTCACCTGAAATGACATCGGAGGTAAGTCCTTCGATTTTTCCTTTTTTTTTATTCGTCAAGCCAATTGATGATTTATCGGCTTTCAGGGTGACTCAATATATATTCGATGGAAGCGTCGGATTTCGTTTTTTTGATTTTCCATATTCGGTGTTGCAGATACCCATCTCAATGAATCACAAAATTTGCCTTTCGAATATCCGGGTGTCCGGAACGGCGACCGGTTTGAATCCTTTTTGCATTCGCGCGAGACCAGCATCTTCAGACTTTCGTCCACTGTCCCTCGGTCGATGAAGTGTCAGCTACACATTGTTCGGGCTTTGCGAATTCGCATAGAAAACTGCTTGTATTGCTGCGATTTCGTCGGTGGAAACAGGTGTTGGACCCCGTTTCTGGAAAGTATTATCAGCGCCGCTTTCTATCAATTCGTCCTGTTTTCGTTTGTCCCAGACATTGAAGGCAGCGATACATGCTTTTTATTCAGTAGTATTCAGTTCTACCACTTCAAGGAACGCCTCACCCTTTCAACCGACCAGAACCCCTATGACATTTGAATTACCCGACTCTGAAACCAATCTTCTTGTTGGGTACCATTTTCTTTCATCTGCTTCTACCAGTACGTGTAGGATTATCAGACGAAACATGATGGCGGAGCAGTGATACCAACCGTACTGGCGAACTTCGGCACTGAAACTTACGATTCTTTCCAGTATTCAATGCAATTGGCTTCAAAACAGAGTATGCGGGGAGTGTATTTCGCTTTCCTGCTGGATATTTGGAAATTATACAGGTAAAACAACTCCAGTTTTTGCTGCAAGGCATATGTTTCACGTGAAACATTACTCTTCAGGAGTTCATGGTGGCGGTACCTGTAAAAAAGTTATCCACAGTTATCCACATGTTTCACGTGAAACAACGTAAAAGAAAGTGAGTAAAGACGCGGGTTTTATAGCCCTTGATAAAATCGCAAATTTTTTATAACAATTTATCCACAGGCTGGAAGAAGACAGATTTTTACTGTTATGGGATTTTAATATGAACGAAAAAAAGAAAAAAGCGGTGGTTTTGTTGTCCGGAGGCATGGATTCCTCGGTGGTATTGGCGGATGCGATATCCAGGGGGTATGAAGTGTACGCATTGACGTTTTATTACGGACAACGACATCGGGTGGAATTGGAAACGGCAAAAAAGCAGGTGGCTGCAGCGAATGTTGCCAACCATATCGTTTTTGACTTGAATCTGGCTCAATTCGGCGGGTCGGCGCTGACCGATAATATAGCTGTTCCACATAACATTGATGCCAATGAAATCCCAGTGACCTATGTACCCGCCCGAAATACGGTGTTCCTGTCTGTGGCGTTGTCTTATGCGGAAGCCATCGGGGCGAGGGACATTTTTATTGGCGTGTCTTCAGTGGACTATTCCGGATATCCGGATTGTCGTCCGGAATTCATTGAATCCTTTGAGCGGACGGCCAATTTGGGAACCAAAGCTGCGGATGGGGGAGAACTCTTTCGAATTCATGCGCCTCTGATTCGCCTGAGCAAAGAAGAAACGGTGTTACTGGGGAGAAAATATGGGGTAAATTTCAAAAATACCCATACTTGCTATGACCCGACACCGGACGGTAAGCCGTGTGGAGAATGTGATTCGTGCCGATTGCGAAAAAAAGGATTTGATGAAGCAGGATTGGATGACCCGGCGATTTGAGGAGAACCGGACTGAATGGGTGATGATGATGACGATGTTGAATGTATACTCGATTTTTTATTCTCTACAGGGGGAGTCGACTTTCATGGGATTGCCATGTGTTTTCGTCCGCCTTACCGGGTGCACTATCAAATGTACCTACTGTGATACCAAGGGAGTGGCAACGGCCATCGGGGATGACATGTCCATTGATGATGTTCTCGAGAAGGTAGCCACTTTCAATTGCGGGCTGGTGGAGGTGACCGGGGGAGAACCGCTGCAGCAGCAAAATGCGCCGGCATTGCTCCGGGCTTTGTGCGATGCCGGTTATCAGGTGCTGTTGGAAACCAGCGGTCAGGAGCCGGTGAATGAGATTGACAAACGGGTGCATATCGTCATGGATATTAAGACACCGGGATCTGGGGTGGCAGCGATTCTCAGTGATGAGAATATTCAATCTCTTAAAAAATCAAAGGCGCAAATTAAGTTTGTCATTACCGACCGCAATGATTTTGATTTTGCTGTGATGATGGAGAAGAAGTATAGTCTGACCCAGATGTTTCCGGTTCATATATCACCCATAGCCGAGTTGGACAAACGGCAGGTCGCTGGATGGATACTCAACTCCAGAATACCTTTTCGAATGCAATTGCAGTTGCATAAAATCATCTGGCCAAACGCTTTGGGTGAGGTATAACCCGTCCGCTCTGTTCCGATCCATTCTCCCAGAATGTTATTTCGCCACAACTGTTCGTGAGAAGAAAGCCATGTTCATACCCTTTTATGGGGGAATTCAAAAAGTACGACCTTCATAAATATCTCGACCGTCGCAGTGAAAGTGAATCCGGGGTCCTTCAAGGCAGGAGGGTTACGACCAGCTCCCGATTGGAGCGGGGGCCGTCGAAATCACAGAAAAACACATTTTGCCAGGTGGAGAGCAACATTTGGCCATTCTCAAGGGGAATCATCTCAGAGGGGCCAACGATGCCGGCTTTGATATGGGCATCGGCGTTGCCGTCCACCTGGTCATGGAGCCATTGACCGGCAGGGGCTATCATTGAGAGACATCGGAGAATGTCAGTAGTGATGTTGGGATCCCAATTTTCCTGAATCATTACTGCAGCAGTGGCGCCGCGTGCGTAGACAGCCATCAGTGCACATTCCGGGTGGGCGGCAGCGATACTTTTAAGGGCGCGGGTGACGTCCAGCATCTGCTGAGTCTGAGTAGTTTCAAGACGTATTGTTTTCCTGACCATTTGTTTGACTTTCCAGGGTGAATGTTAAATTTTAAAAGCCATTTATCGGTGAATGTTTACAGAAATTGAAGAAAACGTCACTTTTTTTGCCATATTCGGAACGAAAAAAACCAATGAAATTCTCTTACTCAAAGGAAGTGTGCATGGAAGACAGAGTCAATCAAATCAAACAGGCATTTGACACATTGCATGTCTCTGCTGAAATAAAGCGGCAAGCCCTTGCCAGTGTTGAAAGGTGGCTAACGATGCCGGATTATGCACCGTACCATCCCTATATCCATCATCTGGTGGATGCGGAAAAATGGGAACTGTTGCTGGACAGTTTCTGGCAAATGATGCCGTTCGGCACAGGTGGAAGGCGGGGTCCGGTTGGTGCGGGCCCGAATCGAATTAATCCGTATACCATCAGCCTGTCTGTCCAGGGGCATTGCAACTACCTGAAAGAAGTGATGGGGGGAGCGGGAGAACTGAGTGTGGTGGTGGCTCACGATGTCAGACAATTTCTGGATGTGCGGGGGATTTATAAAGGGTTGACGGGGGTGCTCACAGGGATGACTTCATTGGATTTGGCCCGTGTATCCGCTACGACGTATGCTGCGAATGGCATTAAAGCACTGGTGGTTGGGCCCTTGAAAGATGGCGAACAGACTCAAAAATGCACAGAAACCTATATCTCGACCCCGGAGTTATCATTTATGATTCGGTACTATGGGGCAGTTGGCGGATTGAATATTTCTGCGTCCCACAACCATCCGGATGATAATGGCGGTAAGTTTTATAATCGATATGGCGGGCAGGAAATTCCCCCGGATGATGAAGTGCTGCTTCAGATGGTGGAGCAGGTCCGGGAGGTAAAAACGATGGCATACACCGATGCGGTGGAAAGTGGCTATATCGAATTTGTATCTCAAAAGGCACACAAGGAATATGTGGCACTGAATACCGCACTGGTTCACACCGAATCCAGATCAGCGAAAATCGCCTATACGCCGCTGTGTGGCACAGGAATGACTACCGTGTATGAGACGCTGAATACGCTTGGTTTCGACGTGGTAAAGGTGGCGGAGCAATCCATGTACGACGGATCGTTTAAAAGTGTCCGATATCGGATTGGCAATCCCGAGGTACCTGATTCAATGGATTTGCTAGAAAAGACCGCGGTAATGGAAGACTGCGATGTGGGTTTTGCCACCGACCCGGACGCGGATCGGCTGGGAATGATTGCCCGGGACGCGGACGGAAGCTGGGAATTTATCAATGGTCACGAGATTGGCGTGTTACTGATTCAATCCATTATCTCCGCGAAAAAGAAGAAGGGTGAATGGGATGACAAAGGTATCTTTGTCAATACATTGGTGACCACCAGTCTGCAGCGAACCATTGCCAGAAGCAACGGATTACAGGTGGTGGGCGACCTGATGGTCGGATGTAAGTATATCGCGGACGTGCTGCGACGTCTGGAAGACAATGGGGAGTATCCCTATCCGCCGGTGGACGGAAAAGACCGCGTAACAGGGCACCCGGGAAACTATGTATTTGGCACGGAAGAAAGCCATGGATATCTGGTGAGTCCGGACATTCGGGACAAGGATGCCTGCGGCGCTGCAGTGCATCTGGCAGGGCTGGTCAGTGAATTGAAGAATGAGGGAAAAACCATCCGTTCGTATCTCAGAGATATTTACCGGGTGTATGGGTATCACCGAAATGACCAGCGTTCTATGGTGATGGAAGGTATTGAGGGGTTGCACCGGATTCGAAAAATTCAGGATGTGCTGCGCAGCAATCCCCCTCACGTAATTGCCGGGATGTCCGTTATCCGGTTTACCGACAATCATGTGGTCGGGGGACCGTTGTTGAGCTCTACCGATGAAGCCAGCAGAAATGTGCTCCTGTTTGAACTGGATGGGGGTAACGATATGGTGATACGACTGGTCGTGCGACCGTCGGGGACGGAGCCCAAAACCAAAATATATGTGGAAGTGCCATCTCCCCGGAAAATTGGTGGTACTTTAGATGATGTCTCTGAGACGATGTTGGCGACCATATCAGATGATGAGCTGGATGGGATTGTCGAAGAAACCGACAGGAGAGCCACTGCCATTTCGGATGAGTTCATTCGGTACTGCCTGGGTCCGGCGGTGCTGGGAAACACATTTCCCGCCCTGCCGAGAGAGTCGTTGTGGGTTTCCGATTTGGTGACCGTGGACAATAAAATTGCCCTGTGCACCACTATATTACCAGCGTTGCTTCTTCGAATTGAACAGGGGCAGGAGGTGGACCGATGGTTGCCGGAGCAACTGAAGACTTTCGGTGAAGATGCCATTGGACTGGTTGCCCGGGCGGCAAAAGCATGGATTAATCGGAAGGAAAATGATAGTAACGAAAATGTTAAAACAAAAGCGTTGGCTCTTTTTAATTGAATCCAAAGCGTTGGGACAGTTTCAGCTGACAGAAAAGAGGTGAGCCCTATGGCCGATGGTGTGAACAAAGTAATTTTAGTAGGAAATTTGGGAAAAGACCCGGAAATCAGCTATACCCAGGGGGGAACCGCCAGATGTCGATTTCCGCTGGCAACGGGCGAATCATATGCCAGTGCCACCGGTGAGCGACAGGAAAGAACAGAGTGGCACAATGTGGTGGTTTGGGGAAAACAGGGGGAAACCGTAGGTAAATTTTTAAGCAAAGGACGTCAGGTATATATCGAAGGCAGGCTGAGGACGCGCAGCTGGGATGACGAAAAGAGCGGCCAGAAAAAATACATGACCGAGGTGAATGCCCAGAAAGTGGTATTTCTCGGTGGAGGTCGTTCGGAAGGCGGGGGGACACCGTCCGCAGGTGGTGGCGCTCCATCGGGTGGATTCAGTGGTCCATCCGATAAGTTCGGCGGTGGTGGTTACGACGGGCCACCCAGCTTCGGTGATGATGACGATATACCGTTCTGATGAATCATATATATAAAACCCTTCTCAAATTTGCATTTCTTTTAATCACTGTTGTTCCACTGGTTGCATATGGATATGGAACCCTTAAGGACGTTCGGTATAAAATCAAGGCAGCCGATGGGAGCCGATGGAACCATCTGCTCGGCCGGGGAAACATCGTTCGTGGTACCGAAGTGCCGAATAAAATTACATTCACCTTTGATGATGGTCCGGATCATCGGACAACTCCCATATTGTTGAATGAGCTCGATAAGTATCATGTGAAAGGCACTTTTTTCATTAATGGACATCGATTTCATCATCGAACCGCTGGGGGGGAAGAAAACAAGGCAGTGCTCAGAGACGTGATTCGCAGGGGTCATTTTATCGGAAATCACACGTTCTCCCACAAAGATGTGACCGCCATGGATGAAGAGACCTGGAAAAGAGAAGTGCACCAGGTGTCGTGGCTGGTATCGGAGATGTCGGGAAAGCAGCTGAATCTGTTTCGCCCTCCCTTTGGACGATTGAATCAGACCAATCTGCAGAGTCTTTCAGCCCAGGGATATACCGTGGTCATGTGGAATCTGGATCCCCTCGATTGGCAGGCATCCACAGCCCGGGAATTGTTGCGTCGGAGCAAACGGGTGATTGAGGAGAATCCGGAGGGTGGGGTATTTCTTTTACATGACACCAACCGGAATACGGCAGAAGCGTTTCCTCTGATTATGGAATGGATTATGGAACGGAACGCGGAACTTGCAGCGTTGGGTAAACCAGTTCTGGAAGTGGTGGGGATAGACAGATTTATCAGCAACTGATTGAGAAATGATCAAGGGACGACGATGCTTCCGGGATGCGCCGATTGAAAAGGCATTCTGAATAACACCAGGCACTTGCCTTTGGTTGTCAGGCAGTGCTTGACCCCTTTTTTAGTGAGCGTATCTTGTAGGCGAAAGTGAAGGGAAAAAGATGAGACTGGATAAGCTAACTGTAAAATCAAGAGAAGCGTTGGCGGAAGCCGACGCGATTGCCCGAAAAATATCTCACCAGGAAATTACGGATTTGCACATGCTGGCGGCGATGGTGGATCAGAGCGAAGGGATGGTCAATCCAATTTTGACCCGATTGGGGGTCCCTGCTGAAATGCTCCGTGTCGCCATACAGAAAGAATTTGACAAGATACCAAAAGTATCTGGAGTAGATTCATTTCTGGGCGTCAGCCTGAAAAATCTGATAGATGCAGCGCAGGCGCTGGCAGATAGCCTGAAAGATGAGTATGTGTCTACGGAGCACTTTCTGTTGGGGATGGTAAAGGGATCGGGATTTGTTTCGGGGAAGGTGCTGAAGTCACTGGGTATCAATGATGATACATTGAGAACCGTATTAAAAGAGATACGGGGAAACCAGCGGGTGGTGGACGAGGATCCGGAATCGAAATTTCAGGCGCTTGAAAAATACACCATTGATTTGACCGCTCTGGCGCGGCAGGGAAAGCTGGATCCGGTAATCGGCCGCGATGAAGAAGTTCGACGAACATTGCAGGTATTGTCCCGTAGGACAAAGAATAATCCGGTGTTGATTGGCGAACCCGGGGTGGGTAAGACTGCCATTGTGGATGGTATTGCACAGCGAGTGGTAAACGGTGATGTGCCGGAGAGTCTGAAAGATAAGTTTGTGTTGACCCTGGATATGGGATCCCTGGTGGCGGGTGCAAAGTTCAGAGGCGAATTTGAAGAGCGGTTGAAGGCGGTGATGAAGGAAGTTCAGGGGAGGAACGGACGCGTAATTCTGTTCATTGACGAGATGCATACGATTGTCGGCGCGGGGGCGGCGGAAGGATCTCAGGATGCAGCGAATCTGTTGAAACCGGCTCTGGCGCGGGGGGAGTTGCGCTGTATCGGGGCAACCACTCTGGATGAGTATCGCAAATATGTGGAAAAAGACAAAGCCCTGGAACGTCGGTTTCAGCCGGTAATGGTGGTGGAGCCTGGTTTGGAAGATACCATCGACATATTGCGGGGAATAAAAGAAAAGTACGAAGTGCATCACGGCATTCGTATCCAGGACAGTGCACTGGTCACCGCGGCAACGCTGTCATCAAGATATGTGACAGACAGATTTCTCCCGGATAAAGCCATCGATCTGGTGGACGAAGCGGCAAGCCGTCTGAAAATGGAGGTGGAATCTCTGCCAACGCCCATTGATGACCTTCAGCGAAAAATTACCCGAAAGCAGATTGAGCTGCAGGCCATGAAAATGGAGGGTGATGGGGAGAGGATCGCGGAAATTGAGGAAGAATTGGTAAAGCAGAATGACGAATTGAGTTCGATGCGGGCGAAATGGACACGGCAGCGGGATTTGGTGAATACCTCCAAATCTCTCAATGAACAGATAGACGCGTTGAAAACCGAGGCGGAACTGGCGCAGCGTGAAGGGGAGTATCAGAAAGCAGCGGAAATCACATATGGAAAGATTCCGGGGTTACACAAACAACTGGAACAGATTTCGGCGGAGCTGCTTTCTGTGGACCAGGCGGATTCGTTCATTCGGGAGGAAGTGACCGATGAGGATATTGCGCTGGTAGTATCCAAATGGACCGGAATCCCGGTATCGAAGATGGTGGAAGGCGAAAAAGAACGACTGCTGAACATGGAAACGCGTATTCGGGAAAGGGTCATCGGTCAGGACAACGCCGTGAGCAAGTTGTCAAAGGCAGTACGATTGTCGAGAGCGGGGTTGAAGGATCCGAATAAACCTATCGCATCGTTTCTGTTTACCGGCCCCACCGGTGTCGGAAAGACCGAGGTTGCACGTGCGGCAGCCGAATTTCTCTTTGATGATGAATCAAATATGATTCGCATCGATATGAGTGAATACATGGAGAAACATGCGGTGGCCAGACTCATCGGGGCCCCTCCCGGATATGTGGGGTTTGATGAGGGAGGGCAGTTGACAGAAGCCGTACGGCGCAGACCATACAGTGTCATTCTGCTTGATGAGGTTGAAAAAGCTCATCCGGACGTATTCAACGTACTGTTGCAGGTGCTGGATGACGGGCGTCTTACGGATGGAAAAGGCAGGACTGTCGACTTTAAGAATACGATTATTATTATGACCAGCAATATTGGCTCTCAATATATTCTGGAATCTGATAATGCCAGTGATGTGGAAAACCATATCATGGGATCCCTGAAGACGGTTTTTCGACCGGAGTTCATCAACCGGGTGGATGGGATACTGATTTTCAACAGATTGGAACGGCGCGATTTGAAACAGATTTGCAATATTCAATTGCGCAACGTGGCCAGGTTGCTGGACTCCAGGGGATTGCGTCTGTCGTATACAGATGGGGTTCTGGAATGGTTGTCTCAAAAAGGATACGATAATGCATTTGGTGCCAGACCGCTTAAACGGGTGATTCAGGAAAATGTCCTGGAGGGTATCTCAGAAAAAATTATTGCCGGGGAGGTCACCACCAACCAGATCATTCAAATTGATGCGATTGATGATGCACTTCAGATAATAGTTCGCGGATGAATTATTTTTGTATCTAAATATAATTATATTGATACACGAGATATACGTAGTTAACCTGCAATTTTGTACAGCTTGTCTGATAAATGATACAGGTGCTTTTCAGCGTTTCAAAATAAACTTCGTCAAATATATAATTATATGAGATCTATCTATATGATTTTATTGTATTAATTACCTACAATATTCACAAATAAATTGCGGTGTTTTTTGAGGAGATAAGTGAGAAAGATGACGGATTTCAGGTGAAAAACAATAATTTGGTTATTGGTATTTGTAGCGCTGTTGATACCTTGAGAAGAGTGGACAGATTGGGAAGGCTCAGACCCTTTTCCAGACGTGCGATGTTGGGGCGTCGAATACCGGTTTCTTTGGCCAGGTCGTTTTGGGTAATGCCGCGGTCAAGGCGAGCGCACCGGATGCGTTGACCGATGAGTTCCCCGAAATTTTCCGGATACGTTAGTGGCTCGGCGTCGGTGTTGTTGATTGCGTCCAGTTTGTCTGGTGCAGACCCGATACTGTCTTCCATTGAGGCTGCAACGTTTTCCCTGGTCCTGGTGACTGATTTGTATACTGTTTCAGTGTACCGGTGAAAAAAATCGATCGGTGGCGGGGCTACGGAAACCGTGTGCCGCGAAAAGAACAGTTCATCAAGGACGCCTTCAGCCAGTCGAATCTGCTGGATAATCCCGGCAGCTTTCTCGAGTCTGGTTTGAATCTCAATTTGATTCATGGTTTCAGTCTCCGGTACTGCTGAGGTCGTCCAATTGGTCCCGCAGCCATACAAGCTCATCACAAAGTGCAGCATTGGATCGCTTTAACAATGCATACCTGTCTTTGAGTAACTCATATTTCTGTCGGGTTGTTGTGAATTGCTCCTCAAGCTGCTCCACGACCAGGGCAAATCGCTTACTGGTGGATGGGTCGCTCTGCGCTTCATTTTTCAGGCTTACCAGCCGACTAATCACCATGGACAGGGTTTCTATTCCCATGGGATCGCTTTGGGATGTTGGGGTTATATTTTCCATGGGGCTATTGTATCGGACAAGATACCTGTGGTCAAATTCTGGTATAAATGGTTGACTTATTCCAGAAGAACGATTCGATTGAACACGTGCAATGTATGGGTCGATATGAGGAAAAAGAAATTGTCGGAATGTATTTTATCTTTGCTGTGGCGTCGACCGTGTCGGGTGGCTTCGCTTTTGGCGATCTTTCTTTTTTCCGGATGTTGCCCGGGTTCGACCAACCCGGTGGCGGCGAATCCGTCCAATGCCGTGAGTCCGTCCAATGGGGTTTCGATTTCGGCGGAGCATACCGAACCGGGAAGCCACGCGGATACCGTTGGGACCGGTTCCCACCACTATTATTTTCGCAATATTTCCGAGGTAGACCATTCACCACGGATTACCCTTACCCGACCGGAAGCGGAACGGAACGTGTTGCTGATTGTTGTGGATGCGTTGAATGCCGGCCATATCGGCGTGTATGGGTATGAACGCAATACCACACCGTACATGGACGCCATTGCAGCAGATGGGATTGTACTGACCGACTGGATCAGCAATTCGTCCTGGACGCGGCCGTCATTCACAACAATGGTTACAGGTGTACCCAAGTCAATCCACGGTATGGAATTGTCGGAGCGAAAGCTATCAAAAAAAATCCAGACACTTCCGAAAAAATTCAAACATGCACAATACGCAACCGCCGGGTTTATCGGTAATCCACTTATTCAGAAAAAGTGGGGTTACCATAATGGGTTTGATGTATTCCGCGACGCCACGGTCTATGGGGATTTTCCCGATGCCGAAACCATTGTGACCGATGCCATTGAATGGTTGAATAAGGTGAAGACCACCCGCTTTTTCGGCGTGCTGTTTCTGGCCGATCCCCACGCTCCATATGCAGCGCCAAAGGCCGCCCGGCGGTTTTCGGCGGATTTATCAGACGATATGGCGATGCCGGAACGGGAAACCGAAAAGCCCCTGCCCGAAGATGTGATCGCGAAGATCGTGGCCGCCTACGATGATGAGGTCCGTTACGCGGATGCGCAGATTGGTCGATTGATGGAGTGGCTGAAAAAAAATGAGTTGTTTGATTCCACGGTGATAGTAGTGACTGCGGACCATGGGGAAATTTTTGGAGCGCATCAGTGCTACCAGCATGCGTATCATATGTGGGAGCCGGTATTGCGCGTACCGTTCATTGTGCACAGCAGTGATGTGGCCCAGCGGGGTTTTTTTCAACTGGCGGCCACCCATATGGACCTGATGCCGACGTTGCTGGACCTGGCGGGGATAAAAAACAGGTCTGCATATGGGGTATCGATTTTTTCGGATAGGCGACTCCAGGAAACGGACGCTGGGTTCACGACTCACAATTTTTCGGATACACGGCCCATTTACAGCGCATACGATGCGCGAGGGGTACGGCGTCAGGCGGCACGGCTGGGCACGCTGAAACTGATTCGTTATGAAAAAATAAAAAGCCACGTGTTCACCACCCGGGATGCTACCGGGCAGGCGTTGGAAACGAATCCGTCTCTCAGGATTCCAGGACCCAGATACGAGTTGTTTGATCTGGAAAAGGATCCCCTGGAACAGGTGAATATCATTGCCACCACCGATCGGGATGCAAAACTTGAAATTCTGAAAAAAGCGGTTCAGTACCGAAAACCGGCCTGGAAAAAGGCGGGTGAAAAAAAGCGGATTCAGCTGGACAGCGATACACTGGATGCGTTGCGGGCAGCGGGCTATATCGAATAGTCAACAGAAGATGCCAACTGAAGCCGTGAAAGAAATATTTGTGGACAGTAGATGGCGGATACCGGACTATTTGCACAGTTCCCTGGCCAATTGGACAATGGTGGCAATGCCAAATCCTTTGGCGCCTTTTCCGAGGTGATCCAGGGGGTCGGCTTTGCAGCCGGGTCCGGCGATGTCCATGTGAATCCAGTTGGTGGCATCTGTGATAAATCGTTTCAGGAAGAGGGCGGCGGTGATGGAACCGCCCCAGGATCCGCCGATATTTTTCATGTCCGCGATGGTGGAGCGAAGTTGCTCATCGTATCCGGGATGAAGGGGCATTGGCCAGATATCTTCACCGGCAATCCCGGCGGAACGGGTGAGTTGTTTTATGAATCGGGTATTGTCGCCATAGACCGCAGCAATGTCTTCGCCCAGAGCCACCACCGCTGCGCCGGTGAGAGTGGCGGAATCGATGAGACAGTCCGGCTGCTGTTCGCAGGCGATGGTTAATGCGTCAGAAAGAATGATGCGACCTTCTGCATCGGTATTGTGAACTTCAACGGTCTGCCCGCTGCGGGTAGTGATGACGTCTGAAACATTGTAGGCTGTCTGGCTGATGGCGTTGTGCGCAAGGGGCAACAGGGTGGTGATGCGAATCGGGAGTTTAAGCGCGGCAATGGCACAGGTCGCGCCAAACATCATGGCGGCGCCCCCCATGTCAAATTT
This sequence comes from Polyangia bacterium, assembly GCA_050287845.1. Taxonomy (GTDB): domain Bacteria; phylum Myxococcota_A; class Polyangia; order JAAYKL01; family JAAYKL01; genus JAFGXQ01. The sequence goes on from JBNKCR010000017.1 coordinate 51,631, forward strand.
CATCTCGGTCATGCTTTTCGATGGCTTGAGGCTGTAGCCGCCAGAATCGAAGGTAACGCCTTTGCCCACCAGCGCGAGATGTATTTTTGCCCGGGCGGGTGTGTACCTGGCGGTGACCAGCCGGGGTTTGTGTATACTGCCGGATCCCACTGCCAGAATGCCGCCGCATCTTTCTTTGGTGAGTCGCTTTTCGTCCCAGACCGAAACTTTCAGTCCATAGGATTTGCCGGTCATGGCATACAGACTGGCAAGGGATACGGGATGAATGGCCACGGGAGGCTCGTTCAGGGTGTCCCGTGCAAAGTTGATGCACTCGGCAACCGTGCGCATTTCGGTGAAGAAAGATTTGGACAAATCGGTGTGCAGCACCACTGATAGCGCAGTCTGTTTGTTGGACAGATATTTATCAAAGACATAGCCACCGGTCAGGGCGCCATACCCCACAGCCGAACACAGCTCCGGATATTTCTCATCGACCGCAACGACCACGCGCCGCAGCCCCATGGACTGACATTGAGACAGGGCCCTGGATACCGCCGAACGCAATTGGCGAAATGGCGGAATATGCGCTTTGTCAAGGCGGCAGACTGCCACGGCAACCTGGCGTCGCGAATCCGATGTCAATGAAACCAGTTCAAATTTTCCTTTTTTATCGGGAATGGGTATATTGGCCAGTTCGGCGGGGACCTGGTCCGGACTGTACGCGGGTTTTTTTTTGTTCATCCAGGGCAGCAGAACCAAATCCCCCGGCGCCGATACCAGCGTATGTTTTCTGGTCAAGAAAGAAGCAGTTGTCATGATTGTTCCTCCAGCACGTTGCCTCCAGCACGTTGAATGATAGTCCGGGTGAGCAAAGCATACACGAAAAACGTCGCAGTAAATTTTTTTTTTGGGACCCTTTGCGCGGATATGCGTCTGTACCGGACACAGTGAAGGCAAATTTGTAGAAGACCAAAGAAACTGGTATGTTGCAGAAATCTTTGAACATCGGCTCACAGGCCAGGTTGGCAGTCAGGAGTAGCCATGAAGAATCGAAATTATCTGTTGGTCATCTGGTGGACACTTTCAGTGGTGCTGGTTTCGTGTCATCCAAAGCCCAGGGTGAAAACGGATACCGAGACGACGGAAGCGCAGTCGGATTCCACGGAAATTAGAAAATTGCTGTCGTTGCCCCCCAGAACAGACGGAGATGGTCTCGTCTTTGAAATTCGGGAAGCGTCGGGGCCGTCATTGGACGCCGAAAAACCGAAACAGGTGAAAGGCGAGATCCTGGACGAAAAAACCGTGGAGAATCTGATGAAACGCACGGGCGTAACATTTACGACCGAAGCCAGAAAAAAAGATACCGTGATGAAACGGGCAGCCACGCCGCCGCCTCAGAGAACCAGGAAAGTGGAGACTCCCCTGGGCGAAAAAAAATCGGTGCCAGAAGCGGAGGATAATGAAGCGCAGGATAATCGGGAACTGAAGGTGGTGAGATATGCGCCGGAAGGAAATGTGGCGATGGCGCCTCACGTGAGCATTACATTTTCCAAACCGATGATTCCGGTGTCGGGTATTGCGACGGCGCAGGAACTGCCGGTCAAAATGACGCCCCTTCCGCAGGGTCGCTGGGAATGGCTGGGCACCGAAACCCTGATTTTCAGACCGAAGACCCGATTGCCCATGGCTACCGGATATTCGGTGGAAATCCCATCGACGGTGACCTCGCTGGATGGGACCCGAATAAAGGGTTCAAAGAAATTCACATTCCAGACACCGCCACTCCAGGTTGTCGGCAGCTATCCCACCGGAGACAGTGTGGTGCCCACTTCGCCGCTGGTACTGGCATTCAACCAGTCCATCGATCCTGAGGCGTTGATGCCCTACATTGAAGTGACTGGAAACGGTAAGGCCCAGCATGTACGAGTTGCAACGGACGATGAAGTCCGAATGATTTTTGAAAATGAACTCATTCCCTTTGAAAAAGACCAGAAAGATCGCCTGCTCATTCTGCTGACAGAAGGGCTTATGAAAGGCGCGACGATTCAGATTCGGGTAAAGAAAAAGGCCCCTTCCGCAGAGGGCCCTATCCGTACGGACAAACAACAGACAGTGGCGTTTTCGACATATCGTCCCCTTGCAGCGGAGGCGTGTGGTTGTGGCGGTAAAAACGAATGTCGGCCAGATGAACAGGTATTTGTGAAATTCAATAATAACCTGGATTTCGATCAGTTCAGCGACGGTGATGTGACGGTGAATCCCCCCATTGAAAACATGATGATCGGACCCGCCCATGGGGGACTGTACATCATGGGCATGAAAAATGGGAAAACTGAATATCGGGTGCAGTTGTCTGACCGTATTACCGATGTGTTCGGCCAGAAACTGGATAAAGAAAAAGAATTTACATTTACCACGACCCGGATGAAGCCGGCCCTTGTGGGAGTTGGGCAATCCATGGTGGTCCTGTCCCCCTTTTCAGAAAAGGAAATTCTTTTTCATGCGGTGAATCACGACGTCCTGAGTGTGATGGTGCATCACATGACCGAGGCAGACCTGAAACCCTGGCTGGACTGGATGAGCGACCGGCGCCGGGGCAAAGCTGATTTGGCCGATATGCCGGGAAAAAAATTGATCGCAGAAAAAAGGCAACTGACGTCCAATGACAGATGGCAGAAAGTACCGGTAAATCTGACGCCGTATCTGGAGAATGGTTACGGACAGTTTGCTGTGGTGGTGGCGCCAGTGAACCAACCTAAAAATCACTGGCAGCGGCAGGAAGAAATCGTGTGGGTGCAGATTACCGATATCGGAATATCAACATACAAAGATGCCACTTCGCTCCACGTGGCCGCTTCTGAACTGAAAAATGGTGCGCCGCTGGCCAACGTGAAATTAAAGTTGTTTTCCGAAACGGAAGACGAACGGTCTTCCGTGCAGACAGATAAAGACGGCTATGCGCGAATGGCATTGGATGCCGACCGGTCTCTTTTTCTGACGGCGAAAAAGGGAAGTGATACGGCCATTCAATTGGCAGGTCATCCCGGCCGATTTGGCTATACGGGATTCGCCTGGACCAGTCAGGAAAGAAAAAACAGATACACCGCGTATCTGGAAACCGACCGGGGTATGTATAAACCGGGGGAAACGGTGAATGTGAAAGGATGGGTGCGGGAGATTGACGCGAACAATGGATATGCCCTGGCACCAACTACCCGACCGGTGCAAAAAATAAAATGGAAGGTGACCGGTCCGAGGGGAATTGAACTTGGACGCGGAACAAAAACCACGAGCCAGGTGGGCGGTTTCGATTTTAAATTGAAAATTCCCGGGGATGCCAATACCGGGACCGCCTATATGGAATTGATGAATGAAAAAGGCGGTAGTATTGAATCCCGCATCTCTGGAAACGACTATTTTGAAATTCAGGAATTCAGAAAACCGGAATTCGAGGTCACGACAACTGTGAGTGACGGACCTTATATTATTGGCGCCACTGCACAGGCAACCCTGATTGCCACATTCTACAGCGGAGAACCCCTTGGGGGAGCAGACGTGCATTGGACGGTGAGTTCGGTCAACAGTTCGTATTCACCGCCAAATCACGGGGACTTTTCATTTGGAAAATATAATCCATGGTGGGGGTATTGGACGAAGAATATGGGGGGGCGAAAAACAGAAGAAATCAGGGGGATCACCGGGGGGGACGGCGCCCACCGGGTGAATCTGCATTTCACATCCGCGCCGGACGGACAGCCTTCCCGTATGACTCTCGTGGGGACAGCCATGGATATCAATCGGCAACAGTGGTCCGGATCAACGGAATTTGTGGTGCATCCCGCGAGCCGTTATGTGGGGTTGAAGCTGGCGAAGAATTTTGTCGAAAGAAATGAATCGCTGGAGGTGAGCGCCATTGTAACCGACATAGATGGCCGACTGAGTCGTGGTGAGCAGGTGGTTCTATCACTGATGAAGAACAATACCAGATTCGTCAATGGCAAACGCAAAGATGAAGTGGTTACCGAAGACACCTGCGAATTCACCTCTGAAGCACAGGTACACATTTGCGTGTTCAGACCAGAGGAATCGGGAAGTTACCAGGTGATTGCCAGAACTGCCGATGACAGAAATCGAAAAGCACAGAGCGATATTCGTTTCTGGGTACGTGGCGATGGAATGAATATCGGGGAGGTACCCACAGCAGAATCCATCTATATTATTCCCCAAAAAGATACCTTTGCGCCGAACGATAAGGCGACCATGCTGATAAAACTGCCATTTTATCCGGCGGTGGGATTCATCACCCTGCGCAAGGGAGGCATCCGGTATCGAAAACAGGTTCGCTTTGAAAGTGACTCCGCGATGATTGAAGTGCCATTGACCGAAGCAGAAATCCCTGAGGTGAACATTCATGTGAATGTTTCGGGGGTAAAGCAGAAAAAGACTTCAGATGGAAAGCAGAAAAATAATGTGGCGTTTGCCAGTGGCATGCTGTCTCTCAAGGTATCCGCTGAAGAGAAACGACTCGATGTGGATGTGATTCCGGATAAGCAGAAGCGGGCTCCGGGAGAATCGGCCAATGTTGTTGTAAATGTGAAAGACTCGGCGGGGCATGGGGTGTCCAATGCGGAACTGGCCATCTGGGCGGTGGATGAAGCGGTACTGGCGCTTTCGGGGTATCAGGTGAAAGATCCGGTGGATGTTTTTTACACCGCGGCCCCGGATGATGTGGTGGAAAGACACTCCCGGTCCATGGTATTGGATACGTCAAACGCTGGATTGTCGATGGCGGATGCCCCCGGTGACGGAATTGCGATACAGTCCTTACGGAGGAAAGCGGAATCGATGCCGCGTCCGGCCCCGGCCATGGCGCCGGGTACCGGCGGGGGTGGGAAGTTGGCAAAAAATGAAGCGGCAGCTACCCCCATTGCCGTGAGAACCAACTTTGATGCCCTGGCGTTTTACGCAGCGCGATTGACCACGGACGAAGCGGGAATGGTCCGGGTGAATTTCAGGCTGCCGGATTCTCTGACCCGCTATCGCATTGTGGCGGTGGCGGCAGATGGTGCAAACCGTTTTGGCAATGGCGAAAGCACACAGACAACGCGGTTGCCGCTGATGATACGGCCATCGGCACCCAGATTTCTTCATCTGGGGGATAAATTTGAATTTCCAGTGGTACTTCAGAACGCCACCGACGAAGAACAGAAAGTGGATGTGGCGATTGGCGGTACCAACGTGTCTTTTGCCCCGGGATTGTCTGATTTGTCCATGACCACGAAATCCCGATTAAAAATGGGCAAGCGGGTGACGGTATCACCGGGACAGCGGGTGGAAGTTCGTTTTCCAGCCCTTGCGCTCCATACCGGAAAATCGCGGTTCGTGGTGGTGGGCGCATCCGCTGAATACGCTGACAGCAGTGAGTTGGTGCTGCCAGTGTGGACGCCATCAACCGTTGAAGCATTTGCCACCTATGGTACAGTGGATGATGGCGACGTGTTGCAAAAAGTGAAGGCGCCTGAAAATATCTGGCCAGCTCAGGGTGGGCTTGAGGTGACTACCTCTTCCACCGGTCTGCAGTCTCTGGCCGATGCGTTCATTTATCTGACAGAATATCCTTATGAGTGCAGCGAACAGCTGGCGTCGAGACTGATAGCCATTGCCACTCTGAAAGACGTGGTGAAGGCATTTCGCAGCGCCGATATCCCGTCGAATGAAAAGCTGAATCAATTGGTGACATCATCCATGTTGAAGCTGGCCCAGCGACAGCAGGAAACGGGAGGTTTCGGTCTGTGGGATCGCGAAAGCCGCTCTGTCGCATATGTAGACATTCATGTGACCCATGCACTGGCCATAGCAAAGCAGAAAGGGTACACCGTCGATGCGCAGTTACTGGAGCGCGCCCTCGTTAATCTCAGAAGTATCAACGAAAGATTGGACGGCACCATGTCGGTTGGAGGCCGAAATGCCATTTGGGCTTACGCGCTGTATGTTCGAAATTTATTGGGAGAGAAGGTGGAGGACGACGCGATTGAATTGTTGGATAGAGGCGATGAAAAATCGCTTTCCATGGAAGCCAGGGGATGGCTTCTGGAGTGCGTGAAACGGAATGAAAAATATCGCAGCCGCCTGCTGCGGGACGCACAGAACAAGGTGACCGAAACAGCGAAAAACGCGCATTTTATCACGGGGTATACCGATGGCGATTATGTGCTGTTGCATTCGGACCGGCGGGCGGATGCCATCTGGCTGGGTGCCTTGCTGAATATCGACCGGGACAATACACTGATTCCCAAACTGGCAAGCGGTCTGCTGGACCACCGGAAGAACGGGCGGTGGTTGAGCACCCAGGAGAATGCGTTTGTACTGATAGCCCTCGATACGTATTTCCAGCAGTATGAAAAGGAAATCCCCAATTTTGTCAGCCGTGTCTGGTTGGGCGACCGGGTGTCAATCCCCCACGGGTTCAAAGGGCGGAGCACCGAAAGTGCGTTGCTTGACGTGCCGATGAACGAGTTGGGCGGCGAAGAAAATCTGATCATCGAAAAGAACGGTCGCGGCAGAATGTATTATCGGATTGGCATGACCTATGTGCCGGCTTCTCTCCAACTCGAAGCTGAAAATCGCGGTTTCACGGTGATGCGAAGGTATGCGGGCGTGGATGATGCCGAAGATGTCAGGCAGGATAAAAGGGGAACGTGGCACGTGAAAGCCGGCGCGCGGGTGAAGGTTGAATTGACCATGGTGGCGCCGGAACGACGATATCATGTGGCCCTTGTGGATGAGCTGCCGGCGGGTCTGGAACCGGTGAATCCCGCACTGGCGGTGGACCGGAAACGATCGACGGAAAATTCAGGCGGACCGGCAGCGGCAAAGGGCCGGTACTGGTGGTGGCAGCGGCCCTGGTTTGAGCATCAGAATCTTCGGGATGAACGGGTGGAGGCCTTCACATCGCTCCTGTGGGATGGAGTGTACACTTATAGTTACGAAGCTAAAGCCACCACTCCCGGTGAATTCGTGGCCCCGCCTGCCACCGCCCACGAAATGTACTCTCCGGAAACCTTCGGCCGCAGTGGAACTGACCGGATGATCATCGACTAGAGCGGCGATCGGTTGATTTACCTGGGAGACAACTTCCGTTTGTCTTTCATTTCCACCTGCGTTGCCATTGCCGAACAGGTCAATCCGCGTTGAACCATATGCCTCTACGTCTTCTGATTCCTCAGTTTTTGTTGACGGCTTCGTTTGCGGGCATCTGACCTGGCTTCGAGATTCGTAACCCTTTTTTTTCATTTGAAGCCGCCTATATGGATTGAAATGATATACAAATACACTGCCGACGGTTAGTATCGGGCATTCATGATTTTATAAGTGAGTATTCGTAACGGGAGTTTGCGATTAAGGAACCGGCGAAATACGTGCTGTGTGTTGGCATCCGAAAAAGCGAGCGTAAAATAAATTCGAAACACGAATTAGCGCGTATAACGCGTATAGAAGTAAACATAGTACGTATAGAATTGGAAAAAACGAGCGTAAAACGAGCGTAACCTGGCACCGTTCTTTACACCGGGAGAAGCAATGGAAAAGATTCCATATTCAGAAGCGGAAACCCGTCAGCAGCTTATTGATAAATCCCTGGCGCTGGCCGGGTGGAACGTGAACGATCCCTCTCAGGTAATACAGGAACTTGACATCTATATAGAGAACGTGGCCGTATCAAAAGTGGCCGACCCTTCCACGCCGTACCGGGGGCATAACTTCGCAGACTATGCGCTGATGATGGAAGGGAAACCCATCGCGGTTATTGAAGCCAAAAGAACATCCAAAGATGCACGGGCCGGGCAGGAGCAGGCGCTGCAATATGCGCAGAAGCTGCAACAGATTCATGGCGTTCTGATGCCGTTTGTGTTTTACACTAACGGATACGAAACATTTTTTTGGGAAGTGGACTTTTACCCGCCGGTGAGAGTGTATGGCTTTCCAACATTTAAAGACCTTCACTGGATGGACGAACGGCGTAAAAGCCGCAATCCCATGTCGGTTGAAATGATCAACCAGAATATTTCCGGCCGAGGGTATCAGCTGGAAGCCATCCGCTCTGTTCTTGAGAGTATTGAAAAAAAGCGAAGAGATTTTTTACTGGTCATGGCCACCGGTACCGGAAAAACCCGTACCGCCATGGGAATGCTTGATGTGATTATTCGTGCCCACTGGGCCAAACGGGTATTGTTTCTGGTGGATCGCATTGCCCTTGGAGATCAGGCGCTGGATGCATTCAGGGAACACATTCCCGCCGCGCCATCGTGGCCGCAAAAAAACGAACGGGATTTCACACCAAACCGCCGCGTTTATGTAACCACCTACCCAACAATGCTGAACCTGATTGAAAAGGGCACTACGCCACAGGATTGGATTTCGCCGTTCTTTTTCGATGTCATCGTGGCAGATGAGTCCCACCGAAGCATTTACAACACCTACAAACAGGTGCTCGACTATTTTAACGCTATTCGGATAGGACTCACCGCAACGCCCACAAACCACATTGACCACGACACGTTTAAACTCTTTGACTGCGATTCCCACGACCCCACGTTTGCGTATACTTTCGAGGAAGCCCTGGCACATGATCCGCCATATCTGACAGACTTCGAAGTGTTGAAAGTGCGCTCCAAGTTTCAGCTGGAAGGCATTAAGGGCGGTGTGTTGCCTCCACAGGTGCAGCGTAAGCTGGTGGCAGAGGGCAAAGATATTGAAGAGATTGATTTTGAAGGCTCCGACTTGGAACGCAAGGTGACCAACTCAGGCACCAACGCGCTGATTGTTCGGGAGTTCATGGAAGAATGCATTAAGGACGAGTCGGGATCGCTGCCTGGCAAATCCATTATCTTTGCCATTTCCATGGCTCACGCCCGACGAATTCAGGAGCTGTTCGACCGAATGTATCCGGAGCACAAAGGCCAATTGGCGCGGGTGATTGTGTCTCAGGAAAAATTTGTACACAGCAAAGGCGGTCTGCTCGACCAGTTCAAAAATCAGGATATGCCCCGGGTAGCCATCTCGGTGGACATGCTGGATACGGGGGTGGATGTTCGAGAGATTGTAAATCTGGTGTTTGCCAAGCCGGTGTATTCGTATGTGAAGTTCTGGCAAATGATTGGTCGAGGCACCCGAGTACTTGATGACGACCCCGCCAAACGCAAACCATGGTGTCGCCATAAAGACAAGTTCCTTATCATTGATTGCTGGTCAAATTTTGAGTTTTTCAAGATGCAGCCCGAGGGAAAAGAGCCAGGGGCGCAAACCCCAATGGCGGTAAAGCTGTTCACCAAACGGCTTGATAAGCTGGAAGCCGCCTTTGCTGTTGAACGCACCGATGTGGTGGAAGCCGTTGTCAGCGATTTGAAAGCAGACCTTGCCACGCTGCCACAAAATAATGTGGTTGTAAGCGAAGCGCGCAAGGAACTCTCCAGAGTACGCGACGACCAATTTTGGACAACGTTGTCACCATCGGATCTGGGATTCCTAAGAAACAACGTGGCCCCGGTGTTGCGCGCGCGGCCGGGAATCGATATTAAAGCCATGCGCTTTGAAACCGAAGCGGTGGAACTGGGCACCGCGCTGCTTGCGGAAAACGCAGACCAGGTCACCGCCATTCGCGACAGTCTTATCGCGCAAATTGACGAACTGCCCCTTTCTGTGAATGTGGTGGTCAGAGAAAAAGAGCTGATTGAACAGACTAAAGAAACTGCCTTCTGGGCAACGCCAACCGAAGACAAAATCCGCTCATTGGTCAGCGCGCTGTCGCCACTGATGAGATTCCGCCAGCGAAAAACCGAATCGTTCATGACGCTGGATATTGAAGACCTCACAGTGGTGAAAGACTGGATTGAGTTCGGTCCCGAAAACGAGCGGATGTCCACCCGTGCGTACAGGGAAAGAGTTGAGCAGTATGTGCGCGATTTGGTGGAACAGAATCCGGTGGTGGCCAAAATCGCCAATGGTGAAGAAGTAGGCGAAACCGAAATCATGGCCCTGGCGCGCACTCTGAAAGACCACGACCCCCAAGTCACCGAAGAGTTACTGCGTAAAGTATACGATCACAAAACTGCCCGCTTCATCCAGTTCATCAAACACATCCTCGGCCTCGAAAAACTGGAATCCTGGCAGGAATCCGTAAACCACAAATTCGAAGCGTTCATCGCCGAACACAATACGTTTACTGCACTGCAAATCCGCTTTTTGCAGACCCTGAAAACGTTCATTCTGCAAACCGGAAAAGTAGAAAGAAAAGACCTGATAGCAGCGCCGTTTACCCAGATTCATCCCAGTGGCGTGCGCGGTGTTTTCAATGCTGGGGAGATTGAAGAAATCCTGAATTTCTCCAGCGGATTTGTAGCGTAAGAATAAGTCTCTTTCTTTCCGACGATTGTTCATTTTTAAAACATGGAACGATTTAATAAACATGGTAATAACCAGTTGATATTACCATGTTTAACGAGTACATTACCACTATTCAAAAGGTGGAAAAATTGAACTCGATTGACTATAAAATATTGAAATCATTAGTTTTAAGTGTGGAACAGGCGTCGGCGATGCGGGCGATTGGGGAGTACAAGGGTCGGCAGGAGCTGTATACCCGGCAGACACCCGAAGTGCTGGAGTCCCTGAAAGAGGTTGCCGTTATTGAATCCACGGAGTCGTCCAATCGGCTGGAGGGGATTGAAGCGCCTCACCAGCGGGTAGAGGCCATTGTAAAAAAGAGCACCCAGCCCAGGGACCGCTCTGAGCAGGAAATCGCCGGGTATCAGGATGCGCTGGCCATGATTCATGAATCGGCCCAGTACATGCCATTTAGCCCCAATGTGATTCAGCAGCTTCACTCCACCATTTATCGGTACCACGTTAGCGATGGCGGCAAGTGGAAGCCCACTGACAATTCCATTGTGGAAAAGGATAGTGCGGGAAATATCACCCGCGTGCGGTTTGAAACGGTAAGCGCGGTGGAAACCCCTGGCGCAATGGAGCGACTTGGAAGCCTGTACAAAACAGCGTCGGAAAGTCACGACCTGGAAGCGCTGATACTGGTGCCGCTCACGGTGCTCGATTTTTTGTGCATTCACCCGTTTAGAGATGGCAATGGCCGAGTGGGTCGGCTGATTACGTTAATGCTTTTGTATCAGCATGGTTTCGAAGTGGGCCGGTACATCAGCCTGGAGCGCATCATCGAGGAATCGAAAGAATCGTACTACCGCACTCTCGAAAAGAGTTCTATCGGCTGGCACAAAGCAGAGCACGATCCCATGCCTTGGCTGGAGTATTTTTGGGGGATGCTGATAAAGGCCTACAAAGAATTTGAAGACCGCGTGGGAAATGTGCGCACCGGTAAGGGTTCAAAAACAGATCACGTGCGCGAAGCGGTGAGCAGGCGTATGCGCCCCTTTGCCATCTCGGAAATAGTAGTGGATTGCCCCGGGGTGAGCATGGACATGATTCGAATTGTACTGCGCAAAATGAGAGATGAAGGATTGCTTATCCAGGAGGGTACCGGTCGCGGTGCCAAGTGGATAAGGAAGATGGATTGAAATCAATAGGAAACCCCTGAATGCTGACACAAACACTCAAATCAAAAATAGACTCCCTCTGGGACAAATTCTGGTCGGGGGGTATCGCCAATCCGTTGACTGTGATGGAACAAATCTCCTACCTGCTCTTTATGCACAGGCTGGATGCGGCCGATTTGAAACGCAAAGCAGATGCGGAATGGCTGGGTGAAAAGTACACTTCGGTATTTGAAGGCAACGAAGAGTGCCGCTGGTCACGGTTTCGGCATAAGCCACCGGAAGAGATGCTCACCCATGTGCAAAACGACGTGTTTCCGTTTATTAAAAACATGAAAAACGGCGGGCAGCGCTTTTCGCATCACATGAAAGATGCGGTGTTCATTATTCCCAAGCCGTCGCTGCTTGCCGAGGCGGTTGATGTCATCGATGAGATTTATGCTGAAATTGAGCGGGAGCGTTCCGAGCAGGGGCAAAGCTTTCACGACACCCAGGGCGACCTGTACGAATATTTGCTTTCGGAGATATCATCCGCCGGTAAAAACGGGCAGTTTCGCACCCCCAGGCACATTATTCAAATGATGTGTCATCTGGTAAACCCCAAACTGGGTGAGACCATTTGCGACCCCGCATGCGGCACGGGCGGCTTTTTGCTGGGCGCGTTTCAACATATACTCACTCAACACACCAGCGACAAGCTGCGCTGGCAGGACGAAAACAGCATGACCAAGGGCCCGGCAGGCGACAAGCTGACGGACCAGCGCCAGTGGGAGGTGCTGCGCAACAAAACATTTTATGGCTACGATTTTGACAGCACCATGGTGCGCATCGGCATCATGAACCTGATGCTGCACGGCGTGGATAGCCCCAATCTGGATTACAAAGATACCCTTTCTAAAAGATACGATGAGCAGGAATGCTACGACGTATGCCTGGCCAATCCGCCGTTCAAGGGCAGCATTGACAAAGGCGACATCAACGAAGCACTGGCTTTAAAAACAACTAAAATAGAGCTGTTGTTTGTCAACCGCATCATCAATCTGCTGCGCATCGGCGGCAGGTCGGCCGTCATTGTGCCCGACGGCGTGCTCTTTGGTTCAAGCAAGGCCCACAAGGATTTGCGCAAAATGCTCATTGAAACCTGCGAGCTGCAGGGTGTAGTGTCTATGCCGTCGGGGGTGTTCAAGCCATACGCAGGTGTATCCACGGGGGTGCTGGTATTTGTAAAAGGCGGCGAAACCGAAAACGTGTGGTTCTACGACATGCAGGCTGACGGCCGTTCCCTGGATGATAAGCGCGATAAAATCGACCAGAACGATATTCCCGACATCACCCAAAAATGGGCCAAACGGGATCCCAAAAAAGATACCGACCGCACAAAGAAAGCCTTCTTCGTGCCAGTGCAGGACATCATCGACAACAACTACGATCTGTCCATTAACCGGTACAAAGAAATCGAATACGAAGAAGTGGAATACGAGCCGCCCAAAGAGATTTTGAAAAAGCTACGCGCTTTGGAAAAAGAAATATCAAGCGACCTTGATGAGCTGGAGAAGATGTTGGGATGAGTTTTCCATCACCTGGACATTGGGAAGAGGTTCAATTTGACCAAGTTGCGCAGGTCATCACGGGCTGTACACCGTCGACTAAATCGACTTCGTACTACGGTGGTGACATTCCGTTCATCGGCCCTGCTGATCTAGGAACAATGACGCCCATCTGTTCCAGCGCAAAGATGCTTACTCAGGCTGGGGCTGAGAAGGCACGAATGCTGCCGGTCGGAGCGGTATTAGTCTGTTGCATTGGAGCCACAATCGGGAAAGTTGGAATAACCGGTACTCGCTTGGCTACAAATCAGCAAATAAATGCACTCATCTTTGATGAGGATCGAGTCGTTCCCCGCTATGGGCTCCATTTCTGCCGAACTATAGAATTTGTGTTTCGCCATTTAAGTTCGTCTACGACATTACCTTTGCTACCGAAAAGTCGCTTCGCAGAAGTAAAGATCCCTCTCCCCCCACTTGCCGAACAAAAACGCATTGCCGCCATTCTCGACAAAGCCGACGCCATTCGCAAAAAGCGCAAACAGGCCATTGAACTGACAGAACAACTCCTGCGCGCCACATTCCTGGAAATGTTTGGGGACCCGGTGACGAACCCGAAGGGGTGGGATGTGGTGGAGCTATCAAAACTTGCAATAAAAATAACAGATGGAACCCACAAAACCCCAAAATACACGGCATCTGGAATGCGATTCATAAGTGCGAAAAACATACGATCCAACGGTATTGACTGGAGCGATATCAAATATATCACGCCCGAAGAGCACGCAGAGTTATATAAAAGATGTAATCCGCAACGAGAAGATATCGTTTTGTCAAAAAGTGGCTCGATTGGCACTGCAGTGAAAATTGACGTTGATTTTGAATTTAGTCTATTCGAAAGCGCAGCTCTAATTAAACTCAAACCCAATTCCATATCAGCAGATTTTTTAACTGCATTGTTGAACACGGATGGTTTTCGGCGATTGTATATACGAAGTACGAAGGGAGTTGCTGTAAAACATCTCCACCTAAATGAAATTCGCTCTTTGCCTATCATTATTCCATCACTCAATATTCAAAAGTGTTTCGAGGATGTGTCGCAGCGGCTTGCTCATTTATCTAATAAACTTCATACAATTTGTCTCACAACAGAAGCCAATTTTTTGAGTCTCCAACAAAGGGCTTTCGCAGGTCGCATTTAAAATAAAAAACGAGGACAGCAATGGGAATGGTCAAAAACGAATGGATGGAAGCTCAAGAGCGTGGATACTGCGATCTGGAAGGAGATGTATGTATTCATTGTATGGATGATGAAGACCTCCGCGTTTTGCATAGGGAACATCAAACAGGTTTAGGCACCTGTGAGTTCTGTGAAAAAGAAAATGTTGAAGTAGCTCCAGCCGAAGTGATTCAGGAACGAATAATGAACACGCTTGGCAAATATTATGTTGATATCCAATACTCCGGTTCCCCTTATATTTCAAGGGAAGGTGGTTGGCTTATCTCTAACGATGACGCGTCAACGATCGTTGACAATTATTTAGCCTGCAATGTTAGTGACGAATTTTGTAACGCTGTTGTCAACGCCACCATGGACGAATTGTGGTGTGAATCGAATTGGGACATACTGTCTCCCCTGAAGAAGTTGAAATACGGATGGGAAGAATTTCGCCATATAGTGAAACATGTTCAGCGATTTTCTTTTGCATGGTCAAACGATGGAGAAGAAGTGTGGCATCCTGACCATACCAATCCGCGCGTGACCCTGGAGAGGGTCGGCGAACTCGTCAAGAAATACAAATTGCTGAAGACAGTTCCTGCAGGTACACAAATTTGTCGTGTTCGTGTCGATAAAAATACCTTTTACTCTTCGATGCCCGACATTGGAGTACCACCATCAAGTGCATCAAACGCCAGCAGAATGAGCCCCGCTGGAATCTCCATGTTTTATGGCGCAGTCGATTTTGAAACTGCAATAAAGGAAACATGGGATGAACAGAATACCGCTCACTGTTCAATGGGATTATTCCGTTTAAAAAAGAACATTAGCGTGGTTGATTACAGCAGTATCCCCGTAGTACCGGGTTTCTGGAGTGACATCGAACGCCAAAAAAGAGAAGAAATATTGTTTCTTCACCAGCTGGCCGATGATTTTTCCAAACCTATTAGTCGAGGGGCGAAAGTAGATCTGGAGTATGCACCTACCCAAATCGTCGCAGAGTTTTTAATGAAATCTCCTTTTTTACAAACTGACAGGACGAACCCAATAACGGGCCTACTTTTCAGTAGCAGCAAAACCGGAAAACAAAATTTCGTGCTAAACCTTGTGCATTCAACAGATTCAAAGCTCGGGAATAAGCAGGACGACTTTCTGGATCTCATTCAAGTGTCTACGAAAGTGCTGATACCATAGGTGTATTCAGGTTCGCATCATCTGTAACAGTTATTCTATTTCAGTCCGCACCGCTCCCGCAACCTCTCAAACAGATCGGCGCTGATGAATCCAGCCTGCTTTTGCTCCAGCAAAGAATTCATGGTTTTCCGTTGTGATGGAGTCTCCGACATAGTCACTGGTGCCGTCCGCGTTTGGAACTCTATCACCGTCTGCTCTTTGTCGTCGGGAACCGCTGACACACTCAACTTAGGCAAAATCTCCTTTCTCGCCGTATGCCACCGTTCCTCTTTAATAAGACTCCCCCACCTGGCGCACCAGTAGTTCCAGTTAATCCCCGTCGGCACTGTCCCTGGAATTCTGTTTTCAAACAGCTCATATCGCGCTCGGCTCAGCTGTGCTTTCCTCTCATGGCCTTTTTGAGCCAGCAAATATGCCAGGGTGTTAAAAATCATCTGCTTGATGTCCAGGCGTGTTGGTGGGCGGAGTGGGGTTGTGAATGGGATAGGTGCTAACTGTTCCGCGCCCGTTCGAGACGCTTCGCTCCTCAGGACAGCGGAACCTTTCGATGCTTTAACGATGGGACGTGTCGAAAATCCCTGTGGTCCCTTTGCCAAAGGGACATGTGCTGGTTGTTTTTCTTTGCTGGGGCCTGCTGAGTGCGTTTCTTTTTGCTGTGATTTTGATTTGTCGATAGTTGGGACACCAGTTCGATTCCCGGTTTGGGAATCCAATTGCTTTTTGGCGTCATGCTTCGCAACTACCCGTTTATCAACATCGTTTCGCGTGCGCTCGGTACTCTGATTAAAAGAATCAGGTATCTTAGGTTTGTCAGTGCGACTTTTTGTCGTGGGTATACAAGTGTGGGTGTTCCCCTTTGGAATGCTCCAGATGTTCAATGCTTTTTCGGTCAATGTGCAGCTGCAAATCTGTTCGCATTTGTGGTTGTCTGGCCCCGGCTGGATGATGCGCTCCAGGTCTGCTGGTAAGATTGTTGAAAATTGGTTTGAAATCGTTTCACAATGGAATATGATGAACGAATCCGATGTGGTCATATGGTTTCAGAACCCCCGGATGTTGCAGCGGAAAATTTATTGAACCGCGAAGGAAAACATTGTGCAACCGGTTGCACTTTTCAGGAAAAAACAGCCTGATTCTTGTTTTTACTATTAATTTCAACGATTTAAACAATCTGATAAAAAATTCAAAATACGATACAGTATCGGTTGAATCTCAATTGAGGCGAATTTTGAGGTGTGTTTCCGTGACGGTTCCCGCCCCATTCACGGACTCCTCAGGGTACTCGCCTTCCCGGGGATGAGTGCGGTTTGCAAATCATGTCTGTTTCCTGATAACCACCTTTGTCTCGTGATATTTTCGGGAAAATTTTATCGGTGCCTGGTGGGCAACTGATGGATGTGTATGCAGTTTTCCTTTTATTGTGGGCCCTTTTTCTTTTTTTTTTTATCACTGGATAAAATCAATGCGCTGTTGTGATTTTTCATTTACAGTGTTTCCGGTGAAATTTTGTTTCGTTTTATGAAAGGGTAAATTGCCCCATGCCTACACTCAGTTGGTGGACCAAAGATGGTGGAAAGAAAGTTCAGGGTATCACCAAATCAATTACCACTATTGGATCTGCAGTTGAAAATGACATTGTTATCGGGGAAATGAAACTGGCGCCGCATCATGCGCAGCTTGTGTTTGACGGTCGGGATTTCTGTCTGGTGGATTTGTTGGGGGAGGGGGATGTTCGCCTGAATGCCCGTAAAAAGAAAAAGGCCAAAATTGTGCACCAGGACCGGATTACCGTGGCCGATGCGGAGCTGACCTTTCATCTGATAGATGGCACCCGGGTGTCCGAAACCCGGGATGCCCGAACTGATCTGGAAGGGTTGAAAAAGCTGCAACAGTTCTCCGAAGCATTGCTGCAACGGAATTCCGTGGACGAGCTGCTCGAAGTGCTGATGGATGCCGTGATTGAACTGACCGGCGCCGCCAAGGGGTTTCTGATTCTGTTTGAGGGCGAAACCCCGCTGATCAAGGTGGCCAGGAATCTGCGGCGGGAAAATCTGGGGTCCGCCGTGTCCCAGTTGTCGGACAGTATTGTGGCGCAGGTGGTGCAGTCCAAATCCGCCATTATCGTCTCCGACGCCCAGAGCCATGCCCGATTTTCAAACGCCCAGTCCGTTATCAACCTCAAGCTCAATTCGGTGATGTGCGCCCCCCTGTTGAACCGCGGGCAATTGCTGGGACTGATTTATGTGGGAAACGATACTGTTCGCGGATTGTTTGAAGCGGAGACCCTGGAGTTGCTTAAGGTATTCGCGTCCCAGGCGTCGTTGCTGGTCCAGAATGCGATTCTGCTGGATGAGCTCAAGTTGCGCAATGTGGCGCTGACCCGCGAACTCGACCAGCAGCGTTTCGGTGAAATCATTGGTTCCTCCGCGGCTATGGAGAAGGTGTTTAAAAAGGTTGAAAAAGTTGCTGTCGCCGATGTATCTGTGCTGGTGGGCGGGGAAACCGGTACCGGCAAGGAGTTGATTGCCAGAGAAATTCACCGTCGCAGTGGCCGATCCGCCGGTCCGTTTGTGACGGTGAACTGCGGCGCGATTCCGGAGACACTCATGGAGTCTGAATTTTTCGGTCACGTCAAGGGGGCATTCACCGGTGCGGATGCCACCCGGGAAGGCAAATTTCAGGCGGCGGATGGCGGGACGATATTTTTGGATGAGATTGGCGAGATGCCCCTCTCGCTTCAGGTGAAACTGCTTCGGGTGCTGCAGGAGCACCAGGTGATGAAGGTGGGGGCCACCAAGACCGAAACCCTGAATATTCGGGTGGTTGCGGCAACAAATCGCGATCTGGAGGAAGAAATCCGCCTGGGCAATTTTCGCGAGGACCTGTATTATCGGTTGAATGTGATTCACATCGATTTGCCGCCGTTGCGCAACCGGGGCGAAGATGTGGTGCTGCTGGCGCGATATCTCCTCCGGAAGTACAGGGAGGAATTTGCATCCAAAGTCAAAGGCTTTACCCCGGGGGCGATGATGGCTATAAAAAAACATACTTGGCCCGGAAACGTGAGGGAGCTGGAAAATCGAATTAAAAAGGCAATTATTCTCTGTGATTCCAATATGTTGGGACAAGCGGACCTGGACCTTTCAGACGATGCACTTCCTGAAGTGCGCACCCTCTCGGAAGCCCGGGAAGAGTTTCAGCGAAAATATGTGCTTGAAGTTCTGGAAAGAAACAATGGCAATCGAACAAAAACCGCAGAAGAGCTGGATGTGGACCCGAGAACCATCTATCGCTATCTGGAAAAGGCCTGAGCCGTTGCGCTGCCCAATCGGTCTTTTATGTCTGGTGCCGCTGCTGGTCTCTTCCTGTGTGGTGACCGATGAAATCGAATTTCGGGACAAAATCAACATGCCGCCCCAGCTGGTGTGGACAGAACCGGTCACCGATGTGTTGCATATGGTGGATGACGACACCCGCCTGTCTTTCACCGTTCAGGTATGGGACCCCGATGAAAAAGACGCGGATTCATACGAAGGAATGATCACGATTATCGAAGAATCCAATCTGGTGCAGCCCAAAAAAACGTCGGACGGTTCCTGTATTGCAACGGTGGACACATCTCCCGATCCGTCAGAGTACGATGGCGGAATTCTGGTGACCTTTGATTGTTCCGCAGATTTTTCATTGAACGCCACTCCGGTGGAGACCACCCTGATTGTGGAGGTTGATGTGTCTGATGGCGGATTTCTGGGACTTCCGGACGAAGTGGCCGAAGGTGCCAACCATCTCCGGGTAACGTGGGTCTTTGAGTCCCGTCCGGCCACGGCGAAATAAGTGCATGTGGAGTCTGGGTACCATGAATGCCGGAATGTCAGTTACCGCAAAAAACGTCACCGTCGTTTGGGCTGGGTTGGCGCTGATTCTCTGTGTGCCGTTGCTGTTCGCCTGCACCCCGACGGATACCACAGACCGCTTTGTGTATACCGGTTTCCGGAATACCTGCAGGACCAACAGCGATTGCGAAACCGGTACCTGTCATGCCGATCTGTCGGTTTGCGTGGTCGCGGTGCAGAGCCCCGATGCTGAACTGCTGGCCAGGGTGACGTTTGCCGCGTCAAACCTGAAACCCCAGCTGTTTTCCGTACCGGTGGTGAGCACCGAAAACTATGCCTTTGAACTCCGTAAACCCGTGGCGGTGCAGAATATGGTGCTGGATATTGATGCCGATATTCTGTTCGCCAATCTGACCGATGCACTCCCGGGGAATGACCCGGATGTCTCGGTGTACAGAACCTATCTTACCCATACCGATTTTTTCCTGTTGCCGGGCATGTACCGAATCACCATTTATCCGGTGGGGGATGATGCGAATACGTATCCCATCACGTCGTTTTCGGATATTCGGATGGATGAAAATGGCCTGCTCTGGTCCGGGGACGACCAGGTGGATTTTGCGTCTGCCCTTGTGAACAATACGAATGTGTTGAGCGGCAAGGTGTCCTATGCCGGCACGGTGGAAAGCAATGTTGAAGCGCGGGATTTGTCGGTTCAGGCGTTTGATCCGGTGAGCCATCTGGCCCTCTCCCGGGGATACAAATTGATTTGCCGGCCCGGAATGAGCCCCGCCGCACCAGAGGATTGCGGCAATTTTTCCATTCCGTTGCATAAGGACATCAGTTCGGTGGAACTCCGGTTTTTCAAGCCGGATGAACCGTTCTTTGTGGCGTACACCACGACCATCGAAGGCGTCGGTGCGAGTGCGGAGATCCGAAGCATTACCCTGAAGCCGCTGGAACAACCGGTGCTGATTCAGGGGACAATCGGTGTGAATCCCGGTGCGGGTATCCAGTCGGTACCGCCGGAATGTCACGTGTTGTTCAAGTCCGTGGAGCCCGACCGTTTTCTCGCATATTGGGCGCGTTCCAATGGCTACGGGGAGGTGGAACGGGCCGAAGATGCCCCGGGCGTGTATCTGTACCCGGGACGGTACTCGGTAACGGCATTTCCCCGCAACACGAATCTTGAGGTGTCCGCCACAGCGGCGCGCACCACTTTCTCGAAGACACTGGTGGTGACCAACACGCCCAACGATGAATCGACTGAGACCGGGTCCGATTTTGCCGTGAACGGATTTTCATTTCCGCTGCAGACGAGATTGCCCATCCAGGGAAGTGTTCTGTTCAGGGAGCAGCTGATGCCGCAGGTTCAGTTGACGGCATATAACATCAGCGGGAATCAACCGTTCAATAATGTGATTCGCGGAATCTCCGATGCGAATGGAGATTGGCGTGTCCGGATGGACAATGACGTGTATCATCTGGTGGCGATGCCGCCAGAGGAGAGCGGGTTTGCCCCGGGATTTCACGTATGGAACATTTTAAGTTCGACGAGCTACCGGTTTGAGGCCACAGTGAAGATTCCCTTTGTCATCGGGGGAACGGTGGTCATCGATACCCGGGACGGGTTTGGGAATATTCAGCCCGATGACGTATCCATTGACTGGTACCAGGTATCGTCACAGTTGGCGTACCCGGTGGCCCATACGGAGGTGCAGTCGGGATTCTCGTTCACAGCGCTGTTGCCCCCCGACCGACCGACGGAGACGAAATGAAAAGAATCGCAAAATGCAGTGGCGGATGTCACTGATCGAGGCTGTATGATGAACGTTTTCTTTAATATTCTGCAGATTTCACTTCCTGTCCTGTATGGGGTGAGCGCACTGTGTTATCTGTGTTATTTCTTCAGAAAAAATTCCTCTCAACGAAACATCGGAACAAGCGTGCTGGTGACCGCCGCGGTGGCGCATATGGTGTATACCGTTGTGCTGGGCGGAACCACGGGACGTCATCCCATGGGTACGATATATGAGTTTCTGTCGTTTGTGGCCATGACCATGGGATTCATTTATCTGTTTCTCGAAATCTGGCACAGGAATGCCTACATCGGTACGTTCACGGTGCCGGCGATTTTTTTACTGCAGTTCTGCTCCACTCTGGGAATTGAACCGTCGGTGACGCTCAAGCCCCTGTTGCACGAAACCCGGTTTGCATTGCATGCCACCACCTTTGCCGCGGCATACGCGTCTTTTTTTCTGGGAGTGATTTTTGCCCTGATGGTGCTGTTGTTTGAGCGTTCCATTCGCCGGCATCGATTCGGCATCATCTTCGAACAGTTGCCGTCCCTGGATGTGCTGGCCAGGATGACGGCGACCACACTGGTGATCGGATTTGTTTTTATGAGTATCGGGTTGAGTCTGGGTGCGTGGAACGCCCTGGAAACCAGCGCCGAGGTGGGGGTGGATGTGAAGGTGCTGCTCACGCTGCTGGTGTGGCTGCTCTATGGCGCGGCCATTGTGACGCGATTTGTTTTCCACTGGTCTGACAAATCCCTGGCGATTTTCTGCATGTCGGGTTTTCTGCTGCTGATCGCCACCACTGTGTACACCCACGTGAGCGACGCTGGCTGGCACCATTTTGTGGGATAGATATGACTGAACGCACCGCAGACCGAATTCCGTTTGTTATTGGCAGCAGTTTTCACACCGCACCCCTGGACGTGCTGGAAAAGCTGTCCATCGGGAAAGACGACCTCCAGTCGGTGGTGAAGGAAATTGCCGGCTGGATTCACACGACGGACCTGGTGGTTCTTTCCACATGCAACCGAACTGAAATTATCGGGACCACCACGGATGTGGCGGCGACCCAGACCCAGGTGGCCACCTATTTCAATACCGTCTCGGAAAATGTCACCATTTTGCCGGAATACCTGTATTGTCTCACGGAACGGGATGCGATCGATCATGTGTTCCGGGTGATCAGCGGGTTGGAATCAATGATGATTGGCGAAACAGAAATTGTGGGACAGATGCAGTTTTCCTTCGGGGTGGCCCAGTGTGAGGGCCTGGCCAGCAACTATTTTGTGCAGCTGTTTGATGCCGCGTTTCGCACGGGCAAGCGGGTCCGGACGGAAACCGGGATTGACCGGGGTACCACCTCGGTGGCCAAAGCCGGGGTGCATATGGCCCGGCGGGTTGTGGGAGACCTGTCCAGACGGCATGTGCTGATGATTGGCGCTGGTGAGACCGGCACGTTGACTTGCACCTATCTGAATGAAGAACGGGCCGCCATCCGGGTGGCGAATCGAACCCATGACCGGGCAGTGCGTCTGGCCGCAACGGTGGGGGGACAGGTGGTGCCGTTTGACCAGCTGGAAGCCGCCATCGCGGGGGTGGATGTGGTGTTTCTGGCCACCGGCTCGAAAACGCCGCTGCTTACCGTGGAACTCATCACCCGGGTGCAGAAAAAGCGACACGGTGAACTCCTGGTGGTGGTGGATATATCGCTGCCCCACAACGCAACTCCGGAGATTGCCGATGTGGGTAATGTGTTTCTGTTCAATATGAATGATCTGCAGGAGATGGTGGCCAAATCTCTCTCGAAACGGGCCGGCGAGAAAAAACAGGCCGAACGGATTATCGCTGCGGAAGTGGATGCATTCTTTACGCGGCAGAAAACCCTTGAGGTGGGCCCATTGATAGCAAAATTGCGCGCGTCATATGAATATTTGAGTGAACTGGAGCTGGCCCGATATGACAATCGGCTGAGCGATGCGGAAAAGCGGCTGCTACGTCAGTTTGCCGGTGGACTGGTGAAGAAACTGCTTCATCTGCCCACCATGGGGGTGCGGGAGCTGGCAATGGATGACGATGCAACCGGGGAGCGGGTGAAATGGTTTGAAAAGTTGTTTGGACTGGATGAACCCTTTGAAAACAGAACGAGGAAAAAGTGACTGGTATACGATTGGGAACCCGAAAAAGCCGTCTGGCCATGTGGCAGACCGAGCATGTGGCATCGCTGCTGAAACAGGCGAATCCAGCCGTTGATGTGCGCGTTGTCCCCATTGTGACCCTGGGCGACCGGGTGACGGACAGGCCCCTGTATGAACTGGGGGGAACGGCGGTGTTCACTAAGGAAATTGAGGCCGCGCTGCTGAATGACGAATGTGATATTGCGGTGCACAGCCTCAAGGATTTGGCGACGGTGATGCCCGAGGGATTGCAGCTGGCCGCGTATCTGCCCCGGGAGGACCCCAGGGATGTGTTCATTTCAAAAGATGGTCTGTCGTTGGCAAGTCTTCCCGAAGGCGGGGTGATAGGGACCTCCAGTCTGCGGCGGGTGGCCATGATTCGGCATTTCCGACCGGACCTGGAAGTGGTGTCGCTGCGCGGCAATGTGCCCACCCGACTCGGCGCAGCGGGAAAAGAGGTTCCCGATGCGAAGCCGTATTCCGGTCCGTCCCTGGATGGCACCATCATGGCCGCTGCCGGGCTGAAGCGACTGGGATTTAACGCTCATATTCAGGATTATCTGCCCGCCACCCTGTTCATGCCGGCGCCGGGACAGGGGATCATTGCCCTGCAGACCCGTTGTGACGATGAAAAGACCAGCGCCCTTGTTGAGCCATTGAATTGCGCCCGCACCCGGATGGCGGCAGTGGCCGAGCGCACCTTTCTCAATATGGTCGAAGGTGGCTGTCGCCTGCCGATTGGGGCGTTCTCCATGCTGACGGAGACAACGGTGGACCTTTCCGGCGTTATTCTGTCCCTGGACGGAAAAACGAAAATTGCCGGTGCGGTGGAAGGAAAAGACCCCGTTGCGCTGGGACAGCAGCTGGCGGTAAAACTGCTGGATGCCGGTGGCCGGGAGATTCTCAATGAGATAAAAAAGAATCCATGAAAGCCAGAGACGCGAAGATTGAAAAGTTTTCACAGATGATCCCGGACGGAGCGATTCGCCGGGTGAGGATGGCACTCAAGAAAGAAGGGTGACGATGACTTTAACCGGAAAGCATATTCTGCTGGGCAGACATCAGAGCGACGAGAGTCCCCTGGAAGACCGACTTTTTCACGCGGGCGCGCGGGTGACGTGTGTTCCGCTCATTGAAATTGAGCCCCTTGCCGCCATTGACCTCGCCGGGGTGAACCTGAGTCCGGATGTGGTGGTCATTACCAGTAAGAACAGCGTGGCGGGTTACCTGCAGATTCGGCCACAACTGGGACCCCATCTGCTGGCCACTGTGGGCCGGCGCACCGGCACTGCATGCGAGAAGCGTGGGGTGGCGCCCGACATCATCGGTTCGGGAAGGGGTGCTCTGGCGCTGCTGGAGACCCTGGCATCCACCTGTGGCGTTTCTGGAAAACACATTCTTTACCCCTGTTCCAATCTGGTGACTGACGAATTTGCAGCGCGGGCCACCGCCCTCGGGGCAACGGTGGAGATGCTCACGGTGTATCGCACGGCAACACCGGCTGCCCTTTCGGCGGAATCCCTCGATCCCGCTGACGCGGTGGTGTTTTACAGCAGCAGCGGCGCACGGCATTTTCATGAGGTCCGATCGTTTTCCAGCATGACAGATACGGCCGCCGTGGCCATGGGAGAACAGACGGCGAATACATTGCGCGAATTGGGTGCGTCAAAGGTGACAGTGGCCCGGAGACCGGATATCGATGCGCTGTTCGACGCGGTGGTGGAAAGCGTGAATGCCAAAGCCCGGGCCCCCCAACACGAAGATTGCGAGAAAGATACATGACATATCCGATAGTACGAATGAGAAGAATCCGACGGACACCGCAGATTCGAGAGCTGGTTCGGGAAACGGAGATTTCACTGAACAAGCTGGTGTATCCCCTGTTTGTGGTGGAAGGGGAGAAGATACAGACGCCCATCGCCGCCATGCCGGGCTGTTTTCATTTTTCCATTGATCGGCTGGTGGTGGAATGTGAAGCGCTGTGGAAAATGGGCATCCGTCATGTGATACTGTTCGGTATTCCCGCCACCAGGGATGAGGTGGGGTCGAGTGGGTACGACGAAAACGGGATTGTGGCCAGAGCCATTGCCGCCATCAAAGCCGCGGTGCCGCAGATGTGTGTGTGGGCCGATGTCTGCCTGTGTGAATACACCAGTCATGGACATTGCGGGGTGGTGGAGAATCATCAGGTGAAAAACGATGCAACACTGCCTCTGCTGGCCCGGGCGGCCCGGGTGTATGCAGCGGCCGGCGCCGATATTATTGCCCCATCGGACATGATGGACGGCCGGGTGGATGCCATTCGCGCCGAGCTGGATGCCAGCGGTTTTGAGGATGTGGCCATCTGTGCGTACAGCGCCAAGTATGCCTCCGGATTTTATGGGCCGTTTCGGGAGGCCGCCTGCAGCGCGCCGGGGTTCGGAGACAGGAGCGGTTATCAGATGGACCCGGCCAACAGTGACGAAGCGCTTCGGGAAGTGGAACTCGATATTGACGAAGGCGCTGACATGGTGATGGTGAAACCGGCCCTTTCATACCTGGATATTGTCCGTCGGGTGAAAGAGCAGTTTCTGGTGCCGGTGGTCGCGTACAATGTGTCGGGAGAATACTCGATGATTAAGGCGGCCGCCGAAAAAGGATGGATTGATCACGACCGACTGGTGATGGAGACTCTGCTCTCCATGCGCAGGGCCGGTGCAGATATTATTATTACCTATTTTGCGAAAGATGTGGCGCGGATTCTTGGTTCGCCGTCACGGTGAGGTGGTTATGACAGAATGGAAAGCGGGACAGAAGAGTCGGGCGCTTTTTGATGCGGCCAGACAGATTATCCCCGGCGGTGTGAATTCACCGGTCCGGGCGTTCAAATCCGTGGGGCTGACGCCCTTTCTGGTGGCCCGGGCCGACGGTCCGTTTGTTTACGATGTGGATGAGAATCAATACATCGATTTCATGGGTTCCTGGGGCCCGCTGATTCTGGGGCACAATAATGAAGGGATTCGGGCAGCACTGGTGGATGCGGCGAGTCGGGGGATTTCGTTTGGTGCATCTCATGAGGCGGAGCTTCACATGGCGGAACTCATTCATGAAATGATGCCCCAGGTGGAAATGGTGCGGCTGGTGAATTCGGGAACAGAAGCCACCATGAGCGCGGTCCGTCTGGCCCGGGGGGCCACGGGCCGGGAAAAAATCGTCAAATTTGACGGATGTTATCACGGGCATGCTGATGGGTTTCTGATTAACGCCGGATCCGGTGCGGCCACGCTGGGAGTGCCCAGTTCACCGGGGGTGCCCAAGGGCGCGGCAAAGGATACCCTCACGGCCATCTACAATGATCTGGCATCGGTGCAGGCCCTGTTCGATGCCAATCCGGGACAGATTGCCGCGGTGATTGTGGAGCCGGTGGCGGGGAATATGGGCTGCGTGCTGCCCGCAGAGGGATTTCTGGCTGGCCTGCGGAAAATGTGCACGGATGCCGGTGCGCTGCTGATTTTTGACGAAGTGATTACCGGTTTTCGCGTGGCCCGGGGGGGCGCCCGGGAACGGTTCGGCGTGGAAGCGGACTTAACCACCCTGGGTAAGGTGATTGGGGGCGGGATGCCGGTAGGAGCGTTCGGCGGAAAAAAAGAACTGATGCGGCAGATGGCACCGGAAGGACCGGTGTATCAGGCGGGTACCCTGGCGGGAAATCCGCTGGCCACTGCGTGCGGTATTGCCGCGCTCTCGCAACTCAACGAACCGGGGGTGTATGATACCCTGGAGCGTATCGGTCAACAGATGGAATCCATCCTGAAAGAAACTGCAGCAGCGTCCCATCAATCCATTGTTGTGAACCGGGTGGGCAGCATGATGGGATTCTATTTCACCGACGAACCGGTACGGAATTTCACTGACGTCTGCAAAACCAGGATCAATAAGTTCAATCCATTTTTCAGCGCGTTGCTGACCAACGGGGTTTCGGTTGCACCGTCGGGATATGAGGCATTGTTTGTGAGTATGGCCCATAGCGATGAAGTGCTGGCCCGGGTTCGCAACGCGTTTGATGTGGCATTTCAAAGCCTGAAAGGATAATTATGGCTGACCCGAAAAACGATCTGTTTCTGAAGGCATGCCTGGGTCAGGAAGTGACGCGCACGCCGGTGTGGATGATGCGGCAGGCTGGCCGATACATGGCGGAATATCGAAAAGTCCGGGAGGACCACGATTTCTGGGAAGTATGCCGCACGCCGGATTTGGCCTGTGAAGTGACCATGCAGCCCATTGATCGCCTGAAACCCGATGCGGCCATTCTTTTTTCTGATATTCTGGTGGTGCTGCCGCCTCTGGGATTGGACGTGGTGTTTAACCCGGGACCCATGCTCGATGCGCCCATCCGGAAAGAATCCGATGTGCGGGCACTCAAAAAATTTGATGTGCAGGAAGAGTTGGGATTTGTATTTGACGCGCTGCGACAGATAAAGGTATCCCTCAACGGCCGGGCCAATCTGATTGGGTTCGGGGGGGCGCCCCTCACCCTGGCCGCCTACATGGTGGAAGGGGGGAAAAGCCGGAATTTTGAACACCTGAAACGTTTCTTTTATCAGGAAGAGGCGGTGGCCCATCAGCTGCTGGATTTGCTGGTGGAGGTGCAGAGCGATTTTCTGACCGCGCAAATTGATGCAGGGGCAGAAGCGGTTCAGATTTTCGATACCTGGGGCGGCAGTATGCCCAGGGATATCATTGAACGGTTCGTGATTCCCAAGGTGGCGCGTCTGGTTGAAAATGTGAAGCGTCCGGGGGTGCCGGTGATTTATTTCATGAAAGATGCCGCCCATGTTCTGGACCTGTTGGGGGCCACCGGCGCGGATGTGTTGTCCATTGACGACAAAATCACCCTTGATGTGGCTGCCAGAGGCATCGGGCCGGGGCCCGCGCTGCAGGGTAATCTGGATTCGGCAGTGCTGTTCTGCGATAAAAATGTGATTTCACAGCAGGTACAGAAAGTGTTGGACGCCATGCCTGCCGGCAGAGGACACGTATTCAATCTGGGTCATGGGATTTTGCCGGAAACGCCGGTGGAAAATGCGGCTTTCATGATTGAAGAAGTCAAACGGCTAAGCGTATGACCGACACCACGGATTTCATCACGCCGGCGCTGCTGGCCAGATATGACAAGCCTGGACCGCGATACACGTCGTATCCCACGGCGCTGGAGTTTCACGATGGTGTGGGTGATGCGGATTACAGCCAACGGCTTTCCCTGCTGGCCGAGGAGCGGTTGCCCCTGAGTATGTATGTACATATTCCCTTTTGCAGAAGCCGATGTCATTTTTGTGGATGCCATACATCGCTGTGTCGCGAAGCCGGTGACATTGAAGCGTATGTGTCCCACCTGTGCGCGGAAGTGGATTTGCTGGCGTCACGGCTGGGTGGCGCCCCCATGCCGCTGGTGGCCCTGCATCTGGGGGGGGGCACGCCCACCTATCTGAGCGATACGCTGATGGGTCGGATCATTGAAAAAATCAATGACGCTTTTGATGTGGATAAAAATGCTGAAGTTTCCATTGAAGTGAATCCGGCCGTCAGCAGCAGACAGCAGATTGCATTTATGCGCACCCTTGGGTTCAATCGCATCAGCGTCGGGGTACAGGACTTCAGTCCGACCGTGCTTCAGGCCATTGGTCGTCATCAGACCCGGGCAGAGACACTGGATATTGTGGATGCCGCCCGGAACGCCGGGTTTTCTTCGGTGAATTTTGACCTGATTTACGGGTTGCCATATCAGACGGAGGCATCGTTCAACCAGACCCTGGAAGAAGTGCTGGCGGTGCGGCCGGATCGGGTGGCGCTGTATTCATTTGCGTATATTCCCTGGATTCGGGAAAATCAGAGTCGCATCGACGAAACGGCATTGCCCGGTCGGGACGACAAGTTCGCCTTTTTTGCCAATGCCCTGAAGCGGTTTACCCGGGAAGGATATTTACAGATTGGGATGGATCACTTTGCCCTTGCCGAAGATGAGCTGGGCAAGGCCACGCAGAATGGTACACTGTTTCGCAATTTCATGGGATACACGGTGACAAGAAGTCGCGATACCCTTGGGGTAGGGGTGTCCAGCATTGGCTATGTGAAAGGCGCGTTCTTTCAGAATGAAAAGGAGAACGATCACTACTATGGCCTTGTGAACAACGGACAGCTCCCCATCATGAAAGGGTTGGTGCTTTCAGGTGACGATTTGATTCGGGCAAATCTGATTACCGAACTCATGTGTAATTTCAGAGTGAATATTGCAGATTTCGAACAACGCTGGCAAATCCATTTTGCAACCTATTTTGCCGAAGAACTGGCCCAGCTTGCGGCCCAGCGGGAAGCCGAACTGAAAGGGTCGGAGCTGTCATTTACCACAATGGGCGATGCGTTGCAGCTTACGGCCGTGGGGCGATTGTTTGTGCGGAATGTCTGTATGGTGTTTGACACGTATCTGAAGAACAAGTCTGAAAACAGACCTCTTTTTTCGAGGACAGTATAATGAAACAAACAGCAATTGTGGGCGGCGGTGTTTCGGGGCTGGCTATCGCATATGCATTGCAGCAGGCGGGGATGACCCCGGATGACATGGTCGTGCTGGAAAAAAGAAGCGTATCCGGGGGAAATGTGCAGACCGAAGTGATCGATGGATACACCATTGAAAAAGGTCCCAACGGATTTCTTGACGACGCGCCGGCAACCCTGAAACTCATTGATGATCTGGAAATTGAAAGCGTGCTGCCCAGCAATCAGAATGCGGCCAGACGGTTTATCTGGCGGGCGGGAAAACTCCGGGAAATCAAACCGAACCCTGTGGCGTTTTTTGCCAGTGGGGTGTTGCCGTTGCCCGGCGCCTTGCGGGTGGCGCTGGAGCCATTTCAGAAAAAGGGAAATATCGATGACGAGTCGGTGTACGATTTCGCCGCGCGGCGAATCGGCAGAAGTGCGGCAGAATATTTAGTGGCCGCCATGGTACAGGGGGTGTTTGCGGGGGACGCAAAACAGATAGAACTGAAAAGCGCATTTCCCAAAATGTACGCCATGGAACAGCGTCACGGTTCGCTGATCAAAGCGATGATAGCCAAATCCCGAATGAAAAAACAGCAAAGGAGGGGAGGGGGACCGGCCGGACCCGGAGGAAAGCTGACCTCCTTTGATGGGGGGATGCAAACGCTCCCCGACACTCTGACAGCAAAGATACAGCCTTCGCTGCAGTTGAATTGCGGTGTGTCGAGTATCGAGAAAAAAAGCGGTGTTTTTATTCTCACCCTTGAAAGCGGCGAAAAGGTGGAAGCAAAAACGGTGGTGTGTGCCAGTCCCGCGTGGGCTGCATCAAAGCAGTTACACCCCTTGCATGTGGAATTATCGACGGAGCTGTCTTATATTCAGTATCCGGCGGTAGCCGTGGTGGCCACCGGATTTGACCGGAAGTCGTTGCCGGAGACACCGGATGGATTTGGTTTTCTGGTGCCCAGGGGGCAGGGGGTGCGTGCACTGGGATGTCTGTGGACATCCTCAGTGTGGCGGCACCGCGCGCCGGACGGAAAGGTTCTCCTTCGCACCATGGTGGGTGGATCGGTGGATTCGGACGCGGCAACGCTCAGCGACGATGAACTGATTGCAACTGTTCTCAATGATTTGAAAACCACCATGCACATTACGGATACCCCGGAACTGGTGAAGGTATATCGACATCCCGAATCCATCGCCCAATATACCTGTGGGCACAGCGCCCGGGTCCAGCGAATTGAAAATTACTTCACCCGGATTGACGGATTATATCTGAGCGGCAGTTCCTACGGCGGCATCAGTGTGAATCATTGCATTGAGGAAGCGCCGGGGGTGGCCAGAGCAGTTCTCCAGTTCCTTGAAAAATAGCCTGCGAAATACAGGGAAGCAACAGAGGTGGAATGGCAGTCATCCGGTGTTATTCGATGTCGTCCTGCGTTGCGGGAGAAGGGGTTGATGCGGAATCAGCAGGTTCAAGGGTGGCAGTGTCAGCTGCGACTTTTTCTGCTTGCCACTTTTTCCGGGCGGCGTTCACCGCATCGGCACAGTCGCATTCTTCCTCGGTCTGTTTGGGCGGCGGATTGCCAATGAGGTCAAACCCGACGGAAATCAGCAGGTTGTTCTGAATCTGAAAATCATCAATCACCAGAGGCTGTTTCAATGCCTTGAACGAATAATTGATACTCAGATATTCTGATACGTTTACGCCCAGCGCGGCTTCAAACTCCATATTCATCAGTTCGATGCCCTTCAGTTTCTCGGTATCGGGAGTGTGATAGAACGGATGCATGAACAGGGCGCTGACCATGTAGGTCAGCAAATCATTGTGCAGCATTCCATTGGCTACAACACCCAGCTCCACACCGATTTGCCGGCTGTCCTGCAACTTGCGCAGTTCAAGAAATGGTGTGTCGTCGTTGTCATCCAGATAGTAGCCGCCCCGGGTGAAGGTCTCCCAGGCGCCAATGCCCAGCCGGGTGTCCAGGTTGAATGCGGTCTCTGAAATCGGCTTGGCAAACAACCCCAGGGTTTCCCGCAAGGTAAGTGGCGCAAAGGCATCGGTCAGGCTGATTCTGGCACCCGCACTTCGACGACCATAGGGTAGTGGGGTTCCATTTTCGTCAACCGGTAGCCCGTTGGCGTTGGCGCTGACCGAAACATCTGAATTGAGACGCACGAATAACACCGGCTCGGACCGCACTTCTTCTGCGGGGAGCAGTGCGGTGTTCACTCGAAAGCTGAAAAAGGATCCCACCCATTTTATCCGCGGAAAATGATAAAGATACGCGGTTTTTAATTCCAGGCTATCCATGCTCTTAATCCACACATCCACCACGGGCGTTCTGCTGTACCCCAGATTGAAAATCAGCGCATTGGTCCACTCGTGATATTCGTTTCTGCTGAGATAATCCGCAGTGGCATGCAGAAGAGAACCGACCTGCAGGCTGACGCCGTCGGTGTTACCCGGTACATTGGCGGATTGACCCAGCGAAAAGGTGCCATTGAATTTTAACCGGGGATGCCATCCGACCCGTTCGTAATCGACGATGTTATCTGCTATTTCGGGAATCAGCTGCGCTTCAATATCCTGGGCCGCGACATTGATCGCAACCAGCTGAATCGCCGTTAGAAGTGCCCAGCATGACATGAGCATCCGTGTCATTGAAATCTTTTCCTTTCCGCAGTTCAAACGGGTTGCCGGCTGCATGCGGAGCAATTTGCTCCTGCATAAAAAAAGTTGAATACGGCAGTATTTTAAGTCCAGCCAGACAGATGTCAACGCGGGGCGCCGGAGAGTTTGATGCATGCCGCCTTTTCGCGCTCTGATAGCCTCTCGCGATTCTGTTCCTGGTGAATGGCGCTGAGCATGCAGTGCACGTCGGGATGAAACGGGTTCAGGGCAATGGCGCGTTTGAGTTCATCATCCGCCTCATTGAATTGGCCTATTTTCATATGCGCTTCACCCGCCTGCAGAAAAGTGGTGGAATGGTTGGGATACAGGGTTTTCATGGATTCCAGCAGTCGCAGTGCGCCGTCAGCATTGTTCTGCGCCAGCAGCACCCGCACCAGTCGGTCGACAATATCCGGGGTCATGGTTTCGTTTTTGGTGAGGGCCCATTCGTACTCCCGTTGCGCCGCGGGGACATGCCCGCGAATCTGAAGCAAATCACCAATGCGGATATGCCGCCGGACTTCCCGATCCAGGGCGGGGTCAATATTGGCCACCCGGGTACCGGGCATGGTCCTGAATCGACGTTCCAGCAGCGGCACCAGCGCCGCGGGGGTATTGCGGGCGCCTTCGAGACTGTGCTGCCACCATTGAAACAGTTTGGTGATGTTGAATGAAGTGGTGGTTTCCAGAGCAATGTCCAGGGATTTCTCCGCCGTCGTTTTGAGCAGGGTTTCCAGTGACTGGCCGTCTTTGAACTGAGCGGTGATAAATCGGATGAAACTCAATCCCTGGGCATATGCCAGCGCGGCATCCTCCTGGTTGGGAAGATATGATACCGACGGATGAAACCGCCGCAGTGGTATCAATCGTCGCTGTTTGGCCGCCTGATCCAGCAGATATGCCAGTACCGGTGTGAGCTCGCTGCGGGCCACACCCCGCCACTGGGCCTCCAGCAATTTTGCTATTCCTTCATGGAGCCAGATGGGCGCCCTGTTCTGAGTAACGCGGGTAATGGCAATATGCGTCAATTCATGGGCCAGGGTATCGAGCCATGGATATCCGCCCACAATAAGCGACGGGCTCAGAATCATGATGCGGTTATACTTGGAAATGGCCACAGTACCGGTGGCTTCAATCTGTTCTGTGGACAAACCACACAGTTCCGACAGCATTGCGACACTGGGGAGGATGTACACGCGAATGCCGGTGGGGTAATCGCCCAGCGTTTCGGTGAGTTTCGCCACCTGGGAAAGCAGGGTCTCCAGCGCATAGGGAATGAGAATGGAGTCATTGCCGTTTTCGTAGTAAAAGGTGAATCCGTTCCGGGGGGATGATTTCCGAAGATTTCGCGTATGTCTGCGGGACACCTTCACCTGGTCTCGAAGATATTTCCAATCGAGCTCGGTCCGCATTTTTTCAATGGCGTCTTTCAGGAGTTCATCCGCATGCTTGTAGTCGCCACCGTAAAACGCGAGTTTTCCCTGAAGGTATTTTCCCTTTGCCGAGTCCCGGGTTCTGGACGTCAGCTCGGACAGTTTCTGCTTTGCGCTTTCCAGTTGATAACTGTCGATATATTTTTCGATGACCTTCAGGTCCCACTGGGAATCCGCCCGGGATACGGTG
Source organism: Polyangia bacterium (assembly GCA_050287845.1). Taxonomy (GTDB): domain Bacteria; phylum Myxococcota_A; class Polyangia; order JAAYKL01; family JAAYKL01; genus JAFGXQ01. Next base: position 85,744 of record JBNKCR010000017.1, read on the forward strand.
CCGTGCACCATGCCGATAAAAAATATCAGTACCGTCATGAACCACAAACCGGTCACGGAACCATGTCCGGCAGCGGAAGAATGCGGTTTTATACAGCCGCGTTTATCGAACCAGCGTTTCATAATATTTCCTGATGGCCTCCCGGTAATGCTCCGGGAGTTGCGCCTTCATAGCGTTCATGATGTCTTCCCGATGTTTTTTAGGCACCTGGTACTCCGTAGGACCGGGGATGAATACCTCCCGGGGTTCGCTGGCCACCACTGTTTCAACCAGAACGGTGTTGCCGGACTTCTTCAGATTCTGCCGCAGGGTGGTCAGCTCTTCCAGTGCCATGGTTTGCCGCTTTGCTGCGTCGTGAAGGTCTCTGCGTTCAAGGGCCGCGGTCCCGTCCCGCATGTATCGGCCCACCACCTTTAACGTCTGCAGCGTTTGAGAGCTGATAAACTGCAAATCGTTTTTCTGTTCCTTGACCCAGGTGGACAATTTCCGGGCCTCCGCTGTCAATCGTCGCTGACTGGCGGCGAAGGTTCGGATGGTTCGCTTGTCGTGCTCATTGAAAATGCGATTGGGATTGGGAAAAGCCTCTTCGATGGACTCGATGATTTGCGACGAAAGCTTTTCAATGGCATGCAACTGATTGAACATCCGATCGGAGATGGAACCGCTTTTGGCAATCTGAATCCGGGTTCTGATTTCGTCCGCCATTTCCATGGTGCGGTCCAAATCACCCTGTTTCAGCACATCGTGCATGCGTCGATTCAAATCCCGAAGGGAGATGACCGTGGTGCCGGTTTCCGATTTGCGGGGGGGTTTGATGCTGTAGATGACGTTGCTCATGCGTTTGACCAGACGCAGTTGGGACTTCACCAGATCATCAATTTCCTCGCTCATCATATCGAGCACTTTTTCTTTGTATCGCCGTTGCAGGCCAACGGTTTTGCGCCGCAGATTCAATTGCGATGCCTCGGTTCGGGTCAACCGATCGAGCAGGGACTCCACAAATTTATTGTGTTTGCCGAATCGCTCGTTCTTGAATGCGAGGTGTCCGCCTTCCAGATTGGCCATCAGTTGAGAGACCGTGCGTTCCAGTGCGGCCGCCTCCTTGAGTGCATCGCTCACGTTACCGGCACTCAGGGCCTGCTCGATGGCCCTGAAATATCGATCGAGATTCACTGCTTTTTCCAGGGCATGAGAAACCGAGGCGGAACTCACCTGACCGCGCACCCGACCCATTTTATCGGCCAGATACCGAGCCGTCCGTTGCATTCGCCGAATGGCTTCGAGGATACTGCGGCGGGAGCGTTCAGACCGCTGGCGATCGTAAAGCTGCAACAGATCAAAGAGATCTTTGCGTTGCTGTTCCAGCAATTTGCCGCTTTCGTTCATGTTGTAGAACTGCAAATCCAGAATGAGGTCGTCCACCTGAGCAATGGATTTTTCGAGCAGTCTCACAGTCACCGTATCCACCCCCAGTCGTTTTTTATGGGGGGGAAGGGGCAGTTCGTACAACCGGGATTCGAACAGAAGCTGGTTGGTCAGGTCTTCGCGAATCTGCTTCCAGGTATCCCGGAGCATGGGCGCCACCCGATGTTCTTCATCGAATCGGCGAAGCAGCCGGACAATCCCGGTCGTCACATCTTCGGTGGCCCCTCGCAGTTTTAAGAACCGTTCGCGAATTTCATTGTTTTTATCTTTCCCGGTGGGAATGGGGGTGGTGAGTCGAATGGCCAGCAAATCCACCATGGCGTCGAGAATCTGTCCCTGGCGCACGATGAGTTCCTGCTGCCTGGATTTCGGCGTCATGATTTTTACGGAGACCGCATTGGAGTTGCTGAATTTAGGGCCTCCGATGGTGTCGTCATCGTAGGCGCGTACCAGCAGTTCCACTTCCTGCACATCTTCCAGTTTCACGCTGGTGACATTCCAGCGATAATCGCTTCGCAGGTGGGTGACGTTGGGGGCCGCATGGGCGATGGTTTTTTCAACATTGACATCCCGCTCGCTGCGCACCAGCAAATCCACATGGCCGATGCCGTGGTCATCGTGGGCTTCAAATTCAATGTGTACACTGCCATCGGCGTCCACTTCGAGGGCTTTGGCCGGGCGAAGCAGTCGGATGGTGGGACGTCGGTCGGTTTCCATGTGAATACTGCGGCGCGGCCCGCGAATCATCTGCCATTCATTTCCCAGGGAAAGTGAAAACCATTCCAAATCGTCCACCACGAATTTTCCGGCGACCCGGCCATCCGGGAGAAATCCAAGATTCACGTGGGTACCGTTGGACAGATCGATGGTGCCGGTGATGGCGTCGGCTTCAATCGGAGCGGCTTCCAGAATGACGGTGGTGCCCACCGGGGCTTCCAGACCCCCGGAAAACGCCTTGAGCACCCGGTCTTTTTTCCCCAGGTACTCGGGATAACGGAGTCTGAGGGTCAAATCCCTGACCACCGGATTCAGTCGTTCCTGAATCACGGTGGATTCGGGCAGTTCCTGATCGGTGATCAGATTGTTCAGTCCGGCCACAATGACCGCCTCGTGGGTGGCGGTGAAAAAGAACGTGGACAGAGTGGCCAGGGCGAAGAGAATGAGAGGGGCCAGCAACCTGCGAAATGGCAACACCACCCAGGGCGGAATGCGCTCCAGCAGTTGAAAGGTCAGCGCGAGATGACTCTGCAGCAGAAAGGGTGAAAAGGGAATGCGGGCGCCCGGCGCGATGAACTGGTCCGCACTGACGATGGCCGAACGGTCGTCGGGAGACACGTTGCCGATAAGTCGGGCAATGGCCGACGGTTGCGCCAGTGCCTGAAGGGGTGCGAACAGGGTGAGGATGAGAATCGAAGTGACCACCAGCATCCAGATCACGAATCCGGTGATACGGATATCGTTGCCGCCCCACCACCCCAGGGCGAACAGCAGCGACGTGGTGAGGACCGGAATGGTGATGCCCACCCATAGCAGCGCGCTCGACCACACATGAATGCGGGCGCGTTTCCGGTAGGTTTCAAAGGCCTTTGAAATCCGTTCGATTTGTTGGTCCAGGGTGAGTTGTTCTTCCATGTGGTTCATGTGTTTTACAGGGGACCTGAAAATCGTCCCGGGTCCCCCATGCGCCCGCTCTCAGAGTTTGCAATTGTCCGTTTCTCTGTGTATGGATAGTACAAAAAGATAACAATGACAATTACAGGACTCACTTCAGAACAGACGCGCAGTAACCGCATTCTGGCCATTCGCGGAAGCCGGGGTGGGGTTGGTGCGAGCATGATTGCCACCAATCTGGGGATTTTTCTGGCCCAGATTGGCAAACGGGTGCTGCTGGTGGATGCGGATTTGTGCGATGGCGCCATGCACAACTGGTTCAGCCATCTGGAAACCGAACGATTCATCACCCAGGTGCTGACCGATCAGATGCCCATTGAAAAAGCTGCCACCGCCACCGACATCACCGGATTGTATCTGCTGGCCGGGGGACGGCAGATGCAGGGCAGCGATTCTCCCTCCGCCGAACAGACCGACCTGCTGTGGCACCAGATTGAGCGGGCGCCGGTAGATTTGGTTGTCATTGATTTACCCAGTAATTTCAGCATATTCACCCACACGCTCTTCGCCCGCTCCGATATTTCGGTGGCGGTGACCGTGCCCCTTCCCGATGCGGTGTCGTCCACCTACCGGTTCCTGAATGCCAATTGGTTTCATCAGTTGATGCACATTGCCGGCGAATCCAGCGAAGGCGTGTCGATGCTGATTTCGGATGCCATGGCGCCCCACCGTCACCCGGTCACCCCCCGGCAGTTCACCGAGGAACTGCAGTTTCTCGACGAGAGCGCATACGAAGCGGCATGCCGGCTGAGCACCCGGTTTCATCCCCAGCTCATCGTGAACCAGATTAAAATAAGGGAAGATGATGACCTGGGCAATTCCATGGTTTCCGCCGCCGCAAGATGGTGTGGTATCAACGCCGGTGTCCTGGGCGCCATTGGCTGGGACGACAATGTGTGGCTGGCTCAGCGCCGCAGTCGGGTGCTGCTCACCGAATTTGCCCGCAGCCAGGTCTGTAAGGATTTGGAGCAGGTGGTTCGTCGAATCATGGGCTTTGGTCTCACTGAGCTTTCCCGGCCGGTGGCGGTGCCTCCCCCCACGGAGTCCCAGAATCTTTACCAGTTGCTCGAAATTTATCCCGGCGCTTCCGAAGAGGAAATCCGGCGGGCGTACAAGCAGATTCGGCGGTGGTTCGGCATGGAAAGTCTGGCCATTCGCGGCGCTGCCAGCGAAAAGGCGCGCCGGGCATTCGAGATGAAAGCCGAAAAGGCCCATGCCAGTCTCCTCGACCGTTCTCTGCGCCGGAAATACGACCGGAATCATTTTCCGGAGGGCATGGTGGCAGAGGTGGATGAAGATATTGGCCAGAGGGACAGCATTGCCGGTACCGTTGCGGCCACCCGGGAGTCCCTGCCCGAGGTCCGGATACACGATGATGATGTGGTGGATGGTCGATTTCTCGCCGCCCTTCGCCGGAAGCGGGGGGTTGAACTGGCGGATATTTCCAATCGGGCCAAGGTATCGTCGAGATATCTGTCCGCCATCGAAGAGGAACGGTTCGACGATTTGCCGGCGGCCGTTTTTACCCGCGGCTTTGTCATGGAGTTCGCGCGGTTTCTCAAAGTCGACCCCCGGCGTGCCGCCAGTGATTTCATGAAAAAATTTTCCACCTGGGAAAACCGGAAACATTAGGAAATTGAGGGGACTCGTCGGGGAAGTGAGTCGCCGGCAGCCGGGGTTATCGGGTCCGGCGGCGATCGATGTTGATTCCGGCATTCACAATCACCACAAATTCGTGTTTCCGGTAGGTCTCTTCCAGATTGAAACCGGTAATCAGCATAAAATGGGGAACCACCTTCTTTTTCGTGTCGAAAGGCTCGGCATAGATGTCAACGCCCACCCGCTGACGCCGGAAGTGGGTGCTGGGCTGCCATGTGAGGGAATAGGACGGTCCGGCAAACAGCATTCTCGACTCATGGCGAACCAGTATGTCGTACATGATGCTGATGCGCTCCCCGAAGACAAAATCGTTGGGCTCTGACAATGACTCAATATCCCAGTTATACCAATAGGGGGCTTCGGAGTTGGCGCCGTACAGCATCAGTTGGTTTTCATTGCGCAGCAGCACGCCGTGGTACAGGGCCTGGAGCACCGGAGAGATGACCATCCGATGGGCAGTACCGAACTTTCCGAGTGAAGACCGGGATATATCGTCCTCGTCATGGGGCGCGTCGACCGTATCAAATTCCGTCAGGGCGCCGAACGCACCGTGAAAGATGAAATAATCGTACATTACCTTCAGTTTGAACAGCGCAACGGGCATCCACTCTCCGTGTACCCCGATACTGGTCGCCGCCGGATTCACCGTGAGATGCGGGCCGCCTTCCACATGGGACCAGACCATGTTCATTTTTTCCCGGAGGGGAAGGTTGTAGCTGGCTTCAAATGCACCGAGTGCCGCGAAGCTGTTGTACTGCACGTACAAATCGGTCTGAACGTACCAGCCGGGCCGGAGCAAATCTGTGGCGCTCCTGTCTTTTTCGTTTCCGTGGGCAACAGCACAAATCAACGTAAACAACACAATGGTCGGAAAATGGCGCTTCATGGGTCGTCTCCGGAAAATCCGCTGATACAGCGAGCGGATCAAAAGGATGATTATTAAATGAAACGTACCATTTTTTCTGGCGGGATGCACTCTCAAATCAGGAAGGAAGATATCGACTTCAGCGGGGGTGGCTGTCCGGGAACGAACTATCCGGATGAAACTATCGCCATGCCGTTTATCCGGAGTGAATCCGGATTGGGGCGGGGATTGTTTATTCGCTCTCAGATTATATATCAAGAGCAATGCGATGTTTCTACTGATGAGGCAGTTTTCCTTGCTATTGCTGGACGAAATTGCTCTATACAATTTTGGGTTTCGTGAGTATAAAAGTTATTCACAGGTATAAAAAGATCCGGAAAATCCGGTTTGCAGGAGTTGAACAGGAAACATATGCAGCGTGACTTGATTGGTATCGATATTGGGTCCACCAGCGTGAAAATTGTGCGTTTGCAGGGCAGCATATCTATGGCACAGCATGCGGTGATGGCCCATGATGGCAACGTGCCGCACACCGTGAATGTATGCCTCGAAAAGCTGGGGGTGACGGATACGTGCAGGCCTTTGGCCCTGGTCACTGGCACCGAGGGCCGATTTCGACTGAATCTGCCGGAAGTGATTGCCCCATCCGCCATCGAGTATGCGCTGACGGGACTCAACCTGAATGCCAATGCGCTGGTGTGTATGGGCGGCGAAGACCTGGTAGTGTATGTGCTGAACGACGCCGGTCAGATCACTTCCACGTTTTCGGGGAACAAATGCGCCAGTGGCACCGGGGAGTTTTTCAGACAGCAGCTCGGTCGCATGAATCTGGCAACCGATGATATTGAAACCGTTGCCCGGGATGCCACCCTGCAGAAGCTGTCGTCCAGGTGTTCGGTGTTCATGAAGTCTGACTGCACCCACAAGCTCAACAAGGGCGAAGCCACGCCGGGCGATATCGCTTTGTCCCTGAGTAAAATCATGGCCGACAAGGTGAGCGATTTTCTCACCAAGACACGCATTGAAAGCGGCACGGTCGTCCTCACCGGCGGCGTGACACAGAATCCGTTTATCCGGAAATATGTGGTGGAAGCCTGGCCGAACCTGAATATCGAAGTGCCGGCGGAAAGCCCGTACTTCGAAGCCCTGGGCGCTGCGCTGTTGGCCGAGGAATTCGGGGCTCCATTGCCCCCGGCGCAAGATCGGTTCACCAACAAGGAGATTCTTTCCTACGATACGTATCCCTCTATTCGCAGTTACGCTGATAAAGTGCGATACATGCCGTCCATGCGCGGGGTGTACGATCCCGATGCGGAATATATTCTGGGCGTGGATGGGGGGTCCACCACCACCAAGGTGGCGCTGGTGAACGCGCGTACGAATGAAATTGTTGCAGCGCATTACGGAAGGACCCACGGCAATCCGGTGCAGACCACCCGGGTGTGTATTGAAGAAGTGAAAAAGCAGATAGGACTCGATGCCAATCCCCGGATTTCCCTGGTGAGCACCACCGGGTCGTCCCGGGAACTGCTGGGGGTTTTTCTGGGCACCGGTGCGGTGTTTAACGAGATTGTCGCCCACACCACCGGAACTACTTTTTTTGATAAAGAAGTGGACACCATTTTTGAAATTGGCGGACAGGACGCCAAGTATGTGTCCATCAATAACAACGTACCCATCGATTACGCCATGAATGAAGCGTGCTCCGCCGGAACCGGATCTTTTCTGGAGGAGTCCTGCAAGGGCGACCTGAATATCAATGAGGCCAGCGAGATTGGTCCCATCGCCATGAATGCGGAAGCGCCGCTCAAGTTCGGCGAGCATTGTTCCGCCTTTATCAATTCCGATATCCGCAAATCCATTCAGCAGGGCGCCCGACGGGAAAATATTGTGGCGGGGCTTATTTTTTCCATAGTGTCCAATTATCTCAACCGGGTGTCCGGAAATCGCCGCGTGGGCAATCACGTGATGCTTCAGGGCGGGGTGGCCAAGAATCCGGCAGTCCCCCTGGCGTTCGCGCAACTGACGGGCAAAGATATTGTGGTGCCGCCTGATCCGGAGCTGATGGGCTGTTTCGGCGTGGCGTTGCTGGCAGCGCGGAAGGCAGATGAGGGATTCATTGAAAAGGGAGATTTCACCCTGGATGGGTTGCTCCACAACGAAATTCTGACCCGGGGTTCCTTTGTGTGTAAGAGTTGCGACAACTATTGCACCATTCGTCGCCTTGAGGTGAATGGGACCAAATATCCCTTTGGCGGGCGCTGTTCCAAATTCACCAACATGCGCCGGAAAAAGAAGGACAGCGATGAAGCGGTCAATTACGTGGCCGTACGGACCCGGATGCTGTTTGAGCAGTTCGCCCCGCCTCCAGATGTCCACAAAGATGCCCCTGTTTCGGTGGGGGTTCCCATGGCGTTCTCGGTGCACTCCCTGTGGCCGCTGTATTCATGGTTCTTTCACGAATTGGGGGTGAACCTTATCCAGTCCACCCGAATTCTCGCAGATGGCATTGCCCGTATTGAGAGCAACTATTGCTTTCCTTCGGAAATCGCCCACGGCGCCCTGGCGGACGTGCTGGAGAAAGACCCCGATTTCCTGTTCATGCCGTTTTTCCTGAAGATGCCGTCCATGGAGGAGGGAGACGTTCACGCGACGGTGTGCCCCCTCACCCAGGGAATGCCCTTCTTTCTGAAGCAGGCGTTCGAGTTGTCGGAGGACCGAATTCTGCGGCCGGCAGTGGACATGAAGAATCACCTGCGCGATTCCGGACGGGAATTCGAGCAGATTGCCATGCGGATGGGATTCACCCGGGAGCAGGGCGCAGCGGCATACGAAAAAGGGGTACAGCAATACGAAGCGTATCTCACCGAATATCGCGCGCTGGGCAAGCGGGTCCTCGAAGAGGTGGCGGCTCATCCGGAAAACAAATACATCTGTCTTCTGGGTCGACCGTACAACGCATTCACCCGGGATGCCAATATGGGTATTCCGCGGAAAATTCTTTCAAACGGAGTCAGCGTGATTCCCTTTGACATGATTTATGAACCGGACGCGAAGATTTTTCCCAACATGTACTGGTATTACGGCCAGCAGGACATGAAGGCGGTCCGAAAGACGGCGGAGGTGCCCAATCTGTATCCGGTGTGGATTTCCAATTTTTCGTGCGCCCCGGATTCGTTCATGCTCCATTATCTGCGCTGGATGATGGGACAGAAGCCCTACCTGGTGCTGGAAATCGATTCCCACTCTGCGGACGCGGGGGTCGATACCCGCATTGAGGCGTTTCTGGACATCATTGACAGTTTCCGGAAAGGCGGCTTTGAAGCCAATGTGAAACCCCACCGCCGCAGATTTGTGGTGGAACAGAAAAAAGAATTCGTGGATATTGTCGACACCCGGACCGGTGAACGCATCGATATGCGGGACCCCAGGGTGACTTTCATCTGGTCTTCCATGGGGCAATACAACAGCGGCGCCATTGCGGCGGCATCGCGGCGGGCGGGTATCAAATCCATTCATCTGCCGGTGCCCAATGTACACACCACCCAGCTGGCCCGGAATGTGGCATCCGGAAAAGAATGCATTCCCTCGCTCATTGTACTGGGGGGAATTCTGCAGTTTTTCGAAACCCACCCGCCGAATCGGGAAAATGAAATCCTGCTGTTTTACATGCCATCCACATTGGGACCGTGCCGGACCGGTCAGTATTATGTGTTTTACGAAAGACTGTTTGAAGAGCTGGGATATGAAAACGCCGTCATTCTGGTGTGTGATTCGGCCAATTCATATCGGGAGCTGGGGCAGCAATTTACAAGGGATGCCTGGTGGGGTGTGATTCTCGGCGACTATTTCACCGATATGCACACGGGGTTGCGCCTGCTGGCCAAAGATGTGGAGGAGGCGCTGCGCATTCTGAAACAGGTATGGAACGACGTGATGGATGTCTTTTCCAACAAGGGCGACCTGGACGGCGCGCTGGCGGACGCGGGGCGGATTCTGTCTGCGATTCCCAGGCGGCAGCGGTTGCAGGACCTGAAAAAAGTGCTGGTGGTGGGAGAAATATACGTTCGACGCGATACTTTTTCTGTCAAGGAAATCAATGATTTCCTTATTTCAAGAAATATATTCCCGAAAGTGGCGGGCATTTCAGAATGGATTGACTACACGGATCATTGTCGCTGGCGGGGATTGCAGCTGCAGAAATCGGAACTGAAATTCAAGGGACTCATTCGTACCGGAAAATGGAAAGAGCACGCCATGTATCATGTGGAAGAGTTCTACAAGAACATGGTGATCCACAAAATTTCAAGACACCTCAAACCCACGGGCCTGATTCCGGATGTCCCCACGGATATGCATGAAATCATAGGGAATACCGAACGATTGTTCCTGGATCCCCGATTGGAAAGCGAAGCCACCTGTTCCTCCGGCGCCGCTGCCACCGGCATGCTGGACGGCTACGACGGTACCGTCATTATTGCTCCATTTTCGTGTCTGCCAGGCCGCCTGGTGGAAGGGGTGTATGGACCCTGGGCCCGACGAAACAATTTTCCGTACATTTCCCTTGAAAACGACGGTCAGCCCTATGCACCGGGGGTGGTGGCCCGAATGGAAATCTTTGCCCACAATGTGTCGAGATTTCAGAAAAAATCGGGTTCTAATATTTAGGCGCCGACCCAGAGAGCGGTCACTTCATGATCTCTCTTCCTGAATTGTGCACACATCTGCACAATGATTCTATCGGGACTGTACTATTACACGGAGTCGTCAGAACGCCGGGCGCTGCCTGTTCGGAAAAATGTAATATTTATGGATAGTTCCTCAATACAAGCATTCCGTATTCCAGAATTTTGTTTACAATCGGGTCAATAATTCGTATTCTCTAAAAACTGGAAAACGTAACGAGGCAGAGTTCATTGAGAATGAGACGATTTCACATTGAGAATGAAACATTAATCGCCCAGTTTGATAAAGTGGACGACAGAGCTGAGGAAGTTCGGTCTCTGATGGAATGTGTTTCCAATGAGGAACTGTTTGACCTGTGGAATCAGCTGGACATCTCTGCCATCTATCACGATTGCGCGCTGGAAGGAGAAGTGATTTCTCCCGATGAACTGAACTCCGCCCTGGATCCCCGGGCTGTCACTGATGCCACCAATCTGGGATTGTATGCGGCCATCAAGAAGCACAAAAAAGCCTTCGAAATGTGCCGGGAACATGCCCGGATGCCAGTGCTGGAAATCAACATGTCTCTGCTTAAAACCTTCAATCTGATTTTCAGTCCGCTCGATGTGGACCATTCCCGGGATGGTTTCCGTACTGAAATTCCGTTACATCGCACCTATTTTCATGAAATCAATCAGGCAGAGGAAATCCGAAGCAATATGAATGATTTCATTGTCTGGGCCAACGAGGAACTGGAAAAGAGCCCCCATCCGTTTTCGTATGCCGCCCGTATGCATCATCGGTTCATGCACATTTTTCCCTATCCGGAAACCTCCGGTAAAGTAGGTCGCGCCGTGATGAATATTTTCCTGATGCGAAACGGCTTTCTGCCCGCCGTGGTTCACGCCACGGAGCGACAGCGGTATTATGAAGCCATTCGCAACTCTCACCAGGATTTGGCCGCATTGCTGGTGGACTCCGAAATGGCATCTCTGGAATCCGCAATCCGTTATCTGAGACGGGTTATCGTTCGTAAACCGGCAGTCCGATAGCGGCCGAATATCATATTCGAATCGGGATATTACAGAATGGGCCGCATGACGGTGGGCATGAACGTGATCACGAACAGCAGCAGGCAGGTGATACCGATGACACGACCGGTGGTGGAGAGCGTGTTATCGTCGGTGGGGGGATGATAGAAGCCCCGCTTCCGGAACACGAGGAACATGATACCCCCTAAGAATACCCAGCTGAACCCCGGAATCGCCGCATTGACAATATCTTCACCGGTCAGATTTCTCTGCCATGCGTCATGGGCGTAATATGCGGCGACGCCGGTGCCGAAAACAAAGAGCAGACGATGAAAAAGAATGGAGACTTTTGCGTGCAGTTCCCCGAACAGCGCATAAAAAATGTGTCCGCCGTCCAGCTGTCCGATGGGAAGCATGTTGAGCATGGTAATCAGCATGCCGAACCATCCGGCAAACGCCATCGGTGAGTTGTTGATGAGGATGTCCTTGCCTTCGGGCAGCGGGCCGAACACCACGTATTTGGCAAAAATATACAGCAGGGATTGTCCCTCCATGTATCCCGCGTTCGATGCATCGATGATGGGACATTGATGCAATCCGATAAACAGCAGGGGAATCGCCACCAGCATTCCGGCCAGGGGACCGGCGGCTCCCACTTCCATAAGCGCTTCCCTGGACTGGATTCTTCCCCGCATGACGATGACGGCTCCCATGGTGCCAAACAGGGAAACCACCGGCGGGATGGGAATAAAGTAGGGCAGGGATGCATCCACCCGGTTTTTTTGCGCCATGATATAATGGCCGGCTTCGTGGGCCACCAGGATGCCCATCAGACTCAGGGCGAATATCACGCCATTGGAGATAGCCTGGGCGTCGGTTTGGGCGTTCAGATGCAGGACTCCGGCAAAAAATACCATCACCACGGTGACCACGAACAGAATGATGTTGACGACAGGGTTTCTCTTTTTCATATCAGAAAGCGGCGTTCCTCTCATCACCGGGGCGACACAGGGCCCCAGCGCGTTCTGCACGGTTATTACAATGTCAGCGCGTATTTGGCCAGAGACGATACGAAAAAAGGCAGGTGCGGATTTTTAGTCGGTCTAAAAATCCTTTATTCGGGGGCTCCAGCCAGGGTGTCATCTGCGATTAGGTACAGGAACGGATATCAGGGAAAATTCTTAGAGGCGAAAACGGACCGTTGCCAATTTCGCAGGTGCACAGTGTGTGGGCTGAAAGTTTCGCAGACGTGCCCACCGGACCCGCCATTTCCGGTTTTTTATGCTAAATTCTGATGGTATATTGCGTTCCCGGGGGCGCTGCCGATACTACTTGCGACTGTTGAAAGGAAACGGGACAACTGATGAAGCGATTTACCGACAAAACTGTATTGATCACTGGTGCGGGGCAGGGGATTGGATTTGAGATTGCGAGGCAGTTTCATCTGGAGGGCGCCACGGTGTTGCTCAACGATATTGATGAAGCGCTTTGCCGGGACGCGGCGAGGCGCATTGATGGGTCGCTTTCGACCTGCATTCCATTTCCGGGGGACAGCGGAGATGTTGGCTTTATTGGTGATACCTTCTCAAAAATCGAAGCGCGGTTTCCCACCCTGGACGTGGTCATTGCCAATACGGGTTTTTCGCTGTTCCGGACGTTTCTGGACATGACGCCGGAGGCCCTGCGAAATGTGATGCGGGTCAATATTGAAGGCAGCTTTTTTCTGCTCCAGTACGCGGCCAGAAAAATGATTCATACCGGGATCCGGGGAAGGCTGATTGTGATGTCATCGGTGACCGGACAGCGGGCCCATCGGGAGCTCACCGCGTACGGGATGACCAAGGGCGCCCTGGAAACCCTGGTCAGAAACCTGGTGGTGGAACTGTCGGAATACGGATTGACCGTGAACGCCATTGCGCCGGGAGCCACCCTCACCGAACGCACCCTGTCCGATGCGTCATACCGGGCTACCTGGGAGGCGCTGACGCCCCTGGGCAAAGCCGCATCCACCGTGGACATCGCAAACACCGCCCTGTTTCTGGCTTCTGACGCCGCGGCCCACATCACCGGACAGACGATTGTGGTCGACGGCGGCTGGACCGCCATCAGTCCCGGCCCGGAAACCGTGGCCAACCGCTGATACGTTCAATTGGGATTTTTTTGTTGAAATCGGCTGTGGGAACTCTGGCAAGGGTTCAATTGGTTGCGGAGGGGAAAGTGGGGGACGGGAGATTCAGCCGCTGAACTTCGTGCCGCATTCGCCGCAGAATTTGGCGCCCGGCGGCAGTTTGTTGCCGCAGTTACTGCAGAATTTGGGGCCGGTGGGTAATGGGGTGCCGCACTCCGCGCAGAACTTGCCCGGGGAGACGGTTTTATTACAGGCCGGACAGGTGACACCGGCAGGCTGCGGAGCGCTCTGACCGGATGCGCCATCGAGCCGTCCGGGATTGGTGGGCGGCGGTCCGGGTTGTGGGTTGTTGGCAGTCCCCTGGTTCTGGAACATGTTGGCCATGCCGAACCCGACTCCCAGCGCTGCGCCTCCCAGCATGGCGTTGCCATCGCCCCCGGCGCCCCCGCCGCCCTGGGACATTCCCTCGCCGGCACCCATCATGGCCTTGCCCGCAGCGAACTGCTGGAATCCCTGCATGCCACCGGCCATCCGAACATACGCGGCATCGGTGTACAGGTCTTTGAGCTTTCGCTCGTCTTCTTCTTTGATGCCCAGTACAAAATTTCCCAGCTGTACAATGCGAACCCCGTATGAATCCACGTATTTTTTCACGCCGGAAAGAACCGTCTCTTCAATTTCCTCGGTGTAGGCACCGGATACCACGTCCAGCAGGGGCCATCCCTGTTTGACAATCAGTTCGGCGGTCTGATCCCGAATCACTTTAAGGACCTGTTGTTTGAACCAGTCAAAAAATGATTCGTTTTCCGTCTGTTGCATCCCGGTGAGTCCGAGAATGAGGGCTTCGGGATTGGTAATCTGCAGGGCGAAATCTCCGTGCACCATGGTTTCCACGGGCACGCCGGATTTGGGGTCTTCGACGGAACCGATGCGCCCGCCGAATTTGATACCGGTAAATTGACGGGTGGAAATGAAGTACAGTTCCGAAATGAAGACGTTGGCACCGGTGAAGCTGTCCACCAGATTCGAAAGGAAGGGAATATTCTGGGAACTCAGGGTGTGACGGCCCGGCGTGATTTTGCCTTCCACTTTGCCGTCCTTGAAAAAGATGGCCACCTCGTCCGAATCAACGGTCAGCTGGGCGTGGTTCGGAATGGTCTGGTCCGGATGCTTGTAGATGGCATACTGCTTGGCCGAATCCGGCCGGGCAATCATCAGCTCCTGCACACCGCGTTTGATAAAATTCATTACTCCCATGAAATCCTCCCTGCAAACTTCGTTGATACCGAGATGAACGTTCAGCATTGGCTTTCAATGCAACATTTCTCTTTTCAGCAGAACAAATAATAAGACCGAAATCCCCGTGAAGTCAAACAATGAAAATCCATTAAAATTTGCTTTGAAATTTGCTCCAGACTGCTGGCGGCCCTGGGCGTTGCCCCTGAAATTCCATTTCTGACAATAAAAGAAATCTGATTCTGTTGGTCTGATAATTTCTAAACAAAGTTTTCTTTCTCTGTTAATATCGGGCCAGTTCCGGTCGTTATCGGGAGACAGTGATTAATGATTAAAGGAGCCAACTCCGGCCAGAATGCCTTTCAGGAGAAATATAATGATAAAGTTTCGGATTGTTTATTTGCTTTGCTTCAGCGCGCTCTGCGCTGCCTGTGGCAGCGCTTCCCCTTCTGCCGCAACGGGTAGCACCACGGCATCTTCAGATATGGCAGACGACGATGTGCAAGCCGGGCGACTTACCGCGGACGATGTGTATCGGGCCGAGCTATTGAACGGCGAGTTCACCGATGAGGTGGATGAAAAGCGCTATCGCGCCATTGGCAATGTCCTGAGTGAAGTCAACCCGAGGCAGCGGATTGTGTATTTTGTCGGCAAACTGCGGCGGGTGCCCACTCAGGCGAAGATTCAGGTGCTCTGGTATCACAACCAGGTGGCCGAACCCATGGTGGTGAGCGATGTGTACGGCTCTGACACCTTTTCTTTTGTTTCTTCGTTCACCCCACCGGGGCCCAAATTCATTCCCGGGGATTACACGGTCCAGGTTACGGTGAACGACCGGGTGGTGGGCACAAGAGAATTCAGGGTAAAAGGGGTGGATCCCTTCAGCGCGGGCCTTCAGGTGTCCGGGTTGAAAATATCCAGAAAACTGCACAAGCGGACCATGGCTCCCATCAAGCCCGAAACCCGGTTCAATGCCGCATCCCGGTTGCATGCGAGCTTCCGGGTGAAAAACTGTATGTCGCCCACATCGCTTACAGTTAACTGGTATCGCGGTGGCAGTCTGTTCAGTGAGTCCACCATTTCTGTGGATGGCAATGGCATGTTCAATGCCAACGTGGAATCTCCCGACGGATTGCCCAATGGGGTGTATACAGTGGCAGTGGAACACGAAGACATGGTGATTGCGGAAACCAGGTTTTCAGTGGGAAAGGAATCCTTTGGACCGGTGATTGACGCCATTGCATTGGGCGAAGAACCGGGGCGCGGCACCATGCCGAAGCAGGAGGTCAGCCAGTTCCGCAAAGGACTCGGGGCCGTATATCTGGGACTGCGATTCCTTGATTTGGAACCCAATTCAGAAATTCAGGTGGACTGGGTGTTGCTGGACGGCAGTGCGGAGTCGGTGTATCACACCGTGAAATCCCATGTGGCAGCCGGTGGAAGTGGCACCATGGGCGCCGAGTGGTCTCCCGGCGAAATTTATCCGGGCAGCTACAAAGTTGTGGTGTACATCAACAAAGAACCCGCCGCCGAAAAAGAATTCACCGTTCAATAATTTCCGCAACCAGCCGTTTCCAGCGCTATCCCGGGTTTCATCCGTCAAGTGTGCCCTGACGGATTCGAAAAAAACAGACACAGATGTTTCGATATTGCATGTTTCTGGATGATACGGAATAATTTCACTTCAAAAAAAAAGAAATCAATTGAAGTGGAGCGAATCATTCGTGAGAAAAACTCAGGAGGGAGCAAATAATGAGAAATTTCTATTTGTGGGTCCTGGCAGTGCTGATCATCCCGGGAATATGCACATGGATGGCATGCAGTTCGGATGGAGACAAGAAGGGTGAATCGGATGCAGACTCGGATACCGACTCGGACACTGACTCGGACACTGACTCGGATGCGGATACGGATACAGATACGGATTCGGTCTCGGACGGTGATTTGACTGAAGCAGAAGTGGAAGGTTGCCAGAATATGTGCGACATGTCCGACGCATGTGTGGGTGCAGATGTCAGTGGATACACGCTTTCCGAGTGCAATGCCGGCTGTGAGACAGATGCCGTGGCGAATGAACTCTTTGACTGTACGTTGGCGTGCAACATGTATACTGACTGTGACGAATGGGGGCAATGTATAATGGACTGCAGTCTGGTGGGCAATGAGGGCGACTTCACCGAAGATGAAACCCGGGAGTGTAAAGAGTTCTGTACGCGTATGGACGACTGCCTCGGCGAGTCCGCGACCGTCGTCAGTCTGGCCGACTGCAATGCCCTCTGTGATATGGGGGGTGAAGCCGATTCCTACTTCAATTGCGCTGTTGGTTGCAATTCACAACAGACCTGTGACGACTGGAAAGTTTGTTTTCTCGGTTGTGATGCGAACTGATTCCGTTCGGGCCAACTGAAGTATCAGGTTTTTCTTTATTTCTTCAAACCGAGAACGTCGGCCATGGTGTATTGGCCCACCGCTGCCTTGGCGATGAATGCGGCGGTCCGGACAGCGCCCTCGGCGAACAGTGCGCGGGTATGGGCCACATGTCCCAATTCCAGTCGTTCATTCTGGCCGATGAAATACACAGTGTGTTCGCCGAAAATGCCACCCCCCCGGAGTGCATGCACACCGATTTCAGATGGGGAACGCGCACCGGTCAATCCTTCCCGGCCATAAATACAGCGGCCGTCTTCTTTCATGCCGAGAATGCTGTCCGCCAGAATCTGGGCGGTGCCGCTGGGTGCATCCACTTTTTTGTTGTGGTGTTTTTCAACAATCTCGATGTCATAGTCACTTCCCAGAATGGACGCCGCCTGTTTGACCAGCGAGGACAAAACCGCCACGCCCACGCTGAAATTTTTGGAATGAATCACGGGAATATGCGCGGCTGCCCGGGTAATTTTCTGCAGGGTGGCGTCGTTGACGCCGGTGATGCCGCAGACCAGTGGTTTTTTCAGTTGGACAGCCACATCAATCACCTGGTCCGCTGCCGTTGCCAGACTGACGTCCAGGATGACATCACAGGAAGCGGCGGCGGTCTGTAAATCAGCCACCACCGGAACGCCGAGCGCGCCGGTCTGCGCCAGCTCACCGATGTCTTTACCCAGAAGTGGAGACCCGTCGTATTCCACCGCTGCGCCAATCCGGGTGTGGGGATGGGCCACGGCGGCTCTGGTAATTTCCTTTCCCATTCTGCCTGCTGCGCCCACAAGGGCGATTTTTATTTCTGACATGATGATATACCTCTTTTTATACTCATTTTTCTGTCCCGGTCGGGTCGGTGTCCGGCCAGGATATCGGCTATAATGCGGATGACAGCATACTGGTTATGTATGTAAATACAAGAGCAGACCGTATATGGGTGATGGCATGAAATGAACGATGTTTTAAAAAAAACCGGCGCAAAACCCGTTGCGGTCAGCTTCGGGTTTTTCCTGGGACTGTTCGCCACCCTGTCGCAGGTTCTCGTGATGCGGGAGTTTCTGGCCCTGCCGGGGATTGGCGAATTGTCCATGGGGATGGTGCTGTTTTCCTGGCTCTGTTTCATCAGCGTGGGCGCATTTCTCGGTAAACGTATCGCCTTGTCGTCGGGGGTCATGTCGGGGGTGTCCCTGCTGGCCATGGTGATGTTGCCGGGCTGTCTGCTGGTGGTCCGATTTTACGGGAACATTTTCGGAATTGTGCTGGGTGCACCGCCTGAACTCGAAGTTTTTATGGCGTTGTGCGTGTTGTCGACCCTGCCCGCCGGTGTACTGTCCGGATTCTTTTTTACCGGATTCACAGAATTGCCGGCGTCCAAATCCCTTGCGGCAATTCATTTTCTCTATCTGGGAGAAGGTGCGGGCGCGGCCGTGGCAGGACCCCTGTATGCGTTTGTTCTGTCGGAGACCGTCTCGCCCCTGGTGGCCATGGGGTTCTGTGGTGTTTTTCTTTCGTTGGCGATGGGTATCGGGCAACGGAATTCACCCCGAATTGTCCGCGCAATGATACCGGTGGTGGCGGTATCGGGGTGCGTCGGGTTATTTCTGTGTCACGCCGATGACGCTTCCTTCCGCCATGCATTTGAATCGCAGGCGGCCCGGGGAGAATATCTCGGATGTACCGATACCCATTATCACCGCCTCTGCATGGGCCGTCTTCACGGGCAGTTTCAACTGTATCGGGACGGGCAGATGGCCTATGTGTTTCCCGAACCCTTTGATCGGCCGGGACCGGTTCATCTGGCACTGGCGCAGCACCCCCATCCCCGTCGGGTGCTCCTGTTGGGGGGGGGCATTGCCAATCGGCTCGCTGCGGCGCTGCGGCATCATCCGAAGTCCCTGCACTACCTTGAATTTGACCCCGGCGAGCTGTCGTTCGTGGCGCCGCGTCTGGATGCTGCCACCCAGCGGTCGGCCAGTCATCCGGCCGTGCGGATTCACTCGGGATATAATCGGTCGTTTCTGGCGGCCCATCCCGGGCAATTCGATGTGATTGTGCAATTCACCGCCTCTCCCCTGACCGCTGCTGAAAATGGGGACCACACCGTGGAATTTTACCGGGCAGTGAATCAGGCGCTGGCGCCGGGGGGCGTGTTTACCGTCGTATCCCGGGGCAGCGCCAACGTGGCGTCGCCACCGGCGGCCGCGCTGGTGGCGGGCAAGGCGCGTACCCTTCGGCAGGTGTTTTCGGATGTGATTCCCGTTGTGGATGTGGAGACGTACTTCTTTGCCGGCAATGGGGCAACGCTCACAACGGATGCCCGAATACTTGCCGGGCGGCTGAACGCCATTGATCCCCAACTGGTGTATGCATCGAGAGTTGCCGACATCTTTGCACCGTTGCGGCTGGCCCGGAGCCGTCAATTGATTGCTGCGTCTGCCGGTGATGTGAACCGGGATGCGCATCCCCGCACGTTTCTTCATACCCTGGATTTGCAGCGATGGATTCGTCAGTCGGCGGTGGGAGCGGCGACCATGGCGAAAGCCGATTGGCGTTCCGATTCCACCGACCGCACCCGGCACTGGGGGGCGGTGGTGTCCGCGGGATTGCTGGTGCTGGCAGGACTGTTGTCCGTGATCCGGCGTCACCGACGATTGCCGACAGAAGCCATTTCCGTGGCCACCACGGGAATGTGCGGTCTGGGGTTGGAAGTGATTCTGATTTACTGGTATTCGGTGACCCATGGCGGGGTGTATCACCACATTGCGTGGCTTCTGTCGGAATTCATGTTCGGGCTGGCCGTCGGGGCTTTTATCGGCCATCACTTCGGAAAACGACGCGGCATGTGTCTGGTGGCGGACCTGTCCGTGGTTCTGGTGTTGCTCGCAACCTCGCTGGCGGTTTCAGGGGTTGCTGCCTTTCCGTTGCCCACCGCCCCGTTGATGATTCTGGCAGGCAGCGCTACCGGATTTGCCTTTCCCGTGTTTCTGGACCGGATCTTTGCCGCGAAGCACCATCGGGCGGTCCCGTTGATGGTGGCGGCAGACCACCTCGGGGCAGCGGCCGGTGCACTGCTGGTTTCCGTTGTCTGGCTCCCCTGGTTTGGACTGAACTGGACATGTGTTCTGTTGTTGATCTTCAAAGTTCCGCTCTTGATTAAATATTTGATCCAAAAATGTTAAACTAACGTTTAATTGGCAACAGTTACACTGTATTTTCTTTTTTTTCTATGCTACAACCCGCAGATTAGTTATTTATATTGACCGCAAATTGACATTTTTTTTTGGGGTAAGGAGCAAGATATGAAGCGGATTACCGTTGTTTGTTTGGCAGTTTTATCAGTGTTGTTCGTCTTTTCGGCATGTGGCGAAGAGCAGAGCGCCAGCGTGCAAGTGACCCAGATGAGCGGTTATAAACCGAATCTGCCGCCAGTTCCCAGTATTCCAAAACCATCCGTTCCGGAAACCTATTCAGATGGCTCCTACTCGGTGTATGGTTTGCGCAAGAACGTGGGTAAAACCATGGGGACTCAGGTTGAGGTCACCGCTTATATCGTGAAGATATATGAAAAGCCCGAATGCGCGGAAGGCCAGACCTGTCACGTGATGATGCCGCACCTTTATCTTGCGGATGAACAGGGTGAAAAGCTGACCAAACGTCATATTCGTCTGGTGGGATTTGCCCAGAGCTTCAAGGAAATGGAAGAGGAAAAAGAGCGCGCGCTGAAAGGCCAGGCACCTGAGGAATTGCCCGAAGGCGTGTATCTGCCCCCAGTGGTCTGGGATTGGCGTGAAGGCCACAAATACAAGATTAAAGCCGCTTTCGTAAATCGTTCCAGTGCCGGTTTCATGGATACCGATGGTCTTCTGGAATACAAAGGTCACGAATGTCTGGACTGCCCGGCGGAAGAAGAAACCGGCAAGAAAAAACGCTGACCCGATTCCCTCTCCCTCTGCCCCAATCTCTTCTGGTCGCAATTCCCGTAACATACAGTTGGTGCTCATAGATGGTGCATGTATCACTTTACCGGTTTCCGGTTTCTGCGCTCCGGAGAATGGATCACCGGGTCAGTCCGAGAAGGATAGACCCAATCAATGGTCCAGCGAGATTGTTCAGGGTTTTTTTGATTCGGCAGGACAGGGGTGCGCTTCAGCTTTGAACGACTGAAGTTCAGTCTGGAACGGTCATTTCACCCGTTCAATGAATCGGCCATCCCGGGTATCCACTCTGATTTTCACCCCGGATTCCAGGTACGGGGGCACCTGCACCACCAGCCCTGTTTCCAGGGTGGCGGGTTTTAACTGGGCCTGTGCCGTGGCGCCTTTGAGGTTCGGGGTGGTATCCACCACTTCAAGTTCAACCGTGTTGGGTAATTCGATGCTGACCACTTCACCATTGAACAGCATGGAGCGCATCTTCATTCCGTCGAGCATGTATCCGGAGAGATCGCCAATCCCTTCTTCGGACAGAGAGAACTGATCGTAGGTTTCCTCGTCCATGAAGTGAAATTCTGCGCCATCCCTGTAGAGATACTGTACTTCCCGCTTTTCGCAGTCGGCTTCGGCAAGCATTTCCCCGCCCCGCCATGACTTTTTAAGTACCGCCCCCGTAATCAGATTTTTTATTTTCGCCTTGGTCAGTGTACTGGCGCCGCGCGCTGAAGGCGCCTGAAACGACACTTCGGTGACCAGCCACGGGGCAGCGTCGAGTTCCAGGATAAGTCCTTTTTTCAGATTGCTTGAATTGATCATGTAAACTCTTTTCCGTAAAGATACCCGATGTATCCACTCCGGACCGCTGAACAATGATTCGGCCCATGGGCGCATTGTATAGCTCTGAATCCGGTGGTTTGTCAATTCCAGCTGTCGCCGTATCCCGGGTAGTGAATGCTGCGTTTCTGTTCAGCCGGTGAGCGTGTTTCTGCGAAATATGTCCAGTATTACCGGTAGAAATATCATAAATTCCACTTTTATTCCTTGCACATCACCCCAGCGGTTCCATAGCTATAGGCAGTTTCACACAATAATAATGTGGCCATATGATTTCGCGTTTTGCGAAACGTAACAGCAAGGAGCATGAAATGAAACAATTCAAATGTTCTGTTCTGATTTGTTGTTGCATGGTGCTGGGGGGCATCACCGGCTGCGGTTTGCTGGATCGCAGTTCTCCGGAGGAGTCAGACCAGAATGCAACATCTGCAAAAATGGTGAAAGGTGAAGTCATCACCGAAGAGGATGCGATTCAGATTCGCGATAAAGCGGAAGAGGACGCCGAGGGAGCAAAAGAGGTCGCCGATGGGGTGAATAAAATGGCGGCGTGTACCTATGAAGCGGCCCAGGCGGTGGCCCGTGCCTACCTGCTCTCCATGCCGGTGAAAGACGAAACCATTTCTCTGAGGGTTACCGAAGAGAGTCCCCTGAGCAAGTTTGTTGCGGACAACAAGGCACTCTTTGTGAAGGATGGCCCAGCCATCAGGTGTATTGCAGCACTGGGAGAGCAAATTACCGCGCTGGGTGAACAGTCATATGGCAGCAGTAATTCCATGCATCGGACAATCATGGGCAGGTGGGGCGGAAAATCCCCGGAGGCTGCGGCCAATGCGGCCGTTGCAGTGCAGAGTCACGGCGCCAGTATGTATCAGATGGGCGTGGAGATGCGCTGGCTGTCCAATGTGCTGCCGTCAATTGTCGATGGCCATTACGAGGCGTTCAACCGGGCGGATTCACCGTTGCGCCATCACCTGGACAATATTCGGGAGAAAAACGATGTCTCTGATGCCGCCATTCGTCCAGCCATCACCACTGAAATGGAAGATGTGCTGAACGATACCCTCAATCAGTATGGACCGACGCTGGAAGACGAAATTGTGACCCTGGCGGGAACCCTGCCGACGACGAGCGCCGAATCAGCTGACGAATAAACGGGCAATGTCCATGATCACTGCCCAGACCATGAGCATGATGGTCATAATGGCGCCGGTGACCAGGATGCGTTCCTGAATTCTGGTGGATAGACGGCGGCGCATGACTACCTCGGCAACAATTAAAAACAGCCGTCCCCCATCGAGAATGGGAATGGGGAGCAGCAGGTTCATCAGGCCGAGATTGAGACTGACAAATCCCATGAATCCGAAAAAGGCGCTGGGGCCTTCCTGCCCGACCTGCGCGGCGGCGTGTCCGATTCCAATGGGGCCGCTGAACGCTTTGGGAGAGATATTTCCGGTTACCACGGATTTGAGTACATCAATAATCACTTCAGACCAGAACAGGGTCTGGCTGACGGACATGCGAAGGGCGTAGGCGCTTTTGTGCAGATTGGGAATGGGTTTTGGGCTGATCCCGAACCATTCCGTTGAATACGGCCGGATATGAAATCCGGGGTCGATGAGGTCATCTTCGACGCCCAGGTCTTTTTTATTGCCGGCGCCAACGAAATCTGCCCGGTATTCGGCCCGGTAAATTTTCCCCTCGCGCTGCCAGGACAGGGTGTGGGCTCTGGCATTGGTACCATCTTCGTTGACCTCAAGAATGCGGGACATGATTTCCCAGGAATTCAGCTTGTGGTTGTCAATGGCAATCAGTTCATCTCCCTGGCGCAGGCCAATTTTATCTGCCGGACCTCCCGGTGTCACGTTGAGCACGAATGCGTCGGCACTGCCGATACCAATATCGGCAAGAGATTTGAAATCGGCAGGAACGGTATAGTTGATCGTTTGTACATTGGCTTCAAATGCGGAGGGTTGCTTCCTGATGTCAATTCCGGCAGCTTCTCTGGCATTGGGAAAAAGGGACGATGGGAGATTTCGTTTCAGCCTCGAAAAGCGGATGGCCACGGTCTGGCCGCGGACCTGCCGGAACGCGTTTTCGACATCGATGAGCTTTTCCACATCCCTGTTGTCAATGGCGGTGATTTTATCAAACGTCCGCAGTCCGGAAGGCGCGCCATCGTGACCCCGCTGAACCGAAATCACGGTGTTCGGATAAATGCCAATGATGCCAATCTGGCCCCGGATGGTTTCGATGTGGCGAAGAAAAGGAATGTGATATTTGGGAATCTGTTTTGCTTCCGGTGTAATGGGAACGGAAATGGTCCGGCCGTCCCGCTTCACCAGCAATGTAATGGGCTGGTTGGCTTTGTCCTGAATGAGTTCCACCATGTGGTTGAAACTGAAGACCGGCGCATTGTCGATGGCGATTACTTCGTCTCCGGACAGTAAACCGGCTTTCTCCGCGGGGCTGTTCTGTACAACCACGCCGATTTCAGCCGGTGGCAGCTCTTCCTGTCCCAGCGCGAGAAAGAAATAGAGAAACAGGGGAAAAATCAGATTCATGGCCGGTCCGGCGACATAAATGATAATTTTCTTCCAGGGCGCGATGCCCTGGATGGAGCGGCCCAGTTCCCCGGCACTGGTTTCTTCCCCCGGGTCTTCGCCGAGCATTCGCACATATCCGCCGATGGGGACGGCACTGATGCGATAATCGGTATCACCCTTCCGGAAGCCGAAGAGTCTGGGTCCCATCCCCAGAGAAAAAACGTGAACTTTTACGCCGAACAGTTTGGCAAAGATGAAATGACCACCTTCGTGAATAAAAATCAGGATGCCGACGAGTAAGAGGAAATAGAAAATACCTGTGAAAACACTCATGGCGATACAGTAACACACCTTCAGGGCCCTGCAATACGCTATTCGGCCCGGATGACCTTTGGGTTCAGTCGCAAAAGTGGAGACAACGGGCAAAATCGGATGGCATGCCTTTGGGGAAGGCAAACACACGGACGATGGAATATTCTGATATTTATGAATAATTTCAACCTTGTCCCCATATGACGGGATCCGGGTCGAATTTTAATGAAAACAGGGTCTTTTTATTTCAAAGAGGATAACGATGATGTATTGTGCTCCACATGGTTTGATGTTGCCTGTTATTGGTTACTTGAATGTTGTTAAAAAAAGTAACTGTCAAACCGAACAAATTACTGATAGAAGACTGAACACTCATTTATGGCAAAACGAGAAAAATACAAAGTCATTCGGAAACTTGATGCAGGCGGGATGGCCGAAGTTTATGAAGCGGTTGCCGAAGGTATCGAGGGATTCGAAAAGAAGGTTGCCATAAAGCGTGTTCTGCCGCATCTGGCAGAGAACAAGAAGTTCATCGCCATGTTTCTCGACGAGGCGCGTATCAGTCTGCACCTGAGTCACGCGAATGTGGTGAACGTTTTCGATATTGGACAGGCAGGCGGCACATATTTCATTGTCATGGAATATGTGGACGGCACCAACCTGAAGCATCTGATGAAGAAGCTGAAGGAACGCAAGCACATACTGCCTATCGAACAGTCCATTTACATCATCATGGAAGCATGCCGCGGTCTGGCGTATGCCCACAGTATGCGAGACAGCAGGGGAAACAGTCTCAATATCGTGCATCGGGACGTATCCCCGCCGAATATTCTGATTTCCAATCAGGGCGAGGTGAAAATCGTCGACTTCGGTTTGGCCAAGGCCACCAGTCAACTGGAAAAGACCGATCCCGGCGTGGTGAAAGGCAAGTATGCTTACCTGTCTCCCGAAGCGGCTACGGGCAGACCCGTGGACTGGCGCATGGATATTTTCTGTTGCGGCATCGTGCTGTACGAGCTTCTGACCGGTCAGCGACTTTTCCTCGGGGATAGCGATGTCCAGACCATCCGGAACGTCCGGGAGGCAAATGTCCCTTCCATGCAGCAGTTCAATCCGAATATTCCGCTGGAGCTGGAGAATATTGTTCGTACGGCGTTGGCCAGGGATCCGGCGCAACGGTTTCAGTCCTGTGATGATTTTGCCGAATCGCTGGCAAATTTTCTGTTCACATTCCAATTGAAGGTAACCGGGTTCGACATTCGACGATCTGTGGAGCGAGTCATCGGCGATCCCCGCGGAGCCATGAATAAACAGGCAATCATCAATAAGTTCATCCAGGAAGAAATTGCGGTGTTTGCCTCCCTTGATAAAGAAATAACGTTGCGAACTGATTTGCCCTCCAGAGGGGTGAGCCCGCCGGGGGGACCGCTGGATGTATCCGGGGTGAGCAGTCCGATGGGCAGCTTACCCCCGGATAGGCGCAGAGATTCGAATCATCAGATTCCTCAGATGTATTCGCCCGGGGGGATGCAGCCACAGCTGCCACAGGACGATTATGAGGACGATGGTTCGGAGGATCGCCAGAATTTCTTTGTGGGACTGGCGGTTACCCTTGCAGTGGTCACCATCATTCTCGCAGTTGCCTGGGCATTGGGCTGGATTCCATAGGCAAGTTTTTGGATATACATACAAAACCGTGTTATACGTATATCGTTATCACTTGAAATCGTCTTTTCGGATTTTATCCGGAAGTGAGCGAGGTTATGAATGGGTAATGTTCTGAAAGTGGCTGGGTTGAGCGATGTAGGTCGCGAACGGGATCATAATGAGGATTGTTTCGGTATGTTTCCGGAGTTCAATCTCTTTGTTGTTGCGGATGGCATGGGGGGGCATCGCGCGGGTGATGTGGCTTCCAGAATCGCCGTGGATTCCATCGGGGAATTTTTTGTGGCCACTTCACGGGACGACATTACATGGCCGTTTCAGTTTGATCCGAACTCCCCAACTTCCGTCAATCGCTTCGTGACCTCCATTCAGGTGGGAAACAGCAAAATTTTCAGGGAGTCCAGCGAAAGCGAAGATCATCAGGGGATGGGCACCACGGTGGTGGGGGTGATGGGCATCGAAGAAAACTCGGCGATGCATGTGGCCCATGTGGGGGATTCAAGATGTTATCGCATCAGAGGCGGTGAGATTTCGGCGGTAACGCTGGATCATTCCCTGATCAACGATTATTTGCGGGCAGCGCCGGATTTGACTGAAGAACAGCTGGCGGAGCTGCCCACCAATGTGATTACCCGAGCGCTGGGAATGCAGGACAAAGTGCTGGTGGACGTACAGACCATCTCCGTGGAAAACGGCGATATTATGCTGCTGTGTTCCGACGGACTCAATGGCATGCTTCGGGATTCTGAAATTCTCGAAATCGTTGAAAAGCATCGCGCAGATCTCGATGAAGCAGCCAGGGCACTGGTGGATGCGGCCAATGAGCAGGGCGGTGAGGACAACATCACAGTGATTCTGGTGGAAGTGGCTCCGGAATCCTGATTGGTCAAAATGAAATTCACGATCATACCGGTTGTTTTCTTTCTCGTATTGGGGTGTGCGATTGCCGAAGGTCCGAGACAGAAGCTGGATCGCGGCGTATTTCAGTTTCACGAGGGGCTTCGCTGGGGCCGGCAGAGTGATGTACTGCCCGTGGTGGATGAGCAGGCCCGTGACCATTTTGAGAAGATGCATGCCGGATGGGGAACCGATATTCAGATATCTTCCGCCGATGTGATACAGATGGTATACGATGATAAAAATCGTAAAGCCGTGGTGAGCGTTCGCTTTTCGTGGTTTCGAAAGAAGGAATTGGACGTCTACGAAACGGTCACCCGCCAGAATTGGGAGTACCGCACGGGAAAATGGTGGCTGGTGGCTGAAGAGCACTTCTCCGGTCAGCCATTCTGAATCCGCCGGTTGCGCGTTTCATTTCATTATCCTTTGTAAAAGAGTTTCAGGTCCAGATGGGTTTCGGCGGCATCGGCCAGGGCATCGTCGTCATTGATGGACGTCATTCGGGGAAATGTACCCAGTATCGGAACTTTGCCGAAATGGGCAATGGCTTCCGCGTTTTTCAGTGATTCACTGAGATTGCTGCCATGGTTCAGAATCACACCGGCCACGGGAATCTGCCGATGCCGCGCGGCTTCAATGGTGAGCAGGGTGTTGTTGATGGTCCCGAGAATATCGGGGGCAACAATGAGCAGCTCATATGGCCCCCCGGCAATGAAATCTCCATAGAGAATTTCATCGTTCAAAGGAACTGAAAGGCCGCCGGCTCCTTCCACGATGAGGACATCGCACGACGCAGCGGCGGTATCGATGAACTGACGCATTTCGCGGGGATCGATGATGGCGTTTTCCATGCGGGCGGCCAGATGGGGGGAAACCGCAGCGCGAAACATGTATCGACAGACCTCTTCCACCCGACCTTTGGCCTGAGATGCCCGCAGCAGGGCGGTGCCGTCGTGGGGTTGCAGGGCCCCGTTGACCTCAGGGACACCGCTTTCCACCGGTTTGAGCGCTTTAAAATTCACTTTCTTTTTCAGTAGCGCGCGTGCAATTCCCCGGGTGATCACGGTTTTTCCCACATCGGTGCCGGTACCGGTGATAAATATTCGCCGGGTCATGAGCCGACTCCACTATTTTTCAATTCTTCGATGAGGCGTTCCATCTGTTCCTCCGTGTGCAGTGCACTCAGGGTGATTCGCAGCCGTTCCGTTCCAGCCGGCACGGTGGGGGGGCGGATTCCCTGCACGAATATGCCCCGCTGCCAGAGGGCGTCCGAGATGGCCATGGTTCGCTCCGCGTTGCCGATAAGGATGGGTTGAATGGGCGTATCACTGGGCAGCAGTGGGATTTGCGCGGCTTTCGCCAGTTTCTGAAACCGGCGGATATTGGTGTGCAGCCGGGTCCGTTCCCGGGTTGCGCCGGCAATACAGGTGAGGCTTTCACAGACCGCACGGGCCAGCGCCGGCGGAGAGGCGGTGGTATACATCAGACTGCGGGCCGTGCTTTTGAGCAGTTGCGCCGGTTCTGATTCACAGGCCACGCACGCTCCGGCCACGCCAACGGCCTTACCGAACGTGCCCACCAGCACGTCGATTCGGTTTTCCAGATTCAGCGCGGCCGCAAGTCCGCGACCTTCCGGACCCAGGATGCCCAGAGAGTGCGCTTCGTCGAGATACACAGCCGCGCCCCCCTGCTTTGCCACGTCGCAGATTTGCGCCAGCGGTGGAATATCGCCATCCATGCTGAAGATGCCCTCGGTAATCACGAGCTTGCCAGATTCCGGATTCGGATATTGGGCAAGAAGGCTTTTCAGATGATCTGCGTCGTTGTGATCATAAATTTCAATCTTTGCTCTCGACAGTCGGCAACCGTCGATGATGCTGGCGTGACAGAGTTGGTCTGAAAAAACAACGTCGCCCTGCCCGGCAAGGGCGCTGATAGCCCCCACATTGGCCTGATACCCGGAAGGAAACAGCACGCTGTGGGATTTTCCAACAAAGTCTGCAAAACGACGTTCGAGGGTTTCATGCCAGGGAAAGTTGCCACTAACCAGCCTGGATGCGCCGGCGCCAATCCCGTTTTCCATTTCGACGGCGGCGGCCCGGGCGATGGACGGGGATGCGCTGAGTCCGAGATAATCGTTGGAGCAGAAAATCAGCCTGGGGCCCTCAGGGGTGTCGGCCTCGGGTCCCACACCGCTGATGCGGAGCGTCCGGGCGAGATGGGTGTGCTGCAGTTGAGAAAGTCGATGGGTCCAATGAGCCTTCATGGCCGTCATCCTGGGCCAACCGGGGTGGAAAAGCAATTGAAATTGTGCGGTTTGTCGGGGGGATCACGGGATGCGTTGTTCTGCGGTCCCATTTTCTGAAGTCGGATCGAACGCACTTTGAATTCGCGCAAGCGAATCGAAAATGAGACAGGAAAAAAAACGAACGCGCGGAATCATTTTTCTTTTAAAACCTGACATACAGTTGTCATTACCCTGTTCCATGGTGGGGATGTTCAGTGAAACCTGACGGAAATCAGTGGATTTTCGTCCGAACCCCCACAAGGAAAATCATGGAACAAATGAAATTCTGTCATTCCTGCGGCATACCGCTGGCAGGCCCCCAGGCCGGAAATGTACAAGGCGATTATTGCGGCAACTGCGTTGACGAGACGGGAAAATGTCACGCCCGGGCAGTCGTCCAGACTGGCGTGGCCAATTGGCTGATGATGTTCACCCCCGATGTATCGATGGACGTGTGCATGCAGCGGGCCGACCATTACCTCAGGGCAATGCCGGCCTGGGCCGACAAATGAACCCTGCAATCAGAGGAGCGCGTCTGCCCGCCTACCGGCGCCCCTTGAAACCCATCATGTTCTGAACCACGGATTCACTTTCCTCGGCAATGAGTTTTTCTTCTTCCGCTTTTTCGGCGCACTCCTCGCACACTTTCACTTTGCGACCACCATAGCGGATGGACACCATTTCTTCTTTTTCAAATTCGTCTTTGCAGATTCGACAGACTGGCATCATTGGCTCCCTCGCGTTTACCACCGGCTGGTGATAATCACCTCATTTGTCTGTTCATTGTACTCAAAACTTCCTCCGTCGCGGCAGTGCCAACAGGGCGCCCAATAGGCTTCGTCCCGGTGGCCTTCCCGGTACGCCAGCGCCAGGGGAATGGGATTGTCCCAGATTATCATACTGGATTCATGAATATATTCTTCGTTGTCTTTGGATTCGTGCAATGCCACGACAAATGAATGCCGGTTGGAGCGCCCCACCGCCAGCCACAGCTCCATTCCCTGTCGGGGAATCCAGCGCATGGGCTTCCACTGAAAATGAATACCATTTTTGGCTTCAGCCTCCCGATCGGTGCCCCGTTTGGCCAGCACGGCCCGAACGTCGGCATTGCTGAACATATGCGGATTGTCGTGCACCGCCGCCAGCTGGGGGATACTCCGGATAATCCGGGCAAATTCCTCGGGCTTCATCGTTTTATAAATACTGTGGGCCGGCCTGGGCCGCTCAATGAAAAAGGTGGCTTTGTTCCGCTGGCCTCTGCAGCACCGGAACCCAAGGGCGTCGCCGGTATCATCCGGGGCGAATCGCCAGCGTTTGGCGCACCGGGTACCATGGGGCGCATCAATGATTTGTCCGAGAAATTCCTGACCGGCGGTGAACCCCCGTACCGCGGCGCGCACCTGCTGGTCCGGGTCTCTGCCCCAGGCGCTGTCGGTCCATTCGAGCTGACGGTTCATGGCCCACGCCCCGAATGGCGAGGGTGAGCCGTGCACATCGCCATAGGCGGCGGCGTTGAACAGATTGCCGGAAATATAGCGTCGATTGTCCGATGATTTGCAGGCCCATTCCCATTCCGCTTCGGTGCACAACCGTTTGCCCGCCGATTCGCAGTACTGGGAAGCCTGCATCCGGGTCACACCGGTCATGGGGGGCATGGCGGGATCGTTGGGCCAGGGCAGAACGTCCATCTGAAACGGTGTGATGGTGGCGGGAACCAGATCATTTTCAGCAAACTGTTCCCGCAGCACGTCATCCACCGCGCTGCCCATCAGCAGTTTTCCCCCCGGCACATCCACCATGGCGCCGGCGGTGGGGGGCGGAAAGATCGGCGCCTCCAGGGTTTCGACGACAGCCGGCGCCCCAGGGGGTCGGATGCCCTTGTCCACCGTATTTCTGTTTTCTGTTTCATCCGCGTTGGATTCCCCGGCGCTCCTGTGCGTTCCGGCTTCCGCTTCGCCGGCGGACGGGACATCCTTCGTGTTGCCGGTGTCCACCTTCGCGCCAGCCGGAAAGGCCTTCGAATGGTCTTCATTCTGGCAGGCCCAGAGTGTGGAAAAAACAAGCAGGATGCAAAGGATGCGCTTCATGACTCCCCTATAACAGGAATACCCGGGTCTGCTCAATAATTATTAGAAAGTCATTGACAGCGACGAATGCCAAAGCAAAGGATGTACAGCATGACGTATGAGATTTCCCCGGAGTATCAGAACTGCTGGATAGAACTGTCCAGATCTGCATTGTCAAATAATATCGGCGCATTCCGGCGCCTGCTCACACCGGCGCAGCAATTGCTCTGTGTGGTGAAGTCCAACGCTTATGGACATGGCATGGTGCCCGTCGCCAGAGAGGCGTTGGCCGCCGGCGCTTCCTGGCTGGCGGTGTTCAGTGTGGAAGAGGGGGCCATGCTGAGAGAAGCGGGGATCACCGCGCCGGTTCTGGTGCTGGGGCCCTCGTTTGGTTCCCAGTATCTGTTGGCCGTTAAATATCAGCTGCAGGTGACGGTGGCATCCATTGATGGTATCAGAAATTATACATCAACATTGACATCGGAACGGATACCGGTGCACCTGAAGCTGGAAACCGGCACCAATCGTCAGGGAATTCTGTATTCAGAGCTTCAGGAGGTATCTTCTTTGATACTTTCCAGCGGTATTCCCGTGGAAGGGGCATATACCCATTATGCGGATATTGAAGATACCACAGACCATACATTTGCCTCGGGACAGCGCGGCCAGTTTGAAAAATCACTGGATCGCCTGCGGGCCCTCGGGGTGCAGGTGGCCTTGCCCCATACCGCCTGCACTGCGGCGGCCATCCTGTTTCCCAATACCTATTTCGGGATGGTTCGGGTGGGGATTGGCACATACGGGCTGTGGCCCTCAAAGGAAACCAATGTATCCGCCCAGAATCTGGGGCGTGCCCATCTGGCGCTGCAGCCGGTGATGAACTGGAAAACCCGTATCGCGCAGATAAAAACCGTTCCCAGAGGAGAATATGTGGGCTACGGGCGGACTTTTCGCGCTACCCGGGATACCAGAATCGCCGTATTGCCGGTGGGGTATGCCGATGGATATCGGCGGGCCTTTTCCAATGCGGCCAATACACTGGTACATGGGATGAGAGCCCGGGTGGTGGGACGGGTGTGCATGAATCTGATGATGATTGATGTCACGGATATTCCCGATGTGGCGACCGGAGATGTGGTGACACTGCTGGGAACCGATGGCGATGACGCGGTGACCGCTGAGCAGCTGGCGGCCTGCGCCGGCACCATCAATTACGAAATTGTTACGTGCGCGGCTCCCAATTCCCCCCGCCGACTGGTATGAAAAGGGGGGAATTTCCCGCGCGGCGCCCATAAAGAAGGCGGGCATGACAATATCATCTGAGCACCGGAAAATACTGGAGGAAAAATATGGATATTCAACAGACAGATCGGCAACGAATTGAAAAAGTGAACCGGAATCGATGGGCCGGTCTTTTCGGGCCCTCATTGTGGACCCGGATCTGTTGCGGGGTTGGCGGTCTGTGGTTTCTTACCGCGCTTGCCTTTGGTGGATGTGCCGGGGATGACGATGATGCGCTGGGTCGGACCGACGAATCCGTGACGCCGTCGACCGACGGGACCGAAACCGATTCGGTATCGGATGGTTCGGATATTGGAGACAGTGAGACGGGAACGCCGGATGAGGGGGACACGGAGACCACTCTCACGTGGGAGACCTATGTGTATGATGGAAGCTGCGAGAAGGCACAGACTGAAGCGGAATGTCAACAGGCGAGCGAGATGTTGCCGGTGATCACCGGCATCGACGATTATTGGCACAGCTGCCGCTATTTTGCTGATTTCCGCACCATTTCCAGGGATATCGACGGTGAATGCACCATTGGCACCGAGAGCCGGAGCTTCTGTCAGTATCAGCGGGGGGGCGAGGCTGCGGATGTATCGGCGCCCATTGACGGCTGCGGTGTCTTTTTGGGCTGGCCAGGGTATATCCAGACTGAAGATGGTCTGTATTTCGGGCTGGACGATCCGAAAGGTCTCAGTTATTGCCAGTTTACTTTCGATGGCACGCAGATGATCGCCGCCCCTGCGGAATGCGAATGTCTGTGCGACGGACAACATTTCACCCTTCCGTAATATTTCTGTCCGGCATTTCCGGTTGATTCACCCATTCCGCTTGTTATCGTTGCACTTTCAGGGCACTTTCAGGTAATATCTTGCGCCACACGGAACGCTGATTACGTTGGGTTGCAACCCCCAGGGAGGAGCCATGGAACGGTCATGACAATTGTGAATCCATCCATCGAAAAATTCATTACTTCAAACATTTCTCTGGTGTCCGGTGACGTGGCATCGAAACGGGATGAAATTCGCGCGTATTTTGTGAAAACCTATGAATTGTACGAGCGGCTTTTTGAGACGCTTGAATCCGATAGGGGGTTCTATGAGCGGCCGCAGCCCCTCAGGCACCCACTGATTTTTTATTTCGGTCACACCGCGGTATTTTTTGTGAATAAGCTGATGCTGGCCCGATTGCTTCCTGCCCGTCTGGATGACCGGATGGAGTCCATTTTTGCCATCGGCGTGGACGAGATGAGCTGGGACGACCTCAACGGGGAGCATTACGATTGGCCCACGGTGGATGAAGTGCGGGTGTATCGCAGCCGGGTGAGAGAAGCGGTGCTGCAGGTGATCGATGATATGTCCTTCACCCTGCCAATTGACTGGGAAAGTCCCATGTGGCCCATCCTGATGGGCATTGAACATGAACGGATTCATCTGGAGACCAGCTCGGTGCTGATTCGCCAGTTGCATATTGATCTGGTGAAAGACCACCCCCTGTTTCAGCCCTGTCCCTTTTTCGGAGAGGCACCGGAAAACACCCTGGTGGCCGTTGCGGGCAGTGGGGTGCACCTTGGCAAATCCTGGTCCCATGAGTTGTATGGCTGGGACAACGAATACGGTAGCGCCGCGGTGGAGGTGGCGGATTTCGAGGCATCGGGATATTTGGTTTCCAATGCCGAGTATCTGGACTTTGTGAACGATGGCGGCTATCACAGCGACCAGTGGTGGGATGAAGAAGGTCGTGCCTGGAAGGCCTATCATCATGCCGAGATGCCGGAGTTCTGGCGCAAGCGGGATGGGGCGTATGCATTGCGTCTTTTGACCCGGGAGGTACCCCTGCCCCTGAATTGGCCGGTGGAGGTATGTTATCTGGAGGCAAAGGCATTCTGCAACTGGAAAGCGGCTCGACTGAAACGACCGGTGCGATTGCCCGATGAGGCGGAGTACCGACGACTGCTCGAAGTGTCGGGATACGACCGCGAACATCATGTCGCCCCCATCAGCGCCAATTGGAATCTCGAAAAATATGCAAGCTCCGTCCCTGTGGACACATTTGCCCACGGCGACTTTTTTGATTTGGTGGGGAATGTCTGGCAGTGGAATGAAACCCCGATTTCCGGGTTCGATGGCTTTAAGGTGCATCCCCTGTACGACGATTTTTCTGCACCCACGTTTGACAATCGGCATGCATTGATAAAGGGCGGATCGTGGATTTCCACTGGAAATGAAATTGCCCTGCACAGCCGGTACGCATTCCGGCGCCATTTTTATCAGCATGCGGGATTTCGGTACGTGGTTTCGCAGCGGCAGGTGAAAACCGAATTCAGCACGTATGAAACCGATGCCGCTGTGGCAATGTATCTGGAGTTCCAGTATGGGCCCGCTTATTTTGACGTGCCGAATTTTGCCGCCACCATCGCCGAACTGGCGTTGGGTCATGTTCCGGCGAATCGAAGACGCCGGGCGCTGGACATCGGTTGCGCCACCGGGCGGCTTACCTTTGAACTGTCACCGTATTTTGCGCATCTGGATGGGCTGGATTATTCCGCCCGTTTCATCCGTCAGGCCACCGCCCTTTCGAAGGAGGGCCGTACCCGGTACGAACTGGTGAGCGAAGGGGACCTCGTGACGTATCGGGAGTGCAATCTGGCGCAATTGAACGTGGTCCCCAGACCCGAATGCATTTCGTTCATGCAGCAGGACGCCTGCAATCTGAAGCCCCAGTATCGCGATTACGATTTGGTGGTGGCGTCGAACCTGGTGGACCGGCTCAGCGACCCGGCGAAATTCCTCAGGGAGATTGGCGCCCGGATAACCTCGGGGGGTATCCTGGTGGTGGCATCGCCCTACACATGGCTGGAGGATTTTACGCCGAAGGATAAATGGTTGGGGGGATATCGCCGGGATGGTGAACCGGTGACCGGACTGGATGGATTGCATGCCCACCTCGACGATGCGTTCCAGCGGATTGCCGCCCCCCGGGATGTGCCGTTTGTGATTCGCGAAACCGAACGGAAGTTTCAGCACACCATCTCTCAGGTAACCGTATGGCAGAAAAAATGACATACAGGTTCGATGAAGAAATATCGCGTCTTGGTACCGGAGCGGAAAAATATGAAGCGCGCAGGGCCCTGTTTGGAAAAGCGGATGTGGAGCCGTACTGGGTGGCGGATATGGATGTACCGACACCGTCGTTTCTGACCGATGCGCTGAAGGAGCGTCTTTCTCACCCCATGTTCGGGTACACCACGGTTTCCGAATCGCTGCTCGACGCCATTCAATGGTGGCAGGAATCCCAGCACGGAGTGCAGCTCGAACCCCGATGGATTCGGTTGTCTCCTTCGGTGGTGACCAGTATTGCCATGGCCATTCAGGCATTTACAGAAAAGGGCGATGGGGTGGTGGTGTTTTCACCGGTCTATGGGCCCTTTTTCTTTGTGACCCAACACAATGGCCGACGGGTGCTGGATTTGCCCCTCCAACTGGAAGCGGGCCAGTACGTGATGGACTTTGATGCCCTGGAAACCTGTCTGAAAACGGAAAAGCCGCGATTGCTGCTGCTGTGCAATCCCCATAATCCGGGAGGGCGGGTGTGGAGCGCATCCGAACTCCGTCGCCTGGTGGCGATGTGTAGAACGTATGGGGTACACATTTTCAGTGACGAAATTCACTGCGATATTGTGTATGCCCCTCACCGTCATACTTCTCTGCTGACCATTCCGGCAGCGCTGGATCTGTGCACGGTGGCCCACTCCATCGGTAAAACGTTCAATGCCAGCGGATTGAACGCCTCCTTTGTGGTGGTGCCGGATGAAGACAACCGGAAAAAATTTGTGGATGCCCAGGAAATCAGCCATTGCGGCAGCGTGAATCTCCTTGGAAAAATTGCCCTTGAAAGTGCCTTTTCTCCGGCAGGGGAGGCATACAAAAAAGCCCTGGTCACCTATCTGAACAATAATATCCGGCAGGTGGTTGGCCGGTTGAGCACCCTTGATGGGGCGACCATCATGATTCCCCAGGCCACGTTTCTGGTGTGGTGTGATTTTCGCGGATTCGGCAAATGGCCCACGGTCATGAAGACCCTCATTCACCAGGCCAACGTTGCCCTTTCGGGCGGAACGTTTTTTGGCCCGGCCGGCGCAGGCTGGTTCCGGATGAATTGCGCCCATCCCGGTGAACCGCTTCTTCGCGCCGCCGACCGGGTGGTGAAAACCCTTTCCGCCATCTGAATAAAAATTCTGAATCCGAAGGGGTTCGATGCCAATCACCCCGGATGAATTTCGTGACACTCGGCTCAGTTTGTGCCAGTATGGCACATGTCATATATATGGAATAAAAAAAGGTTGAGTCATGAAATCTGAAACGTTCCAGGGGCTGTTCAATTACAGGTATCGGATTGAAAAAAAACTGGGGGAGGGTGCGCAGGGCGCCGTGCATCTGGTAACGGATACGGTGACGAACCGGCAGGTGGCCATCAAGGTGTTACATGTGGGACAGAGTGACCAGTGGCAGACCCTCTTTCGCCATGAGTTTGAAATTCTGGCGGATTTGTCCCATCCGAATCTGGCACAGGTGCACGACTTCGGGGTGACGTCGGAAGGTCAGGTGTTTTTCACCCGCGATTATATTCCGGGCAATGATTTGCTGGCAGCCACTTCGGCCGCAGGCGGTGATGATGCCATCGGTACGGCCATCTGCGCACGGGGATTTGTGGCGGTATGTGTTCAGATGTGTCGCGCCCTGCGTCCGTTGCATCGAAGCGGGCTGATACATGGCGACATCAAACCGGGAAATCTGGTATTCGGAAAGACCCGGAAATCATCGGATGGGCGATGGCACAGCAGCGCATATCCCATTGATTTCTCCTTTGTCCGGGCGGCATCGGGGCAGGCGCCTCCCAGGGGAACCCTCCAGTACATTGCGCCGGAAATTCTGGCGCGCAAGCCGGTGGATGTGCGCGCGGATTTGTATGCCCTGGGCGCCACCATTTACGAGGCAGCCTGTGGCACGCCTCCCTTTGAACCCGACATCAGCGCCATCATGGCGGCCCATCGCGAAGGGCGAAAGCCCGAGTGGCAGGTAACGCGAATCTGTGATGAGTCCGATGCGGAGCGGCGGATACTCAATGGTCTGGAAAGCATTGTGCATCGGCTGCTGGCGTCCAATCCAAACGATCGGTTTCCGGACATTGATGAACTCGAAGCGGCGCTTACCGCGCTATGTCCCGATGCGGTGGCCGAGGATACCGAGAGTTATATACCGGGTAGAAATGTACTGACCGGCAGCGGCGGTCTCTCCGG
Source organism: Polyangia bacterium (assembly GCA_050287845.1). Taxonomy (GTDB): domain Bacteria; phylum Myxococcota_A; class Polyangia; order JAAYKL01; family JAAYKL01; genus JAFGXQ01. Next base: position 123,961 of record JBNKCR010000017.1, read on the forward strand.
GGACAGTATATCCGGCGAGGTGTTCGCCGCGATGCGGGAATGCCTGGAAAAGCCGGCCGACAATGGGTTGTTTGTGGTGGAAGGGGAGGCGGGAGCCGGCCGCAGTGTGGTCAGAAAATCGGTGAAATGGCAGGCCCAGCTCCAGGGAATTCATGTGCTGGAGACTCATTTTTACGGGGATGCGGAGTGGTTTGCGTCCGTGCGTGAACTGCTGTTGCAGGCCGCCACTGTTATGGGGGGAACGCCGGACGAGCAGGAATGTCTGGAAGTGGCCACGCAGCTGGTGGAGTTCGGCAATACCCGCCTGGACTTTCATCGGGTGTCCTCCACGGTGATGTCACTGATTCTGAAGGCATCGCAGATTCGTCCCATTCTGGTGACCATGGACAACCTGGACCGGGCCTGCGGTGAAATGTTGACCATTCTGCGCGGTCTGCTGGCGGTGAACCAGAAAGGGGCCCGAGTGGCGATTCTGGCCACCAGTGTGCCGGAATTTGATTGGCAGAACGCCTTGGGCACCGGCAGGGTGTATCACATCCGGCCTCTTGGCGAACCGGAAATTGCCAGGCTGGTGGAGCAGTATCTGTCGGTGGATGGCATGTTGCTGGCGCCCAAAATTCTGGAGCACACCGGTGGCAATCCACTTTTTGTTACCCAACTGCTGCACAACTGTATCCTTACCGAAAAAAGTCCCGAAAGCGTTATTGATGACACGGTGGTGACGGATGTGGAATCTTACTGGCAGATGAGGTTGAGTGAACTCTCCAATCGGGAGCGGGTGTTGCTGCAGTCCATCGCCGTGCTCGGCCGGTACAGCGATTTGGCCACCATTCAGCACGTGGCCCATTTCGGCGCGGAAGCGGTGGCGACGGTGCATCACCTGGAACAGCAGCGATGGCTGAAGCAGCGGCATCAAACCTTTGGCATTCTTTCCACTTCTCTGGCCAATCAGATTCTCAGAACGTTGAGTGATGGAGAGTGGCGAGATTACTCGGCCCGGGCGTTTGAAGCGGAAACGGCGATGGAGCCGCGGCTGCTGCACGCGGCGCGCATCGGACAGATTGATTTTTTAAACGCCCATGCCCTTCCCACGGTGCGGAAACTCGAACAGCAGGGGGCGTTGTCGATGGCATGCCGTGTCCTTCAGCAGATTGTGGAGTGTGACACCGGCGAACCCCTTCGCACCGAAGCCACTATTGCCTATGGCCGAAATCTGATAGCCATTGGAGAACTGGAACGGGCCAGACGGACACTTGTACCCCTTAAAGACAGTGATAATCCGCTGGTCCGTCAATCGGCGTTGCGGCTGCTGGGAAAAATTGCGGTGCAGCAATCGGCCCTCGACGACGCGACCCTGCTGCTGAAGGAAGCCCTCAATATCGACGGGTCGGTGAATATCTCGGCCAAGGTATACTTTGAACTGTGCGAGATTGAGTATCGCCGGGGCCGTCATCCCGAGGCCATCGAGTATGCCAACCGGGGCCTCGACCTGCTCGATGATGACGATCACCATCGTTGCAATTTATTGTGCAGCAAGGCCAAGGCCAGTGCGGCCCTGGGCAATCACGATGTGGCCATGCTGCTGGTGGATGAAGCGCAGGAGCTGGCCAGGGGACACCAGGAAAAACAGATGCTGGCCATTGCCACCGACATTCGTTCGTGGGTGATAGGTCTGACCGGAAACATTGCCGAGGCCACCACAGAACTGGAAAAAGCCGCCGCGTTGTATCGGGAAATTGGCGATACGTCCCATCTGGCGCGATCGCTGCAGATTATTGGCAACAATTACTGGTGGCTCGAAAAATGGTCTCTGATGCTGAAAAACCACGAGGAGGCGCTTCATGTGGTGGCGTCTCTCGATAACCCGGTGGGACGGAATGAACAGCTGATTGCATACGGTTATGCCCTGATGTGTGTTGGCCGATTCGAAAAGGCCGGGCTGATATTTCAGCGGGCCCGGTCGGAAGCGGCGCGCATCGATGATCGGTTTCAGCAGGCGAAGCTTGCCGCATACGAGGGAAACTGGAACGCGTGGCAGGGATATTATGACGAAGCGCTGATTCAGTGGAAAGAAGGCATTCAGCGGTTTGAACAACTGTCGGCCCATGCGGTGATTGCGGAACTGTCGCTGGAAATGGCGGGTGCGCTGATCTCCCGTAATTATTCGGCGGATTTATTGGCCGCGGAAAAATGGATTGAAAAGGCAAAGCGGACCCCAAGGGAAGACGAGGGTCGTCAGTTTGAATATCTGCTGATGTTGACTGAAGGGCGATTTCGAATAGCCAATGGCGGTTTTGAAGAAGGGGCCAGGATACTCAACGAACTGCTGAGCCGGCTATCGGAAGACCGGAACCAGGAGATGCACTGGCAGGCATCGTACTACCTGGCCGTTGCCCATCTGGATCGGGGTATGAAGCTGGTGGCGAGAAAGCAGTTGCGACAGGCGGAAACGTCGCTCAATAGGCTGTCGGTGGGGTTGCCGACGGAACATCGGGTGTCTTTCTGGCAGGACACGAGGCGCGCCGCTGTGAAACGACATCTGGAACAGTTTTCCAGCGAGCAACTCTACGACAGTGCGCAGTTCGATGTGGCGGAAGAAGAGTCAAACGAAACCGCAAAGCTCTACAAAGTGCTGGAGTTCAACAAACGGATTTCAAGAGAGGCGAATGTCAACGTACTGACAGAGGAAATTCTGGATTCGGCCATAGAACTGACCGGTGCGGAGCGGGGATTTTTTCTGGCCAAAGGTCGGGATGGGATGGCTATTCGCGCTGCCAGACAGCTGCAGCCGGAAACCGATGATTCGCCGTTTTTTCAGTTCAGCACCTCTATCGCTGAATCGGTTTTTCTCGACAATGAACCGGTGTTGACAACCGACGCCGCGAAAGATCCGAGGTTCAACGAATTTCTTTCCATTCATCACCTGCAAATCAGATCTGTCGCCTGTCTGCCTATCTCATTCCGGTCGGAAGTGCTGGGGGTGCTGTATCTGGAAAATAGATTGTCCCGGGGTAAGTTTGACCACGGCGACATGCGGGTGCTGGCCGCGTTTGCCGATCAGATGGCCATTGCCCTGGCCCATGCATCGGTGCTGGAAGAGAAGAACCGTATTCATGAACATCTGGAAGAAACGGCTACCCGTTTGAACGAAATGGTGGCGCAGCAATCGGAAGACCTGAAGTCGAAACAGGCCGGTCTGGACCTTGCCAATGAGCAGTTGCAGCGGATTCGAAATCGAATTGCCACGTCGGGAAACTATCATGGTATGGTGGGGACTGGACCGGCGATGCAGAAGGTGTTTAAACTCATTGAGCGGGTGAAGGACACCGATATTCCGGTGGTGATCACCGGAAGAAGCGGCACCGGCAAGGATCTGGTGGCCCGGGTGATTCACGAGGCGGGAAAGCGAAGCAGTGGTCCCTTTGTGAGCCTGCCCTGCGGATCAATTCCCGAAACCCTGGTGGAATCCACATTGTTCGGATATCGGAAAGGCGCGTTTTCGGGCGCGCAACTGGACAATGCCGGCATTCTGGCAGCGGCATGCGGTGGAACCCTGTATCTGGATGATGTGGCGGAAATGCCCCTGCGAATGCAGGTGGATTTGCTGCGGGTGCTGCAGGAAGGCGCGTACACCCCTCTTGGAGACCATCGCAAGTTCACCATTGATTTTCGCATACTCTGTTCCAGTAAACTGCCCCTCGAGCAGCTGGTGGAAACCGGGCGGCTGAGAGAAGATCTGTTCTATCGATTACAGGTGATCAGTATATCATTGCCAGATTTGAAAGATCGTCTCGAAGATGTTCCGTTTATTGCGGCCAACATCGCCAGAACCGAAGCGGGACGTCTGGGGCTTCCCTGGTCCGGTTTCTCCCCGGATACCCTGACTCAATATTCCCGGAGGCCATGGCCAGGAAACATCAGAGAGCTGGAACAGGAGGTCCGTCGACAACTGATTGTGGGGAATCTGGATGACGGTCACGATTCCCTGAAAGATGAAACATCCGCATTGAAGGCGCCGATTTCCCGAACGCGGGAAAACGAACGGGAGCAGATGATGGCCGCCCTTGAAAAAAGTCAATGGAATAAAACCCGGGCAGCTCAGCTGCTGGGGATGCCCCGGAGAACGTTTTACCGCCGCTTGAAGGAGTATGATATTATAGAGTAACTCCGAGTAACTCCATATCGGCAGATATGCGGGATCACAGGGTCAGACGCAGCATTCTCTGTCGAATCGATTTGAAACTCATGCTGAGCTGCTCTTTTTCCGGGGTGGAAACCAGTTGTTCCGCATGTCTGAACAGAAACTCCATGGCCCGGAGGCTGTCTGTCTTGAACGCGATAATCTGATCGGGCTCACGAATATCAAACTGGGACATCAGGTTCTGATCTTTTCCCATTCCGGAAATCAACGCATTGACGGCCTGTTTGCCGGCAATGTCGGACACCGCGCGCACGGCTTCGTTTGCCAGGGCGACAATATCGTGATTATTTTCATTGTACTCGATTAAGTCCATACCCACCCGGAGTGATCCCAGGGTATCGACCACCGTGGTGATGTGCTTCCGTGAAATGAGATTGCCATGCTGAGGGGCAATCATGCGCACCTTCGGGCTGAGATGACGCACGGATTCAAGGGCCCGTTGCAGTGCGCGGGAGGAGGGCATGTATATCTGATGAAAGAGTTCGATGCCGGCCAAATCCTCTTCGGCGAACATATATCCATCCCGGGTGGTGGTGCCTCCAAAAAGATCGCCGGAAAACAGAACTCCGTTTTCCGAATCGAAAATCATGGCGGCGCCGCGGGCGTGACAGAAGGGGGTAGGGATAAATCGGATGCTGTGTCCGGTGCTCAGTCCGAATTGTTGTTCCGGAATGCTTTCCAGCGAAACGTAGCGCCTGGGATCCAGGCCATAATGACGCGCCAGTCTCCATGTTTCATCTGAGCAGACAATCAGAACTGCGGGATTCAATCGCTGAATCTCGGCGGCATTTCCCGCCACATCCGGGTCCTGATGATTGAGGTAAATGTAATTGAGATTCTCTACCGTTCCGATGATGCTGCTGATATTTTTTCTGATGACGTCCAGGTCGCGAAGAGGCCCGGGATCGATGAGGATGGAGATTCGATTTCCATTTCCTTCAAAGACACGCAGATACGAATTGCATTCAAGCTGTGTGTGATGCCGTTGTCCGACCCAGTACACATTCCTTGAAAATTCCAGCGTGATGGCGCGGGGGTCCGGTGGCACTGATGTCCTCAACAGGGCCACCTGGGTGACAGCCCGGACGTTAACCTGTTCGGTCGTGTCCTTTTCTCTGCCGGCGGATTTCACTGATTCGAAACTGGGCAGTGTATATTTGACCCCACGTCGCACCCGACTGAGCAGACCTGAAATGTCGCGTTGAAAATCCAGCATACTTTCCTGACGCTCATCGGGATTTTTTGACAATGCCTTCAGAATGATGCGCCTGGCGTCTGCCGGAATTTTCGCGGCTCTGGCGTGGCCGTCGTTCCACGATGGCGCTTCACTGATTTGTCTGGGCAGTACCAGCAGCGGCGATTCCTCTTCGAAAGGCGCGTGGCCAAACAGCATTTCATACAGCACAATGCCGGCTGAATATATATCCGACGCCACACCGGCATCCTGTCCCTTGCACTGTTCCGGGGACATGTATTCCGGAGTGCCCACCACGGTGCCGCTCAGGGTGAGTCCCCTCGTGGGGGTATTGTTTGAAAACAGTTTTCCGATACCCAAATCGAGAATTTTGACAACGGGTTCGTTCCGGTCGCCGGGGGTATGCAAAAAAATGTTGTCCGGCTTCAGGTCGCGGTGCAGAACGCCGCGCTCGTGGGCGGCGGCCATGCCTTCGCAGGTCTGCAGCATAATCTGAAATGCGATTTCAGGTGCCAACGGACCCATTTTCAGCGCTTCCCCCAGGGAATATCCACTGAGCAACTCCATAACCATGTAGCTGGTGTTGTCTTCCAGAACACCGAAATCCTCCATGGTGACAATGTTGCGATGGGCAATGAGCGAAATCAGCATGGCTTCCTGGCGAAAGCGCACATTGAGATGGGAATCCCGGGTAAACGCCGACTTCAGCAGTTTGAGGGCCATCTTTTTACCGGAGGAAAGTTTTTCCACTTCGAATACATCCGCCATGCCCCCGGTGCCGATGATGCGGACCACGCGATATTTGCCGTCAATGGTCTGATCAACCCATTTGGCTTCCCGTCGGGAAATCAACTCCACGGGGGTACCGTCTTCGGGACAACGGGTAACAGCGGGGTCTGAACCTTCAATGTAGCAAATGGGACAATACCAAATGGAACTGGTCAAATCTGTTTCCTTTCACAATCCGTTTTCCCGCCCGGAAATACTTCTGGCACAGGAATACTTGATATGTACCATAAAACTGATGGGCGCAAAAAAAACCCCATGCGAACGGCGGTTTCTCCCGGCGATGGGGAACGATGACGCCCTGTTCAGAAAAATACTTCTCATCCGGAAGCCAACACGTTACAAGAGGGCCGATGAATGCTGAACAGAGGAAAGCACCATGAGAAAAATTCCCCCATTTTCAAAAGCGAAAATCGAAGAAATCATTAACGCGTATCCGACCCCATTTCATATTTACGACGAAAAAGGTATCCGGGAAAATATCCGGACCTTTCTCAAGGCCTTTGCGTGGGCGGATTTTAAAGAGTATTTTGCCGTGAAGGCCGCGCCAAATCCGTACCTGATGAAAATTCTCAAAGAAGAAGGGTGCGGGATGGATTGCAGTTCGTATCCCGAGTTGCTGCTGTCGGAAAAAGTGGGGGTTACCGGTGAAGAAATCATGTTTTCGTCCAATGAGACGCCGGCCTATGAATATCAGGCTGCGGTCCGGCTCGGGGCCATCATCAATCTGGACGATATTACCCACATTCCCTATCTCGAAAAGCATTGCGGTATTCCCGAAGTGGTGTCCATCCGATACAACCCGGGGCCGGAGCGAACGGGGAATGCCATTATCGGAAACCCGGTGGAATCCAAATATGGGTTTACCCGGGCCCAGGTGTTTGACGGACTGTCCCTCCTCCGTGAAAAGGGGGTGACGCGGTTTGGCATTCACTGTTTTGTCATTTCCAATGAGTTGAATCGGGCGTCCTACGTGGAAACCGCACGGATGCTCTTTTTGCTGGTACAGGAAATTCATGAGAAGCTGGGAATCCATGTTGAGTTTGTCAATCTGAGTGGTGGTATCGGCATTCCGTACCGTCCCGAAGAGCAGCCGGTGGATTTGCTGGCGCTGGGTGAAGAAATCCGGAAGGAATATGAAGCGATTATCGTGGCCAAAGGTCTGCATCCACTGGGCATCCGCTCCGAGTGCGGCCGCATGGTGACCGGACCCTACGGGTATCTGATTACCGAAGCTATTCACGAAAAACATATATACAGGGAATACATCGGTGTCGATGCCTCCATGGCCAATCTGATGCGGCCGGGGCTGTACGGCGCCTATCATCACATCACTGTACTCGGTAAAGAGGATGCCCCGAGGGATCACACGTATGATGTGGTGGGTTCCCTCTGCGAAAACAATGACAAGTTCGCCATTGACCGACAACTTCCAGAAATTGTGCCGGGGGATTTGCTGGTCATACACGATGCCGGCGCCCACGGTCATGCCATGGGATTCAATTATAACGGAAAGTTGCGCAGCGCCGAGTTGCTGTTGCGGGAAGATGGACGCGTGGAAGAAATCCGTCGGGCTGAAACCGTGGCGGACTACTTTGCGACCCTTGATTTTTCCAGACTCTGATTTTTCTTACCACAACATTTTCACGGCGGCGACCACCAGCAGGATGGCAAATATTTTCTGAATGAGCGCCACCCGCCAGCGATGAAGCATCCGGGTTCCTATCCACGTTCCTGCAATGCCCCCGAGCGCCACCAGACCGGCGATTTGCAGGTCCACATGGCCAATCACCAAGTGGTTCGTCGCGTGTGGCGCGGCGACAGGTTCCAGCAGATAGTAGAAACACGCGGTGGCGGAGACCGTGAAGGTAAACAGAGACGCTGTACCGATGGCGCGCTTGATGGGTTGCAGATACATCACGTTGAGCACGGGAATCATCAGCGCGCCGCCCCCCAGTCCGAGCATGCTGGAAAGGGTGGATATGCCCGCACCGATGGCGCCAATCTGCATTCGCCTGGCGCGGGTGAGCGGTTCATCTTCCGCTTTGTCCTTCCGTCCCCGGTAGATTCGAATGGCGGAGATAATGAGAAAGGTGGACAGGATGCAGCGCACCACGTCCACTGGAAGATTGTCGGTCAGCAGCACCCCGAACCCAGAGCCGAGAACACAGGCGATGGCGAACCAGGGCAGCAGAGACATATCAATATTTCGCTTTCGATAATGCAGGATGGTGGCACTGAGACTGTTGGATACAATGATGGCCGATGAGGTACCAATGAGGATTTTCAGAAAATCCGTAGGATATCCCAGATGATCAATGTAAAAAAACTGGGCCAGGGGCAGAAAAATCAGTCCGCCACCCACTCCCAACAGTCCTGCCGTAAGTCCCGATGCAAAGCCCACCAGCAGCAGCAATAAGATGATCAACGCGCAATTCTCCTCAAAAACCGATTTCAGGATTGAACAACCGAAGTATTTAACAACGGGCAATGTCTCTCCCCTGTGAAACCTACTGTTGATTCGCGGAACTGCAAGATAAAATTGAAGGTGGGAATCCAGATTTCTTCAAAAATAATGAATCCGAAAAAACAGGGGAAGATCAATTCGCGGAGAATCGGAACAGCCCATTCAGGGCGCCACCAACCACCACGCCGCGATGGTTATCCGGATCGCTGATGCCGAAAAGTGGCGAGACATACGGGCTCAGTCCCAGCTGGAAATTCATTTTTTTCCCCGGTCGCTTGAAATCGACGCCTACATATCCACCCAGTTTGGGACCCATGGCGAAAAAGGAATCACCCCGATTGTCGCCCTTTGACCCGGAGTGGTAATCCGGGCCATAGTGGAAGATGACGCCAACGGTCGGACCCGCCACAAAATCCGCCTTTCCATCTGAAACTTTTCGGAACAGCAGGGACGCCTCGGGCTCAAACTGCAACATTCTGAACGCGGCGCCAAAGAGAATGGGGCGCATGACCGGCAGATTCACCAGCAGTGACACATCCTTTTTAAGACCGATTTCGGTGAATACCGATATATCCAGGGCCGGACCGCCTCTGGTTCCCGGCGGTGTGGCCACGCACATGCGCACATCGTCATACCGCCCTCCCGCGCTGACCATCACACCGAAGATCACCTGGTTTTCTTCCCCGCTATCCGCCATCTGCCGGGCGCTGGCAATGCCGGGAAATGCGGCGAAAATGAACGAGAAAGTTGTGATGAATATGAGTTGTCGAAACATTTTAACGGCCTTTCGTCAACCGGGCAGATGCATGTGGTGTGTCCGGGGCTTCGGAATTCAGTTCTTCGCTACTGCCCAGAGGAGCCGTGCATAATGCATGTCGTGGCAAATTAATTGGATTTCCGGGTTCATCAGACTCGGCGGGGACTCGGCAAAGATGTCTCAGTTTTGGCAAAATTGTCTCATTTTTTCAGGGTGAAACATTTTTTTGCCAGCAGTGGTTATGCTTGATGGGGTCACGGGCTTTTGATATGTACTGTGCGAGCTTGAGATACTTCTGAATGAACAGCATTTTCTACAGCTGGCATGAGGATTGCTCTTGCGCTCTGGCAATGAAATACACAACGCAAAATACATAAGGAGAGTTCATTATGACAAAATACGAATGCATTGCATGTGGCTGGGTATACGATCCGGAAGCGGGTGCGCCTGATCAGGGTGTGGATCCCGGTACCACCTGGGAAGATATTCCCGATGATTTTACCTGCCCGCTCTGCGGCGTGGGTAAAGATCAGTTTGAAGCATTGGATTGAAAATAATAAATTTGCAACAACCAGGGGAGGTTGACCATGATTAAGCAACGTGTACAGGATGCCTTGAATAAACAAATCAATGTCGAAATTTATTCGTCGTATATGTATTTTTCAATGGCTTCCTGGTTCGATTCCATTTCACTGGACGGTTTTTCTCATTGGCTGCGTGTTCAGGCGCTGGAAGAACTGACCCATGTGCAGAAATTCTCCGGATTTCTGACGGAGCGGAGCGGTCGGGCGCTGATGACCGTAGTGGATGCACCACCCACTGATTGGACTTCTCCCCTGGCGTGTTTTGAAGAAGTGTACGATCACGAGTGCAAGGTAACGGAACTGATCAACCGTTTAATGGATGTTGCACTTGAGGAGCGGGATCACGCCACCGTCAGCTTCCTTCAGTGGTTCGTGGACGAGCAGATTGAAGAGGAAGCCAATACGGACGCTGTTGTTCAGAAATTGAAGCTGGTTGAGGGAAACCGGGGCGGTCTGTTCATGCTGGATCGCGAAATGGATACGCGCACCTTTGTGATGCCACCCGAGCTGGCAGGGGTGTTCTGAAATCGACGCAGCATCAGACGACACCTTCATGCCTCAGACACGCCTCAGAATTGGAGTTCACACAAAATGAGTAATGCGTTTTCTGCATTGAAAATATCAGACAAAGTTTACTGGGTTGGCGCCATTGATTGGGGTCTTCGCAATTTTCATGGATACCGTACATCCAGAGGGTCCACGTACAACGCCTTTCTGGTGCTGGGGGACAAAGTGACCCTCATCGATACGGTCAAACCCAAATTCTACGAAGAAATGATGAGTCGCATCCGGACGGTCATCGATCCGTCGGAAATCAGATATGTGGTTTCCAACCATTCCGAGATGGATCATTCCGGCGCTATCCCGCAGGTTGTACGGGACTTGAACGTTGAAAAGGTGTTCGCATCTCCAAAGGGAGTTGAGGCGCTCAACGGGCATTTCAGCCTGGGCGATATTCTGGAGACGGTGAAGACCGGCGACAGATTGGACATTGGCAATGCCACCCTGCGTTTCATCGAAACCCGGATGCTGCATTGGCCCGACAGCATGTTCGCTTTTTATGAAGAAGGGGGCATTCTGTTTTCCAACGATGCCTTTGGCATGCATCTGGCCACTGCCGAGCGATATGCCGAAGAGCTGGACCCCTGGATTATTCGCTACGAAGCGGCGAAATACTATGTAAACATTCTGCTGCACCTGTCGCCCATCGTGCTGAATCTTCTCAATAAGCTGCCATCGTACAATCTGGACATCAGGATGATTGCGCCGGATCATGGGCCCATCTGGCGCCGGCCGCAGGACATTCAGCTGATTCTGGACTGGTATCGGGAGTGGGCGGAACAGAAACCCACCCGCAAGGCGGTGGTCATCTACGATACCATGTGGGAAAGCACTGCCCGGATGGCCGCTGCCGCAGCCGATGGTCTGATCAGCGGTGGGGCCCGGGTGGAACTGATGCCTCTTGAGGGAACCCATCGAAGTGATGTGGTGACGGAGTTGCTGGATGCCGGCGCGCTGCTGGTGGGGTCTCCCACCATGAACAATCAGATTTATCCCACCGTGGCAGATGTGATGAATTATATAAAAGGGCTGAAGCCGAAAAATCTGGTGGGGGCATCATTCGGATCCCATGGCTGGAGCGGTGAAGCCACCAGACATCTGGATGCCATAATGGAAGAAATCAAAATCGAGCTGGTGAAACCCGGGGTGATCCACAAATATGTCCCCAACAACGACGCGCTGATGGCGTGCCGGGAACTGGGTCTGGCCGTGGCCAGACGAATTACCGGCGAGTAGGCGAGTAGTCTCATCTGCTGCTGTGGTTCCACCTCAGTTTTTGATTTTATTGAACAGCGGGTCCTCCCTTCCGATTCGCTCCAGTTCGCTGTTTCGCCACAGTGTAGGGGATTGTCTCGGCCACTGCACCTGCATGCTGTCCTCCGGAATTGCATCGATGGATGATATATTCCTCAGCATATAACTATGGTTGTGCGCTCTCTGATGAAATCGGTCCGTTTTTATTGTAGTCTTTCGGGAACAACCATTGCAGTTGACTCCCTCTCTCTCCGGCAATATATCAAAGGATTGCATCACAACAAATGTCTGTAGATGCAGTGTCCGAAACAACTCAAGGGGTTTTCTGATGGCGGTCACCCAGTGCCGCCAGATGGTTCTGCGGGCCTCCCGGTCAAATAGCCCGGTCAGCAGCACGAGCCAACCCTGTCTGGCCACTCCGGGAGACAGATGAGAAATATCTCTACCAGATACTTTGCTGCACAGGGATTCAATGAGCGCCACCGCTGTGGGTCCCAGGTTGCCCAGATGTTTACCGGTGCGGCACAGGTGGGTGCCCATGGCCCATTTCAGCACCCCGGACTGGGCGGTGCTGCCCAGAAACGAGTTGAATCGATATCCCGGAAACACTTTCTGAATCTGGTCATAAATATCGTGGGTGGAGAGCATCCGACCAGCGTCGTCTCCTTCGGCTTCGTCGTGATAAGGTGACAGAAAAATGCTGCCTCGTCCCTCATCCATCTCATCCATCTCATCCATTTCCGCGTCGTCATCCCGGGAGATGGTTGCTTCAAATACCCGGGTGGCGATAAAGGTCATCATGTGCACCTTGTCCGAAACCGAACTGGCCCACAGGGCGACCCGTTGCACGTCAGCGAGGGTATCGGGAAATACCAGCGTATTGAAGCCGCAATGCAGGCCGAATTCATTGGCCAGTTCCGCCAGCATCAGCCGCAGGGAATTCAGTTCCACTTCCGCGCAATTTTCCCACCCCGGACGGTTCTGCATGGCGTTCACGTGAAACATGATTCCGAAAAGCCCCGCTGCCTTCAGGGCTGTGAGCCGTTCCCGGGTGAGCAGGATGCCATTGGTGAGCAGAATGGGTTTCCGGTTGGCCGAAATCACCATTTTTACCGCGGCTTCCAATTCCGGGTGGAGCAGGGGTTCGCCCCCGGCGAGAACAATGGTATCACAGGGGCTGAGCGCCACGATAGTGGCGATTTCCCGCTGTATCGTCCTGAGGCTTTTATGGGCTTCGCTTTTTGCGGGGTGAGTGCAGAATGGACACGACAAATCGCACTTGCCGGTCACTTCGACGGTGGCCATGGCATTTCGACTGTTTCCCAGTGGCATGTCCGCGAGATAACTGGTGCACGCGCTGTTGCCACTCAATCCTTCTGTTACGTTGATATTCATTTTATTTGTCCTTTTTTAACGCTGTTGACACGCTTTTCTAAAGCGGGATCCATGCCATACGGTCCACGACGCTAAGTATTTGATATTATTAAATTTATATGAATCGTATATTGTTGTTAAGTTGCGTAATTGCAACCTGATTCAATCTGGGTAGCTAAAATGCATTTTTGTTGCGTTTCTGCTACTATTTGTTTACAGTCGCCGGATGCATGAGAAAGACTGGAGACAGAGATTCGCGGACACGGCAGAAATGCTCCCCGTCATTGTTTGCGAAATGGATAGGTCCCTTCGCATAACCTATGTGAATCAAACGGGATTTCGGGTTACCGGGTACAACGATGACGATTTCGTCCGGGGATTGAACCTGCGGCAGCTCATTCCTGCGGAGGATGCCGGCAAGGCCGGTGCCAACCTGCAGAAAATTCTTGCCGGTGAAACGGTGGGCGCCCAGGAATACCGGATTGTGCATCGGGATGGGACCCTCGGGGAGTATCAGATGAACAGCGCCCCAATCTGGGAAGACGGCAGGGTGATTGGGATTCGCAGTTCATTGACCGATGTGGGAGAGCTCAATCGAACCCGGCGGGAACTGCAGCGCAGCGAAGAAAAATTCAGGCGAATTTTTTTTCAGTCGCCGGTGGCGGTGGCCATATTTGCCGGGAACGGCAATCATCTGGATTCCAACGGTGCATTCCGCCAGATTCTCCCCAGAATGGGATATACCGAAGCCCGGGTGAAACTGTCGCATCTGGTAACGCTGACAGCGGAAGGGCAGACAGTGCTGGCACAGGGATCGGTGCTGAAAGGAGAGCAGCGTTTTGCCACAGGCACTGGAGACGAAGACTATCTGTTGATGGAATGGCGGCTGACGCCCCTTGGAGAAATCGATGGAGAACAGCATCTTCTGTTGCAGATGCTGGATGTGACGGCGCAACGGAAAAAGGAGGAGGAGGACCAGAAAGTCATCGACCACCTGCGCCAGGAAGCCCAGGGGCAATATACGTTTGGAAATCTGATTACCCGCAGCCCGCCCATGAAACAGATTTTTCAGATGCTGGGCCCCATTTCCGATGCCGGCACCAATGTGCTGATCACGGGAGAAAGCGGTACGGGCAAGGAAATGATTGCCCGGGCCATACACGCTGGGGGAAATCGCAGGGACAAGCCGTTTGTCGCATTCAACTGCAGCGCGCTGCCGGACAACCTGATTGAATCGGAGCTGTTCGGCTATGAGGCAGGGGCGTTCACCGACGCCCGGAAGAATAAACCTGGAAAGTTCGCTCTGGCCGATGGGGGAATCATTTTTCTGGATGAAATTGGCGACATTTCCGGCAGCATGCAGGCCAAGCTGCTTCGGGTGCTCCAGGAAAAAACCTTTGAGCCCCTGGGAGGTACGATGTCGGTGCGGGTGGATGTGCGGGTCATTGCCGCCACCAACCGCAATCTCCAGGAAATGGTGCGTCGGGGCGAATTCCGGGAGGACCTGTTTTATCGACTGAATGTTCTGCGGATTCCGCTGCCGCCGCTGCGGGAGCGGGTGGTGGATATTCCGGCGTTGTGTGAGCACTTTCTGGCCAAGTTCAATCGCGTGTTTCAAAAGCAGATATCGGGTTTCAGCGACGATGCCATGAATGTGCTCATGTCCAACCCGTTTCCCGGAAATATCCGGCAGCTGGAGAACGCGGTGGAGCACGCGTTTGTGTTTTGTGAAGAAAAGTACATTGATGTGAAACACTTGCCGGATGATGTCGGAGGTGTGCCATCCAGTGCCGCCAGGGCGCGGCTGACCCGCTTCAAGTCTCTGGAAGAACTTGAATCATCATTTATGGAAGCGGTGATTGCCGAGTGTGGCGGTTCCAAAATAAAAGCAGCCAAAAGGTTGGGAATTCACAAAACCACCCTTTTCAGGAAGCTGAAAAAATATCAGATGGGGTAATTTCCCGTTGGTTTATTCCACTTCGGGAATGTAGGTTTCGATGCATTCGATGCTGGTGGTGATATGAAAATTGGACTGGTCGGTATGGCGTTCGGCGTGGAAAATGTCCATGGTATATTCTTCACCGCGGGTCAGCCCCAGGGTGTCCAGCGCCACAGATCCGGCCGTTTGCGGGTGCAGTCCCCCCAAATCCATGGCCAGCTGACCGTCAATGAACATCCACAGGTCATCGTCCCCCGTAAAATTGAACACTTCGCCCCCCTGGTAGAAGAATTTGAGATGCACCTCGGTGGTGAAATGAAAATTGTGATTGTTGCCATCGTTGCCAAAACTGTCCGGTTCGTCGTCCAGGGGGAAAAAGGCATTGCTGCTGTACTCGTACAGACCGTCCGCGTTCTGCGTCAGGGGGATTTCCTCCTGAAACGGCAGATTGACCCCCGGGACATCCCGGTACCACTGGTTGAAGGTGTCGGCGCCGGTGATTTGCTGGTTGTATTCGGTGCCTTCGCCGGTGCTGGCAAACACCGGTTTCACGTCAGCGCCCAGGGTGGCGGCTACCAGTCCGGTGGTTTCTCCCCAACCGGAGTACACCTGAAAGTCGGGATGGTCGGCGCGGAAATCGCGAATGGTGGCCACGATGTGGCTTTTGCATCCATCTGATTCGCTGTCCCGGGAACTGCTGGCGGTATCGGTTCCCGAATTGCCGGCTGAATCATTCCACTGGGAATCGGTTTCCTGTTGCGACGTATCCATCCCATCCGTGCCGTTGCCGTCATCACCACCGCTATCGTCCGTACACCCCATCAGAAGCGCCAGCAGAGTCGCACCGAGGATGCCAGATACCGTGTTACCTGTTCTGTGTGTCATGGTCATTGGGATACCCCCTTGTCAATTCCGTTGGCTTAAAGTGCAAATCAGTCCGTTGCAACATATATGTGAGATGAACCACAATAATGGAATATCGGAAAAATGTTATCAATATTGAATTTTTTTACCGTGGCGGTGATGAAAAATGCCCGATCATGGGGAAAGATTGGGCTGGCATCGTCCAGTTGGTTCAAAATATTGCGCTTTTTCCAAAGTTCATTACTCTTGGGAGATGGCGATAACCAAAGAGAAAGATGCGTCGTCTGCGCTGTATGACGCCTTTCACAAACCCGGGACCCGTGCCTGGCGCTGGACGGAGGGGTTCATCTGGGCACTGATCGTGATTTCAAGCGTTCTGATGCTCGCCGATATTTTTTACTGGGAGGTGCAGCCGCCATGGTTGCGTGTGGTCGATCGGGGCATTCTGATTGTATTCGCCCTGGAGCTGATTCTCCGGACCGCCACGTATAAATCCAATACGGCAGATGTGTTTACCGGCGGACACCTGTGGCAGGTTCGCACCCATCTGGCCGACCGATTTCTGTTTCTGATTTCGCCTTTGCAGCTGCTGGATCTGGTGGTGATTCTGACGTTTCTGCCCCAGCTGCGCGGGCTCCGCATGCTCCGGCTGTTGCGACTGGCCCGGGGAATGCGGCTGTTTCAGTACTCCGATCCCCTCCGGGATGTGGTGCGCACCTTTAAGGAAAATTCGCTGCTGTATGCCTTCACCTTCACCTTTCTCGCCATTGTGGTCACGTTGGGGGGTGTCTCGTTTTATGTGGTGGAATCCGCTTCGAATCCGGCTGTGACGTCCATTCAGGATGGCATCTGGTGGGCGCTGGTGACGGTGACCACGGTGGGATACGGCGATGTGATACCGACCACCATGCCCCTGGGTCGGGTGATTGCCGGCGTGGTGATGATTCTTGGCATGTTCACCCTTGCGCTGTTTGCGGGAATCGTGAGCAGCACTCTGCTGCGCGTGCTGATTAGCTTGCGGGGAGACCAATTTCGTATGTCAAATTATACCAATCATATCGTGGTGGTGGGGTACAACGATGCGTGTAATCTGCTGCTGGATGCGCTGCTGAAGGAAACGGATCCCAGTCACAGTGAACTGGTGATTTTTGCCGAGGGGGAGCGCCCCGGCGGTCTGCCGCCGGATTTTGTGTGGGTGAGTGGAAATCCCGCCAGGGAGAGCGAGCTCGACAAGGTTCGCATGACCCATGCGAGAACAGCCATTGTGGTGGGAGACCGTCATCAGTCGCCATCCCAGGCGGACGCGGCCACCATCATGATTGTGTTTACCATCCGATCTTACATGGAACGGCAGGGCATGAGGGAAAAACGCAGGCAGCCGATTTATATTGTGGCCGAGATCCTCGACCCGGAAAATGTGGCCCACGCCACCACCGCCGGAGCGAACGAAGTGATTGAGACCACCCGTCTCGGTTTTTCGATGATGGCCCACGCCGCCCTGGTGCCCGGTACCGGCACCATCATGTCAAATGTGGCCTCTGCCGGCGCCCACAGTCTGTACATTACAGCAAACCCGATTGCGGAGCAGACCACCTTCGGTGAGCTGGCCGATCGGTTGCATGGCACCCATGGCATCATTCTGCTGGGCATCAAGGACAGAGCCACCGCCAAGGTGCAGATGGATCCCGGAGACAATACGATGGTTTCTGAAAATGTGGATATTGTGTATCTGTCCCGGGCGCCGATTGCCGCAGATGACCCGAAATCCGACTGACACAGTGACGGAACCCATCGCGGGTCAATCCAGTATCAGCGACAGCAGGGAAGAGGATGGCCGCCGGGGCGCGGTGTGACACCCCGGAAAATCCGACGCGCCGCTTCGTGCGGTGGCGCCTCCGGGTTCTCTGCCGGAGTCGCTGCTTTGACCAGGGTCGGAATCATTGGTATTTTCTGGCCCGGTGGCTGAATCTGTATCTTCGTCAGATTTATCTGTATCCGTTGAAGATGTGTCCGACGGGGAGCGGACCGATAGATTGACGACGGCATCCAGATCGTATCCGGAACCCGCCGCGTTGAATGGTACGACATTGTTTTCATCAACCACCCGAATGTAGCGGATGCTATCAAATGATGTCCGGGCCAAATCCAGGGCAATGTCACCGGCGCCCGCGCCGATTTCGGCAAAGGGGCCGTCCTGATCGGTGGCGGCATAAATCCGGGCCATCTCGTCGCTCCCCGTGGCGCTGACAATTCGCAGATCGTCGCCGGGCTGGTCGGTGACCGGCCAGGCGGCTCCCATATCGATGGTGACTGTCCCGCCGGCGCCCAGGGAATAGGCATAGCCGTCGGGCATTCCCAGCGCATCCGAAACGATGGTGTCGTTATCGTATCCGTTGGTGGCCACATATTGATTGCTGATGTCCCGGGGCAGGGTCATTTCGTTGATTTGAAATCCACCGGTGAAGGCAGCGTCCGGTGTGAGCTGAAATTCGATAACGGGTTGGTCGCCACGGACTACCACCGGTTCAATGGTGCGGGGATGGTAGCCCGGCGCCCAGGCGGTCACTTCATATGTGCCATCCAGCAGAATGCGGTGAAACACGCCGGTTGTGGGGTGGGTGAACACGGGTTCTCCTTCGGGCTCAACGGTGATCATGCCGTGAAGGGGTAATCCGGTCACCGCGTCCACAACCTTCCCCCGCACCCCGCGAAATGCCCAGGAAAAAAAAGACCGCAATGCCGGCTCGTGAACGTCCCATACCAAATCGTCGCTTTCCGTGAGCTCGATGGTCCAGTCGAATGTGCCCTGCGTCCCCAGGGACCAGTCGTTGACATCGCCCGATATCTGATACCAGTCCCACCCGAAAACCACGTCGTAGTCGCTTTCTCCGGCGTAGTCCCGTCCGATGGCGTCGATGAGCGCGTCGTCGCGCGGATAGAACGGGGTGTAGTTCCACGGTCCATTCACGTATCCCGCTTCGGTGTGGTAACTCAGGCCCAGGGCGAATGCATGCTGCTGACTGATGTTGCGCACCGCCCTGGACTCCGGCTCGCTGAACGGTTCGCCGGGGGTGGCTTCACTCCAGCCGAATCCGAAGTTCCGGTTCAGATCAATGTAGTCGGCGTTGAAACGGGAAGGGGGGGTGTCGGCATATCCATCCGGGTTCACCAGGGGAATGAAGAGAAATTCAATTTCATCGATAAAGCGGCCAAGCTCGGCATCGGTCTCATAGCCTTCGAGGAGCCAGTTCATGATATGGAGCACTTCCGCCACGGATTGGCATTCATTGCCATGGATGCCCCCGATGATGCGAATTTCCGGTACGGATCCGGGGGTGGTAAAGGTTCCCGAAATCTCCAGTGACCGGATGGGGCGCCCTTCCACCGAGGTGCCCAGGTCGTCGGCCCGGGTGAGCTGCGGGTATTTCCGGTTCATCTCGTCCAGTTGCTGCCCGATGTCTTCGAGGGCGGGAAATCCGTCACAGGCCGCAAGAAGGATTCGGGGTATGGCCAGACACAGGGCAATGATGGACACTGTCCGGCGCACGCCGGCAAAGATACCGTGGGCGACGCCACGGGCTGGATGAAAAAAGTTCATTTGTCCTTCTTTATGCAAATATGATTCGATTGCTTCGGGATATCAGATATTCGAATCCGTAGAGATTTGCAATGTCTGGTTGACCTTGCGAACGAGGGATTCCACATCGAATGGTTTGCGCAGCAGATTGGGTTCGTCCCCCAAATCACAATGGATCAGCAAATCTGTGCCATATCCGGTCATAAAGAGCACCTTCATCTGCGGAGCCATGCGGGTCAGTTCGGCTGCCAGTCGCTTGCCGTCCAGCTCCGGCAGAATCACGTCGGCAAGGAGCAGATGAAACCCGCGGGGATTCCGGTGCATGGCTTCTCTGGCGTCGCGAACGCTGGTCGCGAACGTTACATCAAACCCCTGCTGGGTCAACAGGCGGCGAACCAGTCGGCACATCCGCTCATCATCATCTACCACCAGCACCGACCTGACGCTGGCATCGTTTTCGGAGGCCGGGTGGGAACGGGTTGGCAACAGCGCAGGAAACCAGAGGGAAAAAAGGGTGCCGGTGCTCTTTTCGCTTTCCACCATCACGTATCCTTCATGTTGCCGGGTGATGCCCCAGACGGTGGACAGACCAAGACCACTGCCTTCCATGTTCTTGGTGCTGAAAAATGGCTCGAAAATGTGCTTCTGTGTATCTTCATCGATACCCATCCCGGTATCGTGAACATTCAGCACCACATAGTTACCGGCCGGAATGGCGTTCCATGGATTGGTCAACGCCGATTCCAGGAAGACTTGCCGGGTACTCACATTGATTCTGCCGATTCCGCAGATGGCGTCACTGGCGTTGATGAACAGGTTCAACAGGATCTGTTTCATCTGCGCATTGTCGCCGACCAGCTGACATGGCCCGGAGGCATATTTGTATTCGATGAATATGTTTTCCGGTATCAGACGGCGCATGAGCTGCGCACTCTCCTGGATAACCTGATTCAGGTCCAGAACATCTCTGTGACCGCGCTGTTTCTGGCCAAAGGTCAGCAGTTGCTGGGTGATTTCCCGGGCGCTGTGGGCCGAGGCCAGAATTTCTTTCATGTCCTCCATAATGGGATGACTGGAGCCCAGTTGCTCAATCACCACCTCACTGTATCCAATAATGGGTGACAGCAGATTGTTGAAATCATGGGCGACACCTGCGGCCAGACGTCCCACGGATTCCAGTCTCCTGGCGTGGCGAAGCTGGTCTGCCAGTCGGTTGCGTTCGCGCTCAATAGCTACCCGTTCGCTGATATCGATGAGCACTCCCCGAATTCCCTGAAATACCCCATCAATGAAAATGCCGTCGGAATAAATCAGCACTTCAAATTCCGAATCATCCCTGCTGACGGCAACGTATTCATTGCCGGTTGATTTGATTCCTTTTTTGCGGGCTTCGAATCCGGCCACCATCCGATCGAACGAATCCGCACGCAACACATCGTAAATTCGTTTTTTATGGAGCACCTCAGCGGGGCTGTATCCGAATCGGGCGAGGCTCCGGGCGTTCACCCGCGTGAGAAATGCATCGGCGTCGGTCTCAAATGCCGGTAAGGGTAAAAATTCGAAAAGCTCATCGTACATCCGGTTCTGTGGGGTGTCCGTGGCCGCACCCGGAGAAACACTTCTGGCCGCTTCAGACATGCCGCGAAGCAAATCCAGTTCCCGCTCCAGCTGTTCGATTTTTCTTATAAGTTCTTTCCGCGATAGATGTGTGTACATATATGTGTCCCGGTCTGAAAATAAATACGATGACATACGATGTCATACCGAATCTGTTCCGTTGTCAATTTTGTTTTCATCGCATGTGCTCACCAGGGCGAAAAAAAAAGAGACCTTCCTCATTATAGATGTAGAAGTTGGATAATAGGGAAAAATTCGAGTTCAGGAAATACGATATTAATTGGCTGATGTGTCTGATGTATCGCCATTGTTTCAAGTTTCTGTTCTTTAAAATTGAACCGAGTTTGTTGGCTCATGGTACTGGCATCGGTAAGGCGGCTGATAATTGACTTTCTGTCAGCGAATCGGGGGCGTGACAAACCAAACTTTCTATTATGGAGGAACAGATGATTGGTCGAATAATTCTTTCAGGGGGTCTGCTTTTCGCATTTTTGCTGGGGTGTGTTTCGTGTGGGACGGATCCGGCAGAGAATGATGACAGTTCCGATTCGGATACAGATAGCGATACGGATACAGATACCGACACGGACACGGACACGGATACCGATACGGACACGGACACGGACACGGACACGGATACCGATACCGACACCGATACGGATACGGATACCGACACGGACACGGACACGGATACCGATACGGACACGGATACGGATACGGATACGGATACGGACACGGATACAGATACCGACACCGATACGGACACGGATACCGATACGGACACGGATACCGATACGGACACGGATACCGATACGGACACCGGGGTGGCTGTTCCCCAGAAATTTCTCGGCAACATCATTCCCGGAAACGTTCGAAATGATTTCGATACATACTGGAATCAGGTGACTTCCGAAAATGGATGCAAGTGGGGCACTGTAGAGCGGAATCAGGGTCAGATGGATTGGGGTCAATGCGATTTGGCGTATAATCACGCCAAGGAAAAAGGGTATCCGTTTAAATTTCATACCTTTGTCTGGGGGTCCCAGGAGCCGGGCTGGCTGGGATCGGTGTCGGATACCGAAAAAGGGGCAGAGGTCGAAGAATTTATCCGGCTGGCTTCCGAGCATTATTCCGACATTGACATGATTGACGTGGTCAACGAAGCCCTGCCCAGACATGCGCCATCCAACGCCCGCAACGGTCTGGGTGGAGACGGCGCCACCGGGTGGGATTGGATTGTGACATCATTCAAACTGGCGCGGCAATATTTCCCCGAAGCCAAATTGCTCATCAATGATTACGGCGTTATCAACGATCCGAATGCCATCCGAACCTACCTGGAAATCATCGAGATTCTGAAGGCCGATAATTACGAGGGGAAACCGCTCATCGATGGCATCGGGATTCAGACCCATTGTTTCAATGTCAACACCATGTCCCATGATCAGGTTGTGGCCAATCTCGATTTGCTGGCCGCCGCCGAGCTGCCCATTTATCCGTCGGAGCTGGATATTCAGGGACAGGGCAATGATGAGAATTCGCAGCGTCAGCGGTATGAGGCGGTATTCACCGCCCTGTGGGAGCATCCCATGGTGGCCGGGGTGACCCTGTGGGGATATGTGGCAGGCACCACCTGGATTGACGATACCGGCATCATGAGTGGGAATGGCACACCCCGGGCAGCCATGACCTGGCTATTCGACTATGTTGGCCAGCAGTAGCCTCCAAATGTTTTCGTCTTTCCCGGGTAAATGTAGAACACCAATTGCATTAATTCATCGGAATTGTTGAAAAATCTGTTTGTACCTGGCAAAACACGAAGGTTTTTCCCATGAGTCAGTGCTCCATCATGTCCTTGAGTCGGGTCAGCAGACTGAGGGCTTCCAGGGGCGTGATGCGGTTTATATCAATTTCTTTAATAATCCGCTCCACCTCGGAGGGTTGGGGTCTGGCAAATAAATCGAGCTGTGGCGCCTGTTTGGCCTTCTGAGGCACTTTACCGGTGGGGGTTTTGGGTTCCTCCTGCTCCAGACTGGTCAGAATATCCCGGGCCCGCTGTACCACCAGTTCGGGGAGTCCCGCCATTTTTGCCACCTGAATTCCGAAGGAATGGCTGGTGCCGCCTTCGACCAGTTTACGTAAAAACACCACGTCTTCCCCATATTCCCTTGCGGCGACGTGATAGTTTGCGGCGTGGGCCTTGATATTGGCCAGTTCCACCAGCTCATGATAGTGGGTGGCAAACATGGTTTTACACTGCACGGCATCGTGGAGATATTCACCCACACTCCAGGCAATGGACAATCCGTCAAAGGTACTGGTGCCGCGGCCCACCTCGTCCAGAATCACCAGACTGTCCCGGGTCGCGCTGCGCAGAATGGTGGAGGTTTCGTTCATTTCCACCATGAATGTGGACGCACCCCGGGCGATATTGTCGGAGGCGCCCACCCGGGTGAACAGTCGGTCCGTGAGCGAAATATTCGCCGCCGCCGCCGGGACGAAGGATCCCATCTGCGCCATGATCGTAATGAGGGCCACCTGGCGCATCACCGTGGACTTACCGGCCATATTGGGTCCGGTGATGACCATCAACCGTTGGTCCTCTACATCAAGGGTGATGTCGTTGGGTACAAAGGGGACGGTGCTGAATAGGGTTTCGACCAGGGGATGACGGCCTTCCCGGATGTGAATCACGCCTTTGTCGTTAATATGGGGCATCACGTAATTGTACCTGCGAGCCACGGTGGCCAGGGAACACGCACAGTCCAGCGCAGCGATGCGGGAACTGAGGGCGAGGAGTCGGGGAATATGCGCAACGAGATTGTTCAGCAGCTCTTCGAACAGTTCCTTTTCGAGGGATTTGCGTTTTTCGTCGGCGGAGAGTACTTTGGCTTCCCATTCTTCGAGTTCGGGGGTGATGTATCGCTCGCCGTTGACCAGGGTCTGTTTGCGGATGTAGTTTTCCGGCACATTTTTCAGATTGGATTTGGTCACCAGAATGAAGTAGCCGAACACTTTGTTGTACGAGACCTTGAGGGAGCTGATTCCGGTGCGCGCTCGTTCGCGGGCTTCGAGGGACGCGATAAAATCCTTGGCGGAGGCAACGGTTTCCACCAGGTCGTCAAGGGCGGCGTTGTACCCGACTCTGAAGATGCCGGCGTCGGTGCGGGAGACAGGTGGCTCATCCACCAGGGCGGCATTCAGGGCTGCGCTCAGGTCCTGAGCGCGATCCAGGGGCCCCCCCAGAATTTCCCGGGAGTCCGGGGCAGGACAACTGGTCAGTAAATCGTCAAGTTCGGTGAGCGCGAACAGGGAGTTCCGCAGTACGCCAATATCTCTGGGCGATGCGGCGTTCATCCCGATGCGGGCGGCGATGCGTTCGATGTCCGCAATATTATCCAGTGCTTCGGCGGTATCCTGTCGGAACGAGGCGTCGTCAAAAAAGAGTTCCACCCGGGCCAGGCGCCGTCGGATGGCGTCTGCTTCGGAGAGGGGATAATTAATCATATGCCGCAGCATCCGCGCGCCCATGGGGGTCTGGGTCGCATCGAGAAGCCACAGCAACGAGCCCTTTTTGTGCCCTTCGCTGGTCTGCACCAGCTCCAGGTGGGCCTTGGTGGCTTCGTCAATGACCATGTGATCGGAAATGCTGTAATGGGTGAATTTGGTTCTGGGCAGGCCATCTCTGGGACGGGTGGCGCGAATGTACGAAATTACCGCACCGGCGGCTCGTCCCAGCAGGGTTGCCTCCTTGAGCAGCAGTGTCGCTTCTTCTTCGCCAATCACAGACATGAGGTTTTCCATGGCCCGGGCAGTATCAAAATGCGCGTCGTCGATGGTGGTGATATAACACGAAGGCAGAACCGTTTTAAGTCCGGTGAACTGGTCGGTCAGACTTTCGGCCACCAGCAATTCCCGGGGCTCCAGACGAAACACTTCCCCGGTCAGCGCACCGGCACCCATCACCTGTGTTCCCTTGAACTCGTTGGTTGACGCATCCATGCAGGCCAGGGCGAACAGGGTGTTGTCATCGCTGCCTTCGGTGAGCGGCAGCACCGCAACCAGGTAATTGTTGGTCTTGGAATCCAGGTTTTCCTCATCGAGAATGACCCCGGGGGTGATGACCCGGACCACCTCCCGTTTCACCAGTCCCTTCACCTTGGATGGGTCTTCCATCTGCTCGCAAATCGCCACCTTGAATCCCTGTTCGATGAGTCGTGACACATATCCCACCGATGCATGATGGGGAATTCCGCACATGGGAATGGGGTCCGGGGCGTTCTTGTTGCGACTGGTGAGGGTCAAATCCAGCGCATCTGCCGCCAGAATTGCGTCTTCAAAAAACATCTCATAAAAATCGCCCATCCGATACATCACGATGGCCTCAGGATACTGATCCTTGATGGACATATACTGACGCATCATGGGGGTATCGTTGGCACTTTTACCGGTGTTGACTTTTATGGTTTTCTGTCGCGTCGCCATGGTGGGTCTATAGCACGGTCTCCCTTTCAATGGCCAGCTCCCCGTACATTTTTGAATACGGTTCTGTTGTCTTTCTGTGTTATTGAAAAAACCATCGAAAACCCGTTCCAGGAGGAGGCGATGTTGGTGCTCAGACCGATGACCGAGGCAGATTGTGCAGCAATTGTTACAATTCTCAATGAGGTGGTGCGTACTGGAAATCAGATTGCGTTTACCAGAGAGTTCACGGTGGCCGACCGGGCGCAGTGGTTTGCGGAACATCAGTCACAGGACTATCCCCTTTATGTGGCAGAAATGGATGATGCAGTGGTGGGCTGGGTCAGTCTGTCAGCCTACCGCCCCGGACGCGAAGCGCTGAAGCACACGGTGGAGATCAGTTATGGCGTGTGCGAGTGTATGCGCCGAAAAGGGGTGGGAAGCGCCATGGTGGTTAAAATGCTGGAGGTCGCCAGGGAGCGGGGACATCGGATTGTCTTTGCCATCATTTTTGACAACAACACGGCCAGCCTGGGACTTCTTGAAAAACATGGCTTCATAAAATGGGGACACCTCCCCGACGTTGCTTTTCTCAACGGCACGCTGCTCGGCCACGTATATCTGGGGCTGAGGCTGGATTCGCTCTCCCTGAGATGAACGCATGACCGTCAGACAGGGAGCAGCGCTTACCCCAGCGAATTGGCCCAGCGAATTGGCTCAGAGTGATTATTGTTCCCCCAGCGAATTGGCTCAGAGTGATTATTGTTCCCCCAGCGAATTGGCCCAGCGAATTGGCCCCAGCGAATTGGCTCAGAGTGATTATTGTTCCGTTGTACGAAGTTTGGATATGCGCGATGAATCTGCGGTTTATCTGATATTTTATTCTGGGTTCAGACGGAATGTGCCAGGCTCGTTCCGGGTGATTTGTGGTCACGCTGCCCTCGATTGAATTGCTCGTCGGAAAATCACGCAGTCCAGACGCACGTAACCAGTGCTGCAATGCATGCCATGCCATTTGCCGATTTTTTTCAATACCTGCTGCCACACCGAGATGCCAGGAATCGACGGCCGGATACTGCCGTATGGGAATTCGGTTTTATGCGCACCGCTCCGATACGCGACGGATGCTTCAATGTACCTGTTGCAGAACTTCTTCATTGATTCTTTGTATTCTTCCCGTCGTTTATTGCACGCGTAATGACACAAGGTTGTCCTTCACCGGATTCAGCAGCGCGTAAAACATCTGAGCCTCACTGCTTTCATCGTCCAGACATTTGGTGGTTCTGGTATAGAAAAAAAATCACTCCGAGCGTTTGGTGAGGGCGTTTGGTGAGGAGTAAATTGTTTTACGCAGAAAAATAACAACGAGTTCCCATTTTGGCCTGCAGCGGTGTATCCGTATCAGATACCATTTATGATTGAACCGGAGGTGACCATAATGCGATACGTACTGTTTTTTATACAGGCTGCGGCCACTTTATTTGCCACGAACGCTTTTGCTCAGGAGTGTTACCTGAGTACGGAATGCGATGGGGACGCCATTTGCATCAATAAGACCTGCGCAATACCTGACGGGAAACAGGCCACATGTGATTCCAGTGATGATTGTGAATCGGCGTATTTTTGTGAGAGTGATGTTTGTAAACCCAACGGTGTGGCATGCCAAAATGACGATGGGTTTGGGATAGAGAATGTAACTTTTGGGCTGGCGGCCTGTTCCGTTGGCTCTAATTCGCATTGGATGGCCGATATGGAATGTATGCCGGGAACGGATGGATGCGATATACTATCTCTTGAACAGATGACTACCTCGGAGCTTGAAGACGAATACCAGGACTGTATGACTCACCTGACAGATGCCTGCGACATTGTTGTGCCTGAACCGGAAGATGTCTGTGATTCCGATTTGCTTGATGTTTGCACAAACTACGTCACCTTGATAGAAGACTTTCAATCTGTTTGCAGCGAGGAAAGAGGCATGGGGGGCGGCGATGACGCCGTCCAGGTGTCCAACCTGTATGCATTTCCCCGATTCAAGGGACTCTCGGGCGACAAAACCGACTATCAGATTGTTCTTTGCTGCGAGGAATTCGAAGATGATTCGCAAAGGGACGATATCGAAGCTGTTTTGGATTGTATGGACGGGTTTTCTGCCGAAGATTGCGATGGGGTTTTGGACTGCCTGGATAGGGCGCCCAATGCGGACGACAGTTATGGCGCGGATGACGATGGCGAACAGAATGAAAAGGGCAGCAGCGCCTCATCTTCTTCCCTGGGCGACAGCAAATCTGGATGCAGTCTGGTACATCCCGGTAGCCCTGTGGGCTCGCTGGTTGAGCTGCTTCTGATATGACGGACGCTGCGCGCCAGTCTATCGGCTAATTGCACAGCCCCAGCAAATTAGACAAGCAAATTGGCACAAGCAAATTGGCTCAGAGTGATTATTGTTCCGTTGTACGAAGTTTGGATATGCGCGATGAATCTGCGGTTGATTTGATATTTTATTCAGGGTTCAGACAGAATGCGCCCGGTTCGTTCCGGGTGATTTGTGGTCACGCTGTCTTTGATTGAATTGCTCGTCGGGAAATCGTACAGTCCAGACGCACGTAACCAGCGCTGCAATGCATGCCACGCCATTTGCCGACGTTTTTTATCGATACCTGCTGTTACACCGAGATGCCAGGAATCGACGGCCGGATACTGCCGTATGGAAATTCGGTTTTATACGCACCGCTCCGATACGCGACGGATGCTTCAATGTACCGGTTGCAGAACTACCGAAAAATCACTCCGAGCGTTTGATGACGCGTTTGATGACGCGTTTGATGACGAGGAAATACCATATATATATAAATGAACATGATTTTTGTCACAGCCAATCTCCATGAACTCCACGTCCGGGCGAAATTTTCCAATTTCTTGAAAAAGGGGAGTTCCCGCGAGATTGAAGGCTTCGGCGTTCGACACCACAATCGATTTTTTTATCTTGACACGCGTACTCATTTGAGGCAATTTGTAATTGACTGACCGGCCAATCAACAAATGGAGAAATGATATGCCAGGTACGCGAAACAGAGATCCGGAACTGACCAAATCCGCCATTCTGGATGCCGCAGAAGAAATTTTCATCGATAAGGGGCCAAGCAATACATCGCTCAGCATGATTGCCAGAAAGGCTCAGGTAACCAAAAGCCTTATTCACCATCATTTTGAATCGAAAGAACATCTGTGGAATGAAGTGAAGAAACGAGCCCATAGGGAATATATGGAAAAACAGGGCGAGATTCTCCATTTTTCGGACGCAAATTTGAAAACGCTCGCAGAATCCCTGAAGACGTATTTCCGGTTCATCCAGGCGAATCCGGGATTCATTCGCCTGCTCTCCTGGATGAATCTTGAAGATGGTGCAGACAAGGGCGATTTTTTCACAGAAGAAACGCAATTGATTACACTGGCGACGGAGCGGATAGCGGAAAGTCAGTCTGCCGGGCAGATGCGCAACGATATTCCTGCTGCGCATGTGGTGATTTCCTTCCTTGCCGTCTGTCACGCGTGGTTTCAGGAAAAAAATTCGTTTGCCAGGTATTTATCCAGGGAGTCGGACAGTGCCATTGAATCGGAAACACTGGACGAACAATTTCTTCAAAGTGCGATAAAAATTATCACAGACGGCGTTAAAAATAGGGACTGAAAATATCAATCGAGAGGAGATAGTTTCATGCATTTTTCTTTGCACATATATAGACCGGTCGGCCAATCAATAAAAGACTGCTCACATCATCAGACGATTGGCATTGCTCTGATTGTCTTTTTCGCTTCCGGGTTGTCTGCCCTGAGAGCGTATCCGGCGCAGGGGCGAGCAAAATGAATCTGTATCTGCGATCAATCAATCTGTTGGGGCGAAATGGGAGCGCAGCCTGCCTGGTTCTGGCGACAGTTCTGTATTGTTCGCCTTCCAGAAGCAGTGAAGCCGATTTTAAAACGGACGCCGGCCCACCGAAGCCTGCTGAAAAGGCAATGGCAATGACACCCGGGCGTATCGACGAAATCACTCCGGAACGGAAAATCGATTATCTGAATTACGCGTTCGAGGATATGCATGGCGGTGCGCTGGCGTGGACAGTGTCATGGGCGGTGATTTCCCAGGGGCTGTTCGCCTACCAGCTCATCGAAGCGATTCGCGGAACGGAAAAATGGATGTGCTCACCAACGTCGAACACCGTTGGCGCCATCCAGGCGCAGCTGTCGTTTGTTCTGGCACTTGTCTTTCCCTTCAAACCCATGACCGCGCGACGTCAATTCCGGTACATCCGGGCTTCTGGCGCTGGAGACAAACAGTCTACGGTTTTTCAGGGCGAAAGGTTGCTGCGGGCGGCGGCGGCAGATGTTCGCTTCATGAATTCGTGGGTCTGGTATCTGATCAACGCGGGCGTAAATGTTCTCGGAGGGGTCATCATCGTGAGCATTGAGGGCAGGAGGGGATTGCATCCCGCGCTGTTCAATATGGGGGCAGGGATGGCGCTTTCGTTTCTCAATGCCTGGACGACGCCCACCGGGGCGGAAAGACATTATCGCGAATACACCCACCGTTTCGGCGCCATGGATACGCCGAAACGAGCTGGCAGATCATTGGATTTAAACTTTTTTGCGACTGTGAATGGCTGCGCGCTGGTCGCGACATTTTAAGGACCGGAGATGGACTGTCGCATTTGGAACTGGCGATGGAGAAAAAGAATTCCGACAGAAGCCGACCAGTGCAGAGTCTCCGCGAAGAAAGAAGGCTGTAATGAATTTTAAAAGGAAAACAGGTTATTTTTTTTGGGCGGTAATCATACTGAATCTGATTGCCATGACACTATTCTGTTCCTGCAGCGCGGAATCCCGTGCCGAGGTCATGGCATCGCGGATGCGGGTGGAAGTGGCCACGGTGAAAAAAAGCAGGAAATCGCTGAATCGACGATATGCCGGGTATACGCATCCTGCAGAGGCAACCGGGGTGGGGTTCATGGTGGCGGGACGGGTGAAATCCATTCGGGTCAAAGAAGGAGACGTTGTTGCGGAAGGTCAATTGCTTGCCACGCTCAATGGGAAAGACTATGCGCTGATGAAACAACTGAGCGATATTCAGGTGGGAACACTGGCGCCCAACGTGACGCGACTGCAGAATCTGGTGAATAAAAAAGTGCTGCCCAGGAGCAGACTGGACGAGCTGCAGGGCGAATACGATGCCGCGATTATCCAGGAAGAGCAGGCCAGACAACAGCTGACTTACACACGCCTGAAAGCACCGGTCAGTGGTGTCGTCCACGAGATAATGGGTGCCGAAGGACAGGTGATAGGTCAGGGAATGCCCGTGGTGGCGCTGCTGGATTTATCATCCATTGATGTGAAAATCGGTATACCGCAGCAGGATTTGAGACTCTTCAGGAAAGGAGAAAGCCACACCATTACCGTGGCCGGCATGGATATGCCTTTTGAAGCAGTCGTAACGCATATCGATTATGTGTCGGACGTGCAGACCCGAACATTTGATGTGACCTTATCCATAAACAATGAAGCGGGTAAATTGCGGCCCGGTATGATGGCCTGGCTGCAGATTCCCACCCGAACCACGGAGGGATATTTTGTTCCCCTGCATGCCATTGGGCAGAACATGGATGGTGCGCCGGAGGTCAAGCTGGTGAATCCCAGGACGCGAAGGGTGCGTGTTCAGGAGGTGACGCTGGGCGAGGTTTTCGGTGAAGAAGTCGCGGTGACCCGGGGACTTGAACAGGGACTTTCCTACATTGTGCGGGGAATGGAATTTGTCAAAGACGGAGAGGAGGTTCGTTTAAAATGAATCTGCCACTATTTTCATTGAAGAACAAGACTCTCATCCTGTTGTCCCTGGGAATTCTCACCGTATGGGGCGTATGGAATTATCTGCATATCAGTAAGCGGGAAGATCCCGAAATCAAAGTATTGCTGGCGATGGTGGTCACCATTTGGCCCGGTGCGGGTGCACAGCAGGTGGAGGAACTGGTGACCCGGGAACTCGAAGAACACATCGAACAGATGAATTCTGTGGTGAAATTGAGGTCGACCAGTCGGGAAGCGATTTCGGTGATTGAAGTCACAGTGGATTACAATGCCGATGCAGATATGGCATGGCAGAAACTTCGCAATAAAGTGAACGGAGCGGTTGCGCAGTTACCGGAAGGAATCATTGGTCCTGATGTGGTGGATGATTTCGGGGATGTGACTGCCATGATTTACAGTCTTTCATCTTCAAAAGCGACGCCCAGAGAGCTGGAGAGTTATGCCAAAGAACTGAAGGCGCGGATTTCTCACCTCGATGATGTGGGTAAAATTGATTTACTGGGGGTTCAGGAGGAAGCGATTTATATTGAAGGGCCCCTTGAAAGCTTCACGATGTATGAGTTTTCCGCTCTGCAACTGGCACAGATTCTGGACGCGCAGAATTTGAATACGCCTGCCGGATATCTGCGCAGCGAGGACCGCAATTACCGTCTGGCGCCTTCGGGTGCGTTTGAAATTGTGAATCAGATAGAAGAGGCGGTAATCGATGTTTCCAGAGAAAGCGGTGCGCCTCTTAAAGTGAAGGATGTATTCAGCGTGCGTCAGGGGTACAGAGAACCGTCCCTTGAGATGATGAAGACAGATGGGAATCCTTCGGTGGGTCTGGACATCCGTATGAAAAAGGGACGAAACGTGGTTGCCATGGGGGAACGGGTCCGGGAGGTCGCAAAGAAATACGTCGATTCGTTGCCGTCTCATGTCAAACTGACCCTGGTGCACGACCAGCCTCGCGAAGTGGAGACTTTTATTGGCGATTTCATGGAAAATCTGATTGAAGGACTGGTGCTGGTGGTGTTGGTTCTTCTGGTATTCATGGGGGTTCGCGCGGCGGGAATCATTGCCGTGGGACTTCCGCTCTGCATTCTGTTCACGTTCGCTGCGATGCCGCTTCTCGATGTGGATTTGGAAACGGTTTCCATTGCTTCTTTCATTATCGCGCTGGGAATGCTCGTGGACAACGCCATCATTGTGCTTGACAATATTTATGTGCACATTCAGCGCGGTGAAGGAAAATTCGAGGCGGCGTGGAAAGGGGTGCAGGAGCTGAAAGTGTCGCTCTTCATCGGTACGCTCGGCACCGTATTCGCGTTTCTTCCGCTGCTGATTCTGGGCGGCGAGGTGGGTGCGTATACCCGCAGTCTTCCCATTGTGGTCAGTGTTTCTCTGATGGCTTCTCTGTTGCTGGCGGTGACGCTGACACCGATTCTGTGCGTGTGGTGGGCGCGGGCGCCGAAGAAATTTCGAAAAAAGAAAGACGGCGATTCTGTATGGAAGAAAAAATATGAGCGGTTTTTATCCATGGGGATGCGGTGGCGTTTCGTTGTCATTGCCCTGGCGCTGGCTTCTCTTCTCGGTGCGGTGGCGCTGCTTCCCGAAGTGGGGATGTCATTTTTTCCAGAGGCGCATCGAGACCAGTTCGTGATTGATGTCTGGCTGCCGGAGGGGGCGTCTCTGCAACGCACAGAGAAAGTAGCCGGGGAAGTGACAGATGAATTGAACGCGGACAAACGGGTGCTGCATCACGCATCATACCTTGGAAAGGGAGGTCCCAGATTTTTCATCAGCGTCGATCCCGAGTTCAATACGCCCAACTACGCGCAATTTCTGGTCACCACGAAAAGCCCGGATGCCACGGATGAGCTGGTTCCGGAGTTGTCCGGCAGGCTTCGGGAGAAAATCGTCGGCGCAAGGATAAATGTGAAGAAGCTGGTGATGGGGATTCCTGTGGAAGCGCCGGTGGCCCTTCGCATCACGGGACCGGATTTGCGAATCAGCAGACAGATTTCGGCGCAGGTTCAGGAGATAGTCCAAAAGATTCCCGGCGCCAGATCCATCCGCGACAATCTGGGAGAACCGGTGGCCAGCTATCGAATTAATCTCGATGCCCAGGCTGCCGCCATGTACGGGCTGACCTCCACCGAAATCGCATTGTCGCTTCTCACGGCATATGACGGACTTCCGATGACAGACCTGCGAAAAGATGGAAAGGAGATTCCAGTGTATCTGCGAATGACAGAGGCGGACCGGACGTTTGAAAATACCCTGCATCTGTTGCGGATTCCATCTTCGGCCACCTCAGGCAAGGTCCCCCTCTCTGCCGTTTCCGATATTCAGGTGCAGTGGTCGCCCGGGGTTGTCAAACGTTTCAACAGTCAGCGTTCTGTCACGGTGCTGGCAGATCTGAAAGAAGGAGTGCTGGCGGATGATGTGATGCAGCAGCTGTATCCGAAGCTGGAAACGTTGACACTGCCTCCGGGGTACGAAATCACTTCAGCGGGTGAAGACGCGGAGCGTTCCGACGCATTCGGAGATCTGCTGGTCGCCTTTGCGTTGATCATCGTGGCGCTGCTGTTTCTGCTGGTGGTGCAGTTCAAGTCACTGAAAAAGGCTCTTGTGATACTGTTCAGCGTACCCCTTGCAGTCATCGGCGCAATTCTCGGATTGTATTTTTCGAAAAACACCTTCAGTTTCATGGCATTCCTGGGGCTGATTTCGCTGGCAGGCATGGTGATTAAAAATTCTGTGGTGTGGATGGAATTCGTCGACAGTGCGCTGGCGGCGGGGACACCGTTAAAACAGGCGATTATTCAAGCGGGATACGCCCGGTTTCGTCCCATCATGCTGACCGCGGGAACCACCATTGGCGGACTGTTTCCGCTGGCGTTGTTTGGTGGCTCACTCTGGGAAGGCATGGCCTGGGCAATGATTGCCGGTCTCGGATTTGCCACAGTACTGACTCTGATTGTTATCCCCATCATCTATTATGCATTCATGAAAGGCGGGAAGGCGCCAGGGGTCACTGCCGGCGTTGTCGCAGTGATTCTTCTGACTGGCGTGCTGTCCGTGCCTGGAACCGCGCTGGCAAACGAGCATCCCCTGGCAAACGAACATCCGCTGACAGCGTATCTCCAGGAAGCAAAAAAACACTCTCTGACGGTGAAACAGTCGGCGCAGGACGTGGCGCTTTCCGATGAAAAAGTGGCGGAAGCCAGAAGCACGTTTGTTCCCACTGTGGAATTGCAGGCGTCCGCCACGGTACTGGACCGTGAGCAGAAATTAGAGATCGACCTCTCCGACGCTGAATTGCCTTTTCCTGTGGAATTGCCAGCCATGACCCTCGCGGATAAATATATATACCAGTTGTCCGGCAAGGTCACCGTACCCATTTATACCGGTGGCAAGCGAATCGCCGGATACCGCGCGGCAAAGGCGGCGGAAAAAATGCAAAGAGACATTCACCGGGCCACCCAGGATGAAGTGATGCTGGGAACTGTCATATATTACATTTCCATGTTGGAAAGCCACTATCGCGTTAAGATTTATCAGGAGGCGCAGACCGTTGACAGCGCGCTGGTGGCCGCGCAGGAGGCCATGCTGGTCGAGGAGATGGGAACGCCGCTCGATATATCTATGGCCGGCACCCAGGCCGCGGACAGCGAACGCAGACTGGTTCTTGCGAAAAGAGAATTGACACAAAAAAAACTGCAGTTCAATGAATTGATTGGGCGCGCCCTTGATGCACCGGTAATTCTGCAGGATATCGGCTTGTCTTCATCGGCGCCTGTCTCTTTCCATCGCCCGGCGCAGTCGTCAGTGGTGGAAAAACTGCCTCAGATTCGCGCCATGAAAAAAGGGATTGTTGCCATGGAACATCAGGTGGACATGGCCAGAGGGGATTTGCTTCCCCAGCTGGCAATCATTGGAGAAGGCGGATACCGGCATGGCGATATGGGATATGTGGATGGCGATGACTATTGGATGGCAACGGCAGCCATCACATGGCAACCGCTCACCGATGTGGGTGCATGGACGCGGCTGCGTCAGAAAAAAATGGAGAAGCGCCGCATGGAAATTGAATTGCAGGATGAACGACGGAAAAAGGTTCTTGCGATTCGCATGGCGGAAGTGCAGTTGCGGGATACGTTGAAAATCCTGGATGTCGCTACCCGGGCACTGAAAACAGCAGCGGATGCCCGCCAGAATGCCAGGATAGCGTATGAAGAGGGGGTGTTACCCATCTATCAATTGTCCGAGACTTCCCGAAAGTATTACGAAGCCCGCGAGAACTATCTGAAGGCATATTTCGGCACTGCTTCAGCGGAGGTTCTGCTTCGCTTCCGATCCGGAAAACCGGTAATGAACAGGGAAAACCTGCGTGGTCAGTCTCCGTTTGCGCATGTGGACGATATGATGGCCATGGAGGCAAATCCCGGCAACT
This sequence comes from Polyangia bacterium, assembly GCA_050287845.1. GTDB lineage: Bacteria > Myxococcota_A > Polyangia > JAAYKL01 > JAAYKL01 > JAFGXQ01. The sequence goes on from JBNKCR010000017.1 coordinate 159,895, forward strand.
GATTTTATTCCTGTATGGCGGGAGCGTCTTCCTGCGGAGAATCCACAGCGATATCGGAGGTGGTTGGTGCGGGCATGAGCGTTTCGGCAACTTCGTCCTTGTCGTCCACGGATGACGGGGCACCATCCAAAGGTTCAGAGATGTCGGATGTCGCTTCTGTGGCGGTCACCGCACGATTGGCTTCCCATTTGTCTCTGGCGGCATTCACGGCGTGGTCGCAGTCGCATTCCTCTTTTTCTTCCGGAAGCGGATGCCAATCAAATCGAATCCAACGGAGATGAGGAGATTGTTCTGTATCTGAAACTCTTTGATGACCAACGGTTGCCGCATCGCCATAAAGCCGTAATTGACGCTAATGTTGCAAACAGCCAATAACTGAAACCGCTGACGCACGTACAACGACACAGAATCTAATTCTGTGCTCAATTTTTCTGGATACATCGAACGGTGAGTTTGCCTTCATCCATAAGAATCTCCGCTTAGCCACAGCTGGCACACCCTTGCGCGTTTCAATTCATCATTTTTTGCAACGGTAGCGTTGATGCTCAGATGGTCCAAAAAAAATTCTGCCAATAATCAAACAACCAACATTAAAAATATATTTTCGAATATTCACGGATGATAAAAATTGCAGATAAGCGAAGCAGAAAAAGAAAGAAGTAAAAAAGATGCTGTAAAAAGGATGGATGGGTGGTTCATCAATGGTTCTGCCTGTTCCAATCAAAACAAGATAGAGAATGCAGGCCACAGTATCCCAAATTCCGCTTGCAGCAAATGTTACGGCTAACGGTCTCAAATTTTTTCATTTGTCACTTCCCTGCTGTCTGAACAGCTTTACAAAGCGGACAACCATGAGTACAAACCACATGAGATATAGCGAACCGCCGACCATTTTAAAAAGTTCTTTAACAGACGGATAAAAAAATGCTGCCGATTTCGCTTGTCAGATCAAACCCGTGAGCCAATGTGCAATGATTCCCGTCCATGGCGAATTTGAAATTGCAGGCAGACGGTATTTTCGAAAGGGGTCTTTGAAACGAACACATCAAATTCATGCATTTCAAATAAATGATTCAAATATATCAAGGCATCTCGCATTTCGAGATTATCTCAAATCGAATTTGCATGTCAAACGAGATTGTCAGACGTGAAGAGAACATCTGAGAATATTTTTACAGGCGGGGCAGATCAGTCCCTTCTCTTGGAAAATACAAATGAATACTTCCCTGCTTATCGGCCCTGAAAAAACCACCTGAATTCCAGGTTGCCAACGAAGTGAATTGTTCAAGATTTTCATTCATTGCAAGATCAAGGTTTTGTCTTTTACCAAAATCCAATGATACTTTACAGATATTGGTACTGCATGTTACTTCGTCAGATGCCAGCTCCGGCAGAATCAAATTCGAAATTTTTGTGGAGATACCTTCTTCGGATTCGCTACTCCATTCCGGGTCTCTCCCCTCCCTGGCCATTTGGGAGTCAATCAGCAATCCCTGGTTTTCTGCTTCAACATAGGACGATTCCATCGGGTCAATAGAGTCATCAATGGCTTGATCGTTTTTATCGTCGACACTCGAGTCATCAATGTAATCCACTTCATTATTTATGTCTCGTTGTTTTTGCTGCATTGAGAGCTGGGTGAAGGACATTTGATCCATCTTCCTTTGCAGCATCGCCATCTTTGTTTCTATACTGCCTGAATCAGCCGATTTTTCGTCAGACAAATCGTCTGCGGTATCAGATGAAGAATCGGTTTTTCTGGTAAGGTCATTCAGTCGACTTTTGCCAATGTAGAGAACTATTCCAATTCCGCATATGGTGAGTATTGCAAATGCAATAAAGAAAAATTTTGTTCGTTTCATGTTTCACTCCCTTGAACAAAAACTGGAAAGATAAATGACCGTTTACTGGATAGTCATACTACCCAATAAACGGTTTACTTTTAGCTACGTAACAAACGGTTGCTATTCATCCACCCTATACATTGCGACACCGGATTGATTTCCGTTCCATGTTCCGGGAACCAAGCAGGACATCTCCAGAGCGCGATAACTTGAGCAGGTAACCTCTCCAAAAGTGAGTTGCTGTGCGTTTGTGCTTGAACCAGTTGATTTCTTTTCTGGCGAAAACCAGCCACTGTCAAGGCTGTCGAGACACCACAATGTGCATTTGACGTCTTTGTTGCTGTTGGGGTTCTGGTCAATAACCCATGCAAATGCGCTGGAAACGCTATTATTGGTATCCTTTACTATCGCACAATCAAACCATGTATCGTTACTGCTGATGTTCCATGAACGAGTACGGACATAAGAAATGTAGCTTTCGGAATTTGCCTGACAGAAGGTGCCGCCATAATACTTACCATCAGCCAATGCAGTTATACCGAGTAGCATCATACCTGCGAACACGAGTGAAAACATTACATTTTTCATTTTCTTTTCTCCTTTTCCCCTGTTGAGAACTGCGTTGCGTTATTGCAAAATTCGCAGCTGGTAAACAATGATCAATTCATTGTCATTCAAAAACACATACAATTTCCTTCTCTGTTTATTGTTCAACCTGGTCGCGTTTAATCACTTTCAAACATGTCGACGACAACGTTCAATAATGAACCCATTCCCACAAATTGTTGCTGTACAGAATGACGGCAAGCTACCGTTAGTCTGAGTTGCAGTGTCGCCATTCTGTGTGTCTGTTTCTTTATTACTGATTTGCCAGTGGATTCTGGTTGTAAATATTTTTGGGATGGCAAATTTTTTTCCATATTGGATGACCAACGACATTCGAGAGATGGTTGAAGGACCTCAGTGTTTCATACTGCGCTGAGATGACGAAGGGCCCTCGTTGATCCATGATCCATGTGTTACTGTTCAGCTCTGACCCGTAGAACCCCATCCATGTTCAGAGCATGCGTCCAGTAAATATTAGGGATAATGATGTTCGCCGGAAAATCGATACGTGTGCTCAATAATTTGGCGTTAACGTTGAGTCAGAGCTGTACCAAGGTATTGCTGGGAATAACTGTGTCCTACTCTCCGCCATGCGCATGAATAAGAATGCCTGGATTATAGTCGTAGTAGACAAAAACGCTGTCGCCACCGCCGGGATGATTCCAGGTCGTGGCACTCAGATTTCTAATCTGACCATACATAACCGGCTGGTAATACACGCCAATGTCTCCGTTGTTTTTTATTCTGACCATTGACATTAACCAATTATCGTGACCTTGCACCTTCCCGAGAATTTCGACGTATGAATCCGCCCCGTCATTATAAGCGATAATTTCCGGCTTCACATTTGCATCGAAACTTTCACCGTCACCAAGGGCAAACATTCCCTTCTTCACCCATGCTTGCCCTGGTATCCTGGAAAAAATCATTATATGAGTAACACTGTTATGAGATACGTAACCAGCAACCCAGACTCTTTTTTGTGGAGAGTTGTCCTGGCCAATCGCAGGACCATTGACAAAATTTGCATTCATTGATGGAAACAACTGGGTTGGATGTCCCCAACCAGAAGCAGTTCGAGTGTAATGATGGATATTATTTATACCATAGGAAGAAATTGCAACCACTTCCAGCTCGTGTGTCACCTTGTTGCTGATCATCCCCGGTGAGTATATGTAATAATCATCGTTCATCGGACCATTATTAATCACTGCCTGCCTTACCCATTGATAACTTGAATTGCGCCAGTAATGAACAAGCTTGCCGTACTCCCGTGCAACAACCTGCAGCAAATTGTCATCAAGGTTCGAACACAACGCCGGGTCGCTGCGAATATTGCTTCCAAATAAAGTGGTAGAATTCCAGTCGCTGTAGTTTTCGTTCCACCATAGATGTTCCAGCTGGCTTCCATTCCGACGAATGATTTCCATATTGCCCTGGTATTGCGGATCAGTACTCATTATCATGGCAGGCTTGTTGTAACTCCAGTTGTTAATTACTGCCACAGGTTCCAGATCACTGATTTTTGATAGCTTTGCACCTTCGAAAGACTCTGTGAGTGCATCCCCGTCATCAACACATCCTGAAAAAAATATAATAAATCCAAGAATCCCAATCACACGCAAGATCAATTTGTTCATCTACAGCTCCTTTGGTAACGATTAGATGGTTCAATGCTATTCAGCCTCAGGAATCTCTGAAGACAATTGCCGGTAACCATCCGTTTTAATAATACCTGCGTATAAAGACCCCGACGTTGGAAGAAGTAGATAACTTTTTTTAATTAATACGTGTTTCAGTCATTTAAATTTTCACAATGGACTGAGGACAACCACAACTCTGAAGACAACCCATACATTAACCCTCAACCAATAGACTTGTTTTATCGTTAAATCAGTTGACCCTGCCCATTAGAGACGCAGTGCCAATATCAACGTATTTCTTTATATTTGAAAAAATTGTCTACTTTTTCCAGGGCAATGGTCTCTGTATGCATGACACGCCAAATGTCCGGTTCAATTCCTTCAGAAGGACGCTGTGCGAAGAGAAGGAAAACCACTTTTCACCGCAAGACGATTTCTGTTCAGGAGTCATGCAATCCAACAGATGCAGACAGTAAACAAATCCATAAAAGGAGTTAATGATGAAACGAAAAATTTTCCGATTAACAGCGATTATTATCGTCTTTCTTTTCAGTCTGAGCTGTGAGGATGAGCAGACAGAAGCAGATGCGTCCGAAATAGCAACGCCTCTAAATCCCGAGGAACATACAACAACTGATCCGATAACCATAAAGTTGAAGACACCCGAAGGCGATGAAATTGACGTGCAAGCTGAAATCGTTGACGGTCTTGTTATCGCAGAGGGAGATATGATTCTGGGGCCAGCATCTATCCTGAAAGCTGATAATTCTGGTTTTACAAAAGCGAATGCATTGGGTGTAACGTACACAAGTTCCCCATATTATGGTACCAAGTGGGCAAATGCTGTGGTTCCCTATACAATTCACACAAACTTCAGCGCATCGGAAAGAAAAAACATTGAATTTGCCATAAAGCTTTTCAATCGCGACAGTCCGGTCAAATTTGTGATTCGCACCTATCAGACCGATTACGTGAGATTCGAAAAAAGTGCCACCGAGAACAGCAGCTATGTCGGAAATAATCCAGACATGGACCGTCAACCGATTAACATTTATGATACCAGGTCGGGGGTAGTTTTGCACGAGATGGGGCATGCGATTGGACTGCATCACGAACACCAGCGTTCCGATCGTGACACATGGGTCTCCCTGGTGGATCCGGCAGATGAAAACGATAGAAATTATGTGATAACCGTTCGAAACGCCTCTACATACAACACACCGTTCGACTATGCTTCAATAATGATGTACGAGACAGGTTTAAACCGAAATGATGGTAAGCGAATACAAACCAGAAACTATTGGGGGCTTTCAACCTTGGATGTCATCGGCATTGCGCGAATGTATAACAAGTTAGAAATTGTACGTTACGCAGATCATCGTGCCGGAGATTTCAACAACGATGGATTAAGTGATATTCTTTTCACATGGGGTAATGGTACGTTGCATGTCGCATTGACGCAATTGGTAGGATCTGAATACAAAGCCGTCTACGCAGGAGAATGGATCAGCTATTGGGGCCATGGGAACGGAATCTATCAGCTGGGCGACTTCGATGGGAAAAATGGCACCGATGTTATGTTCATCGAGCCGACAACAGACGAAATCCATGTGGCACTTTCAACTACAGGCAGCTTTAGAGGTGCAGGAGGTGGAGTATGGATATGGAAAGACGAAAATCATGATTTGTTCGGCACAATTCGCAATGGTGGCCAATATCGAATTGGGGACTTCAATGGAGATAACAAAGATGATCTCTTCTTTTTCGAACCAGCCAACAATACAATCAATGTTGCGTTGTCCAATGGTCAGAACTTTTACGGCAATGGCAGTGGCCAATGGATCGGGCCGAACGGCTTTGGCTCTTTCAACACAGGACAGTACACGATAGGTAACTTCGACGGAGACGAATACGATGATCTTCTTTTCACAAGCCTTTACAATCGAAAATACTATGTAGCGCTCTCGACGGGATATAGTTTTGGGAAGTCAGGCAGTGGCGTGTGGTACGATGCGGATAATGACACAGACTACTTTTTGATGAATACGAATAATTCGAGCAGAACCCTTACCGCGGTAAATGTGGATAGAACAAAATACAGTTACGATGACAAGAAAGACGACCTGGTATTGTGGTCAGCGCCGCTGGGTATGTTTTTATTCGCCAGGAGCACTGGCTCGTCGTTCAGCACAGTACGGGCATTGTCTGAAGTAGTGGAATTACCAGGAAACGAATCGCTGTACAGGGTCGAAGGTGGTGAGTTTCTTTTCGGTCATTTTAATACAGATAAACGAATGGATGTCATCACCCGATTTGGGTCAGACAGTAAATGGGAGATGATGCCCAACAACAGCTTTCGCTATTTTTTCCACGATGATGTGTACACTTATATTTCGACGGGAGGCTTCGGCGATGTAAGCGACACATCGGTATATCGCTAACGCTATCTCCTTCACTCCGTTACTGCCACCTTAGAAATGTTCAAGCTGGTCTCGGATTGATTCGAAGAGCGCTGAGTGTTCATTTTTTAGATGCCAGCGAAGCATTCCAGCAAATGGGGCGTCATCTGCCACCATAAGTTTCACACCATAAGTTTCACTCTGGGAACATCTCTGGTATGAATTGCTTCATTGATATCATTGAAAGCCCGTGTCATTTTTTTCCGAAGAACTCGTGCTCCGTGTTTTTTTATAGCGGTGCAATCCACTCCGGAAAGGCATTTTCGTAGCAATTTTTCGGTGTTCTCACATTCCCGCTCCTTTCCCGAGTGCGGGTGGGGAATGATTGTCACCCCAGCAAATTGGCACAAGCAAATTGGCACAAGCAAATTGGCTCAGAGTGATTATTGTTCCGTTGTGCGAAGTTTGGATATGTGCGATGAATCTGCGGTTGATCTGATATTTTGTTCAGGGTTCAGACGGAATGTACCAGGTTCGTATCGGGCGATTTGTGGTCACGCTGTCCTCGATTGAATTGCCCGTCGGGAAATCGTACAGTCCAGACGCACGTAACCAGCGCTGCAATGCATGCCACGCCATTTGCCGACTTTTTATCGATACCTGCTGCTACACCGAGATACCCGGAATTAATGGCCGGATACTGCCGTATGGGAATTCGGTTTTGTGCGCACCTCCCCGATACGCGACGGATGCTTCAATGTACCGGTTGCAGAACTTCTTCATTGCTTCTTTGTATTCTTCCCGTCGTTTATTGCACGCGCAATGACACAAGGGTTTGGCGCTGTT
>JBNKCR010000018.1:0-79267 GCA_050287845.1 Polyangia bacterium
GTCACCTTGCCCAGCAAGAGCGCGGTGATGATCACACTGGATCCGCAGTAGGCGAAGAACGGGGCAGGGGCAACGAGATAGGTAAAGGCAAAGTCTTCGGTGTGCTCCGCTGTCGGATGTCACACGATCTGGTTGGATATGGATAAACGCTGATAGGGAAAGCGTAGAGGACAGGAAAGATGAAAACGATACTGACACAGACAATTGCTGTCTGCTTGATCGCGGTTTCAACGGTCTCTTGTAAAAAAGAGTTGCCGGATCTGGAAGATTGGGAGCCCGTGGGTACGGGGGCCGATGGGGATACGGATACCGACACGGATACGGACACCGATACTGATTCGGATACGGACACCGATACCGATTCGGATACCGACAGCGATACGGATACATCTACTGATACCGGCGAAATTTGCGCCGAAACCCAGGTGGAATTCGAAAACCAGATTCCCACCGTGTTGCTCCTGGTAGATCGCTCCACAAGCATGGAGTCGTTTCTGGAAGGTATGGCGACCCGGTGGGACGTGGCTCGGGATGCGCTGATTAACTCGGAGACCGGTTTCATCAAACAGCTCGAAGGGGAGATCCGGTTCGGCCTGACCACATATGCCGGCGAGGATGCTTCCAAGCCGGGTCAGTGTCCGGCCCTCGACATCGTCGAACCAGACTTGTTCAACTACACGGCTATCGAATCGATGTACAGCGCTGCTGAGCCCCTGATACAGACCCCCACACCCAACGCGGTGGATGCGGCTGCAGACATGCTGCTTCGGGATATTCCCAATTCAAAGAAAATTATCGTATTGGTCACCGATGGACTGCCCGACACCTGCGACAATCCCGATCCCTATGGCACCGAAGAAGAGGAAGCGGCCCGTCAGGCAGCAGTGGATGCGGTTTCCGCGGCGTTTGGACAGGGTGTCTCCACATACGTTATCAGTGTGGGGCTCGAGGATACCACCGGACACTTCCAGGCGCTGGCCAATGCCGGACTGGGTGTAGAGGATGCGCCTTACTACGAAACCAACGATCAGGCCGGGCTGATAAAGGCGTTCGAAGATATCATCTACGGCGCCCGCAGCTGCGTTTTCGAATTGCAGGGAGAAGTCGTGGAAGGGAAAGAAGCGGAATGCGCAGTCGCTTTCGGCGATCCTGATTTGCCAGATACAATGACCGATTTCACTTATGAAGATGCAAATGGATGGGTACTCAATTCTAAAAATGAGATGGAGCTGGTGGGTGACGCCTGCGAAACCATTAAAACCGGAGAGGGTGAGCTCGCCGTACAATGCCCATGCGACGCATTCGTCGCTGAAGTTGAATGAGTACCTCGCCTTTACTTTTATTCCACTGAATTGAATCATCCATAAAATCAGATAAGCAGCGGTTCCATATCCTTGGGAAGAGAGGATTCGATACACACGGTTTTACCGGTGTACGGATGGACAAATGTCAGTTTATGGGCATGCAGCGCTTGTCTGAAATGGCCGGCCCGCGCTATGATGGAATCGGAGAGACCTTCCTGCATGTAGTCCAGGAACAACTCCTCATCCTCCGCATACAGTTTGTCACCAACAATAATATGCCCCATGTGCTTGAGATGTACCCGCAACTGATGTTGTCTGCCGGTGCGGGGTTTGAGGCGCAGGAGGGAGCGGGTCGCGGTTTTTTCCAGGGTTTCATATTCTGTCAGCGCTGGCAGCCCTTCGGGATCTCCGGTCCACATTCTCGCTTTGATGATGGTTCGCGGATCCGGCGAAATGGGCGCTTCGATCCGTCCTGTCTCCGGCAAAAGGATGCCGTTGATAATGGCCAGATACTCTTTTTCCACCTGTCGTCTGGCAAACATCCCTTTGGCGGTGCGTTCGGCATCCAGCGTTTTTCCACATAATACAATACCCGATGTTTCCGCATCCAGCCGGTGGACCAGTTGGGGTCTGTTTTCGGCACCGTACATTTCTTCAAGAATGTAGGTGAGGGTATTTTTCAGATATTTGGCAGTGGGATGGACCGGGAGTCTGGGCGGCTTATCCACGGCAATGAACCAGTCGTCATCGTAGATAATCTGCACATCCTTGCAGACATCCGGCTCGTCCGGGGGTTCTTTGAAAATAACGACCACGTCATCGGTGCGCAGCATTCGGTTGGGCTTGATGGGTTTGCCGGTCTGATCAAAAGCGAAGGATTTCAGGATGCGCTGGACCCGATTTCTGGAGAGTCGGGGAATCTTGTGCGCCACAAACCGATCGGCTCGCCAACCGGAAAACTCCTTGACCACCGGGATGGTTAACTCCAGATATTCCGGTGGTATATGTTCAGGCCTGTCAATCATCCGCGGCAATATAGCAAAGCGGAACTGCCAGCGCAATTTGCTATTGTGTAATCGGCCGGACTCATGCACTTTGAGCAGTGTCGTTTTGCGAGGAAGGAGATATATACAGCATGAAATTGGTTTCGTGGAATGTGAACGGGATTCGCGCTGCCCTGAAAAAAAGTGCGGATGAATCGCTGGTATCCCTGGATGCGGATATTATCTGCCTCCAGGAAGTACGGGCGCTGCCCGATCAGTTTGAGTTGAAGTTGGCCGGATTTAACGCATTCTGGAATCCCGCAGAAAAAAAAGGGTACTCCGGTACAGGCATCCTTTCCAAAGTCCCGTTTATCAATGTTTCTCATGGAATCGGTATTGAAGCGCTGGACACCGAAGGGCGGGTAGTCACTGCCGAGACCGAAGCGTTCTATCTGGTCACCGTATATACGCCGAATTCCCAGCGGGGACTCGCCCGTCTCGACTATCGGACCCGGGTGTGGGACACCGCATTCAGAGAGTATCTGGTTCACCTGGATGCAAAGAAACCGGTGATTTTTTGTGGGGACTTGAATGTGGCCCATGAAGAAATTGATTTGGCCAATCCCAAATCGAATATGAAGAATGCCGGATTCACTCCTGAAGAGCGGCAAAGCTTCACGCAACTGCTGGCATCGGGCTTTGTCGATTCGTTCCGGGCATTCTGCAAGGATGGCGGCCATTATACGTGGTGGAGCAATTTCGGAAAATCCCGGGAACGGAACATTGGGTGGCGCATTGACTATTTCGGAGTGTCCGAGCGTCTGCGGGCTCGAATGCGGAGCGCGTCCATTCACCCGAACATTTTCGGCTCTGATCACTGCCCCATCTCCCTTGATATTGCCTGACGCCATATTTTTCCGCAGCAAAATCGGTTGGAGAACGCAGGTTTGAGTTGATGCGCGGCATATCCCGGTTTATAAAATATAACAATACAGCAAATCTTATTTCAGACGCATCAACGAACCTCGCGGTTACTCGCAGGTTCAGGAGTATTGGACGAAACAATCTGTATGGCATTGGACTACGAGAAAACATTTCTTGATACTGCCAAAGACAGCATTCCCCCTGGACACGTCTGCGATGCACCGGTGGTTGTGCTTATTGCAGACGACGATCCCGTTTCCCGGCGCATTCTGAGTAAATCGCTTCATCGGGCGGAATATGAAGTGGTAACCGTGACCGATGGCGATCAGGCGCGGGATATACTCCTCAGCGATCGGCCGCCGGATATTGCCCTGCTGGACTGGGTAATGCCCGGAACGTCCGGCATTGAGCTTTGCAGAATTATCTCCTCCAAAGTATCGCGATTCGTGTTTACAGTTCTCATTACCGCCAAAGGAGATGTGAGCGATATCATTGAAGGCCTGCAGTCCGGCGCCCACGAGTTTCTGGCCAAGCCCATCAATGTGGCAGAATTCAACGTGAGAATGAGCGCAGCGGTTCGCATTCTGAAATACGAACGGGAGCTGAAGCAGAAGAACGGAGAAATTGCCAGATATGCCCGTATTATGGAGGATCTTGCCGCAACCCGGGCGAAACAGCTGGTTCATGCAGAACGGCTGGCCACTCTGGGAATGCTTTCTGCCGGGATAGGCCACGAAATCAAGAATCCGGTTTCGTATGTATCCGGGAATATACAGATTATCAAAAGGTATCAGGCCACCATTCTTCATGCCATCGGCTACACCCTTGAATCCGGGACCGGAGATAAGAATCATCTGAAAATGGTGCACGACAACCTGCCGGGGCTTTTAAGCGCAGCGCATGAAGGGTTGCGAACCATCACCAATATTCTCGAAGGGCTGAGCAAATTCGCCCGCCGGGGCAGTTCCGCGCGGGTGCGTGCGCACGTGGAGCAATGTATTGATGATGCCATTGAGTTGAGCCGGAATAAATGGAAGTATCATGTGGCGGTAAATAAAGACTGTGACGCAATGCCGGACATCGATATCAATGTTCAGGAAATCACTCAGGTCGTGGTCAATCTGTTGGTGAACGCATCGGACGCCATGCACGAGCGGGACGATGGAAAAGACAGCGTGATTGACATTTCCCTCAAACCCAACGGCCAATATCAACGGATTGTGGTGGCAGACAACGGCCCCGGGATTCCGGAACACCTCCGGGAGGATATATGGGATCCGTTTTTCACCACCAAACCTTCGGGCAAGGGAACCGGACTTGGGCTCGCCATCTGCAGCGGCATTGTCGAAGAGCATGGCGGAGACATCTTTTATAAGAATCTGCCCAGCGGCGGTGCATGCTTTATCATCGATTTGCCCTCCACCGAAACGCGACCCAGTCTTGTTTCCTGAGAAGCGTGCCTGACACGCCAGTTTTTTGTTTTTCACATCGAAAACAGGCATAGTCATGCCATGAAACGCTTTCATTATTTTTTATATTCTCTTCTGTTCATCTGCACCATGGGGGCGGGCCCCTGTGATATCATTGATAAGGGCGGTGATAGTGACGACGGCGATGACGCTGCGGATGCCACATGCGCAACCACCAATGTGACATGCAAACATTCGCTGGATATTGACGTCCTGCTGGCGGATGCAACGGAGTATCCGGCCGGGATGTACACTTTTGAAATCATTGCGCCGGACGAGAAACGCACGCGCTATGTCATTGAGTGCTACTTACCCCGGGCGGATTTTCGCATGGAAGAATGCACCGGAAACGTGCAGGAACTCCAGGCCCAGATAGATGCCACCGATTATACAAACATCCATTTCTATGTGAACGGCGCACCAGAATCCTGTGAGTTTCTGGTGTATTATAACGATTGGTTGCTGCTGGATAAAGTGCTGGTGCCTGACTATGATATTAGCTATCCAAACGGCGAAAATTGTACTCCCAAGTGTTTCAATGGTGAAGAAGCCGTTGCCGTTGTGATTCATTAAGCGTAAGACTGACCACCGATAGACTCGTCGGCGTTATTGAAAACGCCGAGTTACAGAGGTGGTAATCGTTTGACGTTGAATTTGTACAGTTGGTGTTTCATCATTTTCTTTGTTCTGCATCATGGTCTGGAGATTGCACTGGCCCTGCTGCAACTCTCCCATCTGAAGCGGCGAAAAAAAAAAGTTCCCAAACATCTTAAAGGAAAAGTGTCTGTTGAGACCATTCGGAAGGCAGTCCGCTACAACCAGGAAAAATTGCGATTTGGCCTGTTGATACGAGGGCTGGAGATGATTCCGCTCTGGATGATGCTTTTGGGTGGCTTCGCTCTGTTCGACACATGGTGTTCATCCATCGGCGCCGGTCCTGTGATTACCGGGCTGCTGTTTATCGGAGGATTGAGTCTGGCCGGCAGCATCCTGAGTCTCCCCGGAAATCTGTACTTCACCTTTGTGATTGAGCAGCGACACGGGTTCAATAAGCAGGGCGCGGTTGATTTTTTCAAGGATCAGCTGAAAGGTGCACTCATCGGTGCGTTCCTTGGCGGCATTCTGCTCAGCCTGCTGCTGCTGATCATGGAGTTTTCCGACTACTGGTGGATTCTGGCCTATGGCGTTGTGCTCGTGTTTCAACTATTGATGATGTGGATTTACCCACTGGTCATCATGCCCCTGTTCAATAAATTTGAACCGGTAGAGGGAGAGTTGGCAGAACATGTGGCTCATCTGGCGCACCAGGTGGGATTTCCGCTTAAAGGTGTTGTCTCCATGGATGGCTCGCGCAGATCCGCTCATTCCAACGCCTTTATCATCGGTTTCAGAGGTGCGCGCCGAATCGTGCTGTTTGATACGCTGATTGAAAAAATCTCGACGTCGCAGCTGGTTGCCGTCCTGGCGCATGAGTTGGGGCACTACAAGCTGGGACATATCCGCAAACGGCTTGCGGTAACCATGGTACTCGGGCTGGGTGTGTTCTATCTGTTGTACTGGATGTCCCTGCAGCCGGGGCTTTACACCGGACTTGGATTCGACCATCGAAGCTCGTATGCCGCCCTGGTGGTATTCAGCCTCCTTTTTTCCGAAATGACCTTTCCATTCGGATTCCTGTCCCGGGTGTTTTCCAGACGGGATGAGTATGCTGCTGATCGATTCGCCGTGAATGCGGTGAAAAACAGTTTCGATTTGAAGGAGGCGCTGATTGCGCTGACCAAACAGAATCTGTCCAGTCCCGGCTCCCACAAATGGTATCGGGGATATTACAACTCTCACCCTTCATTGCGGGAACGGTTGAAAGCCATTGATGCCGAAGCCCGGAAAGGAAACTTTCCCCTGAAGCCGGTGGACGAAGCGACGCAGTCAGATGGCGTTGATGTATACGGCTCTGTGTCGGACGAACGACACGATACCGTGGATCAGTGATACCAGGGTCGCTAGGGCGAGAAGGATTTCCCCCAGGGGATATGCGGGCATCAGATTCATCTTGCCAACCACGAAGGCGCTCCCGGCCAATGTCACTTCGAGAAGAGACTTTAACGCGAGCCAACGAAATCGCAGCTGAATCTTTTTGGATGCCAGTAGATTGGCCAGCCCTCCGGTGGCGAGCTCGAATGTAATGGCAAGAATGATGAGCATGCTCATTCCTGTTGTTTTAAACAGTCCAATAGGAAGCAGAAACGCTGTGGGAACCAGGATTCCCTCCAGAATGAATCGGCCGGCTTCCCTCACGCCGCCCGGCTTCCCCTTCAACGCGGACCAGGCGTCCGCCAGATAGGAAAAACCGCTGAATACCGTGAGCGATGTTACGCTGTACACCAGTATTCGCGTGCTCCAGGTGATACCGCCCACGTAGTAAATCGCTGCGAACAGCGACATCAGAACCGCCATGGTGCCGCTGCGCATCCCCGTCTTTTTACGGGAGATAATCCAACGGTACGCCACGTATCCAACAGGGACGCCGGCGGATGCGGCAAAAAGATAAAACGGCGTCATGTTGGATGGTGAATGCAGTGCGCCAATCACAATGGTCAGAACGTAGCCCACCGCCATCATCTGAATGGCAGTCTTGAACTTGGCCAGTGTGGAGGTGCGCATGGGCGCATCCCGAAGGGATAGGCTGGTCCGAAGCGAGGTCACCAGAAAATCTCTGCAGAACATGGGAATGAGCAGCCACACTGGAAACACAATCATATCTGTTCCGGGGAGAAGACGTTCTGCAAAGGGGATAAAACAAACTGCGATGAAAATTTTGTCCGCAATAGGGTCGAGTAATCCGCCCAGAACGGTCGGTCCGTCCCGTCGCGCCATTCGCCCATCGATCCAGTCGGTAATCCCCAGGAGAATGATGGCAACGAGAGCAACGTACAGCTCCGGTATATCCCGGTACAGCAGGTATCCGGGAATCGGCATCAGCACGATTCGCGCAACCGTCACCATGTTCGCTGTTATTTTCAATGTATCCTCGTCCCCCGAAAGGTAATATCAACGCGTCGTGAACGTTCACGTATTCCCTGAACAACACCGGGACAATGCCGTCATCTCGTAGATTTGGCAAGAGATTATTGGTTGAATTCCTTCCGTTTTTTTTTATCAGTTCCTTTTTCTGAGTGGATTTTTTTTGCTCTCTGAGTACTCTCTCGTGCCCATGACAGTGAAATTCAAACGTAAAATCAGTTCAGATGCTTTCACTCCAACGCGGCAATCCGAAAAAGAACTGCAACTGGCGGTGACAGCGCCGCAGAAGGTCCATGCCATGCTCGGGCATATACTGTCTGAGGAAAGAAAAGAAGTTATCGAAAACGTTATTTCCCATCGCACAAATCGATTGCATGTGGCCATCGAAGGCGTGCACGACCCCCACAATACAGCAGCAATCATTCGCACCGCCGATGCGTTCGGGGTTCAGAATATTCACATCATTGAAGGCGCAACCCGCTTTCGGTCTTCGGCATCGGTAACTCAGGGCGCCCATAAATGGATTGATGTGCACATGTACGCGGACTCGGCGACGTTTATTGCGCAGATGCAAAGCGAGGGAATCAGGGTCCTGGTAGCCGCGATGGACGGAGCCGAGAACGTTTCGGATGTGACAGTTGACCGTCCGACCGTACTTGTTTTTGGTAATGAAGCAGAAGGAATTTCTGAGCAAATGCGACAGCTCGCCGACGGTGCGTTTAAAATTCCGATGTACGGATTTGTTGAAAGCTTCAATGTCTCTGTTGCAGCCGGAATCAGTATTGCCACTATTCGAAAGCGCGGCGAAGGACATCTGACCGATGAGGAACAGGCGATACTCAGGGCCAGATATTATCTTCGTTCGGTTCGCGCTGGGTACGATATTGTAACGCGCGCCATGTGATATTTTCGTAATTTTATCTATTTCCCGCGTCCAGTCAGCTGAAAAATGGCCCAGGATGTTTCTCTCAGGGGACTGGTAAGGTGTATCTATCAGTTCTTCACATTTATATTTATAAGGATTGCTAATATTTATTAAGACGTCAGTTGATTTATTTGTTAAAGTGTCATTAGGCTGAATCAGACGGGCAATTCGTGTGTTTTGAACAGTGAATGACACTTGATTCAGCTGGATGATGTGGTCCAACGGAGGATAGAAAATGCGCTTAACCAAATATTTCTTAGCCTGCCTGTTATCTGCATTCAGTATCTGGGCGTGTTCAGATGAACAATCGGGAACTTCCGCTGATTCGGATGGTTCATCCGATACCGACAGTGACACTGATAGTGATACGGATAGCGATACCGATGGTGATACCGATGGCGATACGGATTCGGACGCGGATACCGATGCGGATTCGGATACGGATACGGACAGTGATGCGGACGGCGACACGGATTCGCCCGATACCGAGAAGGATTCGGATTCAGAGCCCAAAACGCCGCAGGAAATTCTGGAAGAAATCTGGGGCGATTACGCGCCTCCCGAGGAATATAATGACCCGGGACCGTATGCGGAGGCGTTTCAGAAGTCACTGTATTTCTTTGATGTCAACATGTCCGGCATCGGGATTACCGGAGGTCGGTTGCAATGGCGGGGTAATTCTGAGGTAACCGACTACGCAGTGCCGTTATTCTGCAAAACAGAGGATTACCGCTCCGAAAATTGCACGGATATGCCCGAGGAGTACATCAACAAGTATATTCATATCTTCGATCCGGATGGTATCGGCACCATCAATGTGGGCGGTGGCTTTCACGATTGCGGCGACCATGTGAAGTTCGGTTTGCCCCAGGCCTATTCCGCATCCATGCTGGCATGGTCTCTGTACGAATTCCCGGACGCCTTCATCGCTTCCGGTCAGGCGCCGCATGCACTCGATATTCTCAAAAGATTCACCAACTATTTCCTCCGCAGCACTTTTCGTGAGGACGACGGACGGGTAATCGCCTTCTGTCATCAGGTCGGCAATGGATCTATTGACCACCAGTTCTGGGGACCACCGGAACTGCAGAAGGCTGAAGACTTCCCTCGGCCCGCGTTTTTTGCCACCGAAGAACGGCCTGCATCGGATGTGACAGCCGCTGCATCGGCAGCGCTGACCATTGCATCAATGGTGTTTCGCCGGTTGGATGAAAAGTATGCAGATAAGTGTCTTTCCTATGGCACAGCATTATACGAGTTCGCTCATAAGTACGATGGCACCGAAATCAGTGAAGATCTGGTGGAAGGTGAGGGCGAAGGCGTCCGTAATCCGGACGAGGATCTGGTGGCGGACACCGGCGGATTCTACACCTCCGAATATGATGACGATGACTTGGCGTGGGCAGCCATCTGGCTGCACATCGCAACAGGGGAGCAATCATATCTCGATGATATCGTCTCTGTGGAAGGGGACCAGTATACCGGTTTTCTCGGCAGAATCATGCAGTCGACCGAGGACGGCTGGTACAATGCGTGGGCCCATTGCTGGAACACGGTATGGAGCGGGATGTTCGTGAAACTGGCCCAGGTGACCGAAGATGAGAAGTGGACGAAAATCGCCGAAGATCACGTGAACCTCTGGGCCGGGATCGATGGGAATCGCACTGTTACTCCCGGCGGATTGAGTTGGCTGTCGGGCTGGGGATCGCTGCGCTACAATGTTGCCGCACAGATGACCGCCATGACCTGGGGGAAATACGTGAACAACAAGGCGTATGCTGCCTGGGCAGATACCCAGATTCGATACATCTGGGGAGATAATCCCTTTAAAAAATCCTATATCGTCGGGTTTGGCGATGAGTGGTTCACCCACATTCACAACCGCGCCGCCCATGGGTCGACCAAGGACAACAGCCTCGATATTCCGCCAACACCCAGTCACGTGGCGTGGGGGGCATTGCTCGGCGGACCGGATGGCGACGATTCATATAAAGATGCCATCTGGGAATATGCGTACACCGAGGTGTGTATCGACTACAACGCCTCTCTGGTGGCCGCATTGGCAGGACTGTATGAGAATTTTGCCATGGATGAAAATGGTGTGGGCGAAGCACCGCTGGAGAATTTCCCGCCCCTGGAACCGGAGCAGACCGAATACTGGGTGGAAGGACGCATGGGCCAGAATGACGATATGATCACCGAGCCCAAGCTGATCATTCACAATGAAACCATTCACCCGCCGCACCTGAATCCGTCGTTATCTATCCGGTACTATTTCAATGTCAGCGAGTTCATTGAGAACGGCCAGTCGGTTGATGACATTCGCATCCAGCTGACGTACGACGGTCGCAGTGTGGACAATGGCATGCTGAATTCCGGCGACGGCAAGCCCACCATTGTTACCGGACCTGTTCCGTACGACGAAGAGAATGGATTGTATTATTACGACTTCGCCTTTACCGGATGCAAATTCTACGGGTCCATCCCGCTTGAGTTTCAGATTGCGGCCACCACAATTGGCTCGGATTTAAATTATTATATGGACGGCACCAACGACTACAGTGCACAGGGGCTTCCGGAAGGGAAGGATGCTGAGCATGTGGTGACCGAGAATGTGACCATGTACAGTGATGGTGAACTGATATGGGGAGTAGAACCATGATTCGATTTTGCTTTACACTTAACAGAAAACTTATGTTGTTATGGGCTGTGCTCTGCACGGGAATGCTGCTGCTGCCAGCCTGTGAAAAGTCTCAGGCCGAAGAAGTGAGCGGTACACCAACCGATACCGGTGACGACATTCCAGACGAAACCGATACCGTCCCAACCGACACTGGCAAAAAGGATACGGGAACCGGGCGGGATACGGCACCGAAGGATACAGGAAGGTCGACTGAAACGGACACCTGTGCCAATCTGGATTTGTCCCTCGAACGACAGCCCGCCACCATCATGCTGGTGATTGACCACTCCGCATCAATGGATTTGCAGATGGGCGATACCGATACCCGCTGGAGTGTGCTGGTGTATACCCTGATGGGTACCGTGGACAATCCGGAGAAGGGACTGGTCTGGAATCTGGAACAACGGGTTAATTTTGGTATGGTGCTCTTTACGGCCAAACGCAATCAGCCTGAAACCTGTCCCATGCTGCAGACTGTGGCGCCAGCCCTCAATAACGGGGATGAAATTGGCGATATTTTCAAGGCCGATGACGAGACCTATAAAGGCGCATCCCCGGTTCCCGCGGGGATCGACGCTGCGGTTCAGCTGCTGAAGGAGATGGAGGGGCCCAGCAAGAAAGTGATGTTGCTGGCCACTGATGGCGATCCCCAGACCTGTGATAATCTTGCAGTGAACGACGATGCGGCTGCGCAGGATGTTACAGTGAAAGCGGTTCAGGATGCCTATGCTGCCGGTATTACCACCTTTGTGATCGGACTTGATGATGCAACAGATGAACCCGCAGCGGCGTACCTGCAGCAGGTGGCGAATGCAGGTATTGGACTGGACCCCAATGACAGTGAAAAAGCAGAGTTCCATCAGGGGTTGACCGAAAGCAGCCTGGTGGATGCCATCACGAATGTGATTGTTGAGGAAGCACAGAGTTGCGTTTACGAGCTCAACGGTAAAGGCGTCGCCGAAGGCCAGGAGTCCAAAGGTACCGTGACCCTCGATGGCAAAGAACTGGAGTTGAACAACACAGAATACGGTTGGCGTCTGAAAAGTTCTTCTGAAATTGAATTGCTCGGCGGCGCCTGCGATGACATTCAGTTGGGAGAGCATCAGCTGACAGCGGATTTCCCCTGCGAAGCAATTGTTATCATCGTTGAATAGTCTCCTTCCCAGAGTCTCGGCGCTGTGCCGGGTTGCTCATTTTTTTCTCCATCCCGCACGGAATCGCTCTTTCACACAGGATTGAATTTTTTCTTTACTCATGTTTGGATAAGGGGCCTCTTCTTCGAGCATGCCGGTATCGATGAGGGCATTGGTTACTGCCAGCACCGGGTCTTTACGGATCTGACACTCCCAGATCACTCCGACAATCCAGCCCATCTCTTTCAGCGCTGTCTGATTCCGGTGGTCTCTCAACACATTTTCAGTAAATTTCTGTTTCCAGAAAACCGCGTTCTTCGTTGGGGTCGTCGCATTGCTGCAACGCGGATGCCGATGCCAATAGCACCCGTGAACGAACAGGGCGGTTCGGTATTTGGGAAACACGATGTCCGGGGTACCGGGCAAATCTTTTCGATTCAGCCGAAAGCGAAATCCCATCCGATGCAGAATGCTGCGAACGGTCAGCTCCGGCTTTGTATCTTTCGCCCGGATGCGACTCATATTCCATGAACGTTTTTCTGAAGTGAGTCGATCGTTCATAATTCGAGGACCAGACCCAGTCCATTGCAACCAGCCACAAAAAAAACGGTCAGCACAGTTGTAATAAGATGAGATAATAATCTCATAAACATTGTGTCCTCTGAAGCTCAGTTTCCTGTCTGGTCAAACGGGGATCCCGGCATTCGCCGGATTGCCCTGATGGGGTATAATACTGTGATTGTCGTGAAAATTGAAACTTTCTGCCGGGGACGACTATAAAAATTAAATCGACAGAAGGACCATTGGCAGCCGCAATTCCTGTGGCAACCCCGGTATTGAATTAATTTGGTATCATTCGGCCTCCCCAAAAAACGTAGCTCGAGTATAGTAAACTGGCGTTACGTAGGATTGAACCGGAACAACAGGATGGCTCAGAAGACGGGGGAACATGACAAAACATCGGAATAAAGAAAAATGGATTGCCGCGATTCTGGAAGCGGCCAGCGTTGAAATCGATGAGAAAGGGTATGCTGACTTCAGCATGGAAGCCATTGTCCGCCGGACCGGATTCAGCAAAGGGGGCATTTACAGGTTCTTCAGCAACAAATCTGAAGTAGCGCTGCAACTGTTCATTCAGGCCTATGAAGCCCAACTGGCGTTCGATGCGGAAGAGTGTCTGAACTGGAATCTGCCAATGGATGAGACCGTTTTTCGCCTGTTCGTGCGATACAGAATCCCGGAAGAAGGCGCCAGGGCATTGGATCGAATCTGGATTCGATTATTGCCGGAGGTATTGAATGACAGCCGGTTCAGCGAGAAACGGGCAGAGTTGTTATCTGCCATCCGGGAAAAAATTGGAAATCTGTGTATCGCAATTGCCCATAGAGACAACATTGCCGTTCCCGGGAACTTTGCCAGCCGGCTCGCCGATTCATTTGAGCTCAGTGCCGCATTGCTCGAAGGACTGTCTGTGCAAACTGCGTTGGGGGGGGCACTGTCCCATCAGCGGGTTCTGGTGCAATCATTTATCAGTCAGATCATTCGGAATCTGTTTGTCGAAAATGACTGATATTCATTTTTTAACCATGGGTGAAATCGAGGCGTTGTGCTCTTAGCACACATCCACCGCAACCGCGTGAATTACGTTATATTCTAGTGCTTTTTCCGATGTTTTTCGGTTATCCGCAGCATTATCTGATGACAAACCAAATGGATTGGCATATGAAATGCGGGTCATTCAATCAGGTGCGTTGGAGATGCGGGTGCATATTCATAGCGCTTACAGATAATTCGCATATAGGAGGCATAGATGTCGAAAACAGTGTTGGTCGCAACCGAAAAACCTTTTGCCAAGGCCGCCGTGGATGGTATCCGCGAGGTTCTGGACAGTGCCGGATATACCTTGAATCTGCTTGAAAACTACACGGATAAGTCCGAATTGCTGAATGCCATTTCCACCGTGGACGCAGTGATTATCCGCAGTGATAAAGTCACAGAAGACGTCATTGCAGCGGGAAAAAATCTCAAAATTGTTGTTCGCGCCGGTGCGGGATTTGACAATGTGGATTGTGCCGCAGCTACTGGCGCCGATGTGACAGTGATGAACACCCCGGGGCAGAACTCCAATGCGGTAGCTGAGCTGGCATTTGGGATGATGCTGAATCTGGCGCGTAAGAATTACAGTGGTAAAGCTGGTACCGAACTCCGCGGGAAAACAATTGGCATTCATGCCTATGGCAATATCGGCAAAATTGTTGCGGTTATCGCCAAAGGATTCGGGATGTCCGTGAAAGCCTACGATCCGTTCGTGGACAACGCCATTATCGAAGCCGATGGGGTCGAGTCCGTGGATTCGATTGAAGCCCTGTACAGTAGCTGTGACTACATCTCCCTTCACATTCCGGCAACCGGACAGACGAAAAAATCCATTAACTATGATTTACTGTCATCCATGAAATCCGGCGCTGCCCTCATTAACACAGCGAGAAAAGAAGTGATTGATGAGGATGGTCTGGTGAAAGCCATGACGGAACGGACGGATTTGCTTTATGGTTCGGATTTGACGCCGGATTGTCTCTCGACACTGGTGAATATAGCGGGCGAGCGGGTATTTGTGACCGCCAAAAAAATGGGCGCGCAGACAGCGGAAGCCAACATTAATGCGGGCATTGCCGCCGCCCGTCAAATTGTGGATTTCTTCGAAAACGGCGATGTGAAGTTCAAGGTGAACTGAGCAGCGCTCGCGCTCATGTCGGCACTTCATTTCCGTTCATGCCGGGTTTACATTTTTCACCACCAAACCGGTGGGCAAGGGGACAGGGCCGGGACTTTCTATTTCGTATTCCATCATTGTGAAAGAACATAACTGGAAAATGCATTTTTGAAAGAGGTGCAGCGGGCGGTGCGAACTTTGTTATTGAACTGCCCGTGTGCGATTCGTTGAACGATGGCCCTACTGAATATACCGCCGATGGTTGATTCGGGCGTGGGAGACATCCTCCCATCCAGATGCAGTCTCGCGTATTTAAAGCAAATGATCCCTTGTACCGATTGATGTCTCGTTTTATAACGCCTCCCTGTTGATGGAATCCCGGCGGGAAGGCCGGTTGTGATGGAGTATATATATGGCAGCGAAGTATCAACCGAATGAAATCGAATCCAGGTGGCAGCAGTACTGGGAAAAAGAGCGTACGTTCTACACCCGAGAGGAATCGGATGCCCCCAAATTCTACATGCTGGAAATGTTTCCCTATCCTTCCGGCAGACTGCATATGGGGCACGTTCGCAATTACTCCATTGGCGATGTGGTGGCCCGCTACAAAGTGAAATGCGGTTACCACGTGATGCATCCGTTTGGTTGGGATGCATTCGGTTTACCTGCGGAAAACGCCGCTATAGAGCGGGGGGTTCACCCGGCCGGATGGACTTATGCAAATATTAAAGACATGCGGGGCCAGCTTCAGAAGCTCGGTCTGGGGTATGACTGGGATCGCGAAATTGCCACGTGTCATCCCGATTATTACCGATGGGAACAGCTCATTTTTATACGGGCCTACGAAAAAGGGCTTGTTTACCGCAAAAAGGCGCTGGTGAACTGGTCAGAAAAAATGCAGACCGTGCTGGCCAATGAGCAGGTAATTGATGGGGTGGACTATCGCTATGGATTGCCGGTGATTCAGAAGGAGTTGACCCAGTGGTTCTTTAAAACCACCGCATATGCCGAGGAATTGCTCGACGGTATCGACAATGTGCTGGAAGAAAACTGGCCCAGGCGGGTGGTACTGGAGCAGCGCTCCCGAATCGGAAAGAGCCACGGCGCCCGGGTGGAATTCAAGCTGGAAGAGCCGGTCGACGGGGAAACTTTGCTGCCGGTATTTACCACCCGCCCCGATACCCTGTGGGGGGTTACATTCATGAGTCTTGCGGCGGAGCATCCAATGGCACTCAAACTCGCCGCCGGTACGGAACGGCAGGAAGTGGTGCATGGCTTTGTGCAGAAAGTGCTGGCTGAGGACAAGCGAAAGCGAGGGTCAGAGGATTATGAAAAGCAAGGGGTATTTACGGGAAAATATTGCATTAATCCGGTAAATGGCGTTCGGGTTCCCGTGTATATCGCCAACTTTGTGCTGATGGACTACGGAACCGGGGCAGTGATGGCCGTACCAGCCCACGATCAGCGCGATTTTGAATTCGCCCGGAAGTATGGTTTGCCGGTGGAGGCGGTTATTCAGCCGGATGCAAATACAGCACTCAATCCCGCTGACATGACTGAAGCGTACGTGGACGATGGCGTTATGGTGAATTCTGCGCAGTTCACTGGCCGCAATAATCGGGAAGCCATTGAATCCATTGCCGACTACCTGGCGGAAAAGGGATGGGGCGGAAAAACCATCAATTACCGCCTCCGCGATTGGTGTGTATCCAGACAGCGATACTGGGGCGCGCCCATTCCGGTGGTGTACTGCGACAAATGTGATGTGGTGCCGGTTCCTGAAGACCAGCTTCCCGTGACGTTGCCCGAAGATGTGAAGTTCGAAGCAGAAGGGGGTTCGCCCCTTGCAAAGTGTGAGTCGTTCGTGCACACCGTCTGTCCCGGATGTGGTGGCCCGGCCAGAAGGGAAACCGATACGTTCGATACATTCATGGAATCATCGTGGTATCAGTTGCGATACGCATCTCCCAGATATGAAGGTGGTCCGGTGGATCCGGCAGCCATCGAAAAGTGGTTACCGGTAGATCAGTACATCGGTGGAATTGAACATGCGGTGGGCCATCTGATGTATAGCCGGTTTTACCATCGACTGATGCAGGATTTGGGCTTTTTTCCTGAAACGGTGTCGCCGGAACCATTTCACCGGCTGTTGACCCAGGGCATGGTATGCAAGGAAACCCGGTTCACCCGGGACGAAAATGGCAATCCGGTGTGGCACACCGATGACGATATCGATGAAAACGGACTGAGTCGCAAGAATGGCAGGAAGGTGCTTACCGGGCGGGTGGAGAAAATGTCGAAGTCTAAATACAACGGCGTTGACCCCGAAGCCATCATGAAAAAGTATGGAGTGGATTCGGCGCGAATGTTTGTTCTGTTTGCAGCGCCGCCGGAAAATGATCTGGTGTGGAAGGATGAGGGCGTCGATGGCGTGCATCGGTTCCTTACCCGGGTGTGGAACATGGTACAACAGCGCATGGACGAGCTGAAGAATGCTGCGGTGTTCGACGGAAATGCAGCCGCCCTGAGTGATGCCGGACAGGAACTTCGCAAGCTGACGCATCAGACCATCAAGGGAGTGACAGAAGATGTTCATGAACGATTCCATTTCAATACGGCAATTGCCAAAATCATGGAGTTCATGAACGCCATTTCGAAGTTCCGTGTGGACGGGAAAAATGATGCGGACGCGGCGGTCCAGAAAGAAGCGGTGCTGGCCCTGACAAATCTGTTGTCTCCATTTGCCCCCCATATCTGTGAAGAAATATGGCAATTGCTGGGACAATCCGGCAATGTGGC
This sequence comes from Polyangia bacterium, assembly GCA_050287845.1. Lineage (GTDB taxonomy): Bacteria > Myxococcota_A > Polyangia > JAAYKL01 > JAAYKL01 > JAFGXQ01. The sequence goes on from JBNKCR010000018.1 coordinate 17,955, forward strand.
CACAACGGCATGGCCCTCTTTTGATGAAGAAGCAATCAAAGAAAATACGATCACTATCGCCATTCAGGTGATGGGCAAGATGCGGGGTACCGTTGAGGCGCCAGCCGGTTGCTCAAAAGAGGAGATGGAAAAACTCGCCCTTGCACACGAAAACATTCAAAAGCATATTGAAGGTAAGACCATCCGGAAGGTCATTGTGGTCCCCGGCAAGCTGGTCAACATCGTTGCGAATTGAGCGCGGATAATACGGAGAATCAATGTCGAACATTGTCATTAAAAGTGAAGCAGATCTGGTGGAAATGCGAAAGGCCTGCAAGCTGGCAGCCAGAACCCTGGTGGAAGCGGCCAAATTAATTGCACCAGGCGTTACGACAGACGAAATTAATCGATTTGTGCATGACTACACCATTAAACACAATGCCACGCCCGCCCCGCTGGGATATCGCGGATATCCCAAAAGTGTATGTACATCCGTCAATGAGGTGATTTGCCACGGGATTCCCAGTGATCGAAAGCTGAATGAAGGCGACATCATCAACGTGGATGTGACGTCCATTCTGAACGGCTGGCACGGGGATGTCTCTGCCACATTTTATGTGGGCAACGTTTCTGATGAAGTGCGTAATCTGGTGGAAGTCACCCGGGAGTGTCTGAAAAGAGGCATAGAAAAAGTGAAGCCCAAAACCCGGCTGGGAGATATTGGCGCGGTGATTCAGCAATACGCGGAGTCCAACGGTTTTTCAGTGGTGCAGGATTTTGTGGGGCATGGCATTGGTCGCAATTTTCATGAAGGGCCGCAGGTGTTGCACTTTGGTAAGGCAGGCCGGGGACAGCGGCTGATTCAGGGAATGACTTTCACCATTGAGCCCATGATCAACCAGGGCGATTACCGTTCTGTCATTCTGGACGACGACTGGACGGCGGTCACCGTTGACGGCAAGTTGTCCGCGCAATTCGAGCATACCATTGCGGTGACGAATGACGGCGTTGAAATTATGACGGCGTTCGACGAACCGCTCCTTAACAGCGAAGTTTTCAAGTAATTCAATGGGCGCAGTGATGGTGCGCAATCACATCATCGTAGATGGATTCCAGCTGTTTCACCCGCGAAACGATGTTGTACTCCGATTCCATTTTGATTCGTGCGGCAATGCCCATCTGCGCGCGGAGATCCCGATTGTTCAGCAGCGCAATCAGATGTTTTGCAATGGATGCTGCGTCACGTTCCGGCACCAGAAATCCCGTTTCGCCATGGTCGATAATATCCGGGATACCACCATGCAGGGTGCCGATTCCCGGAACACCTGAGGCAGCGGCTTCCTTGAGGACAATGATGCCGGATTCCCGGTCTAGATTTTTCGCAATGACGCTCGGGGCCATTACCACAAACGCCTGATTCATGAGATCCCGCACGTCATTGTGGGGAAGGGGGCCGGTGAAGCGCACGTGGGACGACAGGTTCAGCTCGGAAACCAACCGTTCGCATTCCATGCGCAGCGGTCCATCTCCCACCAGCACCAGCTTAAAGTTACACCCTGCATCCCGGGCCATGGCGGCAGCCCGGATGCCGTAGATATGACCTTTTTTTTCTACAAATCTACCCACCATCAGTACGATGGGCGCCGTTCCGGCAAGGGGGGTGTTGGTGGGCTGAAACATGTCAAGGTCGATACCCAACGGATTGACAATCACTTTTTCGGCAGGACATCCAATCTGTTCCATCAGTTGCTTCAGTTCCGTGGATGCAGCAAGGAACAGATTGGCGTCGCGGAACAATGTCCGAAAACCGGAAAGGTATTTCCAGTACCCGGGATGAAACCGATCGTTGCCAAGCAGGATGGTGACGTCTCTGCCATGAAGGGAAACCACCAGCGGCAGCTTGAAGGCCCTGGCGTATGGAAGCGCGTACAGGCCATTGTGGCCAAAATGGGCGTGGAGAATATCCGGCTGCAGCTTATGGATTGATTCGAAAAACCGTTTGTTTCGTCCGGTCAGTCCATACCAGAGCGATGCCAGCGGGTGTCGCTCCTCTGGCAGTTTTTCCACATACTCCACCTGATGTCCCGGGAACTGTGCGTGGTTTTTCCACTGCCGGGTAAAAACCGTTGCCTCATATCGTTCGTGATGACGAAGCTCATCGTGAATGAAGGTTTCTGAATAGTGCAAAAATACATTGCGAAAGAGTCCAACATGTCGCTTCTCTGTGTCGGTCACCCGTGGTTTCTCCTTCTCGGTTTAATTTCACCAGTCGCGTATTCAACCGGCACATTGGCACCTGGCTGCGGCTTTACCATATCCGGGCACAAAAGAGCAGGAGAATGTTCCGCCTCGAAAAATTTTTCATGGACCCCGGGACGTCACCCCGGCAACGTGCTCTCCACCCACTGAACGATGCGGTTGGCGTCCATTGCGCCGGAGGCTCTGTTGACTTCCTTACCATCCCGGAACAACGCCATAGTGGGAATGGAGCGAATATTGTACATGGCCGAAATCTGCGGTTCCTTTTCGGTGTTGAGCTTGAGGTACACAACTTTGCCTGAATGACGGCTGGCGGCGCCTTCGAATTGAGGCGCCATCATCCGGCAGGGTCCACACCAGGGGGCCCAGAAATCGACAAGGACCGGCAGATTGCTTCGGGCGATAATCCGGGAAAATATTTCTCCATTCACTTCGCTGGGCTTCGGGGAAATCAACGGCAGGTGGCACTTTCCGCATTTGCCATCGATGACATCCTTTGTGGGTGGAATCGCGTTCGCGGCGCCACAGTGGGTACAGACAACGAGTTTGTTGTTATCACTCATGTTTACCTCCCTCTCACAAACTTTATGCCCCAATCGGTGGCGGTCAAGGAGAAGTGATTTGGTTTGCACGCCATCCGTTTCATCGTTATAATTTCTGTGGAGGTTTGCCTGGCCCAAATGCGAAAAATCAGAAAAAGTCGTCGCCCAATCCGGTCTTCAATTCATCACATTCTCACTGTTTCAAATCACGACGAACCCATGGCGGCAATAGCGCCTCGACAATAGCGTGGCACGCCGTCCAACGTGTTGGCGGTAAACCGAATTAACAAAATGGAGGTTCGCAATGGAGTATTATCCGGAACATCATTTTAAGTTGCCAACCAGTCAGGATCTGGCAGTGCGACAACCCAGAGTGAATACAGATCTGAATCGGTTCCACGAATTTGTCTGTACAATGCCCGGTTTCCGAAAAAACTATTTTCGATACGATGTGTCTGATTTTGACCGGTGTCGCGATGAATTGAGCAGCTACAACGGACACGAACGCTGGGCGCTCCTCGCCGAAATGGATGGTGATATTGTGGCAACCGGTTCCATCGATCGCCAACCGTTCGCATGGTCTCATCATGTGGCGGAACTGCGCTGTACCGTCGCACCCCTGTTCAACCATCTGGGAATTGGCCGGATTCTGTTACATCAACTGGTGGAACTGGCCACGAACCAGGGAATTGAGCGCCTGTTTGTAGAAGTCCTCAAGGAACACCGGGGGGCACAGACCAAGCTGACCCGTGAAGGATTTTCCCGGGAAGCGGTTCGTCCCAAATATATCCGGGATGTGTACGGGAATCTCCACGACGTGGTTGTCATGTCCATTCATTTACAGGACGTCTGGGGCAGATTCGAAGAAATGCTCTATGAGATGGACTGCCATTTTTCCGCCGGATTGTAGATTGCATTCCATCGCACTGCCCCACCCGGTTCAGCGAGATCACGCCGTTTTTATTTTGTGATTTTTACAGACAGTAGTATTTGTATATGAATGATAGATTCTCGCTGGACACAGAAGGACGAGTTAATCGACATACTGCTCGATTTAAAGCATGACCTCGGAAAATACCTGTTTCTCCATTTGTCCCATCTGACCGTTGATTCCCCGCCGGATATGGTGAAAGAAGCGTTGAAGACTGCCCTTTTCGAGACCCGGAAAGTGGGGGGACGCGTGCAGACCGCGCGGGAAATCTGGGATCGGTATCACAGTGAAATAGACGCTCTGAATTATGCGTTTTCAAGCTATGAGTTGTTGCGCGCAGCCATTGCAGAGGCATTGGAAATGCGGCGTTTCCTGGACGCCGAGGATAGCGCTCCCGCTCCCCACGTCGGGCAAATCCAGAAGATTGCCAGACAGGTGTCAGAAACCATTCAGCAGATTATTGGGGAGGAAAGCGATGAGTGATCGGATTCGTATACTGCTCGTGGACGATGGTGACACGTATGCGGAGCTTATCCACAGACACATGCCGGAATGTGAGCTGATTGTCGATAATCGGAAGGGGGATGCCCGCACCTGTATCGGAGATGGCCCATCTGCCATTTCATTTCTTGAGACCTACCGGGGCCCCCTTGATGCCGTGTTGCTGGATATGCATTTTGACATTCCCGAGGACCGCCTGTTTACGCTGGATGAAGGAGCCAGTCTTCGCCGAACCAAACGATTTCAGGGGGTGGCTATTCTGCGGGAGATCCATGAGCGTTTTCCGGCGCTGCCAGTGGTCCTTCTGACGTCACTCGAAGATTTGTCCCTGGTGGATGCCGCCAAAGATCTGATTTCCCAATCCATGACCTATGTTTTGGACGGCCAGGATTTGGATGCCCTGCGTGTTCGGATTGCGTCTGCCACCCGGCGATCCAGGGTGGAGGATGACAGTAGCCGGGTGTTGTGGGGAAACAACAGCGCCATGAAATCCATTCAGCGCCGACTGACGGTATTGGCCAGGGGGAGTATGCCGGTGATCCTGGAAGGGGAGACAGGTACCGGGAAATCATGGCTGGCTGAACAGTTTGTACACTTGAACAGTCGGCGAACCGGCCCCTTCGTGGTGCTGGATCTCTCCACCATCCCGGAGAATCTGTTATCGGCGCATCTGTTTGGCGCGGTGAAAGGTGCATATACGGGAGCGGTGGAAAATCGCAAGGGCGTCTTCGAAATGGCAAATGAAGGGACGCTGTTTATCGATGAAATCCAGAATGCGCCTTTAGAAGTGCAGAAGCAGTTGCTGCTGGTGCTCCAGGATCGAAAGGTGCGGCCGCTGGGCAGTCCACGGGAGATTCTCGTGGACGTGAAAGTGGTGGCGGCCAGCAACCGACCGCTGGATCAGGCAGTGGCCTCCGGTTCGTTTCGCCCGGATTTGTACATGCGCCTGTCTCCGGCCACCCGCGTTCAGATTCCGCCCCTGCGCCATCGACTGGAAGATTTGCATTATCTGGCTGATCGGTTTACCCGCCGCGCTATGCAGAACAACGACATCGCCGCAATGGTCAAAGAAGTGGCCGATGCTATCGGCAACAGAACCGTTTCGGATATTCGCCTGGTGGTCGGACGAAATTCGCGTCCCGGAGATGATGACGCTGTTCATCTGGTGGTGCCCAATCCGGTGTGGAAACTGCTCGAGAGTCACTCGTGGCCCGGAAACATCAGAGAACTTGAAATGCTCATTTACAATCTTATCACGTTCACGCTGGTTGATACTATCGATACACTTCGCCGGGGAATTCCGATTTCAACCAGCAATCTGCAGGTGGACGCCGGCCTTGTGGGCAATCTCATTCAGAGTGCGCGGGTGCTTCCGCTGCCGGATAGCCGGCAACCGGGACAAAACACAGACGACAATGCCATTTCGGTGACGCTGAAATCCGCCACCACCCTCAACGACGTGGCCAACGATGTAGAACGCCAGTATTTTCTGTCGCTGTTTCGCTCCTGTAAACGGGATTTTTCCATGATGGCCCGCGTTCTTCTCGGGGATACGGCTAAAGCACGCGCGGTGCGGCTGCGATTTAACCAGCTGGGGTTGCGCGTCAGAGAAATCGAGCCGCGATGACACAGCTTTCGGCATATCTCCTGCTGATGATGCTGGCACAGAGCGCAGCACCTCTCGAAGACAACGACACCGATCAGGCTGCCGACGTGCCGGTTCCAATGATGCCGAACATTATGGCCCCGGCGGAGGGGATGGATTCTGAAGTCGCTGAAGATTTGAAGGCCGCGATTGCGAATCTGGCCAGAGAAAAGAATGAGCAGGGCAAGAAACTGCTGAAAAGATTCAAGTATCCCGAGGCATTGGCATCGTTTCGGGAAGCCTATGAATTGGATCCGCAGAACGCCGAAGTGCTGAATAATTTTGGATATGCCCATGCGCTTCTGGGAAATTTTGAAGATGCGCAGAAATACTACGAAGAATCCATTCTGATCGCACCGGATCGCTCGGTGGTATACCTGAATTACAGTGATTTACTGGTAGAATTTTTCCCGGAAGATGAAAAGAGTCTGAGCAATGCGGCGGCACTGCTCATTAAAGCCAGGGAATTGCTCGGCAACAGCCCCCGGGTGATTATTCGCCAGGCCAGGCTGGAAGTTCTTCGCGGTCAGCTGCCCGAGGCGGAGCGATATTATCGCGAATATCTGGTACAGCGAAAACCGAACGACAAGCTTAAGATTGAGCTGGGCGACTTCTTTCGCGATATGGGAAAAACAGATGAGGCGATACAATGGTATGAATCCGTAAAAGATGAACCGACACTGGCCATTGCCGAAGGGCGTCTCTGGGAGATGGAAGTGGCGGCGCAAAGTGTTCGGCTGGGGTGGCAGGGGGACAAGGTATCGCCGCAGTCGGAACGGTTGGCCGCCAGCGCGCAGAAACTGTTCAACGCCAAAAAATATGTTCAGTCAGAACGGTTGTATCGCCAGGTTCTCAAGGAATCCCCCATTTATGCCGGGGCCATGGCCGGCTTTGGCGATTTGCTGTACCGGACAGGAAGAGTGCATGATGCGGAGATGTACTGGCTGAGAGCGCTGGTTATCGACCGGGACAACCCGTCGCTGTACGCAAAACTGGCGCAAATGTATCTGGACCGAAAGAACCGCGACCAGGCGTCATGGGCTGTGGTCTTTTTGTCCCGCGCACTGGAACTCCGTCCCCAATGGATCGATTTGGAGCTGGATTTGGCGGTGGCGTTGCGGGAAACCGGAGAGCCGCTGGGGGCGCTGTCCCACGTTAAACGCTATCTGAATCGTGCTGAAGCCGATGATGCCAAACGGCAGGACGCCATGAAATTGAAACGGGCCCTCGAAACCCTGATTCCCGCGGAGGCACTGATTGAGAGTGGTCTGGATGAAGCGGTGCAAATCGATGGCGATGAGCTGAGTCCCGCTCTGTCGGAGTCACTGCGCAAGGCAAAAGCTCATCTGAAACGGGGAAGTCTGAACGGTGCCATGGCGGCGCTGCGAAACCTGGATGAAAAAGATCGCGGGCCGGTGGTGCTGAATCTGGAGGCGCGGATTCTGATGGGGGCAGGCAAAATCAGGGATGCGCGGGATGTGATGATCGAGTCGCTGCAGAAGGTGGAAAGCCAGCCCATTATTCATGAGCAGTTGGCCCGGGCCTACATCGAACTCGGCAATCCCCGAAGGGGACGGATTCACCTGCTGCGTGCGGAACAACTGGGATACACGGGTGCCACCTATCTGCTGGCCAAACTGGATGCCGGAGATTTGGGCGAAGATTTTATATCGATTCTGAAAGATTTGGCCCGACTTCGGCAACTGATGCTGGCGCAAAAGCGGATTCGGTCGTTTTTGCTGAACGATTCGGCCTCCATTTATCGGGCGGAAGCGCGGGCATTACGGGATAAACTCGCAGATCGTTTTGATGCGTTCAAATCCATGGCGGCATTGACGCTGCTCTCTCTGGCCCTGGTGCTGTTCATTCTGTTCCTGCGCATCTGGGGAGGTACGGATTTGCGGCGCCTCATTGCAAAGCATCCGGACGCCGGCATTCAGATTCAACGCACGTTGTCGGCCATTCGACACGAGGTACTCAAGCACAATACCATGATGCTGGTTGGTCTGGTGGATGCCATCGAATCCGGAGAGGATGTGTCGGCACGGGTAGACCATTTTCACAAAAAAATGCTGGGCGAAAATGGCACCGGTGGGGTTCAGGCGCGCCTTCAGCACTATATTTCGGAGTTGAAGCAGATTGGAGATGCCCATAAGAAACGGTTGAACCTGAAGCGGAAAGATGCCGTGACGTCTCCGCTGCTGCGGGGAATGAAACTGATACAGCGAAACCGTTCAAGACTGCTCAGATACGGGCAACTTTCGAGTGCGTCAAAAACGGCGTTGAAAAAAGATTTGAAAGCCGCCTCTTCATTGCTCAACATTGAAGGATATGAAGCGGTCCGGGATTTGTTGAATCAACTCCGAACCCTGGCAGTGAATGAGGCGCTCTTGCGTTCGGTATATGAACAGTGCATCATGGAACCGGCATTTGCGGGTGTGCCATTCGCACCGCTGCGCATGACACTGGAAATCGCTGAAAACAGCGCAGTCAACGTGGCACTCCCCAGAGCTGCATTTGAAGATATAGTGACCAACCTGATTCGCAACGCCATTCAATCCTCGCTGATATATGGCGAAGCCTCCTCGAAGGTGGAAATTGCCCTGGCGCTCCAGACCGAAGTGGATATGGTAACGGGTATCGAGCGGGCAGTGCTCCTGGTGAAGGACAAGTCGCCCCGGGAGTTGACGGCCGAAATGTTGCGCGGGCGGTATATTGAAGAGGGGTTGGGGCTGACAGCGGATCTGGTGACGCGGTACGATGGGACGCTCGATGTGTTCAGCGGGGATGACCAATGGCAAAAAGCAGTGGCTGTAAAATTACCCGTGGCCACCTATGGCGATGACACGTGATGGAGGTGAACACGATGGACACGGTAGTACTGATAATTGAAGATGGGGATGAATACCTCGACAGTCTGAGTCAGTTCGTGCAGGGACCGGAATATCTGCAAGCCAAAAGTGGCGAACAGGCGGTGGAGATTCTCCAGACGCGAATGGTCGATTTGATTTACCTCGACATGCGGTTTGACCGGATTCCCATGACAGATTTGCTCGGTGATCATGTGAAGGCCACCCGGGAACATAACGGCGATCCGTTGCGGGCATTTAAATTTTTGCAGAATAATCAGGGACTGTTTATTCTGGAAAAGCTGCGCAAGGAGAATCTGGTCCATATTCCGGTGATCCTGGCGTATGATTTTTCGAGGCAACAGAAACGGTACGAGCATTTAAAACGGATACATCAGAGCCTTCGCTGGGTGCCGGATGCCGTCACACCGACCGAAATTCGAAACCTGATGAACGAATGCATTGTCGAACGGGCAGGGCGGTAAGATGCCGGTACGTGGCGATCGTCTCGCATGGCCTTATGTCCCCTGTCTGCTGATGTGCATTCTGATTGTTCAGTCTCCATGCATTGCGAAAACCGATACCGAAGGTCCGCCACGGCCCACCACCTGCGACACTCTTTCCGGCGCCACCCGGGTCAAACTGCCTCTGGCGCGCATTGTTGCGTTGGATTTGGCCATGTACGCGGGGTTGGTGATTTTGTGGCCTTACGCGTTTTCGCCAAGTGAAGGCAGTATTGAGCAGTTCAGGGAGAGCTGGACCGAACGGCCATACATGAACTACAGTAAAATCTTTTTTGAGCTGGATGACGATCCGTGGGCGATTAACACGGTCCTTCACGGACTGTACGGTTCAGAAGTGTATCTGGCAGGTCGCACCATCGGCCATTCCGGTCTGGTATCTTTTTTATATGCCATGTTCGCTTCCGTGACCTGGGAGTATCTGGTGGAGGGATGGTTTCATCAGCCGTCGGCCATCGATTTGGCCTGGACCCCCGTGGCCGGTGCGGTGATTGGCGAGCTGCGCTTTCAGCTACTCCGCATCATCATGATGCACGTGTCTTCCCGGATGCTGCGTAATATCCTCATGACCACCCTTGACCCCATCGGCCAACTGGAACGCGCCATCATGGGGTGCACCATCCGATGCGGCTACAGCTTGCGGAGATCGTCCAGTTCTTTCTGAAATCCGCCGCTGAGGATGGGGAAGCGGCACCAGGTTTTGGGATCGAGGTTTTCGTCATCCAGATGAAAGGAGGGCGCGTATCGCTCGCGTTTCCATTGATTCCGGGCCCACAGGGTGAAAAATCGAATAATCCAGTTTTTCAGCACATCGGTGGGGGCATCCAGTTCAATCTGTAGCAGTTGGAAGATTTGAACCGGGCTCTTTCGGTCGCGAATGGCCAGCTTTTCAATGGACTCCAGTACGGTATAGGGCATCAAATCAGTTTCATCCGTCTGGGAGCGTTCCAGGGGACGGAGCTCCGCAGTGGGATTCTGTGCGGTAATAACGCTCAGGAACGGCAGGGGGGGCAATCCACAGACCCCTTTCAGTTCCACCTCGGACAGCCACTGGAGCAGATATGCCTTGTCGATACCGGCAATGGGGCTCAATCCACCACTGGTATCTCCATCCATGGTTGCATATCCCACTGCTGCTTCGGAGCGGTTACTGGTGGAAACCAGCAGGGCACCCCGGATATTGGCCAGCATCCACACCCCCGGTGCGCGCACCCGGGCCTGAATGTTCTGAAGCGCAAGGTCATCCTGTTCCCAGGAGAGCGGTCGGTTCAGGGCATGGCATAGCATATCGGTGTACGACGATACTAGACCATCCACATCCCATTGCATGAACCGCGCGCCGATGGACTGGGCCACCGTCCGTGCCGCAGCGAGGGTAATTTCTGAGCTGTTGCGGGTCCCCTGGTACACACAGGAGAGCAGCTCGTTGACTATCGCCGACGCAGTATCCGCTGCCCCGGTCAGAAACGATGCCCTGGCGCGAATTCCTTCAGGGCCAATCTCTTTGAGTGCCAACTCCACCATGATTCTTACGAGGACGGCCACTGCCCCGGAATCTGCCCCGCCGCTTAAGGACAGGACAAACCCTTTTGAATGGCTTTTGGTCATGTAATCCCACAGACCAAGACTGACCGCGCGAGCGAACTCATCGGACTTTACGGACGCCATCTCCCGGATGGGCTTCTGGGGCAACGGTGTACGTGGCGCTTCAAAATGGGGCGCATCACACACCACCTCCGGGGTTCGCTCACCGGACGAGCCGGACGATCGTTGGGTTTTCTGCATGCGAGTGAATTCAATATCAACATCGTGGACCAGCAGGTCAACGTCCCGGAATGTGAAACGCGGCCCGCTGGCCACCATTTTGCCGGCGGACGCGATGAGTGCACCGCCATCATACACGATTCGGCCAGCTTCGTTACCCACCATGTTGGTGTAGATATATGTGGCGGCGAAGGCCCTGGACCCTTCACGAACAAAGGACTGACGGGTTTCGTACTTGCCGAAACTGAAATGACTGGCACTGGGATTGAGGATAATATCCACACCGCGTCTGGCCAGCCGGATACCGGGACGTTCGGCGACCCAGGCGTCTTCGCAGATTTCGAACCCGATGCGAACATTATTGATATTAAAGAACAAATCGCCAAAAGGAACCGGATTTCCATCTATGCGCAGCTCACCCCGCCGTCCGGCCTTCCATGGTTTGAACCAGCGTGGTTCATAGTGAATGCCATCGCCGGCCAGAAATTGCTTGGCCACTATCCCGCGAATCTGCCCGGTACTGATTAGTGCGGCAGCGTTATACAGCGCGCTTTCAAAGAATATCGGAAGCCCCACTGCCACAGTGATATCGGTGCAGTCCGCAGTACACGCCAACAGGGTGGAGAGTGCGGTGTCCTGCACGAAGGGTGAGAGAAAGGCATCTTCGCAGCCATATCCGGTGATAGCCATTTCAGGCAGGCACAGGAGGGAGACCCGTTGTTCTTTTGCCAGCTGAATTGCCTTGCGGATGTTGTTGAGGTTCCGGCCCCAGTGGAGCGGTGTCTGGTTCAGGGTTGCGGCAGCGACGCGTAATGCCTTCATATCTCACCCAAGTGCGCCGGAATATATTCCGGTCTGCTGATTTCATGGTTTTTCCAGACATGATTTGCATTATTATGAAACGGTGTAAAGGAAGAAAAGAATGCAGGCTACCGGTTTCAATTTCAATTCGCTGTTCCTCATCAACGTGCTTTTGGGGGCCATTTCCCTGGTGGCGTTCGGCTGCGGAGACAGGGCTGCAACTGAATTGAATCCCGCTAGTGATTTCGACAACAACGGAACAGTCGCCGTATCGTCTGCGATGGTTCCCGCTGCGGAGAGCGACCTCAGAAGAGGGGGACAGAATTCCGGGCGCGCCGTTGTGGAAATTTCAGATTCAAACCCCCTGTATCCGCTGACAGAAAGCCCCGAGCGACTGAAAGTCCCCGGTTTCAACCATGCCGTGTTTGTCTCTCCATCGGCGCAATCCAACACTGCCAGACCGGTAGTGATCGTGCTGCATGGCAATTTCGACCGACCGGAGTGGCAATGCGATATGTGGCAGTCGGTTGCATCCTGGTATGGCTGGATCCTGTGTCCGCGAGGCGTGAGAACCCCGTGGGCAACAGAGGCGGAAGATCGGTGGACGTATCGAGGTGGTGCGAAAACAGTAAGTAGCGAAATGATGGCAGCGCTGGCGGCTCTGGAATCCAGATTCCCCGGGGCAGTGACCCGGGAAGGCGCGGTTCTGGTTGGATTTTCCCTCGGGGCCATATTGATCCCGGAACTGATTCAATTGCATCCGGACTGGTTTGATACGGTATTTTTAATAGAAGGTGGACTGAAACAACTTGATAGACACTTGCTGAGTATGAAACAAAGAGGAGTTGAACGGATTGGTCTGGCAATGAGCACTGCTGGCAACAGGCAAAAAACATCAGGAATTCAAGTGAAAATTAAGCGAAAAGGCCTTGTTTCCGTCTATGTTGATATGCGCGGCGCCGGTCACAATTATCGGCAGGATTTCCGTTCAACCGGCCAAAAGGCGTTGCGATATTTACTCGGGGACACTAACGATCTGACAGTGAGCAACAGATGAACTCAAAATCGGTTTTCCATCCGTTCCGGCTAATTTCCTGTGCGATACTCATACTGTGCGCAGCAGGATGCGCAAAACACTCGGATTCCTCGGATTCGGGGGCACGCTTTCATTTGAAGATTCAGGACTGGAACGACGACAGCGGTCAATTTTCGGCGTCTGATCTGGCTGTCCGGTTGGCGCCGATAATTCAGAAATTACCTGGACTGACAACCAAAGACACGCCCATGCTGTTTGTTCGCGGCAATATACATACCGATGAGACGGGAAGCGTGATGGTGCTCGAGGGGCGGTATCTCTTCAGAGTTTCCAATGCGTCTGCACATTTACCCGTGAAAGTGGTTGTCATGGGCAGTATCGAAGGAACTACCGTAGCCCGACGGGAAAGTCTGGTGAAAGGTGTTCTTAAAGATCTGAAACAGGCGATCAGCGCGAATATCCGCATCTGCAATGGTTCAAAAAAAACGTGGATTGCCGCATTGAAGTCGCCGGAACCGGATGAGCAGATTCTTGCGCTTTCCATTCTCAGAGATCAGAAAGTTGCCGCCGCTGCCCCCGGTGTGATTGGCTTATTGGATGACCCCAGAACGGAAGTCGGACAGGCAGCTGCCGAAACCGCTGCCGTACTGGCCAGCCCCGAGCACGTGAGTCGCATCATTCGCATCGCGCAGAACGGTGGTCTTGAAGTGGAGGCAAGGTGTATTCAGGTGCTTTCCAGCATTGGCGGTCCGGATGCCATTGCGTGGCTTGAAATGCTTGCGCTTGGTCATCAGAATTCCCAACTGAGGGAGCTCAGCTTTAATGCATTAAAAAGATTGAAATAATCGATACGCCATTTTATAAACGATGACCCGTTGGCCACAAGGGAATGGATGCAGTAAAAGGTAGCATTGGTACTGCTTTTACCAACGGGAAGAATAGAAAATAGAATATTATTGGAGTACATGGATGCAACGGGTCGCTTTGGATTGGAAGAATTTGGGATTTACTTATCGGAAGACCGATTACAACATACGGTATACATGGAAAGATGGCGTCTGGGGTGAGGGCGTACTCAGTTCTGATGAGTATATTCCAATGCACATGGCAGCGACTTGTCTTCACTATGGTCAGGAAGCCTTCGAAGGTCTGAAGGTTTACGAACAGCAGAACGGAGATGTAGTTGTCTTTCGCGATGTGGAAAACGCACTGCGCCTCAATCGTTCCTGTAAAAAAATCTTCATGCCGGAAGTTCCCGAAAAAATGTTTCAGGATGCCATCGATAGAGTTGTTCACGCCAACCGTCATTTTGTACCTCCGTTTGGCACCGGAGCAACCCTGTATGTGCGTCCGCTAATCATTGGTACCGGCGCGCGAATCGGCGTACGCCCTGCCGATGAGTACATGTTTATCGTGATGGTGACACCGGTGGGTCCATATTTCAAAGAAGGGTTCAAGCCGGTCACACTGGTTGTGGAAGAAGAGTTTGACCGAGCTGCGCCCAATGGGGTTGGGGACGTGAAAGTGGGCGGAAATTACGCTGCTGGACTGCGCGCAAGCTTTAAAGCCAAAATGGCAGGATATACCGAAGCCCTCTATCTCGACGCCCGGGAAAAGAAGTATCTGGATGAATCCGGTCCTGCGAATTTCTTCGGTGTAACGCGGAATGGTCAATATGTAACACCGGCCAGCAACTCGGTATTGCCATCGATTACCAACATGTCACTGATTCAGATTGCAGAAGATATGGGAATGCGACCCCAGCGACGCTCCATTGCCGTGGATGAGATATTTGATTTTGTGGATGCCGGATGTTGCGGTACTGCGGCAGTGATTACGCCGGTCAAATCGATTACCTGGCGGGATAGAAAAGTGGAATACTGTCTGGACGACAAGCCCGGAGACTATTGCACCCGGTTATACAACCGGCTCGTCAACATTCAGTTGGGTCTGGAAGCCGACAAGTATGGCTGGATTCGAAAATTGCCTCTGTTCGAGGGATAAGCCCAGGCACTGTTCTGTTGGCGAAGAGGCGAGCTCACGGAGACCCTTTGAACGAGTGGGATAACGGGGCTTGTATAACAACTGAGAATTGCCGAGTTGTGACTTATTTCTTTGCGGGCATTTTCAGAATTTCAACTTCAACTCTGACAATTCCCTGACGAATCATATCCAGACGGTTGGCGGCTGCCCGTGACAAATCAATGATTCGTTTTCGATCGCCGAACGGCCCGCGATCATTGATTTTTACAATGACTGTTTTCATATTCGCCAGATTGGTGACCTTGACCTTTGTACCAAATGGCAATGACTTGTGAGCGGCCGTCAATTTGTTCCGGTCATATACCTCACCGCTGGCGGTCTTTCGGCCATGCAATTTGTCGGAGTAGTAAGACGCAATTCCAGTGAGACGGCTCCCCGGATGCATCCTGCCGGCACAGGCGGGAACGGTGAAGAATTGCAATGCGACTACCACATAGAGCAGCGTTCTGGTGCACGCCGGAGTCATGTTTCACTTATATCACAACACCGGATGTCTGAAACGATAAAGGAAGCGAAAAAGCAATCCGGGATTTCAGGGAATAATTTTATTGATGGGATATTCGATAATGCCTTCAGCGCCCGCTTCTTTCAGTTTGGGCAGCAGTGTTCGCACGATGGATTCTTCGACAATAATTTCAATCGCACGCCAACTTTCATCGCTGAGATACGAAACGGTGGGGTTATGCAGTGAGGGCAGTAGCGCGATGATGGTATCCAACGTGTCCACGGAGCAATTCAATTTCAAACCAACAAAATTTCGCGCCCGGATGGCGGCTTCGAGCATAAGAGCGATTCTCGATATTTTGTTTCTCTTCCACGCATCTTTCATGGCGTCGCGATTGGCAATCAGTCGCGTGGTTGAAATTTGGATATCGTCAATGATTTTGAGGTTATTGGCGCGCAAGGACGATCCGGTTTCGGTAATTTCCACAATGGCGTCGGCCAGCTTTGGGGGCTTGACCTCAGTGGCGCCCCATGAGAATTCAACCTTTGCGCTGACACCGTGTTTTTTCAGATATTCTCTGGTAAGATTCACTACTTCAGTGGCGATGGTCTTTCCTTCGAGATCTTTTGGGCCTTTTATATCAGAATCATTGGGGACGGCCAAAACCCATCGGACATTGCCGTAACTGGCTTTGGCGTATTCCAGCTCAGCGACCTGTTCAACATCTGAACCGTTTTCAACGATCCAGTCCAATCCGGTCAGTCCAATATCCAGAATCCCGTTCTCAACATATCGGGACATTTCCTGGGCACGAATCAGCATGCATTCGATTTCAACATCATCAATGGATGGATAATAACTTCTGGAACGAAAAGTAATATTGTAACCCGCTTTGGCGAACAATGCGGCGGTGCTTTCCTGCAAACTGCCTTTGGGAATTCCAAGTTTCAATTTCTGGCTCATAGCGACTCTCCCTTATTTTTTATATACCTGGCTCGGATCGAATACGATTTCCTCAACGATATTCAGCTCACCATCATCATCCAGCCGGCGATAAAAACATGAATTATATCCCTTGTGACAAGCCGCGTTGCCGATTTGATTCACTTTCACCAGAACGGTGTCTTCATCACAATCCACGTAAATCTCTTTTACTTCCTGAATATTTCCCGAACTCTCTCCTTTGACCCACAACTGATCACGGGATCGAGAATAAAAGGTGGCTTTCTTTGTTTTCACGGTATGCGCAAACGCTTCTTCGTTCATAAAGGCAACCATCAGAACTTTACCGGTTTCGTAGTCCTGAACAATTGCGGGCAATAGGCCGTTTCCAAGTTTGTCAAAGTTTAATTTCATTTTGAATAGCTCCATCAGTGGCTGGAATTATCGGGTGTTTGCGACCAGAGACAGGCGGATAATAGAGAATATTTTTTGTTTTGCAACGCCAGATTGTGTTTTTGGAAGAAAAAAGATGAATGAAAAAGATTCAGCGGGAAGAATCAGATGCGATTTCTGAATCGAATTATTCAGCCGAGTTTTCTGCTGGTTTCGCTGCTGCTGCCGGCTTGGCTACCGCTGCTGGTTTAGCCGGTTTGGCCGCAGGCTTGGCCGCTTTAGCCGGTTTAGCCGCAGGCTTGGCCGCTGCTGCGTCCTGATTTTCTTCGTTGACGATTTCGAGCAGTTCGATTTCGAAAATAAGTGCGCTATTCGGACCAATTTTCGATCCAGCGCCGCGCTCCCCATAACCCAGATCCGGTGGAATAAACAGCGTCCATTTTGAACCGACTGGCATCAGTTGAAGCGCTTCGGTCCATCCTTTCACCACACGGCCAACGGGGAAAGTTGCCGGACGGTTGCGTTTGTAGGAGCTGTCAAACTCTGAACCGTCAATCAGCGTCCCTTTGTAGTGAACAGATACGCGATCTTCCGCAGTGGGTTTGGGACCATCGCCTTCTTTTTCGATTTTATACTGAAGTCCGGATTCCGTTGTAACAACGCCTTCCTTCTTTTTATTTTCTTCAAGGAATTCATCGGCCTTCTTTTTATTTTCAGCGGCAGAAGCTTCACGCTCTTTGCGTTCTTCCTCTCGTCTGATTTTTGAATGCTCGCGTTTCACTTCGATGCGCGCTTTATCATCCAGAAGCCCCGCCTCGGGGTCGTCCTTGTCGGCCATACCATCAACAACGCCTTTCAGAAAGACGTCGTTTTTCAGTTCCATTCGATTGCGGGACGCGGAACGTCCCACATCATATCCGACCGCATAGTTCAATTTGTCGTTCAGGTCCTTCAGATCCTTTTTCGTGACTTCAGCTTTCTTGGGCGCCTCCGGTTCTTTACATTCGGGGCAGGGCTTATTATTGCATGCAACAAACAGCAGAGTTACGGCACAGGTTGCAATCACTTTGTACATGGCTTTCTCCTTTTCATTATTGAATCTAATCAAATAACGTATGTCTCACCGGGGACCATATTGCGGTGTTTCTGATTTTCATCGCAGAATTCCGTATTCTTCGTTCAATCAGACATCCACCGATGTGGTCCAGTGAACGGGATATTTTCAGTTCGATCGCATTCCGTCAATCCCGAAAACTGTTTTTTTTAATGACAGTAAGATTATTTACGAAATATCACTCGCTGCATTTTCTTGCGAACACCGAGATATTTCTGCACAAGAGTCCTATATTCCGTAGAAATCTTTCCTGTCGGATTGTAAATATTATTCATTTCTCTTCGATCCTTTTTCAGATTGAAAAGTTCATAGTATTTTGATGCGAAATCATAGTGAATGCGCAAATCACCTTTTTGCAATGCCACCTCTGACCGTTTCACACCAAGCAGTTCAACAATAACCGCGTTATCCGTATTCTTCATCATCGGACCGAAATCATTTCTGATCCGGTTGGCAGCAGCTGCGAACAGCGGTTTGGGACCTTTGAGGAATAGCCATGGGAACAGATACATGGTCGACGTGGGTTCGGAAATGATGTGTCCATTGACACCGGGAATACGGATGATCAGGGCGACATTTGATCCTTCCACGTAGATGCAGTTGTGTCCATCCCGACCGTGTTCTTTGAATTCTTCCCCATGGTCACCCATGACGATGACAATTGTTGATTTGTCCAGCTGTTGTTTCTTCAGATGTGCAAGTATTCTGGAAAGTTGCTCGTCTGAATAGCGGATTTCCTGCCGAAAGCGCTGTATATCAGTTTCATCGGGCATGTCCTTATAATGAGTCAGATAGCTGGCATGCGGCGCACTGAGGAACACCCAACCGAAAAATGGCTTCTTGTCTTCCAGTGAATGGTCAATTTCCTGAATGGCTTTATCGGCAATAAGGCGATCGCATTTGCTGCTTTTCGTGCTTCGACAAATCAGATGGTTCCGCTCGAATCCCTGTTCGAAACCGTGATTCAGCTTTGAAAATACTCTGGCAAAATTGTGCGAAACCCGGAATGTCTGATATCCGGCTTTTTGCAGAAGCTCGGCAACGGTGATTTCAGATTCTTCCAAACTTCCAAATGCCGGATTCCGGCTCAGTCGAAGTCTGGTGAACGAAGGGTATGTCATGGACATGAGCGATGAAAGGGAAACCATTGTCTTCATTGATGATGAAAATGCGAACTCGAACGAGTAGGCCCCGTCTTTTCGCATTTTTTCAAGTGTCGGAGTGTTTCGCCATTTCCTGTTGTACAGCGAGGTCTGATCGTAACGAAGTGATTCCACTGTGACCAGTAAGATGTTGTAGTCCTTAAGAGAAAAAGTCGGGGGGAGGGTCGGGAACTGAGTCGCTTTGAGGAAATCATGCTGATGCAGTTTTCCAGCAGCAAGATTCACCGTTGTATCCGCTTCGGGGGCGACAATATCACGATCGATCATATTGGCCTGTCCCAGAAGGGTATACCGCTCATACAGAGGGGTTGTCGTGGAAAACTGATTCGCAGATGAAAAGTGCGGAACCAGAAAGAAAACGTGGGCAAAAATGAGTAGCCAGATGCTCTGGAACACACGGAATCCCCGCGACTGAGATGTGAGTCGGGAGAGCAACAATCCGAGTCCGAGGGTAAACAGGATGAAGGTGAACGACAGTATACTCAGATGCAGGGTGGGATAGACATCCGGATAGAGAATAAAATTGAGATAGTGCAATATAGCGGCCGCTGCGATTACCACAGACGGCGGCAGAAATTTACGCATCATGTGTTGCCGGCGATGCTTCCATGTGTCTGAGACAGGCGCCAACATCTCGAGATATATCACTGAAAGGAATATTCCCCCCAGAACAAATACGACGGCAAACAGCCAGTATCCCTGAAAGCGTATATAACTCGTTAAACAGTTATATATCATCAAGGTGATCAGCACACACCATGCGAGGCCAATACATGCAATGACAGGCCGGTGCCCTGGCACCCGTTGATATGCGTAAAGAGTCAGTGCGATTTGTCCCAGATAAATGATGTCGTATCGCAAGTGATGCAGTGCGCCGTTCAATGACAAGGTGAGCACATGAAACCAGCGACCGGGTTTCAGCAGCAGCATATCTCCTGGGATATGCAATATTTCCAGCGCAGCCAGCAGTATCAGCGCTATTGAAAACGCAAAGAATATGTGAAGAATGCCCGGTGGGGAAAGCTGCTCGGGGGGAAAGAAAAACTTTCCTGATAATGTTGAGAGATATCGACGGAAATTGGATTGTGAAAGCATTGACACCGACCCGTGAGCTTTTCACCATGGCGAAAAGGGCATTCGTGTTGAAAAACCGGTTATAGAAGCATAGGGCTCAAAATCAAGTGCATTTTGCAATGGTGGGAACAAATGTCGCTGTCTGAGCACACTCACATTCGACGATAAACGCCCATGACCACCCCCAGCAATTGCATGGGGAGAAAATCCTGGCGACGTACCATCACAGGAGCACAATTGCTGTTTGCGGGAACAAACCGGATATGATCACGCTCGGGATGATAGTACCGAACCGCTGCGTTGTCGCCGAGCAGCGCCACAACGACATCGCCTTTTTCGGCAAACATCTGTTTTTTCACAAAAATAAAATCGCCGTTGTGAATTCCGGCCTGAAGCATGGCATCGCCGTTTACCCACATGCCAAAAACTTCTTTGGTGTTGCCAAGAAGGAATCGGTCAACCGTAATGTAGTCTTCAATATTCTGTTCGGCCAGAACAGGTTGTCCGGCTGTGACCCGACTCACAACAGGAATCTTCACGGTATCCACCTGCTTTTTTTCTTCCATGTTCACAGGTCGGAGTGCCCGGGATTTCATATCTTCCCGTTTGAGATACCCCTTTCGTTCCAATGCGCGGAGATGATCGTTCACGCCATTGGTTGAACGAATCCCCATGTGACGTCCAATTTCTCTCAGTGTTGGGGGATAGCCACGATCTGCAATGGAACTGGTGATATAATCGAGAACTTTTTCCTGTCTCTTGGTCAATCCTTGCATATAAAATACTCCTCCACAAAAAGACAACCTGTTATTTGGTGCAGTAATTGATTGTTATACTACTGAACAGCCGGTTACGGAGTCAAATAAGTGACCATTTTAGGTGAATTTCATGAAAATATCTGATGGATACTAACGGATATCAATTTGTCCACTGTTCATATGTTCGGTTGTCCGCAGGAATTGCTGATAATCGGAATAGTGTTCCGGAGAAACGCGGTCGATGTGAATATCAGCGGTCATCTCCACCGTTAATTGTTGATTCCCTTGCGAAAACTGCTGACAGTAGCCGGCTTGCGGCGTTGTGATACGGATGCATGCATCCTGGGGAGTCTTTTTCACTTTCATTGATGATGGCAGTGATATGTGCACGATTCGACGTGTTTTCTGGTAGGCAGCCAGCACCAGCGGCAGCATTCTCGAGGATTCGCCGCTGGAAAACTGCGTGAAATCCACCGACAGTGGCAGGTTTAAATGTTGCCCATCATCCGTGAACTGTACTATATCAGGTACGTCTATATTACATTCAACAATGAGCGGTTCCTGAAGTGCCGACTCATTACGTATGGTGTACGTATTGAGAACCGCTTCGGGAAAGTAGCCGCTGAGCAGATGGGTTTCAATCAGTTTTCGCCGTTGTGACGAGGGTTTCTGCAGTTCTTCGCGAAGATATGCCGCCTCGTCTCCCTTGAGTGACAGGGTAACAGTACCGGTCGCATTGCCATCAACCGAAACCTTCAGTGATGCGTCCACTGTTGTTTCGTCTTCTGGAATCTGTCCCTTATCCATTTTTTCAATACTGCAACTTTGTGGAAGCAAAGTGGATTGATTTCGCAGGTGGGTGGGTATCAGACCAATTGGTCCGTATTTCTGATCGAGACTTATCCATCGGTTGTCTGAAAGCTTCACAACGGGAACGGTGTATCGGTTCAATTGGGCAACATTTGCCTGGGTGCTGTCGTCCCATGGGGTACTCGCGATGCCCAATTCGGCTGTCAGACCTGAAAGCCTGGCCATATATACAAAAAGTCGCGCTCTGTTTCCCCGTCGTCGACTGAATATATGGGAGGCTGGCTCAAACCACTGCATATCATCTGCTATGTTCGTCATAATCCAGTTGTATATTGCCGCTGCCTTTGCATCAGGATCCGGGCCTACATCTCTGAGAATATGGGTGTTGATAAACCGGATAATCTCCGGGTCCGGCTGGGATTTGCCATGAAGCTGTCTGTTCAGCCATTGGCAATATTCATTCATGGATGCATTGGCGGTGACACGCACGGATGGCAGATACTCCACCGGATCCGGTGCACTCGGTTCGCTGGATAAAGGGGGAATATTCCTGGCCCGAAAGGTGACAGTCTGTATTCCATCGAAATGGTTTTCTTCCGGTTGAGGTGCATTTCCCCGAATATCGTATTGCATTCGCGCCCCTGCCGGCGCGACAACAATCAGTTCAGAACGAACGAAGGTGGACTGAAAATCCCGGAAGAAAAAAGGTTCCGTGTCAAAACCACCGGGAAAGATTGAATGGGGCGGCGCATGGGTGAGGCTTTCAAACTCGATGAAATCTCCAACCGCCAGATGGGGCAGGGAGATACTGGATTTATACTCAACAGAAGTGGGATACAGAATTTCGAGATTGGGTTTGATCACTCGGGCCGTCAGGATTTCCGCCCCTGGCGGTACGTCCAGTTCACCGTGGGTATCCACCGCATCTACGGAGTTCACTTTTCCAATCCAATGGGTCAGCTGCATGCCCGAACCGAAATCATCCACGAGATACACCATCCGGTCGAGAATCCACGCAAAATCGGTGGATACATCGGGATTCTCCGCAAGGTGCGCGCGGATGGTCTGAAGGCCGTCGATACGATAGGATTCAATTGCTGATTTTCCGGTGACGAGTTCGCATGTGTTAAAAAAGTCCGGATTCATTGGCCAGAGTGTCATTCTCCCACAGATTTTCCTGGCCTTTTTCACTTCTCCCGCTGCCAGGTAGGCATCAAGAAGCAGGATTTGGGTTTGAATGTCCAGAGGGAATTTCGATGCGGTTTCTTCAAGCTTGGAAATACTTTTCTGCAGGTGGCCGGCGTTTGACAATGTGCTGGCCACATTCAATTGCAAATCAAGGTTGTCGGGCTGCAAGGCCGCGATTTGGCGAATCCGGTTGGCCGCTTCGCTGAACTTTCCGTTCCGAGCCAATTCCGTGGCAAAAACCGATGATGCGGCCGCGCATTGAGAAATGTTTCTGGAAGCGCGTTCTGCAAGATCGTAGTTCTCATCGCCAAGGGCAAGGGCATATTCCCAGTTATGCACTGCACAGTTGGCGCCCACCAGTTTCTTCAATTCATCCAGTGTGTGGTGTGCAGATTTCTTCCATTGATTGTCACGATAGTAATCCAGCAGGGTGAAATACAGGATCGGCTCCGTGGGCACCGTCGCAATCGCTTGTTCCAGCATCGCAATGGCATCTGCTGTTCTGCCATTCCGTTGTTCGTGCTCCGCGAGAAACACTGCGGCTCTGGCAAAATGGGCATTCTGTTCCAGGGCACCCCGATACAGCGAGCGCGCATTTTCCATACCGGTTTCAAACGCATTGAAGGGTGTCATCAGCTCGTATTCCGCACGACGCAACTGTAGCCGGGCAACGACGTGTTTACGAGGCACACGCGGATTGAGCCATGACACAGGGTCGACATTCCAGATATCGTATTGCATTTTGGCCAACGTGGCAGATTCGGTCTGCGGTACGGGAACCGGCATTGTATGAGTGGCGCCCGGCGCGGTATGATGGGCAGAGAGGCGCCAGACTGTACCCGAAGCGACAGCTTCCATCCCGTCGGTGAGCACAGAGAGGGAAAACGCCGGGGTATATTCCGGAGAATACGCTTCAATCCGTACTTCGTGGACCCCCTGTATCAATGGAACAGAAAACCACCTGTTCTCTGGAAGCCACCGGGCCTCAGACCTCTGTGCCCACGCCTCATGGCCATTAATCCATACGCGCATGTCCGCGGTGCCATGAAGACGAAAATAGAAGGTGCCGGACTGGTCTGCCCGAATGGTTGTTCTGGCCACCACTGTGCCGGAAAACTGATTCATCGGCGGGTCAGCGGTGATGTGACATACGGAATACTCTCTGTCATGCACTGGCAATGAGGGGCGACCACCGCCACCTTCCAGCGCTTGGGGCCAGACATCCAGACGCCTCAGCGCTTCAACAGATTGCTGTCCCTTTCTATCCGCACCAAATGTTCCCGCGATGGTCCAGGAGGTGATGCAGCCGGTACTTGCCAGTACTGCAGCAGATTCCCCGGGATTCCCGCTGTTCTGGAGAAATGAAAAATGCAGGGTTTTCAGTTGAAACACGGCTTCTGGCGCCAACTCGCCAGGACGGTTGGACCAGCTGGTGAGCCATGGTGTGAGGCGGTCTTCGAAATCCCGGACCCTGTTGCGGATTTCCACAATCGCCACAGCCGCCGCCAGACCTTCCCAATGAAGCGCCCTGGATTTTCGCGCCGCTTCCACCGTCTCGATATAGCGCTCCAGTGCCAACTCCGGTCGGCCGGTGTCATTATATACAGTGGCGAGCAGAAACCGGTCTCCGGGGGTGTCGCGTTTTATCAGCTTCTGTTCGAGGTCGGCATCCTCTATGTCTGAGAAATACAGCGGCAAGACTTTTTCAGACAACGTTTTTGAATGCTTCAACCCTGATGCGCACCCGCAACAGAGCAGAAGGGGGGAAAGAATTATCCATACTGATTTCAGAGTTTGTTTCATCATGGCCGTTCATTCCGGAGATGGAGAGTAATCTGTCGGCGTTCCATGGCATCGATTTTCAGAATAAAATCCATAAATGCATTGTACTGCTCTGGCAGCACAACCTGTTGCCTGAAAATCAAGGAACGGGTCACCGCAGCGCCTTCCGGGGTGGCACGGACGATTCGGCGATAAACGCCAAACTCGGATTCCATCACCAATTCACCAACTGGAATTCTGGCTGTCATTTCTTTGGGAACAACGTATTGCACGTCGAGCGAACTCGTTCTGGCCGGTCCGAGAACAAGAGGATGAACCCGCTTTTTCAGTTGAGCATACTTGCGTTTCAGATAGAGCGGCGGAAGCAGGCGAAAGGTGGCGACATTTTTATTGATGTGGCAGAAATTTGCGACCGATGCGTCAAAATGGATTTCCGGGGGCGCCTCCAGGTCATTCATCAAACGGAAATCCGCACGATCCACATGAAGTCCAGGATACTTTTCAGTGAACTGTTCCTCCAGTATATCGCGGTTCTGAGCCGTGGAATAATTTTTGCGCAGCCATGGCGCAAACAATGGGCCACGAGCGATGATGTCTGTCGTCATTTTCATGCTGCAGTCCGATTCAATCCGCAGCACTGACGATTCGTTGAAAACCGACTGGGTTTCGCCGGTCACTGGCGTTTTACGCAGCGCCACTTCAGTGGTTCCGATAACCAGCGCACTGATACCCTGATCTTCAAATGGCAAATCTCCGGTTCCGTGAAACGTTGCGGTGCCATCCAGCCACAAATCATCATCCGGCAAGTAGGCAATGGCATGATTGAACAATGCCAGCGACGGATACTTCATCTTGAGTTCTCCGGCGGAACGCGTTCGAACCAGAGCGAGATGAGCTCTGATGCCTGCTTCCCTCAACATGGCTACCAGAAGAGAGGCGGTATCTTTGCAGTCTCCGAATCCCCGGGCAAGCACCCGGGGGGTACTGTAGGGTTTGTACCCATGAATGCCGAATTCCAGTCCCACATACCGGATGTTGGTGGTGACCCAGTTGTAAATAGCCGCTATCTTCTGTTTTTTACTTTTCAGTTTTGCGGTGAGTTCCCTGACCAGTTGCTGAACCGCGTCTCCTCCCAGCAGTTGTGGGCGAATCAGATCTCGATACCACCGTTCCATATCGGTGAAGGATTCCCAGGACGTTGCATGAATCACCTTTACCAGTGACATGCTTCCCGGTATACCGGGCTCTTCGGGGATGGCTGGCAGGTCGCTGGCAGTATATACATTTGTGACAGTGCTGCTATTTTGTATCACCCGTGGCGGCGCAAGGAAATCCGCTTCAATCCGAATATTGAAATCCGCAGGACGTATCAGTACAAACTGAAACTGCTCCACCGGCATGTCTCCATTGACTGGCACAATCGCACCGAAGTACCGGCCGAACATGCGCTCTCTCCGGATGTCATCAATCCGAAACTGATACTCCACAACGTCACCAATTGCAGGTTTGGGCACTTCAATCACTTCGGCGTCAATATCGTAGTACAGACGATACCAGGGTTCTGAAACCGGGAATGTACCGCGTGCTGTGGCTTCAAGTGTCCGTCCATCCGCGCGGTACAGTCGTGCTTTCTGAATACGGACAGACTGATCTGATGAAAACTGCTCACTGTATTGTTGCCATTGTCGCGCTCCATCTTCAGTGGCAATAGCCACCGCCACCTGGGTCACGGTGGAGGACAACCCGGATGCATGGACCCGCGTGATGGTATTGTTCACCAGGTAGCAGTCCTTCCGTTGCTGCAGACAGCGTTCCTTCCGCTTTTTCAACTCCGTTTCCCCGATGAGATACGGCGTGTCAAAAGAATCAGAAGGACGTAGATGTTCAAGCAGGTCGCGCAGTGCTTTATCGCCCGGATTCTGCTGAAGTGCTTCGCGGTAATGACGGATTGCCAGTGCTTCATTGGTTTTGAGGTAGTATTCTCCCGCAAGTTTCCGGAACTCACTTACTCCCGGCGCCTCCAGGAGTAGAGCACTCAATAATTTTTCCTGTGCGTGACCAGGAGCCGCCATTCGCAGACGCAACAGCTCAGTCAGCATCTCCACGGGGGGAGCGCCAATTTTTTTCCACTGCGCCAGAACAGCCCGGGATCTGGATTCCATTCCTTTGCCTGTGATGTGAAGTTTGCGCAAATGAATGCTGAAGTCTGAATACGCCGATTCGATGGCGTTTGAAAAAATTTGCGTTGAGTAGATGTCAGCAACTGTTCCCACCAAACTTTCGGCTGCACATTGTTTTTCCATGGGGGTCGCGTCCGGTCGACTCAATTCATTTCGCAGTTTCCGGGCCGATTCCGGCAGGGTATGGGCGTACAGCCCGAGCAGTGCACAGCGGGCTTCTGGCTGGGATGGATTCTTTTTCAATATCTTCTGGAGCCGCACGATATTCTCCCGGTCGGGTCGGGTATCCAGACTCAACAGCAACAGTTGTATCGCCGCGACGTTCCGGGAGGCGTCATCTATGTTCACTTGACGGTACGCCTGTCTTTTTTCGTTTACATCATCGGAGAGGGACGCCCATGTTTTGCATGGGGAGAGGGTTCCCAACGTTTCACACGCGGTCTGGGCGGCATCTTTTACTTCGGTATCTTTACCAACGCTTCCTGTAAGTTGCGCGTATTCAGCATAATTGCCCAGATGGGTGGGGCGCACATTTCTTTTCCCGGGACGGGGACGCAACATGTCGAGCAATGTACGATGTGGTACGATGGCTGTCCGGATGTGGTCGTAGGTTCTGAATCCCTGTGCCTGCGATGAAACCGAATGCAGGGGCTCGCCCGATGGCGAGAGAATTCGAGCGAAGAATTCTGACGTTCCCGATTCATTGCTGCAAATCTTTACCGTGAGAAGATTTTCTCCAGCAGGCAGATTCAATGGGACGTCGTGACGATTGATGTCAGCCCGATACCAGTTTGTATCTTCGAGTATCAGGGTGTCGTTCAAGAAAACCCGGGCCTGACCGCCCGCACCGAACAACAGGTGATGACGACCGCCCCGGGGGGATGCCACGGTGGTCTGCGCCATGACACAGATATTTTCTGTTGCTGAGAACACCGACTCAAATGTTACTTTCCCCAGTCGTCGCGTCAGCCAGCTCGATGGAAATACACATGGTGCATCGATTTCAGATGGTACGCAATTGGGCGATATTTCCGGTTGGCTCATATGATAAGCGCTGGAAAGAAACTTCTCGGTCAGTCCGATGGATGACTCATTGGGAAACGGACCTGTGATTTGCCAATCGGTTAAAAAACCCATATCCGCAACCGCGGCATTGGCTTTTGCTGGGTGGCCGGTGAGCAGATTCAGTTTGGCCAACAAGTATTGGATGCGCGTCCTGGCAGCCGGATGCAGTCCTTTCAGTTGCATTGTTCCTGTCAGCACCTGATGGATCATGTCTTTTCCAACTATTGGATATTCTTCGAAAATTTTCAAAACGTACAGGTCAGCGAATCGGGACCCGGGGGAGAGTGCAAGCATTTCAGCGGGGCGGGATTCCCCGCGAGCCGACGCGACACTGCCGACGAACGGGATGAGTATGATC
Source organism: Polyangia bacterium (assembly GCA_050287845.1). Taxonomy (GTDB): domain Bacteria; phylum Myxococcota_A; class Polyangia; order JAAYKL01; family JAAYKL01; genus JAFGXQ01. Next base: position 46,098 of record JBNKCR010000018.1, read on the forward strand.
AGAAAAATAATAAAATGTTTCATTGCTGGCAAGTATATGAGGCTGCTGTTGAAAAGCAAATTGCATCTGCTGCAGACAATGGCGAATGATGTGATTTTGACGGGTATATCCCATTTCTTTTTTCTGCAATGCATTCTATTCTGATGACATCCGGCGACGACCGAAGTTCCCGAGCAACCGCTGGATTGCGAAACGCCTGAGACTGACACATTGAAATTCCCGCTATTCAAACCACCCCGGCAGGTTGAATTTCGGGGAAACAATGTGGTAGGACCGGTTCGATAAATTCTCGAAAAAAAGGAATCCCCCATGAAACCATGGATTAAAATCGATGAAAAGCAGACTGCCGATGGCATGCTTCAGCTGATGCGCCGGGGAAAAAAGGATTTCATTATCAAACTGGATAACCAGATTCTGATGAACAGCCATCTCAGTTTGACTGAGCAGGCGCTGGCGACCAGTGCTGTCGGTCGATTGCAGAATCCGAACGGTGCGCGGATTCTGATTAGCGGGCTGGGAATGGGGTACACGCTTAAGTCGGCATTAGATGTATTACCATCAAGGTGCAGCGTTACCGTAGCGGAACTCAATCCCATTGTTGTTGAGTGGTGCAGGGGAGAACTGGGATCACTGACGGAATACCCGCTGAATGACCATCGGGTGAGGGTAGTCACCGGCGATGTGAAGGAAGTTATCATGGATGCTGCCTATCTCGCCCAAAATCCGTTCGACGCCATTATTCTGGACCTCTACGAAGGAACTTCGGAAGCCAATTTCGATGATATGCACGACCACTACGGTCTGGAAGCATTGCAGCGAACAAAGGACGCCCTGAAAAACAACGGTGTGCTGGCGGTGTGGACCGAGGGCGAGGACCGGGGATTTGAAAGACGCCTTGGACGCGCCGGGTTTACTGTTGAACAGACCCGTCCCGGCAAGGGTGGACCGCGTCATGTGGTCTATGTTGCGGCAAAGAAATCGAACCGTCGGGGCAAATGAATCTCACCGGCAACGTGTTGTATATATTTAACTTATGACCACCTCTTACAAGTTGAGTGTCGGTTTTTTTTGTGGCGTGTTTATTTTTTCGCTTTAAATAAAAGTTGAATAACACAAATACATCGTTTGCTATTGAACAACATAGGAAAGGGCAGCATCATGTCACACGATCTGAGTCTCCAGTCAATGCCTTTGGTTTTTGCATTTATTCTACTTGTCAGTTGTTCCGCAGTGCGCTCTCCCATTCAACAGGTGCCGGTCAAAAGTCGTCAAACGATAGAAGAGACAGATGGCCGTGCTGTGGCCGTTCGCCTGACACAGGCGACCACCGTGGCAGGCATTTCTGTGCCCGCGGGATCAATCATGCGACAGACCAGCGATACGCAGTGCAGTGTATTTCCGGCGGAGACAGTATTGATTGGCAACGTACAGATTCCGGCGGCGTCAGAAATTGAACTGGTGTTGTCCGGAGATGTGTATGCGTGGAATGGTATGGTGAAGGTGGGGGACACCACAACGTATCATGAACTAAACCTGGCGGCAGGCGATACAATACGTTTTACTGGAGATTTGGCGGTTCAACCCATTCTGGCGCAGCTACGTCTGGGGTCGCACAGGGAATTTGCGGGTCAGTGGTATCCTGCACAGACCGTTATTCATCTGGATGCAAACCGAAAAGTCGTGCAGATATCGCCCTCTTTGCCTCTGGATGCGCTGACGACGCAACAGGAATCGTACTGGAAACAGAAAGCAGAGCACGAATCGCGGTGCGTTGAGATCTGTGCCAACCATAAAAAGAAATCTCCCGAGCACAAGAGCTGCATGGAATATTGCATGAACCGATAATTCATGGACGGACCAGCTTTGTCAACGAAGACGCTACAGGTATATTGACCAGTGATTCTGGCAATTTTCGAGTTACAACCAAAAAAAGAAGCGCCCCGCTCAAGAACCCATCCGGAATGCCGACATAACAAGTGTAGTCATGGAAGATAAATTCAGGCTGCACAGTGTACGAATATCTGACGCCTCTTCCATGTATTGCCGTTGACAACAATTGGCGCGGGAACAGGATGAACATTCCACCGCGCCGACTATCCGGACGGAACCGGATAAGTGAGGTGGTAAGATGCCAAATACAAAAACGATTGCGGGAATCCAGCGCGGGCCGGACTTTGAACGGGAAGTTCACGAAGTTCATCATGTGAAACGGCTTGATAACGAGGTGAAGAACAACTCTAAAGCGGAGGTGAATGAGCCACTTATCAAGGCAGCGGTAGACGCGGGAAAGGAGGTTGCGTCTTCGATGGGACAATGGGTGGACGTGACCTATGACCGGGAGAATGAGATGATCATCATGAAAATCCGAGATATTAACGGAGACGAAGTGGTGCGTCAGATTCCCCCGGAGGAAATGATTCGAACCGCTCAGAGAGTCAAACAGCAGCAGTCGCAGTTTCTGAACAGTGTGGTTTGAAGACGTTTTACAGATAAGGAGCAGCTAACATGGGAATCACATTCTCGGGAATCGCTTCCGGTATTGATACCGGCGCCATCGTTGAGTCGTTTGTTTATTCGGAACGGGCGCCGATCCGTGCCATGGAAGCGCAGAAAAAGGACTACAACAGTCAGCTGGATAATGTTCGTACGCTGAACTCCAGGATGCAGGCGCTTCAGAAGACCATGCAGGGACTGAGCAGCATCGGCGATTTTCTGTCTTTTTCTGCGGAATACTCGGAGAAAGATGCCATGTCGGTGTCAGCCAATGGCGACGCATCACCCGGTGTGTACACCGTCAACGTGGACCGGCTGGCTAGAGCGGAAAGAGACTATTCCACCGCAACCTTCAGCAGCAAGGACACGAAGGGAGTCGCCGGTACCGGGACGCTTTCAATCACAGTTGGCGCCAATGACGCCGTGGATATTGATGTTACCGATTCGATGACACTTGAAGATATTGTTAATAAGATCAACGGATCGGAAGCCGAGGTGTCCGCAAGTCTCGTATTCGATGGCAGTGAATATCACGTGCAGATTTCAGGGTCAAAGACCGGAACAGTGGCTGAGGCCGGCATTTCATTCGGTGAAAGTGGCACCTTGAACTTCGGATTTGCGGAGTACCAGGGGGCGCAGGACGCCCAGATGACCATTGATGGGATTACTGTCAGCAGTTCAACCAATACGTTCGAGGATGTCCTCACCGGAGTCACTATTAATATTAATGAAGAGACGACGGATTCATTTCAGATGGAAATCAAGGCGGACAACTCCAGCATCAAAGAAACGTTGGAGGGCTTTGTCGACAGTTATAATGAAATTCTGGGGCTGGTGAAAAAGGATACCACATCGAATTCAACGTTGCGTTCACTGCGATTACAGATGGGGACAATGATTGCCAATGCGCTTGGGGATGTGGGGGGCACCTACACCGCTTTATCTCAAATTGGAATTTCGACCAACAATGACGGCACTTTGAAGCTGGATGGGTCTGATTTGGAAGACGCCCTTGCCCGGGATACGCGAGGTGTGGCTCAACTTTTCTCCGGAAGTGACGATGGTACTGTCGATGGGATGGGGGATTTGCTCGATGAGTTTATCGATCGGTATGTGTCCAGTGTGGATGGCGTGCTGAAAACTCAGGAAAGTGGTCTGCAGAGAATGATCACCAATATCGACGATTCCATATTGCAGGCAGAAGATCGGGTGACGGCTTACGAGCAGGGTCTTACGACCAAATTCACTGCGATGGAAATCAGTATGAACGAGCTGCAGTCTCAGATGAGCTATATGAACATGATGGGCTTTTAACTGAATTTCGACGAGGAGATGCTGTATGCAAAATCTAATGGGGTATCGGCAACAGGCGTACAAGAAAGTGCATGTGGAGACCGCCAATCCGGGACGCGTTCTGCTTCAATTGTACGATGCCGCAATTCGCTTTGTTGAACAGGCGCAGGTTCAGATTGATTCAGGTCAGGCAGGCCCCAAAGGAGAAAGTCTACGAAAGGCCCATGCAATTGTTGCAGAGTTCATTAATGCGCTCGATCATCAGATGTCTCCGCAACTGTGCTCCAATCTGGAGCAGATTTATGGTTTCATGCTGGAGAAGATGGCAGAGGCAAATGTGAACATGGATTCCGGCGCGCTGGTGCCGGTTCTCAAGCATTTGCGGGAAATGCGCGGCACCTGGCAAATCGCAGTGGATCAGTCCGTGGCGGAGTCATCTGCAAACACGGGCGGCATCGGAAGCGCACTATGAACCAGCACGCCATATTAAAAACATTAAAAGACTGGCTGGCCAATCTTGAGTCGATGAACCGACTTCCCGTCCGCTTTTCGGAGGATCAACAAACTATTGACGCCCGTCTCGCTGAGCGTCAACAAATTATTGACTCCCTTCAGCTTCTTGACGGTAAGCTGACGGAAATCCGAGCTCTCCGGGCATCCAAATGGACTGATTTTTCCCCTTCAACAGTAAAAAAATTTGAACGTTTGATTCAAAAAGGCAATGTGATTTTAGCTACTTGCGCAGCGAGAGACAAGGAAAGCCTTGATATTGCAACGAATTTGCGAAAAGAGGTTTCCGGCAACATATCTAACCTACGAAAATCAAAGGGATATCTCGTAACATCCCACGTGGTCAAAAAGTCCTCCTCGGTCATCGTCGACAGTCACGCATAAAACTGGCATCGCTTTTGCGATAACACCTGTCAGGCCAATGAATGGCAGGTGAAAAGTGACTGAAACTCAATTAGCAAAAAAAGAAAATAGAAAGAAAGCGGACGTTGTTCTCAAAGAGAGATTCATTCGCAGGGACAACCGTGAGTATCCCGGCAACAGTGTCTTTCTCGCGGATCCTGATGAGATAATCGCTCAACTGTCCGCTCACTTCATGCTGAACAGGCTGAACAGTTGCGTCCTGCCCGCTGGCGTTGATGACGCAGAGTCAGACGATTTGCCGCGTTTCCAACAATCGCATAGGGACGGGCTTCAAGTACCCAAGGAGGGATAAGATGGGACTGGTAATTAATACCAATATTGCTTCTATGAACGCTCAACGGAATTTGAGCAGGACTGAAGATTCACTCAACACCAGTATGGCGCGATTGTCTTCGGGAATGCGTATTACGGCATCCAAGGATGATGCGGCGGGGTTGGCAATTTCAGAAAAATTACGAGCCCAGATTCGTGGTCTGGCCCAGGCGGAACGGAATTCCCATGACGGAATCTCCCTGGTCCAGGTCGCAGAGGGTGCTTTGAACGAGGTGGGCAACATCCTTATCCGACTTCGGGAACTGGCAGTGCAGTCAGCAACGGGAACACTCGGCTCAGAGGAACGCGGTTATCTCAATAACGAATTGAATGAATTGATGGAAGAGATGGACCGTATCGCCGGCGTCACAGACTTTAACGGCATGCAGCTGCTGGACGGCAGCGCGTCTTTCGATTTGCAGGTGGGGATTCGGAATCACCCGGATGATCGGATTCAGGTGGTGATCAGCACGATGAGTACGGTGGGTATCGGACTGGAGGGGGTTCAGATTGATGGCGCTACGGGTTCAAATGCGCGACTGGCGCTGGATGCCATTGACGTTGCCATCAATAGCGTGTCTGAGATTCGAGGTGAACTGGGTGCCATTCAGAATCGACTGGCAAGTACCATTAAGAACCTTGCGACACAGCGCGAAAATCTTTCAGCCGCAAACAGCCGAATCCGGGATGTGGATGTGGCGGACGAGACAGTGCGGCAGACCCGGGCACAGATTCTGATGCAGGCAGGCATTTCAGTACTGTCTCAGGCAAATCAGTTGCCACAGATGGCCTTGCAGCTGATTGGCGGCTAGACCGAATAAATTCTGAGAAGAACGACAACCGGACTGTGTTGTCCTGACAAACAACGGAGAGAAATAAATGTTGCATGAACACCTGAATGTTGAGCAGACGCCTGTTGTGCAGGTGCCGGAAGAAGTGGATCGAAAAGAACTTCTTGTAGCGCTTTACGCCAGTGCGATTCGGAATGTCCAGCAGGCGAAAGAGGAAATTGATGCCGGTGCAAAGAAGGCGGAAGAGCTGCTGACCCTCGGAAAAGCGTATTGGATCGTTGAGTATTTCATTGATTCACTCGACTTTGAAGTTGCGCCGGAACTCTGTGCCGACCTCCAGTCATTGTATCATTCCATGATGGAGAAAATGACCGAGGCCTATCAGACAATGAAGAGTGAGCCTCTGATACCGGTTATCGCGGCATTGAAAGAACTGCACATGACCTGGCAGGAAGCGGTTGCCATTGTCTCCGGTGAACAGACCATTGGTCAGGCGTAACAGGCAGTATTAACAATTCAGTAGACGTCGCACCGTGACGCCGACCATGAAAAATCATGACCGACGAACGGGGCGGTGCGCAAAAAAAAGGGGTCGATACCATGACGCTTAAAACCATCACCATCAATACTTCAACAACAATCGCATCCCCTGAGATCAGGTTGGCGGAGGTTCCGTATGCCGGAATCTGGCAGTACGTGGGGAGTTGTATCGACTACTCGACCGACGCTACCAGTGGGGTTATCAGGGATTTGAATCACGCGACGCAGGCAGCGGCGAATCGGCTTGCCAAAAAGTTGTCTCTCCGCAACATCTCAATAGAGGTCGTGATCGATCCACTGATTCCGCCCACCAGTCTGTCCTTTGCACAGATGGTTCCACTGATTGAGGAAATCGGCGAAAACGCATCTGCATCTGTTGAGCCGGGACCGGGGACTGTGGTGTTGAGAACCTGGTGGCGCGGCGGGTATGCGGGGGTGGACGCCATCGGCAGAGACGCCACCGTTCCGGACGTGATCAAACAGAACCTGATGATGCCCGGCTTTTCGACCAAGGCAGGAGAATGGGATACGGGCTTTGGCCTGCACTCTGCTTCTCAACGGGCGAAAGCCCTCAACGGCATGATCGAATTCTTTGACAGTGAGGATGAAGGTCCTGCTTTCCGATTTGCGATTCCGGTAAAAATGGCGTCATCCGCGGGTTCGCCGGAAGCCCGGGTGGAAGTACCGGAATACGCGGTCCGGGAAGTACCTGCCGCGATTGATTTTAACTGGTATTTTCCCGCCGTTGGGGATTCTGCCGAAATAACCGGAAATACAACCGAAGCACGTCTGTTCAAGGCCTGATTCAAAACTGAGCGTGAGATGGTGATATGTTACGTCTGGAAATGATAAACAAGGTGGCGGATGTCAAAGGTACGGTCGTGGAAGTGCTATCCTGGCCCAATGGTGAACCGGCGGGATATCACTGGGACAATGGCCGGGACTTTGCGAATGGCGGCGCACCGGTCGCATTTGATTTCAGGAAGTCCAGTAGCGAGCTGCCCTGGAAGGATAAAATTCACGCTGTGATTTGGTTCTTCGGACCGTCGAAAGTGAAATCTCCGCAATCTGTTCTCGCATGGCTGCATGCACGCATGTCCGATGATGGTATGATTCATCTGACAAACGAGATTCCATGGCATGGTAAGACGTCGCAGACTCAGGAGTTTGCCCTGTACAATAATGAGGAAATTCACGCACTGCTGGTGCGCAATGGTTTTAATTGCATTGAGCACCTCGAAGAAGGGCTGTATTTCAGACATTGGCGCGCCCGCAAATCCACCAACGTTGTGCCAGAGCGCTTTATGAAAGTGGAAACCGAACTCACAAACGGCGATTGGCAGGCAGCGGTGGCGGCATTGGGGAAATTGGACGATCAGTTGGATTCGCTTCCCGCGGTGAGAGAATATGCATTGCTGCTGGCGGCCTGTCATGATTTGGCGGGTAACACGGCACGCAGCTATGCGGCGTTGACCGAAGCGCTCCGACTGGACCCCCGTTGCGGCCGTGCGTTGTGCGGGTTGGGCAGGTTGGCAGCGCTGAATGACGATTTGGATGGCGCATTGCTGTTTTTTGATTCTGCGTTGAGAAAATCGCCGTATCTGGTTGCTGCGCTGGAAGGCCGGGCAACCGTAAACGAAATGTTGGGGAATTACCGTTCGGCATATGAAGACCTGCTGGATGCCACCAGTTTTCGTCCCGGAGACAGAGAATTGCTTCTGGATGTGATTCGGGTGGGAAATCAGCTGGGGTTGCACGAAGAAGTTACTTCGTTGCTCTTTACCCGAGCGGACACGGGTACGGACTGGGACAGTTTTCAACTCACGCCGGAACATACAGCCGACGACCCGCGCATCGAGCATGTGATCGGCTGATACCGCGATCATTGGGTTGCCCACTTCGCGAATCATTCATTTCAGCACAACAATATTCATTGAGATAACCGGTCCGGGACTGGACGCAGAGGGTGTTTGACGCTATGCTTTTTCCTGCGATTCTGACCATCCACTTCGGCGGAAAACGATTTTTGAAGCTGGGAAAAAGGATTTATGACAGTTCCATTGGTGCACTTTTATACTGGTTACCGAATGAAAACTTTCGAAAAAATCTTCCCGTTTTTATTCCCCACTTTTTTCATCTTCGCATGCCAGACCAGTCCGCTTGATTTTGAATTGGCCGACTCCGCCTCTGCGACGGCAACAACAGATACAGATACGGGAACGGCTAATTATGTGATGGATTCAGATTCACACATTGTCGATTGGCAATACGATACAGGCGACGGAACAGGGGGACAGGATGAATCATGTTACCTGCGTACGGGAAGCGATGGACCGGTTGCCTGGTGCGATTCACCGGATTTGCATGCGCAGGCTTGCGATACCTTTGAGTCGAAGTGCTGTTGTCGGCTGGCGTGCTCTCCAGCGATATGTGCAAGCGGAGTGGACTTCAATACGCCGTGTCAATACTTCGATGTTGTCGAAAAGAACGGATATTGCAGTCACCCTGCGGATAATATTCCTGTGGACTACACATGCATGGGCCAATGTACGCCGCGCAGCGACTGCAGTCAGGTGGATGACGACGGCAGCTGCATGGACACCGATGCACCGAAGTCAGGTATGTGTCTGATTTATGACACAGAAAACAATCCGGTATTCTGTCAGAAAAACTGTGAGATGACATTCTGCGACACATCCCATATGTGTGCTCCTCTTTTTGATTCCGCTGGGCAATTCAGTCAAAAAGGCGCTTGCGTTCCGGTGAATTGACTGGCAAAGTAACTATCCGTAATTTCAGAGTAAATCATTGGTGTTTCACTCCCCATGAGTGGGTCGTGAACGCGCATTCTGAAAGCATATTTTTATGACAATATTGTGACAGATATTTGCTAGAGCGAATCCTGTCAGCGTTGATTGTAAAGCGAAATGGATATGTGAGCGTTTCAGTTGGACAGAACGTTCGGAGTCGGGCAACCGGGAATGGTGTGAGTCCAGCACCGATAAGATTTAAAGACACGATTGAAATATGCATTCTGGAAAAACAGAAGTGAACATCACGATCAAAGACGGGCTGAAAGTCGCGGGCACTACCAGTACCGGTGGATTCATTGTTCCCCCGCGCCCCCTGAACATCATTGTGGGGGCGTTTGGCAGTGGCAAAACAGAAGTCGCTGTGAACTGGTCCATTGCGCTGGCCAGAGACGGATATGGCGTTCGACTGGCCGATTTGGATGTTGCGAATCCGTATTTCCGCTCACGGGAAGCGCAGGGGGAATTGCGACAGAATGGCGTGGAACCGGTAATTCCGGCGGGAGAAGTGCAGTTTTCAGATTTACCCGTGCTCATTCCTCAGATTAAAGGGATGCTGCAGCGGGAAACCGGGGATTTTTCTTTTTTTGATGTGGGCGGTGATGAAGCCGGCGCCAAAGTTCTGGCTTCCCTTCGCAACGCATTCCCCAATACGCCATACGCCCTGTATCAGGTCATCAACAGCCGACGACCGTTCACCGACAGCGTTGCCGGGTGCATTGAAATGAAAAAAGCGCTTGAACGAACCTCGGGGCTGCGAATTACTTCGTATATCATTAATTCCCATCTGATGTCGTTGACTACCCTGGATGTTGTGGCCGAAGGGATGGATTTCGGCGAAAAATTGGAAGCCGAAACCGGGGTTCCGGTGTCATTTGTCACCGTCATGCACGATGCGGTGGATGTTACAAAGTTGAAAAAAATCGCAAGGTATCCTATTGCTGAGATGACACGACGGATGCTGCCTCCCTGGTTAACGAGAAATGCTGCCCAGGCCTGGCCGCTTTCCGCCGGGGACAGACGAGGTTGAACATGCCGCTGATAAAAGTAGAGAACGACAAATGCAAGGGATGTGAACTGTGTATCAGCGCATGTCCGCAGCAAATTATCAAACTGTCGGATGACATTAACTCGCAGGGATTTCGCTTTGCGGTGGTGGATGATAAATCCCGTTGTATTGGTTGTAAACTGTGCGCCATATCCTGCCCCGATCTGGCTATCGAGGTATTTGCGGAAGGCTGCTATTATCAATTTTATCCATACGAAGTCCTGGAAAAACGCTCATGACGAAAATTCTGATGAAAGGCAATGAAGCAATTGGCGAAGCCGCTATCAAGGCGGGTTGTCTTCATTTTTTCGGATATCCGATCACGCCTCAGAACGAATTGCCCGAATATCTGTCACGGCGGTTACCGCAAGTGGGGGGGCGGTACGTTCAGACCGAAAGCGAAGTGGCCACCAGCAATATGATATTCGGCGCTGCGGGCGTCGGGGTCCGGGTGATGACGTCATCATCGTCTCCGGGCATCAGTTTAATGTCCGAGGGATTGTCTTATCTCGCCGGTGCGGATTTACCCGTGGTGGTGGTGAATATGATGCGTGCCGGTCCCGGATTGGCCGGAATTTTGCCCGCGCAGAGCGATTATGCCCACGCAACCCGGGGCACGGCACATGGTGATTTTAAATTATTGGTCCTGGCACCGGCATCTGTTCAGGAAGCCGTGGATTTGACCATGCTCAGCTTTGAACTGGCCGACCGATACCGCATGCCGGTGATGCTGCTGGGCGATGGAATGATTGGTCAGATGATGGAGCCGGTATCGTTTCCGGACGTGGAAGTGGGGCCTCCCATGGACGCATCGGATTGGGCGCTCACCGGATGTCGGGGCAGGGAACCGCGTCTGGTCAGTTCCCTTTTTCTTGATCCGGTGGAACTCAACGAAAAGAATCACGAACGTTTTCGAAGATATGATATAGTCGCACAGAACGAAACGCGATTTGAGCTGTATAACTGTGATGAACCATACGATATTCTGATTACTGCCTTCGGGGTGATGAGTCGGGTGTGCAAATCAGCGATCACGGAATTGACCAACCAGGGTATCCGGGTTGGTCTGTTTCGGCCCATCACGGTGAGCCCATTTCCCGCTGATGCGTTGTCCAGGGCAATTTTCAGTGCAAAGCGCGTTCTCGATGTAGAAATGAACATGGGCCAAATGCTTGTGGATGTCCAACTGGCAGCAAAGGGTAGAGTGGAAGTGGATTTTCTCGGTAAGTGCGGTGGTCTCACACCATCCATCGAGGACATTGTGGACGGGGTAATGGAAAGTGTGGCCCGGGCACAGGGGGTAATGTGAAAAGGATATTCGCACATACCGAAGGCATGATTACCGATCCGATGCATTATTGCCCCGGATGCACCCACGGCATTATTCATCGTCTGGTAGGCGAAACGCTCATTGAACTCGGCATTCGCGAGCAGGCGGTAGGGATCTCTCCGGTTGGATGTTCGGTATTTACCTACAAGTATTTCCGCTGCGATATGTTTCAGGCTTCCCATGGCCGGGCGCCGGCGGTAGCCACAGGGGCCAAACGATGTCGCCCCGATTTGATTGTGTTCTGCTATCAGGGAGATGGCGATTTGGCGGCAATTGGTACATCGGAAATCATTCACGCGGCCAATCGGGGCGAAAAGATCACATGCATTTTTGTAAATAACGCTATCTATGGAATGACCGGTGGTCAGATGGCGCCAACGACAGTTCCCGGCCAGCGTACGTCGACAACACCAGGCGGCCGAAAAGTGGAAGAAGACGGTTTTCCGTTGAAAATGTCAGAAATTCTGGCTCAACTTCAGACTCCGGGGTATATTGCCCGGGTTTCCATGCATTCACCAGCTGAAATAATCAGGGCAAGGCAAATTGTCCGCAAAGCGTTTGAATACCAGGTGAATAATACCTGTTTCAGTTTTGTCGAGTTCCTCTCGACATGTCCGACGAACTGGGGACTTTCTCCAGTGGATTCACTGAACTGGATTAAAAACAATATGCTGCCTTATTATCCGCTTGGAGAACATAAAGTTCCTGAGCAGGAAACGGGAGGTGTTCAATGAGGTGTACGGATGTGCTGTTTGCCGGCTTCGGTGGCCACGGGATGTTGATGGCCGGAAAGCTTTTGGCTCAATCCATGATCAAACAGGGACGGCAAGTTTCATGGCTTCCTGCCTACGGTGCGGAAATGCGAGGGGGAACCGCAAACGTGACAGTCTGCATTTCAGATGGAGAGGTCATGTCGCCGTATATTGAACGGCCCAACGCGCTGGTCGTTATGAATACGCCATCACTGAACAAGTTTGGTCCCCGCGTGAAACCGGGCGGTTTGATTCTACTGAACTCCACATTGATCAGAGAACCGTTCGAGCGGTTGGATTGTCCGGTGATGAGCCTGCCTGCCAGTCGAATTGCCATGGATATGGGAAATGCAAAAGCGACAAATCTGATTTTACTGGGCGCATATGCAGGCATTACACAAATCACAACACAGAGCGAAATGACCGAAGTGATTCAGGAAACATTTACCCGAAAGCCCAAATTCATTCCAATAAATGTGTCCGCCTTTGTTGCCGGATGGAAAGAGGGAAATCGCCTGCGTCAGGAATTCGGTTTTGAGATCACCGCGGATGAAGAAGATGAAAATGAGTTGAATTCTTCGTATGCGTATTCAAACGGATAACCAGACTGGCACGCAGATGATGCCATTCTGTCAAGTTGATGGAATACCCGATTTTATGATTGAGTTATGTACATTCGTATAGATGGAAAGCAAGTAGAAGCAAAAAAATGGGATACCGTACTCACCGCAGCCCGTCGGGCCGGTATCGACATCCCATCGTTGTGTTATCATCCGGCACTGGAAACCGCTGCCGCCTGTCGCATGTGTGTGGTGGAGGTATTTCACGTTGGATGGTCCGATCCCCAGATAGTAGCTTCATGCGATTATAAAGTCTCTGAAGGACTTGAAGTATCGACACACACCGAAAAGATACAGAAATTGCGACAGTCCACCATCGAGTTGCTGCTGGCCCGTGCTCCCGCAAGCCCGGCACTTCAGAGATTGGCGGAAGATTTCAATTTATCACCCCGGTCACTGCCTCTGGTTCCCGATGCCGGAAATTGCATTCTCTGTCTGTTGTGCACCCGGGTATGTGAGCAAATGGGATGCCATGCGATTTCTGTGGCTGGCCGAGGTGAGAAGCGATTTATATCAACGCCATACAACGGCCCCGCTGACACATGCATCGGTTGTGGCGCATGTGCGCGAATCTGCCCCACCAATTGCATTGAAATGACAGAAACGTCGACCACGATTACCATCTGGGGAAAAGAATTTGAGAGAGTTCAGTGTGACGCCTGTGGCTCTCCCCTTATTTCAAAGGCCTATCGCGAATATGCCATTGCCAGCCGCGAATTGTCCGATGATTATTATTCGCAGTGCCCTGAATGCAAGCGAAATGAAACCGCGCAGAAATTTTCGGGTCTTCTGTTGAAGGTGCACCATGGATAAGTCGCTGGTTGTCATCCCGTCAAGATGTGTTGGTTGCGGCACCTGTAAACTGGCCTGTTCTATGGTGAAGGGAAAAGGGGAGGGAATTGCCCGGCACAGAATTCATATTTACACCTCTTCTCCGGATACCCATGTGCAGGTTGCCTGTTTGCAATGTGTTGAAGCGGCCTGTATGAAAGTGTGTACTTCGGGCGCGCTGGTACGAAATCCCGATACGGGCGCGATCGAAGTAAACGAAAGCAGATGCATTGGCTGCGGGCTGTGTGAAATTGCCTGCCCATTTGGACATATGCATTTTTCCACACAACGGCAGAAACCTGAAAAATGTGACCTTTGCGCCGGCGACCCTGCCTGCGTCCGGTTCTGTCCACACGGTGCACTCGAATACCGATAATTCGAATCAATATCGAAACAATCATGTGATAGAAACAATAAGGTAATAGATGATGAAAAAAGCGCTGATTTATTTTCGCAGATGGTCGTTCTGGGCATTGAGTCGCCTGTTCAGTTTTGTGTATCTGCGTCCAAAATTCCGTCTGGAAATACGCGACAAGGACAAGCGAATTCCCAAACGCCCGTTTATCATGGTCTCCAATCATGGCACTTTTTTCGATCCATGGCTGATTGGACATTTGAGTCCATATCCACTGTCCATCATGATGAATGAGGAAGGATTCAAAGCGCCGTCCTTCACTCAATGGTACCTGAAAAATATCGGTGCCTTCCCCAAGAAAAAAGGGGAATCGGACATCGCGGCCATGAAGTATACACTGAAAACTCTCAAGGAAGGCTATCCGGTGCTGATTTTCCCGGAGGGGCAAACCACGTGGGATGGAAAAACCCAACCGATTTATGGTGGCATCGAAAGTATTATCAAGCGTTCCAAACTGCCATTGGTGATGATGCGGATTACCGGGAATTTTATCAGCAAACCCTGGTGGTCCGAAGCGTTCCGGAAGGGCAGGGTTATCATTCACAGAGATATTCTGTACCCCGAGCAGCTTGCGCAGATGAGTAAAAGTGAAATTCGAGACACCATCATTGGCTTCATTGCCAATAACGACCTTGAAGATGAAGACATGAAACAGACAACGTTTGTCGGTCCGCCGGCAACGGAAGGCATCAACCGTTTTGTCTGGATGTGTCCAGCCTGTGGCGTGGAAGATCACATGACAGGAATAGAAGACCAGGTGAGCTGCACCGGTTGTTCAGCATCATGGAAAATGGATTCCCACTTCAGGCTGGCACCGTCGAATGACAAAGCGACGCCGGTTGGAAGTCTGCTGGACTGGGCTAATTGGCATAAAAAACAGGTCAAAGAAAAAATTGCAGGCACAAAAGACAGCGAATGTCTGACATCAAACGAGCAGGTCCACTATTGCGATGTGACTGATCATGGTGAATACCCCACCATCTCTGTCGGAAGGCTGTCATTAACCCCCCATACGCTTTCGTTTGTACCAACGGATGCCGCCATTGCCCCCTTTGAACTGCCGGTAGAAAAAATCAATGATTACGTTTTTCAGATGAAAACCATTTTTGAATGCCGCTCAGAAGGCAAATTGTACAAGTTTCGTTTCGAAGACGACAGCCCCATGAAATGGGTGTACTATTTCAGATATCTCAATAACTACGCGGAATGCGAAGAACGCGGATATATCTGAACAGAATCCACACCGCATTGGCAACCGAACATTGACTCCGGGGTTACAGCAGTGTTTCCAACTGATCAATGAGGGAATCCAGTCGCTTTATGAGGGCCACAATCGGCGCCGGAGTGGAGAGATCGGCACCGGCTCGCTGAAGAAGTTCCAATGGAAATAGAGATGATCCGGACTTTAGGAAATTGAGATACGCATCGCGCTGCGCTTTGTTCCCATGGAGTACTTTCTGACTCAATGCCGTGGCGGCAGCGAGTCCGGTTGCATATTTATACACGTAAAATGCGCTGTAAAAATGGGGAATTCTCGCCCATTCCATGGAAAGCAATTCATCGAAAACCAGGGTCGGACCAAAGTATGCTTTCACCAGTTCTGAATATTCGGCCTTCAGCCGTTCCACTGTCAGTGCCTCTCCGGATTCTATGATTTCGTGGGAAATCTTTTCAAACTCGGCAAACATCGTCTGTCTGATCACGGTTGCCCTCAGTTGATTGATTTCCCTGTCGATAATGTATGCCTTCATCTGGTCATCCGTGGCGGTTTTCAGCAGATGGTCAGTAAGCAGCTGTTCGTTGAAGGTGGAGGCAACCTCGGCAACGAAAATCGTATAATCATAATTTGCGAAGTGTTGATTCCGGGCACTGAACCAGGTATGCATCGAATGTCCGGCTTCGTGAGCCAGGGTATACAGGCTCAGCAGCGAATCCGTTTTGTAATTCATCAGAATGTACGGTGGCACATCGTAACCACCGGCCGAAAAGGCGCCGCTTCTTTTTCCCCTGTTCTCATATCGGTCCACCCAGCGATCGCTGGTCAGCCCTTTTTTCAGGATTTTAAGATATCCGGATCCCAGGGGAACAAGGGCCTCTCCAATGATGTCAACGGCTTCATCATAACCGCACTTCCAGTTCACCGATGAAATCAACGGCACATAGGTATCGAAAAAATGGAGTTCCCGCAGTTTCAGATGTTTTTTATGCAACTGCAGGTATCGATGATTGGTGTGCAAGTGCTCCCGCACAGTGTGAATCAGATTGTCGTACACCGATATCGGTACATCGTCTGCAAATAGCGAACGCTCTCTGGCGGAGGCGAAATTTCGGACCCTGGCCTGATACACATCCTGCTGTACTGACGCACTATAGGTTTCTGCCAAAGTGTTTTCGAATTCAGCGTATCTGGTAAACAGCTGTTGAAACGCGGCTTTTCGAACTGCGCGGTGGGGATTTTCCAACAACAGTCCGTAGCTGCTCTGAGTGAGCGTTACCGATTTGCCATCCACTTTCACGTCGCCGAATTTAAAGTCAGTATCGTTTAACTTTCGAAAGATATCTCCGGCGCTTCCGGATATTTCTCCCTGCATCGCGAGAATCCGCTCTTCCTTGTGACTCAGAATATGACGTTTCTGCCGCAGTATTTTTTGTATGGTGATTACGTAATCGGCCAGACACTCACTTTTGAGGAACTGTTCAATTTTACGTCCGGGAATGGCCAATATCGCCGGCGTAATAAAACTCGACGCCTCTTCGATTCGGGTCGCCAGACGCGTGTACTGCGCTACCAGTTCCTGGCTTTCGCTGCTCGCGAGATCCACTGACTGGGTCAGAAACGCATAAGAACCCAGACGCTCGAGCCGACGTCCGATCTCCACATCAAAATCGAGCAACGCTGCCAGTTTCTGAGCGTCCCGGGTCATTGATTTCTGATGTTCGGCATACTGGGGATACAAATTTTCCAGCTTGGTGAATGCCCGTTTCCATGCAGCGCGTGTCTTAAAAATCTTTTCGAGATTCCATGTGTCCGCGGTGGGAATCTCTGCCCGGGGTTCAACCTGTTGTTTTCTGGCCATGAGGCTTCCTTCCATTTTCTTCGTTGAAATCAGTCGAGGGGTATCAGACTGTCCCGACTGGCTTGTATATAAATTGAAAATACGGTTTCTTTGCCAGGGTCAGATGCTACATCCACTGAACCGCCATGGGCAAAGGCAATATTATAGACCATCGACAGGCCGATGCCCGTGCCCTGATCTTTTTCCTTGGTCGTAAAAAATGGGTCAAATATTTTTTGCAGAGTCGCCGGATTCATTCCCGGTCCATCGTCTTTCACCCGAATGCAGATATAATCCTGGCCCTTGTCAGTGCTCAGGTCTTCGGGAATCCGATCTTTTTTAACCGGTGAAGCGGAAAGTTCAATCGTGCCCTCGTTGGTACCAATGGCGTCCCGAGCATTGATGCACAGATTCAGAAGCGCCTGGGTCAGGGAGGTCCGGTCCGCTTTCACGGTCAGGGGGGTTGTATCGCGGATGTGAATGCGGATATTGTCGGGGAGTGTATTCCGCATGATAGATACCGTGTCGTTCAATATTTCAAGCAAATCTATCGCCGACGTTTCCACCAGCGCACTTCGTGAGAAAGTACTCAACCGGTCCAGAATATGAGATGCGGTCTGTCCGCAATCCGATATAGTGTCCAGATAGGTGGCGATAGACCGGATGTCTCTG
Source organism: Polyangia bacterium (assembly GCA_050287845.1). Classification (GTDB taxonomy): domain Bacteria; phylum Myxococcota_A; class Polyangia; order JAAYKL01; family JAAYKL01; genus JAFGXQ01. Next base: position 63,994 of record JBNKCR010000018.1, read on the forward strand.
GTTTCTCCGTTTCTTTCGAGACGTTGAATGGAGCGCCGCATCAGAGACACACCACCAAAAATTCCGGCTAGAATATTGTTGAAATCATGAGCCAGGCCACCCGCCAGTTTCCCGACGGTCTGCATTTTGTGTGATCGCGCAAGGGCCAGCTCAAGCTCATACCGTTCACTCATGTCCCGGACACTGAGCTCAAGACATTTCTGCCCGTTCCAGTCGATGGGGGTCTGGGTGACATGCACCGGCAGACTGCCCCCCGCCCCGTGCAGACGCGAAAAGGGACTTTCGTCGAACCGGTCGGCGTTCAGCCGCAAAGAAAATGTTGAGGCATCTCCCGCAAAGAAATGCTGCAGGGGTTTGCCCACAATATCCACTGTTTCAATGCCGACCATTTCCTGGAATTTCCGATTGATGGCAAGAATGCACATTCGCGATGAAACAATCACAACTCCGTCTGGAATGCCGTTGAACAGGGCGAGATAGTGGTTTTCTGATTCAATGAGTTCCCGGGTTGCCAAACCAACCAGGTAACCGAACAGAGCCATTCCCAGGGAAATGATCACATCGTTTGCGATTTGCCATGTCAGCGGAAGGGATGCCGCGTTGTGCAGTTCGAATGAAGGCGGGATATCCTGAAAAATGTAACATCCCCCGACAATTGAAATGTGCACAGCGGCGCAAAGGATGCCGGTCAATAGAACCAGACGCGCATTGTGTCGCAATGATGCCGTAGCAATAATCATGAAATATAATGCCACCAGTGGTCCGGAAACGAAATTGAGCGGGGATTGCCGCAATACCGCGAGATCGAGAGACGCTATAAATAGGATGTCCAGCAACATGGTCGTTGCAGCGACAACGGGAACCCATCGGCTTTGCCGCACTGTCAACAGCACCACAATATTGACCATTGACCATGTTACAAAAACGACAGTGACACGAATCAGCATGGGATAGAAATCGTATGACTTTTCTTTCAGCCACAGAAGGGTAACAATAGTACCCAGGCACGCGATGCCGATTTTAATCAGGGCAATATGACGCTCATTCTGTACATCCGCCGGATACTCGGTTCCTGAAAAGAACGACCTGAATTTACGGGAAATCACAACGGACGCTCCATGAAATTTGAAAATGGTAAATACACCGACACGCTGGTTCCGCGATCTCTACTGGACGTTATATTCATGGATCCATTGTGGTGTCTGATAATGGTATGCGCAATCGACAGTCCAAGACCGGCTCCCCGCCGGGTGGTTTCCTTGGTGGAGAAAAACGGTTCCATGCAGCGCAGGAGAACGCGGGGTTCCATCCCATGTCCATGATCCGAAATGGTGATGGATAAAAAACGGATATCCGCCATATCTGTGGCGAGCCGCATATACGGTGGCAACTCAACCAGTTCGGACGCCGGGGGCGTCTGGGCCTGGATTGTGATTTCGCCACCGTCGCTCATGGCTTCTTTGGCATTCAGACAGATATTGAGTAATGCCTGAAAAATATTGGCTTCATCACCTTCAATCAATATGGGGGTGTCTAGGGACAACGTCAGTTGAATTCTATGCATTTCCCCAAATGTTTTACGTGTAAAATTCTGCAGCTCCTTGAGCAATTTTCGAATTTCAAAACTGCTGGTGCTTCTTCCCTGAGCCCTGGACAGTGCCAGTAGACTCTTCAGTACGTCTCGTGCGTTTTCTGCACACTCCTGTATCACTTTTGCGTTCCGATGCAACTTGGTGTACTCAATGGATTCCGGTGCCCGATAAAGGCGGTTGCGAATGAGGGATACAGCGCCAAGGATCCCCCCCAGCAGATTGTTGAAATCATGCGCCATACCACGGGCAATCTGACCAAGTGCCTCGGTTTTCTGCGCCAGAAAAATTTGTTCCCGCAGCCCCTCCTGTTCGGACATATTCCGGACACTGAGGATTTTTTTAGGAATCGGTTTGTCTGATTCAAGCAGCGATTCGGTGATACTGACCGGAATCTTCGTTTCAGTGGTTCGCTGGGTAACGATTCTGTTGTCGGCGTTTGCCCTGTACTCAGACTCAAATATACCGCTGATGGATCGGTCGATAATATCGGGAAGCGCTTGCTGCAGCATATCGGCAAATGACTGATTTACCGTTTCGATTTTTCCCGCTGTTCCGGTGAGCACAATCCCATCAGGAACATTGTTGAAGAGAGTGGCGTAATTTTTACGGGCGGCTCTGATTCTGGAGGTCACATGCCCCACGGTCCATGCAACCACAGCCAGGGCCAGCGATTTGGCCAGTTGGTTGAGCTCGGCGATTTCACCCACGCGTCTTGCTCCCATGTAAAGAGCATCACATGAGGTCTCGTGCAGGGTCTGTTGAAAATAGTAGCTTAACAGCAGATAGCTGATTGCAGATGATAGGCCGACCGTATAGACCATCCACACATTCTTTCGGACAGCTGCCAGTGCAATGGCAATGAAGTACAGTGAAAAAACGAGATTGTCGGAATAATTAAGGGCACACAGATACTGCGACGCGAAAACCAGTCCAGTGACGGTACTGACATCCGCCAGGGCTGACGCTACCGACATCCAGTGAGAATATCTGTAAAGAAAAAAGACCAGGCGCAACACTACATTGAACAGAAGCCATCCTGTGGCCACCAGGAACATGGGCGCCAGAACGAAAACGGATGTATTTTTAAGCCATATGTGAAAAATCCCGAAATAGGCGATAAACACCAGATAAATTAAAATTCTGATGCTGCAAATCCGCTTTTCACACCAGAGCGCTGATTCCATGCGTGGCAACGGATTGCTTTTTTCATGCATTGTATCCCCCATTTCGAATTCAACTCCGTGCCAGCTTCTCTTTCACGAATGCAATTACCTGTGCAGCTCTTCCATCCCAGGTGTATTGCGTGGCATCCTGTCTGGCGTTGTTGCTCAACTGCCTTGCAAGTGACGGAGAGGATAAAATGCTCCGGATAGCGACGGCGGTCGCCGAAGGCATATCGGGTGGTACGGTCAGACAGTTGCGTTCATGAATGAGCACGCCACGGGTATCCGGCTGTTCCGGCGCGACAATCGGCTTGCCGGCGGCCATGTAAGTGAATGTTTTCATCGGCAACACGGTTGCAGACTTCAACGGCAATGACGAAGGGGGCAGGATGAGAATATCCGCAGCCGCCAGGTACGTTGGGACTTCGCGAATGGGGACCTGGCTGACCAGTCGAACATTCGATAACTGCCGCTGCGCTGCCATCTTCTGCAATTCAGCAACCTCCGACACGGAGCCGCCCACAATCAGCATTGTCGTTTCCGGGCAGACTTGAGCTGTGTCCAGCAACGCGTCCACTCCCTTATCAGGGCGAATCTGCCCTGTATACGCAATGATCTTCTCGTCCGCCGTAAGGTTCAGGATACTTCGTGCCGCATCTTTGTCCGGCAACTGCGCATGCTCCCGGGGATCGTAGCCGTTGGGAATGGTTTTAATTTTCTCAGCGGCGATGCCATTGTCCACCATCACTTGTCTGGCATACTCTGAATGGGTTGAAAGCCCAATGAACCCACGCTTCAGCGATGCCTTTTTCACAATGCGAAATATCTTCGGATTGGTATCCGGCAGGGCCCGATACGTTTCAAACAGGGTCGGCACACCCAATCGCGAAGTTAGAAACAGCGGAATGATATTTCGTGTGTACACTGCGTCGTAGTTGCCCATCAGTGCTTTCACCGGGGCGAGAATGCCATGAAACAGTTTTTCGGCCCGCAAATCAGATGCGGGCCAGAAAGGAATATCCCGTATCTGGAAATGACCTTCAATATTATAATATTCGCAGATGTCCCGCATACGGGCATCATTCGATTTTCCCCAATGCTGCCACTTGCGCGGTTGAATTAAATCCACATGGGAGCCGGCTCTGCCCAGCGCATCAATGGTTTTCATGACCTGTTGGGTGTCCGTGTGTATCGACGGAAATCTTTCATCGGAAATATAGGCTATTTTTAAACTCACTTTATTCGCTTTCTCCCACCTGACAGAAGGTCTATCAGAATGTAGAACACAATCAACCGAATTCCTGTACTGAAATCCGCGATACCGACGAACAATCAACCGGACACTGATTTGGTGTGGTTTGGCGCACTACGCACTGGGAAAGATATTCTTTTCGAGGGCATTCAGCAGTTGGGAAAATGCGTAGGGTTTGGGAATGCAATTCTGAATGCCCAGTCGCTGGCACCTGGCTCGCACATTCAGATCACAGATAGCCGACATAGCGATAATGGGGATGTGATGATTTTTTACCGCTGAAATGGGGCTGCGAATCACGCCTGCGGTTTCCAGCCCACCCATTTCCCCCAAATCCAGATCGAGTAGCAGTACGTCGAAATTCTCCTCTTCCAGAAATTCCAGAACCTGGGTGCTTGTCATCGCGGTTTTATACAGGCATCCGAGTCGCTTTAAAAAGGCGGTCCCCACCAGCTGTGCATCGCGATTCTTGTCTGCCAGCAGAATTCTGAGGATGCCGGATGGCGGATGGGAAATTGCGGCAGGCAGTCGGCCGAATTCGGTATCGTCCAGCATTTGCTGGGGTGGTTGTTTGTACAGTTTAACAGTGAACCAGAAAGTGGATCCTTTCCCCACCGCGCTGTTGACGCCGATTTGGCCGTCCATCATCAAGGTAATCTGTTTGGCCAGCGCCAGGCCCAGACCAATTCCGGAATACGCACCGGCAAAGTCATCTGCCTGGGTGAACGCATCGAACAGGCTTGCCAGAGATTCCCTGCTGATTCCGATTCCAGTGTCGGAAATCATGACCTTCAGAGGCAGGGTGGTGTCCGTCTCATCACCTTTCGCAACCACCACGGCAATGGTACCGTTGCGTGTGAATTTATAGGCATTTTCGAGCAGTATGTAGAGCAGCTGCCCCAGACGCCACGGATCCCCCTGCAGATACAGCGGAATTCCCTGTTCCAGGCGTTTCTCAAACATCACATCAGTGTTGTTTTTGTTTGTATATCGAAACTGAACTCTGGAAATCACGTCGTCAATCAATGTCTGCAGATTGAAATTCACTTTTTCCAAATCAAGTGTACCGGTTTCAATTCGAGAGTAGTCGAGCAGCTCCGTAAGGGAATTGCTCAGGCTCAGAATATTGGACTGAATCACACGGGCGTAATGGTGCTGATCTTCCGTCAACTCTGTATCCAGTAAAATATCGATCATTGATTCCACACCCAGGGCTGGAATACGCAATTCGTTGGTCATTTTTTTGAGAAATTCACTTTTCGCCTTATTGGCTTTTTCGGCGACCAGTCGCGCTTCGGTGGCCTCTGCAACGGCCGTCCGCAGTTTGGCATTCGCTGCTGTCAATTGCGTCAGATGCATCTGATTTTCTTTTTCCAGACGCATTTTGCCAAACGCCCGATCCACCACATGTCGCAATATGTCCAGATCGAGCACGGGCTTTTTCAGATAATCCCATGCGCCGTGCCGAATGGCATTCACCGCATCGTCAATGCTACCCATTCCGGAAATCATGACCACTGGAACCTGGCTGTTTCTATCGTTGATAAATTTGAGAACATCGATACCGTCCGCTTTTCCGGGAATCCGAATATCCAGCAACACCACATCCGGCTGAATTTCATCAAACGTCTCCATCGCTTTCGCGCCATCCTGACAGGTGGTCACTTCATAGTTGCAATCTCTCAAATAGATGGCAAACGAATCGCAAATCATGCGGTCGTCATCCACAATCAGCACTTTGCCCGGCGGCGAAAAGCTCACTGGTATATCGGTAATATCATTCATGCTTCGGAGCCCCCTGAAGAATACGTCTGAAGATATCAGTACTTTTTTACAACGAAGATACCGGCACAAATTTAAGTGGAAAAGCACACACGGGCAAGGTGGGGCGCAATATATATCAACGGATCCTTTTCTGACAACCGAATCAGAGTTGGGAAATGAGCACTTCCCTTTTGTTTACACCGTTGGCAGGCCCGACCACACCTTCCTTCTCCATAATCTCCACGATTCGTGCGGAACGATTGTAGCCGATTCGAAGCTTTCTTTGCAACATGGAAATGGAACAGGTTTGCGCTTCTGCCACGATGGCCACCGCCTGATCGTACATCTCGTCTTTTTCTTCGTCATCAATATCGCTGCCACCCTCATCATCACGGGGTTTCAGGATTTCTTCGTCGTATTGCGGGAGAGCCTGTTTTTTCAGAAAACCAACCACGTCCGTTACTTCTTCCTCACTGACAAACGCTCCCTGCACCCGTATCGCATCCGATGTACCCGGAGGAATAATCAGCATATCCCCGTTGCCCAGAAGATGCTCCGCACCGTTGGTTCCCAGAATGGTCCGGGAATCGATACCACACGACACCTGGCAGCTCAATCGCGCCGGGAAGTTCGCCTTGATGAGCCCCGTAACCACGTCCGTGGAGGGACGCTGGGTCGCCACGATGAGATGGATACCCGAAGCCCTGGCTTTCTGCGCAAGGCGGGCAATTGAATTTTCGACATCTTTGGCCGCCACCATCATGAGGTCCGCCAACTCATCAATACAAATCACGATGAGCGGCAATTTCTCGGGCAGTTTCTCCGGGGGAACAGTTCGTTCCGCTTCACCGAATTCCACCACATGACCGTCTTCTGTGACAGCCGTCATTGCCGGGTCGGGATTGTCCGCCTTTTCTTTGGCCAGCTGCAATATTTTTTCCACTCGCCGATTGTACGATTCGAGATTTTTGGACCCCATGTCCGCGAACAACTGATACCGGCGTTCCATTTCATCCACCCCCCATTTCAGCGCCAGACACGCCTGGCTCATATCTGTCACCACCGGCAACAACAGGTGAGGGATGTGGTTGTACGGCTGGAACTCAATCATTTTCGGGTCAATCAGCAGCAGTCGCAGCTCTTCGGGCGTATGGGTATACAGAAAGCTGAGCAGCATGGTATTGACCGATACCGATTTCCCCGAGCCGGTAGTACCGGCCATCAGCAGGTGCGGCATTTTGGCCAGGTCCACGCAATACGGTGCGCCGGAAATATCTTTTCCCAACGCCATTGGCAGTTTCGCACGGGTCCGGGTGAAACAATCATCTTCAAATATTTCGCGCAACCGAACCATTTCGCGTTCTTTGTTGGGCAATTCAAATCCCACCGCATTCTTGCCGGGAATCGGCGCCACAATGCGCACGCGTGTGACTTCAAGCGCCATGGCGATTTCATTTGAAAGACCGCCAATTTTCGACAACTTGGTGCCGGAACGGGGTTGAAATTCAAACATGGTCACCACCGGTCCGGGATGGATTTCCTTCACTTCCCCGGTAATACCGAAGTCGGACAGCACTTCCATCAGTTTGACCGCATTCTGCTGAAGATATGTTTCGTCCACATTGGCAGTTGATATTTCCGGCGCTTCCAGCATTGAAAGTGGCGGAAGCATAAAATTCCCTTTGGCCTGCTGTTCGATGGGGGGCAGTTCGGATGCCGGCGATGCAGAGGCGGCGGGTTTATTTTTTTTCACAATCCGAGGCTGAACCGCCAAAGCATCCGACGAGTTCTCTGAAACATCAACGGCAACATTCAGCTCGTCAGGCGGAGGAGACACAACCTCTTCGCTTGACGATTTATTTGTTCCCGTTCCGGATCTTTTTTGTTTTTTTACAACATCAGTCGTATTTGATGGAGCCGCGTCGGCCAGGTCGATTTCCTCATCTTCGGGCAATTCCTTTCTCCATGCTTCAATAACACGCCAGAAAAATGTGCCGATAATCTGCAGTCCCGACAGGAACAACAGACTGATGGAACGACCGACCAGAAAGAGGGAGATATCGGTAATCACCAGAAGCGTGAGAACAATGGCGCCCAGGGAAACGATGAATGTCCCCGCGCGGGACAGTATGGAGTTGAGTAATTCTCCCAGCACACCGCCCAGTGCACCGCCACTGGGATGCCCGCCAGCCACCGGTTCGCTCAGAATCATATGCAGCATAACCGCAGAGAACACCACAATCACCAGACAGCCAGCCGTGCCTTTAACGGTGACCTTATGCGCATAACCGGTAAACAGACAGCCTGCATACACCCATAGGCATAGATTCACCATGTACGCCGCTGCGCCAAAGGCGCTGAACGTGAAATACGCCAGCCATGTTCCGAACGGACCAACGATGTTGCCGCCGGCAACGGGGCCACCATCCACTGTCAGACCGTCGTAGGAGAACAGCGCCAGCGCCATCACCAGTGCCGTCAGGGTGACCAGTACGCCGACAACCTCGTGTCGTCGGGAGGGCACATCCAGTACGGTGTCATCGGGCAGCTCAAATTCTTCTGAAACCGGGGTCGCGCTACGTTTACTCATTTTTTTTCTCCTATATCAGAGACAAAATAACGACCAACGAGCATCGAAGTCAAAAAAACGGACGTACGTGTCGGAATATGTATTAAAATATCACACTGAAACCCACACAGGGACCGAAGTGAATGATCAAGGGAGCGATTTCCCCATTTATATTTTCTGTGTCGCAGAAGATATATTATGTCAACTGAAATGGAGAGCGAAAAAGTTAAGTGGACGCTTTATCCCTGATAACCTATCTGTCCGATTTTATTTGAATATTGAGAACAGCTCAAAACTGACGAGACCGCCAATAATGAATTCATCCCGTTCGTCATGACGTGTCCAGTCGCTGTACACGGAAATTCGAAATTCCCGGGAAATATGAAACAGATGCTCTCCCAATTCCAGACCGATTGACAATCCGGTCATGAAGCCCGGATCGATACCCACGTTACTGGATACGGTTTTTCGGGAACTTTGAATGAGCGTTGTTTCAATGCTGTACACCATGAACCCGGCACCCATCTGTGCGTTCACAAAAAATGCTTTGCGATAAAATTCAGCGAAAGCCATGCAATGGAGTCGATTTTTTTTCGACAGGACCTTGATCACGGCGCTTTTTCGGGTGTTTTCACTTGAAAAATACACATACCCCAGATTCAACCCGAATCTGAATGAACTCAGTTCAACAACGCGAGTCATCAGCCCCAGGCCCAGTGAAACACCCGTATCAAACGTGTTGCGCACATCGGCTTTCTCATGAAAACCACCCCCAATCAATGCATTGGCCGCCAATGCTATTCCCAGTACCGAACTCGACCGGGGTTCCTGTGCCGTAGCCACCGTTTCGGTCTGACTGCCCGGGTCAGAAGCTTCTGCGGAGACAGCCGTTGGCACTGGCGGACTGGTGTCTGAAGCAGGAACCTCGCTCTGGACAATTGTTTCCGAATCGGTATCCGGCTCCTCCGAATTCACCGGAGACAACGCTGATTCATCGGTGGATGCAGTATCAGTGACAGATGCGGTATCTGCTTCGGATGCCTCTGGAGATATACCGGATTGCAACTCGCCTTCACCATTCTGAGTATTTATATCGTCTTTTGAAGCGGTGACGCCTGCATCTGATGTCGCTGCATCATCTCCCTCTGTCAAACGGGATCCATCTTCGGTCTGTGCCATGGCAACGAAAGGAGAACTCAGAATAATAATTAATAATGGCAATAAATTACAGGGTAAATTCACAGGCACCCTTCCACTTCGTCGTAATGAATCGCAAAACGTTCAAGCAAAACATCGCAGGCGATTTGTTTTTGTGCAGGAGTAAGCTGGATCATTAATTCGCTGAAGAAATCCGCCGGTTCAAAAAACTTGACCGTCCCGGCCCCCAGCTGAAACAGCGCGTTGTAAGTGAATCGGGCCATGGCTTTACGCATGGCGGGACCGGGAATTGCGGAGCCATTCGGATCAAACCCCTGAAACCGACGCCCTATTTCATATACCGCCGCCGAAATAAACGCACCGATTTCGTATGGATCCAGAGATCCGCCCCATACTGTGTTCATAATGTTCTCATCAAATGATGCGGTATAGAGGATTACTTCAGATGCATCCCGGGTGACCGCCCAGTGCTGGATGGACGACGTGATGAAATCCGGATCGCCGGTCAGCGCCACCGCAAAAATATCCGCGATTCCTTCGTTCAACGCCCACAGATAATTATCGTATATTGTTGTCTGGTTCGTTGTGGCCGGTGGCATTTTATCGTAAATCAACTCCTGGAAAACCGCATGGGAGTACTCATGGGCAATCACCCCCGGATTCATTGACAGGGGGACACCATCCACCAGCGCGTAGGACAGGTCGAACGGCAGTACGTAGAATCCCCGGTCCGTTTCGGATATGGGGAGGTAAAACGCGTTATCCACGCTTTTTTCATTTTGTGTCCAATCATCACTGTATATTTCAAGAACATCGGCCCGATAATAGGTATCAAGGTCGCCGAGGGCTCCCTTCGGCATACCGATGGATTCGAAAAACAGCATGGATTGCTCAATGTTATAATACACCGACACCATCGCCAGCGAATCGAAATCCACCGGATAATACACATTATCCGCCTGTATGGCGTTGAATGCCACCGGCGTTCCGACGCGGTTCCAGCGGACCATTCCCGAGAGATAGTCGAGCTCAATGGACACGCCGCCGAGCAATGTTGTCGCCCTGCCTTCGAGCTTTCCGACATTTTCCAGGGTGTGAATGGTTTCAACCTTCAGCACCATCTCATCGGACACCGGATCGTAGGACAGAATTTCAACCTTGTATGGTGTTTCGTCGCAGGACAGTTGCCACAGTGCCAATACAATGAATGAAAAAGCATGTAATATGGTATGTAGGCTCATCAGTTTCATAGTAAGTATTTCCTAATCCAATTTCTCGAATATGAAAACGAAAAGGTGCTTTTCCTTCACTAATTAATTTACATTCGAGTCGCCATGACTAAAATCGCTGCGGCTTCACGGCCCACCGCTGTGTAACAGCAAGGAGATCTTCATTGAAATTATCATTAACCAGGAACTTCTGCATCATTGCACATATTGATCATGGCAAATCCACGCTCGCGGACCGGATTCTAGAAAAAACCGGCGCGGTCGATGAGCGCAGTCGGAAAGATCAGTACCTAGATAAAATGGATTTGGAGAGGGAACGCGGAATCACCATTAAGGCGCAGACTGCACGACTCCAGTACCGCGCTCTGGATGGCCAGACATACACATTGAACCTCATCGATACACCCGGTCATGTGGATTTCAATTATGAGGTTGAACGCGCCCTGGAAGCCTGTGAGGGCGCCCTTCTTCTGGTGGATGCCACCCAGGGAGTTCAGGCCCAGACCCTGGCCAACGCCTATCTGGCCATTAATTCAAATCTCGAAGTCATTCCAGTGCTTAACAAAATCGACGTCAATGGGGCCGATGTGGATGGTTCCCTCCAGCAGATAGAAGAAGTGCTCGGACTGGAAACCGAAGGCGCGCTGAAGATTTCAGCCAAGACCGGTGAAGGTGTTGAAGACGTTCTCGAGGCCATTGTAAAACGCATGCCACCACCGGTGGCGCACGAAGATGAAGAGCATGTCCGCGCACTGATATTTGACTCCTGGTATGACACCTATAGAGGGGCGGTTGTGCTGGTTCGCCTTTTCAGCGGCGAGCTGCGCAAGGGAATGAAAGTGGACTTCATGGCCACCGGCAAACGCTATGAAATATCTGAAGTGGGCGCCTTCAGTCCTGAGCCGGTGAAGCTGAACGTGTTGACCAGCGGTGACGTGGGGTATGTCATCTGCACCATTAAATCGGTACATGAAACAAAAATCGGCGATACAATTACTGCATCCGATAAGCCCGTGGACAAGCCATTGGCCGGATTCAGAGAGAGCAAGCCGATGGTATTCTGCGGCGTATTCCCCACGGATCCGGGGCAATATGATGAACTGCGCGACTCCATGGACAAGCTCATCCTGAATGATTCCTCGTTCGTGTTTGAACCCGAGACTTCCGAGGCGCTGGGATTTGGATTCCGATGCGGATTTCTCGGGCTGCTGCACATGGAAATCATTCAGGAACGCCTTGAACGCGAATACGATCTGGACATTGTGACCACGGCGCCAACCGTAGTGTACAAAGTTTCTCACAAGGATGGACGTGTCATTGAAATTGACAACCCGGCGCACCTGCCGCCATCCGGAGACATTGTTAAAATAGAAGAACCGTATATCCGGACCTTCATTCACGTCCCCCAGGATTATGTGGGGCCGGTGATGAAATTATGTCAGGACCGCCGAGGAGAACAGCAGAGTCTGGACTACGCCGGCCCGGGTCGGATTATTCTGGTGTATCTGTTGCCCATGGCCGAAGTTCTTTTTGACTTCTTTGACAAATTGAAATCGGTATCCAAAGGGTATGCGTCCATGGATTACGAAATTGTGGGTCATCGGCCCAACGATCTGGTGCGCCTGGATATTCTCGTGAACGGCGATCCGGTAGATGCCCTGTTTGCCATTGTGCACCGGGACAGCGCCTATCATATTGGCACCGAATTGACCCGGAAATTGAAAGAGCTGATCCCCAGGCAACAGTACCAGGTGGCGGTGCAGGCGGCCATCGGTAGCCGGGTCGTTTCGCGAACCAACGTGAAGGCGCTGCGAAAGAATGTGACCGCAAAGTGCTATGGTGGTGATATTTCGCGAAAACGGAAGCTTCTGGAAAAACAGAAAGAAGGAAAGAAGCGAATGAAAGCGGTCGGGAAAGTCGAGATTCCCCAGGAAGCATTTCTTTCTCTTTTAAAAATCGAAGACCGCTGAAATCTATAGCTATTTCCATTGCAATACTGCACTTTTAGGCTACCATGCCTTCTGCCTGCCCCCCAAACCGTGAAAGAATGGAGTATCGCATGCCCCTGGGATTCATCCGCCATCATCTGTTGAATGAGTTGTTGAGTCTGCCCGGACTGATTGAACAGGTACAGTCACTGCCCACTGAAACGTTTCATCAGATGATTCAGCAAATTGGTCTTGAAGATTGCGGCGAGCTGATTTCACTGGCCACCAACCGTCAGTTGGAGTCGCTTTTCGATGCGGATCTGTGGAAGAACAGTGCGCCTGGGGAAACGGAGCATTTTGACAGCACTCGCTTTGCCCTGTGGCTGGAAGTGCTGATGGAAGCCGGAGCTGATATTGCCGTTGAGAAAATATGCGAAATGGATGAGGAATTGCTTGTCTACGCCCTCTCCAGCGAGCTGCTGGTCATTCCCAGCGAGAGTCTGATGCAATTTTTTCAGGAGGCAACGGATAATGCAAAACAGGTTGATATTCTGCTCGAAAGTTGCCTGTACGAGGATTTGTACGAATATCAGGTAATTTCCCGCAATCCGGACAGTTGGGATTCGTTTCTGGAATTGCTCGTTTCAATGGATAAATCGCATCACGATTTGCTGATTGAACTGCTGGATCAATTGTCTTATCTGGGAAATCAGTATGTCGAAGAGGACACATTACATACCGTGCTGTCTGAAATCGATGCCATGGAAGTGAATCTGCAGGACAAACGGGACTCTCGCAGAACCCGCAAAGGCTATGTGAACAGCACGGATGCCAAAGCTTTCCTCGAGCTGGCCCATCATTATTCCGTGGAAGATATTCTGGATTCAACGAATCGCGATGCCATCACCAAATCGTATTTTCGCACATTTCGCCCCGCTTCGGAGTCAGACGGTTCCGTCTCATCGCCGGTTGTCTCCCGGATTGTGGAGGTGTTGAATCAGTCGTCACCGGAATCTTCAACCGTGTCGTCTGAAAGATTGCTGGCAGGCGACGTCGCTGATAATCAAACGATGCTGCTGGTGGCGTTGCGCCGCCTCGCCGCCACTGCCGGAGACCTGTATTTCCAACGAATGAGCGAACTGAGCTACCTGGGAAATCTCGTGGCGGCGGGATGTTCCCTGGATGGTCGCCGAATGCGCAGCGTGGAGGCATCCAACGCCGTGCTGGCTACCTGTGCCCTTGGCCTGGACAAGGCGATGCAGCGAAATGGCACTCCCCTGACAGTTGAAACCGTACAGGCACATCTGGCGCGCGTGGCAATGGAAAGGCTGTTTCTTCTCGGATGGAAGCTGCTGCCGACTTCCCCCGGAAAACGCGCGTTTCCCCATAGCCGCCAGGGCACGCACACCAACCAGGTTTCCTTTATCGACAGTTTGGAGAAGCTCGAATCCCGCAGTTGACATCCCGTTGTTCGGGCTATTCTTCGAAGGGATCTTCCATGAAGCGGATGGCATTGGCGCCGGTAATCCATTCGGTGCGCGTTTCTTCGTCAGCCAGGCTGTCCATGAGGGTAACCACGATGATTCTGCCGTAGCCTTCTTTATATATCAGTCCGGCGGATCCGATTGGTTTATCCGAAAAATCCGTTACAGGCTGAAAGGTGCCGGTGGTGTATTGGGACGCATTGAACCGGGAGGATGCCTCCGAACCGGGATGGTCCTGAATATCGGACACCAGGTTCGCGCCGTTGAGTCGAATGATGACATTCATCAATTCATTTGCGGTCGATGCGTTTCCGCCATTTTCAGCCGTTCCCACATTTTCGCCGGGCAACACCTTGATTCGGACCTCTACCTTACCGGATTTGGCCACCAGACCAATGTTATACTCCCAGTAATTGTTCTGTACCGGTTCCACTTTTTCAAATTTATCGGGAACAGCAAAATCTATCCGTGTTTCCGCAAGCAACGCTGCCAGTTCCCGGGAGAAGCCCTTATCCAGATAGCCGATGCGCAGCTCTTCGATGACGGCGAGTTCCAATGATTTTTTTTCTTCAATCTCGTTCACTTCTTCAGCGGCCGGCGATGGGTCATCTTCGGCGGCAGTGCTGGATTGAGTTGCCTCCGATTCAACTTCAGGTTCGTTTTTCTGTAGCGTGCTGCTCTGTTGGGCCGGTGCACCGCCACAGGCGAACGCCCATGGCAATCCCACAATCAACAATAGTATCGTCTTTAAATCTGTCATCGACTCACTCCCTGATGGATATTCTTTCAAGTGCAATACATAGAATTCCCTTCCCGCACATTACGTGAAAGCCACCATTTCAGCTACATGAAATTGGGAGAACAGAAGAATTCTCATTCAGGCCGAATCAATGAACCGTTGATGGTGAGGAGAGATTGCGACAATCAAGTCCGAATGGCGGGAGGCTAGAGCGGCGACCGGTTTGACTCCTTGCTGCAATCGCAGTAATTCGGCATCTTTGCGCTTTCGTCCTCAGTCCCTCGGTCGATGTAGCTATGGCTACACCTCGTTCGGGCCTTGCGGGCGCGCAGCAAAGTTGCTCGTATTCCCGCGATTTCGCTGGCGGAACCAAACCGATCGCCGCTCTAGTCGTCA
>JBNKCR010000019.1:0-52250 GCA_050287845.1 Polyangia bacterium
TCACGACAGGAAGCCTGGCAGGCGGAACAACAAATAAAGAAGTGGACCAGAAGAAAAAAGGAAGCGCTCATTCGCGGCGATTTTGATGAACTGAAGAATCTCGCCAGCAGAGCTAAACTGTCCCGCGCGGATTCGAGACACCCGCAAGCGCGTTCCTCACCACAGCGGGACTCTGACTGAGCTGGGGTATTTTTCCTGTATCTTCACCACTTTTCCCTCAAATTGTCGCTTTACTGCACAAATACCGGGGTAATTCTTTTTGCACAGCTTTTAGAAACCGCTCAAACACAACGATTCAGAACACCTCGAATAGCTCGAATCAAATAATGTTTACCCGGAATTCCCAATCGCGTCGGGACTGACTGGCTGAGGCAAATCTGTGTTTATGACTCGTATCAGGGGCAAGGAAAATGAACAAATGTTCAAACACCGGGATTAACGGGAATTCATCTCAAAGTTGATTCAGGTAATTTTGCCGAAAAGAGTACTGAAGCAGGTTTTGAGATGAGATCGTGAGAAAAAAAAATCCCCCGAAGGCTTGGCTTCGGGGGAGTCGGTTGTCGTTTTGGAGTTTTTGTTTTTTTGGGTTTATTGGAACCGTTCCACCTTTGTGTGGCAGTACGGCGCCTGTTTATTCTTTTCGTAGTAATCCTGGTGATACGATTCCGCCTCCCAGAACGTGGTTGCCGGAATCAACCGGGTTACTACACTGAAGCCTTTGTCTTCCAATTGCTTGATCAGTTGCTCTGCGACCTCCTTCTGTTTCTCGTTCCGGTAAAATATGACGCTTCTGTACTGTTCACCCACATCCGGGCCCTGCCGGTTCAACTGGGTCGGGTCATGGATTTCAAAAAACAGCTTTGCCAGTTCCCTGAACGATGTCTTTGTCGTATCAAACACGACCTTCACTGCCTCCGCATGTCCGGTATCGTGATGACTCACTTCTTCATACGAAGGCGACTCTGTTTTACCGCCAATATAGCCGACGGATGTTTTGATTACTCCTTTGGCCTTATCCAGGTGGTACTGCACCCCCCAGAAACATCCCCCTGCGAAAATGGCGACTTCCTGGTTTGATGAATCATTTACCTCCTTTGCCTTTGGCTTGAAATCGAGACTGACTGAATTGACGCAGTGTCTCGTATCCTTGTCTGTAAACCCTTCACCGAAAAACACATGACCGAGGTGGGCGCCACAATTGGCACAAACAATCTCTGTTCGGGAGCCGTCCTCGTCCGGCACCTCTCTGACAGCACCGGGAATGGCTTCGTCAAAACTGGGCCACCCCGTTCTGGAGTCGAATTTCGCCCCGGATTTAAAAAGTGGTTGTCCGCACCGTTTGCAGTTGTACGTTCCCTCCTCTTTAAAATGGACATATTTTCCACTGAACGGTGCTTCGGTCCCCTTTTTCTCAATGACGTATCGCTCCTGTTCTGACAACGACTGTTTTTTCATGGGTGAAGAGTTTTCTTTTGCAATCAGTACCACCGCAAATATCGACGTAACAACAACTGGAATTCCAAATATTATCCATCGATTCATGCGCGGCCTCCGGTTGCGGAATTAAGTTGGCATCTAAATACCAGTTTAACAACGCTTTACCTCCCGGCAACTGCCTTCACATATTTTCAGTAATTTTTACCGGGTAATTTTCACGTTAAGTGTGTGGGAATCCATATTTGCAGTTTTGCTTCTGGCCAGCCCATATCATCCGTAGCTGTTTTCGGCTTTATCCTGCGCCTCCCGCGCCGGAGGCCCTGCCGCATTGTTTTACGGGACAGGTGAAAGTAATGTTTTCACACCCGGGGTTAACCGCATTTGGGCAAAAAACCCATATGAAATAAATAGACAAAGGGTAGGCGTTGGTACTATCAGTCCATATACCGCAACATTGAGGACGTTCGTGATCCGCGGTATCGGGGATTGCCTGAATGGGACTGCGTGAATAATTTGGATTGGATGAATTTCGCAAGGGGATGTAAATAGTCGTATGAGGAAAGTATCGCCATCGCGCCGGACCGGCTGGAACTATAAAACGCTATTTTTCAGACTGAGCCTTGTGGTTGTGTTTCTGGGACTTGGCGCCGTTGCCGGACTTGCGAGCGTATTTTATTTCCTGTCTCTCGATTTGCCCGCCATCGGTCCGCTTCGGGATGGGTATGATCCGCCGCAGACCACCCGGATTCTGGCCGATGATGGCACGCTCATTGGCGAATTGTTTATTGAACGCAGGGAAGTGGTGCCAGTGAACCGGATTCCCGCTGTCATGCGGAATGCGGTGATTGCGGCGGAAGATGCGGAATTTCGGCACCATCAGGGCATTGACTTTATGGGAATTGTACGAGCTGCCCTGCGGAATGTGACCAGTGGTGAGCTGTCGCAGGGAGCGTCCACCATTACCCAGCAGGTGGCCAGAACCTTCTTTTTGACACGGGAGAAAAGTTTCTCGCGAAAAATGCGGGAAATTCTGCTTACCTATCGCATTGAAAAGGAGCTGACCAAAGATCAGATTCTTTTTCTGTATCTTAACCAGATTAATTTCGGTCACGCCCGATATGGCGTTGGGGAAGCCGCGCGATATTATTTTGATAAACAGGTTTCTGAACTTTCTCTGGCGGAAGCCACCCTGCTGGCGGGAATACCCAAGGGACCATCGATTTATGAGCCCATCAGACATCCGGAGAAGGCCATGGCCCGCAGAGCGTATGTGCTTGGGCAGATGCAGAAACACGGATATATCTCTGCTGCCGAAGCGAAGCTGGCGGCAGATTCGCCCCTGAAAATCCAGTCGACAGGCCGAAACCGGGGACAGATGGTGCCGGAGGTGATGTCCGCCGTGCTGGACGAGCTTCAGGGGGTGGTCAGCCTCGATGAGCTGAAGCGGGGAAGATATATTATTAAAACCAGCATTTTTCCAGGCCTGCAGAATGCCGCCCGGGCTGCCTTGAATCGCGGGTTGACCGAAGTGGATGCCCGACATTCGCGGATAGCGCCGTTCAGTTCGAAAAAATGGCCGGATGCCAGTCGGGGGAAAGGCCCCCTGCGGGAAGGCACGGTCTATGCCGCAGAAGTGACTGGCGCCGATGATGCCAGAGGAGAACTGTATCTGGATTTGGGCGGGCACAAAGGGGTGGTGAAGCTGAAAGACGAAACCCGGTACAATCCCAAAGGGCTCTCTGCCGGGCAGTTCGCGGCGGTGGGCGCCCGGTTGCGGGTAACCCTTGGGAAGCCGCCTCAACCCGGAAACCCCCTGTTGCTCCAACTGGCGATGGGCCCGCAGGGGGCGGTGGTGGTGCTGGAATCGAATACCGGAATGGTCTTGGCGATGGTGGGCGGCGACCGGGCCGTGGCCGGGGGATTCAACCGTGCCCGGTCCGCCAGACGACAGCCCGGTTCATCGTTTAAACCCTTTGTGTATCTGGAAGCGCTGCGTCAGCGAAAGTACACGCCGGCCTCACTGTTGGATGATTCTCCCGAGGTGGATGGGGAGTGGAAGCCGAAGAATTCCCATGGGGATGAACTGAAGGGTCGGGTGTCCATGCGGGAAGCGCTGGCCGAATCCATGAATCTGCCGGCTATCAAATTGATTCGCGATGTGGGCCCGGAGAAAGTGGCAACCCTGTGCCGGGAGCTGGGGATTTCTTCTCGAATTGCCGCGACGCCGTCGCTTGCCCTGGGAACATCAGAGGTTTCTCCCATGGAAATGGCGGTGGCGTATGGAACAATCGCTGCTGGCGGTATCCGGCGAGGCCCGTGGGTGGTCCGACAGCTGATTGGTCCGGATGGGATGGAGGTTCCGCTGTTGGGACGAATTGGTAAACCCGTGTTGGCCCGGGAAGAAGCGTATGCCATTACCTCGCTGATGAAATCGGTGATTGAACGGGGCACCGGCGCCAAAGCCCGGACATTGAAGCTTCCATTGGCCGGGAAAACGGGTACCACGGACAGCGCCCGGGATGCCTGGTTTGTTGGATTTTCACCGGAGATCACCACTGCGGTGTGGGTTGGATTTGATGAACCACACAGCCTTGGAAAAAAAGAGTACGGTTCCCGGGCCGCATTGCCGATATGGATGGATGTGATGCGGGAAGCGCATCAGAATCGAATCGTGGCCGATTTTGACATTCCCCCGGGGATTGTTGAAGTGGAAATTGATCCGGAAAGCGGATTGCTGGCCTATGAGGGCATGGAAAACGCGACGAAAGAAATTTTTATTGAAGGCACCGAACCAACAGAAGAAGCACTGCCCGAAGAAGTGGTGGGCCTGGATGCCTTTCTGGTGACGCAGGCCGAAGAAATGGCCGCAGATGAAGCCGACGCCGGGGATTCTGCCTCAAGTACGGGAGGCAGTGACAATATGACAGAAAGTGATACAGATACACAGGTCGAATCGGACGGCGGCGATACCGCATCCGGGAACTAATTCTTGTATTTGACTGGACCGTTGGGTAAACTTTTGCACTGGATACCGTTATGGAAAAAGCATTCACAAAATATTATTGGGTAATTATATTACTGACATTGGCTATCGTTGCCTTTTTTGTTGCCTCCGGCACCAATGAACTGGCAGCGGGCACCATCGCCGACCTTTTACCGCAAACCCAGAGCACACGGCCCATGCTGACTGCTCTGCCCAAGCCGGTTGCGCGCAACAGTGCCATAGTACCCAATGGGGATATTATTCTGGAACGAAATATATTTGATTCCACTGCAACCGAGGTTGAGCCGGTTCCTGATGACGAATTTCTGGACGAGCCCGTCGCGAATGGCGACATGCGTCTGGTGCAATGTACCATGGGCGGCGTGAAGTTGCTGGCCAATGTGGCCTCCAACCGGGACCCGGATTGGTCGTTTGCCAACGTTGAAGTGAACGGCGAGCGAAAACTGTACCGCATGGGCGATGAAATCAGTGGCCGAACCGTGAGCGGTATCAGCTGGCGATATCTGATGCTCAAGGGCACTTCGGATGAATGCTATATCGACATGTTCGATCAGGATCCCAGGGCTGCCCCACGTCCTGCGGTGCCCACTCCGCCGATACCCAGACCGCCGGGGGTGGCAGAGGCAACCAAAGGAATTACCATCAACAGCGAATTTGAACGCACGGTCGATCGATCAGTTGTTGATCAGGCATTGGCCAATCCCACCAAATTCGCCCAGGATGTGCGGGTACGCCCCTACAAGAAAAACGGCGAGACGGTCGGATTCCGATTGCGCCGGGTTCAACCGGGCAGCGCCATCGAACAGCTGGGGGCGAAGCGGGGCGATGTACTTCACTCCGTCAACGGTATTGAACTCAAAAGTGTGGACGATGCGCTTTCCGCCTATCAGAAACTGCGAAGTGACAGCAACCTGACTTTTTCAATTACGCGCCGTGGAAAACCGGTTGAACTGAAAATCAACATCGACTGATGCCAGACAACAATAATCCGTATCAGACCCCCGGCAGTCCATTCCAGTCGGAGCCGCCGGCACAACGTTCGCGAGCCAATCTGGAACCCGCCAGTCGCGGCAGTCGTCTTCTGGCGGCCATGCTGGACGGTGTCGTCACCATGATAGTGGTGCTTCCGGTGATGTACTATATCGGCCTCTTTGAGCGGGGAGATGATTTTGGAGGACAGGTGACCGCTTTTCTGCTGGGGTTCATCTCGGTCATTATTATTCACGGATACCTGCTTCATACTCGCGGACAATCCATTGGCAAAGCGATTGTGGGGATTCAGATAGTGGGGCTGGATGGCTACCGCATTTCCCTTGCGCAAATTATTTTCAGACGATACATGCCCATTCAGTTGGCCAGCCTGATTCCCGGTTTTGGCTCCGTGCTGACGCTACTGGATGCTGTGTGGATTTTCAGGGAAGATCGTCGGTGCATTCACGACCATCTGGCTGGTACGGTGGTGGTTGCCTACATGCCCGACGCGTAGCATTTTTTTGACCTATCTGACATTCCAGGTTGGGGCACTATTTTTGTAGTTGGGGTGCACGTTTTTTTACATCTCTCTCCAGGGTCGTGAAACAGGTGCAACTATTGCTGTTTATCAATGGGAGGGTGACCTTCGGGGAGTTTCCTGGGGCCGGCGGTGGTTTCCGGTGTGACCGGCGGATGGTCTGGCGGCATCTGTGGTTCACTGTTGGCATCGGCTTTCGGGGCACCCCCTGCCACGTTGCCGAAAATGATGCTGTCAAAGGTCTGGTTGATGGTGGGACTGGTAAAATTTTTCATCACAATCGATTCTTCAATGATGATATCTTCCCCGGGCTTGAAGTTGCCCTTCAGTACGGCCGCCCAGTGCTTCAGGTTTTCGCTGTCCCGAAAATGGATGTACGTGTATTTGGTGACATCTTTGGTTTCCAGAATAATTCCCCGGTGCACTTTACCGGTGCTCGGTGTATCTGCGGACGCCGCCATTTCGTTGAGCGGTGACATTTTTCCAGGTTGCGCCGGTGCGCTGGCGCGTCCGAGCTCAGCCACCTGAGTGTCTTTTTCCTTGCAGGCGGTGAACAGCATCATCACGAGGATTGGCAGCGTAATAAAATGGTTTTGCATTTCAGTCAGTCCTTCATTTCCGGGATACGATTCACGAGACTTTTTGTTTTCGTCTTCACTGGACAATGGCATAGGCTCATGATGTCGTATGGTTTTAAACAACGGTAATATCGCCATCGTGCCCGGCTTCGTCAAGGTTTCCCGGCAGTGGATTCGGTTTCGTCAAAGTTTCTCGGCAGTGGATTCGGTTGGAGCGTGGGGGCACTCAGGAACGTTGGGCTGAGAAAAAAGTAAGTAAATCTCTGATGGTCCGCGACAATACAGCGATTGCCGTGACACCGATGAGCCCATCCATGGAGAGAATGAGAATTTCCACAATTTGATTGTAGCGACTCTCAATGGGAGAAATCAGGTGTCCGATATATCCGAGGGCCGTCAAGCATGCCGCCAGCAACGACATCAGCAGATGAGAGAATGCGCGATTCTTCAGCACGACGGGCGTCCGGGTGACTCTGTTGCGCAAATCCTGGGGTATTTTTTTCCAGACTTTCAGACGTTTAAAAAAGAAATACCAACTGAATACCGCCACAACGGGCATCAGCAGCATGATCACCAGAAACAGTACGTTTTCTACCTTGTACGGATTCTGAATGTTCAACAGTAAAAAGCCAGCCGCCAGAATGGTGTGACAGATAGACAAGCGGATGTCGGGAAGAATGGCCTGTTCGGGAGATGGTGGTTGAGACATCGACATGTCGATATCCTAATGATTCTGTATCTGGTGTCAAACTATACCGTTGGTATGGGGATTTTGCAGTTGCGTCAAAGTTTCCGGTAATCTTTGAAGCGGATCATCACGTGCACAATCGTCCCCAGAATGATAATCACGCCAACCAGAAGCACACCAACGCCCCGCATTCCAATATCTTCGTTGGATTTAAAGTGCAGAAACAACGGATAGCGGATGAGTGATACGGCCAGAACGATGGATGAAATTGACCACAGAAAAAACATTTTCCTTAATCTTCCCGGGACGCTGGTCAGTTCTTCGTTCTCTGGATTGGACTCGTTTTCATCCCGTTTCATGAGGACCTTTTTCACCACGTAAATCATCATTGCGATCATTGCCAATGACAGGGCCAACAGGCCGGAACGACCGATTTGCGGCCCACCGTGGTATTCCGGATAAATATTGATGCACAGAAACGCCGTGAATACCGCAATGGCACTGGCGACGAGGTAATTTTTTTCCAGTCTGGAATGCTGTTCTCGATTCATAGCGTCGCTTGTAAACAAAAGGATTGAAGTTGTACAGTCTCTGTAAAGAAAAACGTTATCTCCGGTCCCGGGAATTCTTTTTTGTGTTGCGCAAGAACGCAACTGGACACACAATAGAAGTAAGAATCCTCTGGAGTGTACGTAACGCTGCATATGTGACCCAGCTGTACCAGGAAATAGGGATTCAGCTCTCGCTGCGGTGTGCAAGCCATTCGGTTGGAAGCCTTAAGCGGCGATATGGAACCCACTTGTAGCGTCAGCGGGTCACCGCATTTTTACGGCACTTTGGAGGATTTTTACTTTCTTTTTCTGTCGCCAACTTTTTTCGGCGCGAGTCTTTTGCATGTATCCCTTCTGTCCGCGTGAAATCGCCTTGATTTTCGATTCTGACGACCGATAATGTGCGTATGGAAACGATTTATTCATGGCTGTTTCGGGTGCTTATTGTGGTGACCGTTGTCGTCCCCATCGCGCTGAGATTCATTAACGCACCGTATGGCAAGTTTATTCGGCGGGGATGGGGGCCGAAGATTCCCGGTCGCGTTGCGTGGGTTGTCATGGAGTCGTTTGCGGTTTTCACCATTCTGACTGTATTTATTGTCAGTCGTCGCGTATCTGATCCTCTCTCGGTGGTGTTCCTGTTGATTTGGGAGAGCCACTATGTGTATCGCACGTTCATTTTTCCATTTCGCGGCAAAGGGTCGCGGCGCGCTATGCCAGTGCCGGTAATGATGATGGCAATTCTGTTCAACATCTGGAATGGATTTCTCAACGGCGCATGGTTGTTCTTTCTGAGTCCCCGAAAAGATTGGGACTGGTTGAGTTCGTGGCCATTTATGGTTGGCCTGCTGGTATTCCTGCTGGGAATGGTGCTCAATCAACACAGCGATCATGTTCTGCTGAAGCTGCGAAAGGTGGGCGATTCCGGCTATTATATTCCATACGGCGGTGGGTATCGATGGGTTTCCGTTCCGGCATATCTTGGCGAAATCGTGGAGTGGCTCGGATTTGCACTGTTGACCTTCAGTCCGGCCGGATTGCTGTTTGCATGCTTTACTGCTGCCAATCTGATTCCCAGAGCTGTTTCAACCCACCAGTGGTATTTGCAGCGTTTTAAAAACTACCCCAGAGAACGTCGGGCAGTCATTCCGTTTATTTTGTAATGTCACGCGCGTTGAACTTGAACGAATACTCTCACAATTTTGGCAACATACCCGATAGTCTGCTTTGCAGAACACATCGCGGTGTGCGAAAACAATCTGGAGTGACTGGTGCGAGGTTGGGGGAGTGCTATATTTTTTTTATCGCGTGGTCTCCTCCTTATTCTACGCGAAGTGCCCAATTCGGGAGTGCAGCCGTTATCGGCCCTGGTAGCGGCAGGCACTCCCTTTTTTTTATTTTCAGTCACATTTTTCGTATGGTCGACTCTGGGCCCATCGGGCGTGCGCAAAGGCGACGAACGTGAACAATACCAAATCGATACTCCTATTCCTGTTGATTGCAATTCTGGTTGGCGGTTGTGAAAAAATTCGATCATTTTTCGGCGATTCTTCACCCCTGGAACATTGGGAGTATCTGCAGAAAAGCGCACCCGGGTATTCGCCCGACGCATTTGATGCGGTATCCTCCCGGCAGCCGGATACCGCCGGAACGGATTTCGTGCCCGGCACTTCCGGTGAACCGACAACTTCTGCCCGAGATGATGAACGCCTGTCGATGTTGCAGACCGAATTGAATTCGTATTCGTTGAAAACGATTCGGCCTCCGTTGCCGGATTCACCCGCGGAGCGGCGCATGTTGGCCTATCTATTGAAGGCGTCTCACCTGGTGGATGACATTTATGCATTGCAGGTTCATGGTAACAATCTGATATGGCGGAATCAGATTCGACTTACAGGTGAACCGATTGAGAATCAATTCATGATGTGGTTTCGTCGTCCATGGTGTCGGTTGAATCGGAACCCCCGGTGCAATGCCATTGCGTCTTTGCCTCCGCGTCGAACCGGAACCGCGTTCTGGCCGGTGGACTTCAACGACGCCGAATTGGTCAGCGCGGGTAGAATGATTAACGCCAGGGAACTGTTCAGTCCTTTTGGTCTTGTGGTGCGGGATGGGGGAGTGCGAATGCGCGCCGTGCCGTATGTGGCGGATTCGCGGTTTTCGGATTTATTCAGACAACTGTCGGATGCATTCAGACAAGCTGGCGCATCGCTTGAAAATGTCGCTGATCGCAATTCTCTTTATGCACTGGCCGATGCAGTGATGGCGGGGGATATGAACCATCTGGGAATGTTGGCGCAGGAGTCGATGAACTTATCTGCAGGCTGGCGTATTCACTTTGGGGGATCCCCCGCATCAATTGATCCGTTTGGCAAGAAGCGGGCACTGGAATTCTCGGTGATGAAACGCGATTCGGATATTCAGGCTGCGTTGGATTTTCTGGCGCAACAACAGGATGCGCTGCAGCAATCATTTTCTCAACTCTTCGGGGAAGGTTTGCCGTGGACGTCCTTGTCCGGGGGGACCAATTGGAATGGGTGGCGTGTATGGCTCAACGCCGGAGCTGGCGCGGACCCATGGACGGAATCCGGGTGGAACATTGAAGGCGTCGGAAAAAGTGGGGATTTTGTTTTGCATGCCATTGCCGAATCACGGTTGCCGTATGTTCGCATGCTGAATGGATTGGATGATTCGGTTTTATCCCTGTCCGCGTGGACGACAATGGTGGGCGCAGTCAATATTGCCGCACAGCTGGTTCCATCGAATTCAGCAGCAATTGGGGCAGATGCGGCGTTCAGAACCGTTGGTCATTTTCTGGGAGAGAAAACCGGCAGGACATTGGCAGCGCTGCGTCTTGCCGGTTCATTCTGGATTCTACAGCAAATCAATCCACGCAGTGACTCCGATAGTTCAATCTTTATTGACAGTACACAGGCGTTGATTGCCAATGTGATATACGCGCTCCAAAATGACGATGAAGATGGACAGTGGGCGTCCACATGGATGCTGCAGCGGGTGTCTGCGCCAGCTGAGACGGATGCAGAGGGCGCGTTTGACGCAGCTTATACCGCAGAAATGCTGTCCGCGGGAGCAAGGTTGTTTGAAGAGTTGGTCCAGGGGATATCGGCGGGTAAGCGGGGGGAAATTGATCGCCTGATACCCGCCGACGGAAAAGGGGAGAACGCCATGGAAAGCCGCACTTCCCTGATGTCGCTGATTGAACGAAAAATGAAATCATTTCCCCAGCCCAAGCTGGCAATATTTCACTTTATTCCAAATGTGAATGAGGTTAAAACCGCCGTAGTTGACTTGCCGGGGGCAGGCGAGAATTGAAATTGGGACACGTTCTGATGAACGCCAGGCTTGCGATACTGCAAACTCGCGTTAACCTTATGTGTGGATGGCATGATGTGATACCCGGGGTAACATCCGACCGATTTGTGGGGATAAGTAATGCAGAATATAGAAGATTTAAATGTGAAGATTTTCGATAAGGAGGCGTTGATGGCCCGGCTCTGCGATGACGAGGAGTTGGCCAATGAAGTTCTGGATGTTTTTCTGGAGGATACGCCACATCAGATTGAATCGCTGCGGGCAGCTCAAAGAGCCGGAGATGTTGAGTTGATTGCCCGTCAGGGGCACACCATAAAGGGCGCGTCCAGCAATATCTCTGCACTTCGGTTGAAAGAAATTGCATATGATATTGAACAGGCGGGCAAGCAGGGGGAACTCGACAGGGTTTCCGAATTGCTGGGGATGCTGGAGGAACAGTTCAGGGAATTGCAGAAACATCTGTCCCGTTAAAACCTCGTCTGCGGAAAGATTGAATGATTGTAATGTCTCCGTCGAACCAGACCGTTTGCACTTTCCTGCCGAATCCGGTCACTCTATCATAATTACTGTTTAATATACTCAACACTGATTCGGTCTGTCACCGGTTTTTAGAAAACGTTTCGTGTGGTATATTGTCTTCATATGAACACGTGACAGCATAAAACTTACAGACAATCCTCAGATGGAATGGGTAAGCCGGTATTGATTGCGGTTCGTTGCCCGGAAAACAGGGAGTTGATTCGATGAAATTAGTATTCCGCATTGGTATTTGTTGTTGTTTTGTGGCGATGACTGGCCTCTGGATCGGTTGCACAAAGCAGAATGTCGCCGTACAGACCGCTGATGCCACGTTGTCGGACACGGCGCTCTGGCGTAGTGGGTTGGCCAGAGCGGAGTCCAGAGATTACGATGGCGCGTTGGCGGACATTCAACTGGCAATGCAGAAGAATCCCATGCTGAAATATGAGTTGGCATTGGCCCATCTGCGATTTCTGAACAAGTCGTACCGGGACGCGGTGAAACAATACGAAGCGTTGATAGCAGGCGGCAGGCTCAATCGTCGACAGCAGGACGAGTTGAAAGCCGAAGTCACTCGAATCAATGATGCCAGCGGTGAGGTTACGGGCAGAAGTCTGGCCGGGCAGTGGATTCGCGCGACCGCAGCTGTGGTGGAGGCGGAGGAGGCCATTGAAAGAGAGGACTACGGTGTCGCCTATACACGTTACGACAAGGCATATCAATACAATCAGGATTACGAATTGCTGCTGGAATCCGCGTTGGCGGCCTCCCGCGCGAAACAATGGGAATGGGCGCATCAGAAACTCAAGGAATATGTCGCGGTGGGTGGGGATGATATTTCCAGGGATATGCAATATCGCGTTTATGCGGAAATTGACCGGATAATGTCCATGCTCAAGGGGGAAAAGGTGGTGACTGAAAAGAGTCTCGCTGACGAGATTTATGCGGAACGGAACGGTGAGGAAGAAGCGGATGGCCTGCCCCCGTCCATGCTCACCGCTGCTTCATCCGATCCCGCTGATACAGATCCTTCGGCAAAATTGAATGCGCCTGAAGATTCTGATGTGGAAGAAGCGGAGGCGGCCTCCGTTGCCACAGCGGCCTCCGGGAGTGATGTATCGACAGATGAGAGAGGGGAAAAACAGGCCGATGAGTCATCGGCACCGGATTTGGCGGAACAGAAACGTCTTGAAAAAGAGGCCGCCCGAATTCGGGCAGAAGAGGCGCGGGAGCGAAAATTGGCGTTGAAAGCCGAACGGGAGGAAAAGCGCAAAGCGGCACAGGAAGCGAAGCGCCAGAAAGCACTCGAACAGAAAGCAGTGCTGGCGAAGAAAAAAGAAGAAGCCCGAAAAAGGAAAGAGGAGGCGCGCGCCCGCCGGGTAGAAGAGAAACAGAAACAATTGCTGGAGAAGAAGCTTGCTGCAGAAGCGAAGGCAAAAGAGCGGGAGATTGCACGGCAGGAGAAACTTGCAAAGCTGGAAGCGGAAAAAGCCAGAAAGGCAGAGTTGGCCGCTGCCAGACAGGCTGAAAAAGAACGTTCGCAGGAAGAACAGCAGGCAGCGGCTGAGGCAGAACGGGAGCGTGCGGCTGCAGATCGGGCAGCGGCGGAGCAGGCGCATAAAGACGCACTGGAAAAGCGGGCGCAATTAAAAGAAGAAAGTCGACTGGCAGCGCTGGCCAAAGCGGAAGAAAAAAAACGTGCGAGGGAGGAAGCCAGACAGCGCAAGGCGGAGGAGCAGGCGCGCAAAGTGGAGGAGCGGCGTCTCGAAAAAGAAGCGCGATTGGCCCGGGCTGCGGAACGAAAGAGAGAGAAGGAGGAGGCGAAGCGAATTGCCGCCGAGGAGCGACGTGCCGCGCTCGAGGAAAAACAGGCCGAGAAGCAGCGGGTGAAGCTGGAAAAAGAACTGGCTGCGCAACAGGCGAAGACTCCGGAAAAAACGGTTGCGATGGAGAAGGCAGGAATGCCGGACGGAGAGGCAAAAATGGTTGCCGGGGCTGCGGAACAGCTGTCTGGCACAGAGGAGGAAACGGCCGGTTCCCCGGCATTGAAACCGATGGGAAAAGTGGATTCAACGAAAAGCACGTCTGATGCAAAACCGGAAACGTCATTTGAAGATTTGCTGTTTTACGCAAAATCCAGGAGTGCAACGGTTCGTTTCCGGGCGGTACGGGATCTGATTCCCCTGTTGAACGAGCGCTCTCGGGCCGCGCTGGAAGATCGTGTCATTCAGGACCGGAATATTCATGTGCGCTTTCTGGCCATAGAAGGTCTGGTACAGCGACATTCCGTTGCGTCATTGCCGATATTGGAGCATGCGCTGGTGACAGCTGCCACTTCACAGGAGAGAGCCACGTTGAAAAATGCGATTTCGCAGATTCGTCTTGGAAGAAAATAAGAATTATTGTTTTTCATTGGAGCGGCTGATGATATGTTCCGCTTGTTGATTGGGGGTTTGCTTATGCAGAATATGAAACGAGTACTTGTTGTCGATGATGAAGCGGTTGTACGGGAAAGTCTTGAACAGTATCTGGAGGATTGCGACTATGAAGTCAGTACTGCGGACAATGCAATTTCTGCGCTGCAGTTTCTGCGAGATGGAACATCTTTTGATATCGCGGTGGTTGATATTCGGATGCCTGAAATGAATGGCGAAGATTTCATGATGGAGGCTTCGCGGATATTACCTGAGATGAAATTTCTGATTCAGACTGGAACGTTGGATTATCATGTCAGTCCAGGGCTGCAGCATCTGGGGATTTCCGCTGAAAACGTCCTGAAGAAGCCTGTATTTGAATTGCAGACATATGTTGATAAAATCCAGGAGATTCTGGAAAAATGATTGACGATTTACAGATTTGCCATGGCGGCCAGTAGAATTCGCATACTGTCGGGTCTGTTGTCCGGCGACTTTTCAAGGCAACTCATGATGATTAATTCCAGTGCCGGGCTCAACGGTGTTGATATCTTTTTATGCAAAGGAATGGGCGTGCGGTTGAGCTGTGCATCGATAAGTTCTTCCGCCGTATCGCCGCGGAACGGCAGGTCGCCGCAAATCATTTCGTACATCACGATACCCAGAGAATAAATATCTGTGCGCCTGTCCACCTGTTGTCCGGCAATCTGTTCCGGAGAGAGGTAGCTGGGAGTGCCGATGACGCTCTCCGTTGTGGTGATTCGCGGAGTGTCGAGCAGTCTTGCAAAACCGAAGTCTGCGATTTTAACCACGCTGCCCACGTTGCTGTTTCGCGGAATCAGAATGTTCTCCGGCTTCAGGTCTCGATGAATCACGTCCTGGAGATGCGCGGCGTTGAGCCCTTCGGCGGTGGCGGCGGCAATGAGCAATGCCTGGGGAATGTCCAGTTTTCGCTGGGCCATCAATTTGCGAAGGGGCGGTCCGGGGACATACTCCATCACAAAAAACAGTCTGCCATCGGGGGTTTCGCCCATTTCTCTCGCATGTACGACAGCGGGATGATTGATTCGGGCGGCCGCCCTGGATTCAATCAGGAATCGTTCCCTTACCCGGGGGATGAGATTCAACTCGGAGCGCAGAATCTTAATGGCCACGAGTTCGCCCGTTTCCACACAGCGCGCCATGTATACCGCACCGGAACCGCCCTTGGAGAGCTGCGAATTCAGGCGATATCGGCCGTTCAGAATCTGGCCTTTCAACTCCGCGTTCGCCGTCCGCACAACTCTGCTTCCGGCGACAACTGGAAACCCGTTCGTCTGCTCATCTGACACGGTATTGTACAATCCTGTCCTCATGTGTTCAGAGCTCAAAATGCTGCTCCTGAATGGTGATTCCATCTTAGCCTAGAAGTTTTTTTCTGTGCCGTCAAATTAAAATATTTCTGTAAATCATCAATGGAACTATTTTGCGGTTTTTTTTACAAAAGTTGCGTGATGGGCGAAGAAAGTTCACTTTTTTTTATTTTTCGATAGAAGAAGTTGCGATGAAAAAAAAACAACTCACACCAAATTCAGCAAATTCACCAGAGTCAGATGAAAGTCGAACAATTGATCTGAACGAATTTCAGAAAAGTACTTTCGCCGAGTGGAAGGATGCTGCCATTCTGGGATTAAAAGGGGCGCCATTTGAAAAAGTGCTGAAACGGAAGACGCTGGACGGCATCATTCTGGACGCAATTTACGATGATGTGCCCGAGATTATTTCAAGTGATTCAACAAATGATTTAATTCGGGGGACTGCACAGGTCGGTCGCTGGGGAAAAGGTCAGATTTTTCAATGTAACCGCCCGGAATTATTTGCCATGCATCTGAAAAACGCACTCTCCGCCGGACAGGACGAGGTCCGATTTGTTCTGGCGAACCCCCACCGGAGGCAACCGGCAGAAGGTGCGGTGACCATTGAATCGCCGTATGACATTGGTGTGGAAGTCACCGAACTTTCGCATCTGCACATTGCGTTGCCCGATATTGTCAGGGGCGTTGTGACGCGGTTTCATTGCGGTTCTTCGGGAATCTCCACGTTGGCGATGTGGGCGGCGCTGCATCATGAGCGCGGGTGGAAAATGACCGAATGGCGTGGCAGTCTTGGCTACTCCCCCATCAGTGAACTGGCAACTGCGGGAGAACTGCCGGGAACGGCATCCCGGGTGTTTGACGAGGCTTACGCGCTGGTGCGGTGGGGAAAAGAGAATGCGCCAGATGCCCGGATGCTATTGGTGGACGGCTCCACGTATCATAACGGTGGGGCCGGCGCCGCTCTGGAAGTGGCGTGCTGTCTTGGTGAAGTATCGGTATATCTGAATGAACTGGTGTCGCGCGGCGGCTCGGTGGACGACGTGACGAGTCGGTTGAGTATCCAGTTGGCGACGGGAGACGATTTTTTTGAAGACATTGCCAAGATGCGTGCGCTCCGCCTGTTGTTTGCCGGTCTCACCAGAATTCTGGGAGCAACCCGGTTATCATCGCCGGAAATCTGGAGCCGGACATCACGACTGTGGGCAGTGAAGGATGAGCCGCTCAACAACATTCTGAGAAGCATTTCTGCTACCATGAGCGCCGTTTTCGGCGGTGCGGTCAGCATCCATTCGGCGCCGTTTAACGAAATTTTCAGTGAGACGGACGATTTTGCCGCGAGAATTTCGCGGAATATTCAGCTCATTTTGCAGGATGAATGTCAGCTGGGAGATGTCGGCGACCCCTGTGGCGGCGCATATTATGTGGAACACCTGACCGAAAAGCTGGCGGAGAAGGCGTGGGAACTGCTTGGCCAGATGACTTCCCACCCGGACGGATTCCTCGGCGGACTCTCGGATGGATTGGTGGCAAAAATGGTGGAGGCATCTCACGCCCGACGCATGGAAAAACTGAATTGCAGAAAGCAGAAAATAGTGGGCGTAAATGATTTTGTGGCGTTTGATGCGGCGGATGACACGATAAAAGAGGCATCGACATTCCAGGCGTCTGCGGAAGAGAGCGACGGGGTTTCAACGGCTGATGTTGCCCTTGACTGGCACGGAGACATCATTGGGAGTGCCATCTCTGCTGCGTTGAGCGGCGCCACGCTGCGCGGTATTGACGCCTCAGTGAAAAGGGACGGGGTGTGGCGGGTACCTGCGGTGACCGGTCCGCGACTGGCTTTGGGATATGAACAGTTGCGCAGACAAGTCACCCTGGTGAACGCCCGGCGACAAAATGAATGTTCGGTGTTGCTGCTTCGCCTTGGAACCATTCGGGATGCCCGGGCCCGAGCCGATTTTTCAAGGGGGTTTTTCAATGCCGCGGGATTCAGAATTGTCGAATCACCGCTGTGCAACGGCGTGGAGGATGCGGTAGCGGCGGTACGTTCCGCCCGGGCGGATATAACGGTGTTCTGTTCCACCGACGAGTTGTATGCCCAACTGGCGCCGCCAATCGCAGAGGCCACTCGCGCTGAATCTGCGACTGTCATGGTGCTGGCAGGTCGTCCGCTCGAGATGGAACCCGCGTACCGGCAGAGTGGAATATCGGAGTTTATCTTTCTCGGCGCCAATCATTTTCTGCTTCTGAAATCGTTAATCGAAACAGTGGGAGGGCACCATGACTGATTATCGGGATATATCGTCGATTTCTTTTGCTGAGCTGAAAAAAGCAGTCGCCCGGGATACCGCAACGCCAATCGCGAAGCAGGGGGACAATGTCGGAATGGTGGCTGCGGAGCGACTCACCGGGGTGCCCCACGTTGGCTTCACAGCCGGTGTTCCACCGTATCTTCGGGGGCCATATGCTTCGATGTATGTGACCAGACCATGGACGGTGCGTCAGTACGCCGGATTTTCAACCGCGGAAAAGAGCAATGAATTTTACCGGAGGAATCTGGCGGCCGGTCAGATGGGGCTCTCCATTGCGTTTGATCTCGCCACCCATCGCGGATACGACTCCGATCATCCGCGGGTGGTCAGTGATGTGGGCAAGGCGGGCGTGGCTGTGGATTCGATTCTCGACATGAATATTCTGTTCGATTCAATTCCCCTTGACCGTATGAGTGTGTCCATGACCATGAACGGCGCAGTGTTGCCCATTATGGCGTTTTATATTGTGGCTGCGCGAGAACAGGGCGTCTCCACCGAGCAGCTCATCGGGACGATTCAGAACGACATTCTGAAAGAATACATGGTGCGCAACACGTATATCTATCCCCCGGTGCCATCCATGAGAATCATTGCGGATATTTTCAAGTACACTTCGGCCAATATGCCCAGGTTCAATAATATCTCAGTGTCCGGATATCATATGCAGGAGGCGGGTGCCACGCCGGACCTGGAAATGGCCTACACCCTGGCGGATGGTCTGGAGTACCTGCGCACGGGAATGGCAGCCGGTGTTGATATTGATGCGTTTGCGCCGAGGGTTTCATTTTTCTGGGCGACCGGTAAAGATTTTTTCAGAGAAATTGCCAAAATGCGGGCGGCCCGGGTCATCTGGGCCACGCTGGTGAAGTCCCTGGGGGCAAAGAGTCCAAAATCCATGGCATTGCGGACACATACCCAGACGTCCGGATGGAGTCTGACCGCCCAGGATCCGTACAACAATATTTCGCGAACCTGTGTGGAAGCCATGGCGGCGGCGTTTGGCGGGACCCAGTCTCTTCATACCAACTCTCTGGACGAAGCGCTGTCCCTGCCAACCGAACGGTCTGCGCGGATTGCCCGAAATACCCAGCTGTTTCTTCAGGAGGAAACCGGCGTCTGCAGCTGTGTGGATCCCTTTGGCGGAAGCTACTATGTAGAAGCGCTTACCCATGAAATCATGACCCGGGCCTGGCAGCATATCCAGGAAATTGAAGCCCTTGGCGGGATGGCGAAAGCCATTGAAACCGGAGTGCCCAAAATGCGCATCGAAGAAGCCGCCGCGAAACGGCAGGCCCGGATTGACAGTGGTCAGGAACCGATTATCGGCGTGAACCGCTATCGGCTGGAAGAAGAAGCTGAAATTGAAAGTCTGGAAGTGGACAACACGGAAGTGCGGCGCGCCCAGATGGCCCGATTGGAAAAATTGAGAAGGGAACGGGATGCCGACGCAGTGGCGGCCACGTTGAACGCCCTGACCCGTTGCGCTGAGACTGGTGAGGGGAATCTGCTCGAACTGAGCGTTGATGCGGCGGCGGCACGTGCAACTCTCGGGGAAATCACCCTGGCGATTGAAAAGGTATTTGGCCGGCATCAGGCCCGTGCGGAAGCGGTGAAAGGAGTGTACAGGGGCGAATATATGGACCGGAACAGGATTGATGAAATCGGGCAGTCCGTGGCGCGATTCGAAACGATGGAAGGACGCCGGCCGAGACTGCTGGTGGCCAAGATGGGGCAGGATGGACACGATCGGGGGGCCAAAGTGATTTCGACGGCCTTTGCGGATTTCGGCTTTGATGTGGATGTGGGAACACTGTTTCAGACGCCGGAGGAAACCGCGAGACAGGCGGTGGAAAACGATGTGCACATTATTGGCATGAGTTCTTTGGCGGGAGGGCATAAGACGCTGCTGATTCATCTGACCGAAGAACTCAGAAAGCTGGGAAGAGAAGACATTCTGATTGTGGTGGGCGGCGTGATTCCACCGGTGGATATCCCCTTTTTAAAGGAGAATGGCGCTGCGGCCGTATTTGGTCCGGGCACGGTAATCCCGGATGCGGCAACTGAAATTCTGGCGCTGCTTACACACGTTCTGGGACACGTTCATTGAGAATGAAATGTCTGGCACAGTAAAAAAACGGACACCGCTGACCCTGGACGACCTGGAAAAGGGTGTGCGGCGGTCTGAACGAACCATCCTGGGGCGCGCCATCACCCTGGTGGAGAGCAAGGCCCCTGCGCATATGCAACTGGCGTCAGCACTGCTGGGGCGACTCGCCACAACCGAACGCAACACGTTGCGAATTGGCATTACGGGCGTGCCCGGCGTAGGAAAGAGCACGTTGATCGAAGCGTTGGGGTTGCATCTTCTCTCCATTGGCAAGCGGGTGGCGGTGATTGCGGTGGATCCCAGCAGCACCATCTCCGGCGGATCCATTCTGGGGGATAAAACCCGGATGGAGCGACTGGTTCAGCACGACAACTGCTTCATTCGCCCAGTGCCTTCCCGGGGAACCCTTGGGGGGGTGGCGCAAAACAGCATGGAAACCATTCTGCTCTGTGAAGCCGCC
The DNA here is from genome assembly GCA_050287845.1 of Polyangia bacterium. Lineage (GTDB taxonomy): Bacteria > Myxococcota_A > Polyangia > JAAYKL01 > JAAYKL01 > JAFGXQ01. The sequence continues at coordinate 20,269 of JBNKCR010000019.1, forward strand.
GGGTATGATGTTATTCTGGTTGAAACGGTGGGGGTGGGGCAGAATGAGGCTACCGTACGGGATCTGGTCGACTTTTTTTTACTGCTCATGCTTCCCAATGCAGGAGACAATCTGCAGGGAATCAAACGGGGAATCATGGAGCTGGCCGATCACATTTTCATCAACAAGGCCGACGGCGACAGTGTGCATGCCGCGGAATTGGCACGCGTTGAATATGCAGGATCCATGGAATTTATGCGGTCATCCACCAGAGGTTGGTCTCCCGCGGTGACCACAGGGTCGGCATTGGCGACAACCGGTGTCTGTGATTTATGGCAGGTGGTGGAGGCGTTCGCGCGTAACACACAGGAGAGCGGCGCATTTGATGAACGGCGCCGTAATCAGCGGCGTCAATGGTTCAAGCTGAGGCTCGCCCAGCAATTGCAGACCAGATTCTTTGCCCATCCGGATGTGCAACAGGAGATTGGCCGTACCGAATGTCTTTTCCTTAAAGGCACCCTTTCTCTGAACGACGCCATGGAGACGATTCTGGGAGTGATGAATCTTTCTTTGCCGGAAGAGTGACATGTCTTGAACCGGTGATTCAGAATCCGGTGGGCTCATCGATAAACACGGTTTCAATATCCGGAAACTGCTGTACCAGTTTCTTTCCAAGGGCTCGCACTCCGACGGTTTCCGTTTTGTAATGACCCAGATACATGAGGTGGATTTTGCCTTCCCGGGCTTCGTGGTACTTTTCATGGGACCCTTCACCGGTAATCAGGCAGTCGTATCCTGTTTCGATGGCCTCGGTGAGAGTGGATGCACCCCCTCCTGAAACAATGGCAACGGTGCGGATTTGCGGTGGACCGAACGCAATGGTCTGGCCCCGGGTATTCAACTTTTCCTCAAATATTTTCTGTAGCTCTGTGGGGGTCATGGGGGCAGGGAGTGTCCCGCCGAATCCAACAGCGGATTCCATGTACTTTCCGAATGGTTTAATCCGTTTCAATCCCGCCATGGTGGCCAGTAGCGCGTTGTTTCCCACCTCCGGGTGCATATCCAGAGGCAGATGCGCAGCGTATAGATTGATATTGCTGGAAATCAGGAATTTGATGTGTTCGTAGTTCCGGCCGGTAATGTAATTGAGTCCTCCCCAGATGAATCCGTGATGTACCAGCAGCATCTGCGCACCGGCCTCAGCTGCCTTTTCATACGTAGCCAGGGCGGCATCGGTGGCCAGCGCAACTCTGGTGACTTCGTCTGCGCCCTGCACCTGCAATCCGTTTTGCGACTTATCCTTTATTTCTCCAATGCGTAGAAAATCATCCAAATACGAGACTATATCATTTCTTCCGGTCATATGGACTCCTCTGTAAATGTAAAAAAAAGGGGGACAGTCAATGTGCTGTCCCCCTTCCAAGTAAACAAACGATGTGCTGTCGCTATCTGAAATCAGCCACCGCAGGCACCGGCCGGGGCTTTGTTGGCGCGATCGTTGGAGAGCGGTTTTTCGCAGCCTTTGAGACCGGGATTGGCCTTGCAGAAGTTATCCTGAATCGCCTTGGGCGTAACACCACTGAATTTGGTTGTGCCATTCACAATCCAGGTGGGGCTGGCGCCAATACCGAGACTGTTGGCCACTTTCATGTCTTCTTTCACGAGATCTGCACCTTCTTCGTTGACGCATTTCTCAATCGCGGCGGCTTTGATAGGCCCGGTGGTGCATTTCTTCCACTCCGGATTTTTATAATCTGCGGCGCGGCACCATACATATTTCAGGTAGTCATTGTTTTTGGGATACAGTTTTTTCGCACATGCCCAGCGCATGTCTTCATCAACTTCGGCCTGACCGTGCATGGACGAGATTTTGTCCCCGGCCATGTTGGCAATGAAGTGCAACTGGAAATCCATATCCGAACCAAATGCATCCAGCACTTCGCCCATGGCATTTACCGCCATGGCGCCGAAGGGACACTGGCTCATTACGAATACTTCAAGAGATTTTGCAGTGGCGGGACGACATGCCAGCGTGTTCTGGCAGGTTTCATCTTCACAATCCACTTTGCCGTTACCGGTGTCGTCTTTCTTGTTGTCACAGATTTCCGCATTGGGATCAAACGACGCTTTCACTTTTACCTGATAGTAATCGCCAGTTTTGGTCAACCAGCGTTCCATGTGCTTGAATCCTTCTTCATCCTTCTGAACGCTGTCGTCGAACAGCAGGGCAGGAAGCATGGTGATTTTGGCGTTCGTCGCGATTTTCTGTGCTTCCGCATCGGACCAGTCCATGGTTACCGGCTTGAGGCCCATGAAAATGCCGTTCAAACTCTGGATCATTCTGTCCACTTCACATTCTTCGCCACAGCGCTTGTCTGTCAACGCAATCAGCTTCACTTCTGCTGGCGGCTTAATATTTTCACAATATTTCAGACCTTTTTCCTTGCCGAATTTATTGCAGATGAACTGTTCCATGGCCTGAGCAGAACGGTTTCCGGCATACTTTTCGTCGGCGACGAAAATGGACGGGCTGCCCGTGGCTTTTTTGGCGGTGGCCAGTTCAAAGCTCTTGGCAAGCAGGTCTTTGCCCTGGTCGCCATCTTTACAGCTTTTGAACTTTTCAAGATCGAGTTTGGCCGTTTTGGCGCATTCTTCCGCATGGGTGGGAATCTCGCGCCATTTCTTGTTTACGCAGGTCACATAATCCCAATATTCCTTGCTGGAAGGGGCGAGGGTTTTGGCACAAAGGTGATTGATATCGCCCTGAACCTCTTTGTCGCCGTGCATACTGGAAAGTGAGCCATCCGGCTTTTTGGCGCCGATAAAATTAATGTTGATCCCCAGCTGTCCCTTGAATGTCTCAATTAATGGATAGAGCTGATCTATGGCCTGAGCACCGTAAGGGCATTGGGACATGACAAACAGATCAATCACTACTTCTTCTTTTGTCCCTGCAGCCTTGGCAGCTTTCTCGTCAGATTTTTTCTCCCCGGCATCTTTGGGACCGCAAGCTACTGCGAACATGGCCAATGCGGCCATTATAAATACAGTTGTCAGTATTTTCTTCATCGCTGTTTCCTACTCTTTCCTTCCATGAAATTGGCTATTTTTTCAAGCAGCGCGAGCACAGGCTGCGCTATGTTAAACAAATGTCAGTGACCGCAACACCCTTGACTGCCATCACCGCAATGATGATGTTCCGGTGGTACCAGTTCCTCTTCGGTCGCTTGCCTGACTTCGGCGATTTTTACATCAAAATGCAGATTTTGGCCAGCAAGAGGATGATTTAAATTCACGATGATGTTTTCTTCCTTTACTTCATGAATGATGAACCGCATGGGACCATGAGGGGTATTGGCCTGGAACTGCTGTCCTGGCTGCAAATTCTCGGTGTTCGGAAAGTTCTGTTTTGGAATTTCCTGAAATAATTCTTCATTGACCGGACCGTAGCCCTCTTCCGGGGCCACGAGCACTTTTTTACTTTCGTCAGCGCTCATACCTTCAAGGGCCTTCTCCAGACCGGGGATGATTTGGCCTCTTCCCCATACAAATCCAAGAGGGCTATCTTCTTCAGATTTGTCGACAACATTTCCCTGGTCATCGGTTAGCGTGTAATTGATGGCCACATACGCTTCATTTTTCACTTTCATTTTTACAAACACTCCCTGTGAACATTTCCAACAGAAATACTATCGGCCTTTCAGGCCGTATGGCTCGCAACCCTAGTCTGAAGCGACATTTCGGTCAACTTTTCATTTATATATTTATAAATATATATAACCCCGGATGCGCGCCTTGTTTCATGATGATATGGTTTACCATCGATTGTTCGGTACACAACCCCGGAACCCTGCAATCTATTCCATTTTTTGGCGTAAAAAACCGTTATTTTCGGTGGAAAGGCGCTCCGATGCTTGTTTCTATGGGCTATTCCGGAGGGCTATCCTCCACGGGGAACGGGCTCTCAGGCGGGTTGTCATATTCTCGCTGAGAGGCGCTCCACCAGTTCGGCGCGCAGGCAGAACTGGAGCAATCATCGCAGAACAGTTCACTGACTTCTGACCATTGAACGCGTTTCAGATAGCCTTCGTCGCCTTCGGTACAATCCGTCTGGGCAAATATAGCACAGTCTTCGGCGGACGATATTCCCGATGTGCAACTGGCCATGCAGTCGTCTTCGCGGATGCAGCATGTGTAGTAGCATCCACCGTCCTTGCATCCTTCGATGCAGAAACAGATCAGCAGGATTATGGGTACATAAAACGGTGATTTCATTTTAACTTCCAGTGGAGAAATCGGAAATGCGCGGAAATTCTTTACACCGAATCGACCTGAATCGGATGGGATTGGCTGCTGCCCCTCAGTTGGTGACCGGTAAATTCTTCACTGGTATTGTGCGAGTGCTGCAGATAACTCCACTTTTACTGCATTTGCCAGGGAAATCGGTGATATCACTTTCACATGCCGGTGAAACGAGATGATCCAGTTTTTTATCTCGAAATCATCTTCGCCTGCCGGTACATGCACCGTGAGGCGGGTGGTGCCGTCCGGCAGGGATTCAAGTTTCTGGGAATGATGAAACTGGCGGACGGAGACAAATGGCTTTGATGTTTTATCGAAAAGAAGCACCACTTCGGTGGGGCAGCCCTTCTGAATAAAAAGCGCATCCATGAAATGGTTTTCCGGTGCGTAATCTTTAGGTAACTGATATTTGGTTCCCCGAATGGCTTCGGTATTGCTCATCCGTTCGATGGCAAAGATGCGAATGGCGCTGTCCGGTGAATCCACTGCGACCGCCAGCAGGTACAACCCCAGTCTGTAGGTCACCAACGTGTACGGGATCACCGTCATCCGGGACTGGTTGCCACTGGAAGATGTGTAATCAAATTGAATTTTTCTGTCGTCAAACAATCCCGTGAGAACTTCATCCAAATCTTCAATCTGAGAATCCGACAGCTTTTTGGGGCCATCGCTGACAGTGTACATTTTTCGCTTTAAATTTCGGAGATTGATAAAATCCTTTTCTCTGGAGATCTGAGACTCGATGGTTTCAAAAATTTTATTCAGCGAGTCTTCGAGGAGTGTCCCTTTGCAGAATTCGAACAGGCCGCGCCCCAGAAATAACGCAGCCACATCGGTCAGATTGAACGGGATGTTGATGTGCCTCGCCGAGGCCGGAAGAAACCACACTTTCAGGCCTGTATCGAGGGTTTCGCTCTGGAGAGGAACACCCAGCGATATGAGATCATTGATGTCGCGATTGGCGGTTCGCCGGTTTACGCCATAGTCTTCCATCATAGTGCGAATTGTCAGTCTGCCATGGCACATGAATCGCCGGTGAAGTTCAAAAAGCCGTTGATATTTCGTTTTATCCGCCATGGGTGCTCCCCGGTTGGGTGAGACAGATTTTGTCCTACGGAGGGTGTACGCTGAATTTAAGGCGAACACAACCCGAAACGAGGTAAAAAATGTCTGTCAATTACTCTTTCAACGAATATGATTCACACATCACCCCCCCATTCGCAATGTCTATTTTACAGCGGGAAGGCGCTCATCTGGGCAACAACGGATTTGCACATGGAATTGTGGTTGTTCCCGAAGGGGTCAGCGGTACCTGCGAGGTGCGAAACTGTATGGGAGATAATTATATCTATCAGGAATTGTATCGGAATGGAAAATTGCTGGATACCAATGATCCTTGCAATCTGCGCAGTCATATGCCGTTGGTTCGTGAAGCCGGGGGAGAACTACTGGTTGCCAATACCGGGTTGGGCGGATTTCTGTACCGGCTGGTGCGAAACCCCCGTGTACTTCATGTGACGGTGGCTGAACCCGACTTTGATGTGATTGAATTGGTGGAGCCTTCTTTTTCACGCTTTGCCGACAAGGTGACTTTTGTTCACTGCACATGGCAGCAGTTGGCCCGCAGCAATGATTTTGATCTGATTTATCTGGGCTGATACAGGACAAAATGTATTCATGATTTGTTGATCTCCGTTCGCCACTCCCGGATGTACTCAGCCGATACATATTTTCGGTTTGGTATTGCATTGGGGTAATTTCAGTTGTAAGTGCTCCAATTATTCGGGTAAAGATAATATAAATACCAGGACGCAGATCATAAATGGCCACAAAGGTACTTGAACAAATGTTTCGTCTACCAGGTGCTCTCCTGCTGAACCTGTGTATTGGTCTGTGTATTGGTGTCACTATTTCGCAACTGTGTTTCTGGGATATACCGGGGTTTATGCAACACAATGTGATGCCACGGGAAATTCAGCCGCTGATGCTGCCGGCAATGATTCGAATAACGATTGTTTCAATGGTCGTTTTTTTTCTGCTTCACACCGGGGTCGGCTGGCTGCTTCGTCGATATCAGAAAATTCCAATGATTCAGACATTTCAAACAGGCAATCGCTATACCTTTGCAGTATTGGCGATTCCCATGTTTCTCAGTTTCAATGTTGAGAGACTTGCAGGAAACCACCCTTTGCGCGTATTGGTGATTTCATCGGCCATCGCGGCCATTGCCGCCCTGTATACCTATTCGATTCGATTCAAACCGACATTTCATTTCGGGTTGAAGCCAATGCATGCAACGATCATATCTGTGGCAATTGTATCGGCTGCGGCGATATGGTTCGTTTCAACCATTTTTGAGTACCAGCTGATTCATCATCGGTCGTTGAAAACCGGAAACTACGACATGGGTGTTTATATCAATACGCTATGGAATAGCGCTCACGGCAATCTTATGAAATGCGATATTATCCGAGGGGGATATCACATTTTTGCTCACTTTGACCCGATTTTATTGCTGTTGTCACCCCTGATGTATGTATATCCCCATGGTGAAACGGTCCTTTTTCTTCAGACTGCTTGGCTGGCTGCGGGGGTGGTGCCGCTTTATCTCATTGTCCGGCATCATCTGCGACAGAATTGGATGGCGATTGTGATCTGTTTCGCCTACCTGCTATATCCGACGATACATTGTATGGCACTGTATGAGTTTCATTCGATTGTGCTGGCAGGTGCGCTGATTCTCTGGGCCTATTATTTTATTGAAACCCGAAGATTGACTTTGTACTTTGTTGTTCTCGTTCTTCTGCTGCTGAACCGTGAAGATTTGGCCCTGATTATGTTTTTTTTCGGGTTTTATCTGTTCTACGGTGAAAAGCTTCTGAAAACCGGTGTGATTACCATGCTGGTATGCGTGGTGTATTACATTCTGGTGAAGCTCCTGATTATGGCGGTCGGGGAAAGTTACAGTTACGATTATTATTTTCACAGAATCCGGATGTCCGGACGAAGTCTGGTGGAAAGTGTCTGGATTACCCTGCTGACCAATCCGGTCTACCTGTTTCGGCAGGCGTTGACGGAACATAAACTGGTGTACCTGTTGCAGTTGCTTGTTCCTCTGTCCCTGCTGCCGCTGCTGGGACGAAAGAGACTGTTTGCCCCGTTGTATGGGATTCTGGTCAGCTTCTTTGTATCAAGGTACGTAGTAACGAGCATTCATTATCAATATTCCACTTTTCTGTATCCGTTTTTCTTTGCCATGACCCCGGCGGTACTTCGTGAAATTATGGATTCCAGGCTCCCGGCCCATTGGGGATTGCAGGCAAACCGGCTGGTTGTTTCGCTGGTAATTGCCATTCTGGTTGCCTCGGTGTGTGTGTCCTACAACTACGGGGTGTTTCGAGAAAACAGATCGTTCCGGGCAGGGCATACGCGGTTTGACAGGCACATGAGCGATCGGGAAATCCAGCGCTATGAGGTGGTGAAGAAATTGCAGCAGATGATACCGGATTCGGCAACCCTCTCGGCATCTGAATCTCTGGGTCCCCACTTCGCAATACGGGAGAATCTGACACGACTGTACTACCTGCAACAGACGGATTATTATCTGGTGTACAACGAAGACTTGAAGGTGGACGAAGAGATTGGGGAACAGTACAACGTTTTTCTGAGAGATATGAATTACGATTTAATTTTCAGTGAATTGGGTGTGAAGCTGTTTATCCGGTCTGACTTGAATCGGGGCGCGTATCGGGTGCTGAATAAGCCCCAAAAATAGGATTTTAAAAGGCGACAGCACGTTTCCGATGGGGTATGGTCCCCGAATTCCCCCAACCCCCCGGGGTGGACAACAGGAGGATTTTATGGAGGCATTTGAGGAAATCAGGCCCTACCGGGATTCCGAAGTATCTCATGTGTTATCACAGTTGATTGCGGACAAGGAATTTCACGACACCGTTGCCCGGTTTCGTTTTCCGCGGCTACGGAATGTATGCGCGCCGCTGGGACGGACGCTTGTGAGAGCAGCGGTGAAAAATGAAATGCGCGGCATCAGCGATGTCACTTCATTTCAGCTGGTGGTGAAAAAGTATTTCGAGCGGGTGATTGCTTCTTCCACCAGCGGGTTCAGTATCAGCGGTCTTAAAGAACTCGATCCGGACATCGCATATCTTTTTATCAGTAATCATCGCGATATCGCATTGGACCCCGCATTTGTGAATGTTGCGCTGGCCTCCCGGGGGCACGATACTGCCCGCATCGCCATTGGAGACAACCTGCTCTCCAAACCGTTTGCCGCTCATCTGATGCGGTTGAACAAGAGTTTTATCGTAAAACGTTCCGCCAAGGGCAGGCAAATGTTGGCCGCAACCAAAAACCTGTCGAATTATATCCGCATGTCCATTCAGAGAGAGAATGCATCGGTCTGGCTGGCACAACGGGAAGGGCGCGCCAAGGACAGTCTGGACAAAACCGAACCGGCTATTATAAAAATGCTGTCACTGAGTCGGGATCGCAAAGGCGAAGCGTTCAGTGATTTTATCAACACCCTGAACATCGTTCCCGTGTCCATCTCATACGAGTGGGATCCCTGTGATATTTTCAAGGCAACAGAGTTGGCGGTGCGAACCTCCGGACAGGTGTATGAAAAGCAGGCCCACGAGGATCTGAAAAGCATTGGTGCCGGGATAACCGGACAGAAAGGCGCCGTTCACGTTCATTTCGGCAAAGTGATTTGCGGAAATTTTGAAACTGCGGAACAGGTGGCGGATGCCATTGATGAACAGATTTGGTCGAATTACGTTTTACACCCCAGTAACTTTGTGGCGTATGAAATGCGATACGGTGCGGTGCCCGCGTTGCCGCAGGGGGCTGAAGGCGAAATATTTCTGCTCGACCGACACATCAATACCAAAACCGAAATTGAACGGCGTCTCGGCGACCTGACGTCTTATGTGCGGGATTTTCTTCTGGATATTTATGCCAATCCAATTGTTTCCAGGTTGCGCACGGCAATGTAGCCGCTACGGCAGGAAACGCAAACTGCGAGGAGTGAACATGAATTACAGGTCGATTCGAATCTTCGGAAGATGGCAGTTATTCCTGATAATGCTTTCGGTGACAATCGTGAATGTCGCAGTCGCACAGAAAACAGCGAACGCGCCTGAATCTGAATCAGCAGTGTCCGCTGTGGGAGACTCCTCCGGAATTGCCGGAGACTCACTGGAGTCTGACAATAGTGCTGCGCCAGAAGACCCTGCAGCGCAGGTTGCGTCTTCAGAAGCATCGGTACAGACGGAGTGTGTACCTCAGTGTCGCAGTGGTTTCATGTGTCACGGCGGATTGTGCGTGTCCAAATGCAACCCCCCGTGTGCCGAAGGCCAGATGTGCACTGCGGAAGGGGAGTGTATGGCCGCGGTTGCTCCTCCACTGACGCAATCCCGGGCATCTGTGGCGCCCGCCCAACAGAATGCACGGGTGGCGCTCTATGCTGAGCGACAGCGAATTCTTGATGAGCGGTTGCAGGAGAGACTTGCCTATCGGAATAAATTGAGATTGACTCTTTTTGGCACGCTCTTCGCGTGCGGTGCTTCCAATTACTCGATCATTGGGGGAGGCTTTCAGTTCGGGGTACGCAAGCAAGTGGCGGGGAAAGTCGCGTTTCATGGACGTGCATCCTTCTTTGTCGGCGGTACAACGGATTACGACGTTGGTCTGCAGGCGAAAAATGTGCTGTTGCCCGGCGGCGATGTGGCAGCATTGTTTGGTCCGTTCGGCCGGTTCTACTTTGGCCCGCTGTTGTGGCTGCAGGGAGAAATTATTCCGTCGAAGGAGACGGTTACCGATTCGTATGGCGATACCTACGAGGTGAAGAATCACATCCGGGGCGGCTTCGGCGGCGAACTGGGCGTCCTCCTCGGCAAGCACGAGCACGTCGATTTGAATTTACGGCTGAAGTCCGAGTTTGATATGGCGTATTCAAATTTTGTGCAGGCGGAGTTCGGGGTCGGATTTCATTTTTTTCCGGGTGATTGAGATGGGCTGCTGACTGTCGGTTCTGCCAGATTATTGCAGACCGCGTTTTTTCAGCAACGGTTCGATGGCAGGTTCTCTGCCGCGGAATTTCACGTACAGGTCAATGGGGTTGGCGGTATTGCCCCGGCTGAGAATATTGTCTCTGAACGACGCGGCGGTGGCCGCATCAAACAGGGTGTCCTGCTCCTTGAACGCCGCGAATGCGTCGGCGTCGAGTACGTTGCTCCAGATGTAGCTGTAATAGCCACTGGAGTATCCCCCCGAGAATATGTGCGCGAAATACGTGCTTTTGTAGCGGGAAATGATTTCATCCATCAGGTGAATGTTGTGCATCGCCCGATCTTCGAATGCATTCACATCCGCATTTCCGGGATCCTCGGTGAGCGAATGCCAGTTCATGTCGAGAAAAGATGCGGCGAGATATTCCACGGTTTCAAAACCCTGATTGAACAGCGCGGTGTTTTTCAGTTTCTGAATCAGCGCGTCCGGTATCACCTCGCCGGTTTCGTAATGAACAGCATACGATTTCAGAACCTCTTCTTCTTCCGCCCAGTTTTCCATGAACTGAGATGGCAGTTCCACAAAATCCCGGGGAACATTGGTGCCGGAAAGGGATGGATAGGTCACATTGGAGAGCAGTCCGTGAAGGGCATGGCCAAACTCGTGAAAAAGGGTTTCCACTTCTTCCATGCTGAGCAGTGACGGTATTTTCCCTGTGGGTGCCGGAAAGTTGAACACATTCACAACAATGGGGTGAATGAACCTGCCATCCCGGATTTCCTGACCCCGGTATTCGGTCATCCATGCTCCCTGCTGTTTTCCGGGACGGGGAAAATAATCCAGGAGCAGCATGCCGATATGCCCGCCTGCGGCATCCTTCACCTCCACCGCAACAACATCCCTGTGATACACGGGCACATCGTCTCTCTTTTCAAATGTGAGCCCATACAGCTTTGTGGCCACATCAAATGCGCCTTTCTGCACATTCTCAAGCTTGAAATACGGCCGCAATTCGCTGTCTTCCAAATCGTATTTTTCAGCGCGAAGTTTCTCGGTGTAGTAAAACCAGTCCCACGGTTCAAAGGTTGCTCCGGGGGCATCCTTTTCGAGGCCGGGTTTCAGGGCGGTCAATTCTTTTCGGGCTGCAGGCAAGGCGCCATCCCACAGGCGCTGAAGTAGCTCCTGCACTTTATCGGGAGTCTGCGCCATGTTTTCCTCAAGAACGTAGTGGGCATGGCTTTCATAGCCCAGAAGGTTCGCCCGACGGAGGCGCAGTTTCACCATCTCCAGCAGAATTGCCTTGTTGTCGTGACTGTCCCCGTGGTTCCCTCTGGTGGCATAACCGGTAAACATGGTCTGGCGATGACTCCGGTTTTTCGCATACTGCATGAACGGTATCCAGCTGGGTTTGTGCAGGGTGAATTTCCATTTTCCATTCTTGCCCTCTGCGGCTGCCTTTTCTGCAGCGGCGCTGATCACCGCCTCCGGCAAGCCCGCAAGGTCTTCCTGTTTATCAATCAGCAGTTCGAACGTATTGTTTTCGGCCAGCAGATTGTCGCCGAACTGCACACTCAATACGGACAACCGGCCGTTGATCGCAGTGAGTTCCTGCTTGGCTGCATCATTCAGCAGTGCGCCACCCCGTACAAAATTTTTGTAGGTGAGTTCAAGGAGCCGCTGCTGCTCGCCGGTCAGTGTGAAGGAGTCCCGGGCCTCATAGACCTCCTTCACCTTGGCAAAAAGGGCGGGATTCATTGAAATGCTGTCCGCATGTGCAGAAAGTTTCGGTGCGACTCTTTTGGCCACTTCCTGAAGCGCATCGTTGGTGTCCGCAGATTGTTTTGCGAAAAAAACCAGCGCCACCCGCGTGAGCAACGCACCGGAAAAGTCCAGGGCGGAAATAGTGTTTTTAAAAGTCGGCGCTGCTTTGTTGTCAACGATTTGCTGGACCTCCTCCATATGACGGGACATCGCAGACTCAAATGCCGAATCGTACATGTCATCTTTAATCTGTTCAAAAGGCGGAAGACCAAACGGTGTATCAAATGGTTTCAGCAGTGGGTTTGCGGATATGTTTTCTGGCGTATTATCGCCCGGGGCGTTGCTCTGATCGCTTTGCACTTCAGTTGTCTCCTTTGGCTGTACCGTTGCGCTGCCGCACGATAGTGACAGCAGCGTTGTTACGATAAACAGTGAGATTGGTGGTTTCATTGCAGGGCCTTCTCTCTTTTGGCTTCGTATCATCATTAATTCGCCGGGATAACATAATGCAACCGGCGCCGATTGTCATCCGGCCGATAACCGCCGTGGCGGAATACGGGTTGATTTCTGCGCGTATTGTGAACATGATGCGCAACACTTTTATCAATAAGCTGGTGCATTGGCCAGGAATGGGATGGAGAAAAGTCCAGATGGGTTTCAGAAAACGGATTGCCGCAATATCCCCGGTGTTTTCGCACTTGAATCAGAGTAGATGGCGTAAACCCGTGTTTATCGGGGTGGCTGCTGCCCTGGCCGGTAGCGGTTTCGGCGTGTTTGCCAACGGCGTGATCTGGCTCGCGTCCAGGGATGTTATCTATCGAAGTGTTGACGAAGTGCCCCCAAAAGAAGTGGCGATTGTACCCGGGGCCAGAGTGAATGAAGACGGTTCTCCGTCACCGGTGTTGGCAGATCGGCTCCACGCTGCGGAGCTGCTGTATAAGCATGGAAAAGTGAAAAAGATCATCGTGACCGGCGACCATATGGCCAGGGAATACAATGAACCGCTGGCGATGCTCACGTATCTCCGTCAACGAGGTATACCTGCAAGTGATGTTTTCATGGACCACGCCGGTTTCAGAACATTTGATTCCATGGTGCGGGCCAGACGGGTCTTTGGTGTCACGGATGCCATTGTTTGTACCCAGCGATTTCATCTGGGCCGGTCAATATATCTGGCCAGACAATATGGCATCGATGCCATTGGTCTGGAGAGTGATTTTCGTCGATACCGCCATCACAGTATCAATCTGGCCCGGGAATTCATTGCGCGGACTTTCGCAGTGCTCGATGTTCATTTGCTGGGGACGGAGCCCGCACATCTGGGGCCGCCAATCCGACTCTCAGAGGACGCCGGCATCACCCACGACCCCCGAATTCCGGATTGAACACCATATCTGTAATAACACTTTCATATCTGAAATTCTGAGTGGAAATTGGTATTACAAATATCGGATCTCCATTCCGGCCGGGCGTGCCGGCCCAGTTTTTCGCCTCGCCATCGGGCTGGTGTTTCAATGACCGATGTGTCCGTTATTGCGAGGAGAAGTGTCTTTTTCCCCCGGGAGGTTCGATCGTCTGATTTTTGACGGGCCTCGTCAATATTCTGCGAATAGGTCGCTCATGTATCATGTCCGGTCTTATTTATATTTATTGTCGTTGGAATAGGGCCTTCTGCATATTGGGAGTTGATGGATGACCGGGACCTGATTTGAACTGACTGAAATCGTTTAAAAATTTTATTTCATTTCCGCTGGGGAATTCACCGTTGGCATTCGCGCATCGCTTCTGCAGGCCGTGCAATACAGTCATCATTCACATCGCTTACTGGTTGGCAGAGAAATTGGAAAAGATCATCGGGAGATCATTTTTTGCGGAGAATCCGATGTTCAGACTGTTCGCCCTTATCGCTGTTATTTTTACCGTATCCATCAATGCCGAGGCGTATGTGCTTCGGGAAGCCCCGGCAGGGGATTGGGTTCGGTGGTATGAGTCGGAAATTGAAATAATACTGGATCCCAGTCTCCGTGAAATCGGTCCGATGGCCCGGGTGGAATATGCGGTGGTCGAGGGGTTCCGACTCTGGCGGGCACAATCCACGCTACCGGTACGGTTTAAATTCAGACGGGCCATGTGTGCCGAATCCGGAGATGATCGGCAGAACTGTGTAATGACCTGTTCGAAACTTGAAAACTGCAGACACTTTGGTCGAAGCAGGGGGGCAACGACCCAATTGCGATATTCCAGAAGAGGACAGATATTGGGTGCCGATATTGTGCTCAATACCCGGGATTGGCAATGGAAGCTGAAGCGGGATGGTCAGGATGGCCTGGATTTGCGGTTTGTGATTGCTCACGAAACAGGACATTTTCTTGGCATCCGGCATTCCAGAGAACCGTCCGCGCTCATGTTTGCCACCATGCTGGTGAAGGACAGCCGGCCGCTGCGATTGGCCCGGGATGATCGCGCGGCAGTGCGGGCGCTGTACGGCGCTGTATCCAGGAGCCGTTCCGGAAGACTGTTTGGCGGTGTGTGGCAACGGGAACATCATCCCATTGTAGAAAAAGGGCTGCTCATCATTTACATGTTTCTTTCCCTCGTCAGCATGGTGCTCTACCGACGCGATACCAATCAGTCACCGGTTGTGCTTAATCTCAATTCAGCATCCGCATCCGTGCATCCGTTATTCCGCAAACCGGACGTCTGTTGGGCAACTGAAAACCCAAACATCGGTTGCTTTTTTAATTCTGTATACTTAGGTTGGCCCTCATGTACGGAATACGCGAAAAATTACTCGAACGGTTGTCTGATGTCATGCCGACATTTGAGATTGAATTGAAAGCGGAACTGGCCGAAAAGATTATTGCCCTCAAGCATCAGAAGAATGCGATCATTCTCGGACACAATTACATGGAGCCGGCCCTGTATCTGTCGATTCCGGATTTCACCGGAGATTCGCTGGAACTGTGCCGGAAAGCGGCCGCCACCCGGAAAGATATAATTGTGTTTTGTGGGGTTCGTTTTATGGCGGAAACAGCCAAAATGCTGAACCCGGAAAAAAAGGTGCTGATACCCAGTCCCAAAGCCGGGTGCTCTCTGGCAGAAAGTATTACCGCCGAGGATGTTCGACAGCTGAAAAAACGGTACCCCGGTGTGCCGGTGGTGACGTACATCAACACCTACGCGGATGTGAAGGCCGAATGCGATATCTGCTGCACCAGCGGCAACGCGGTCCGCGTGGTACAGTCTCTGGGAGACCAGCCGGTGATTTTTCTGCCGGACGAGTTTCTGGCATCGAATGTGGCAAAGGAAACCGGAAAACAGATTATTTTTCCAACCAAATCTCCGCGCGGCCAGCTTGCGATGAATCCGGCGTTGAATTATCAGGTGGTTGGATGGCAGGGGCGTTGCGAGGTCCATGAACAGTTCACTGTGGAGGATATTGACAGCGTGCGCGCTCAGTTTCCGGATGTGGTGATTATCGCTCATCCCGAGTGCAGTCCAGAGGTGGTGTCAGCCTCGGATTTTTCCGGGAGCACCTCCGAGATGCTTGCCTATGTGCGTGATGTGGATGCCCCCCGCTACTTGCTGCTCACCGAATGCAGTATGGGTGACAATATTGCAGCCGAGAATCCCCGGAAGGAAATGGTCAGGCTGTGCAGTATCCGGTGCCCCCATATGAATGAAATCACCCTTGAGGACACCCTGACTGCCCTGGAAAAAGAACAATACGAAGTGACGTTGGATGAAGATATTCGGCTTCGTGCGCTGGCATCGGTGGAACGGATGCTGGCAATTGGATAAACGGAGTAATGAGATGACCATACCAGTTGTGTTCGCTCACGGATTGAGCGGTTCCCCCAACGGAAACAAGGCATTGCTGCTGAAAAAGCATTTCAATGTCACCGCACCGTCGCTTCAGACGTTGGAGCTTCCGGCGCAGGTGCAGGCCCTGTGTGAGGCAATGGCATCGGATGCAAAGAGCATTCTGATTGGATCGAGTCTTGGTGCCCTTGCTTCCCTGGGCGCAGCGCAACAGACACCGGAGCGAATCGGGTTTCTTATATTGCTGGCACCGGCGTTTGACCTCGAAAACCATCGCGACACCTTTGCCGAAGCCCTGTTGGTCCGTCCCGGGTTGATGACTGATGCGCCGCGGTATGCATCTCTGTTGCCACCAGTCGGCATGCCCTGTCATGTGGTGCAGGGCATGGAAGATGATCTGTTTACCATCGATAAATCCGTTTCTTTCACCCGAAATGTGCCCACCGCATCCCTCACCCTGGTTCACGCCAACCACCAACTCGACCCATGGGTGGAAAACCTGGTGCCCCTTGTAGAATGGGCAATGGGACAGGTGCGCTGACGGAGGTTTCATGGAACGATGGGTTCGCGATGTTGCTACAGTGATGGATCGATGACCTGGCCGGCGAAAAGGATGGCGCCGGTTTCGGTGTCTCTGATGAAAAAGAGAAACGGGTGATCTGCTGTGAAGGGAATCGGGTCGGACCAGGTACTCACAATCACAGCGGTGGCCGCAGCGGCTTCAGTGCCGTACTCATCCACACCAATAAACGCTTTGTGGAGAACATCAGAAATAAACAGTGGTTCGGTGGTGCTGATTCCGGAAAAGTTCGCCGTGTTTTTGTCGAATGCGTCAATCATCCCCAGGTCGGTCAGCGGCTCGGTCAATGAGGCATCCCACACAAAGTTGAATCTGGGGAGAGTCAATTCCAGTTTGATGCGCGGGTCCATGGTTGCCAGGGCGGTGTTCAGCCACTGCTCATCAATGCTTTCCCGGATGGTCGCAAACTGATCCGCTTCGGGCAGAACAATGGTCATTACCAGAGATTCGCCGTCGTAGGGGAGATCGACAATCTGGTATCCTGCCTGACTGTCATAGGTGAAATTGTCAGTCAGATGCATCAATGGCACCGATACATCTGTTCCGGACGGCAATGCAAAGTTGCCATTCGCGGTTTCGCTGACCTTGAACGATTTATGCCAGCTTCCGTAAAAATGGAGCGCATTTGTCAATACCAACCGGGTATCTGCCGTAAGTGCGCCTGCGGGGACAAGATTTGTCAGCTTCTGCATGGTATTCCCGGCTGCCCAGTCATTGATGGTGAGACGTGTGGATTCAGTTTCAGTGATGAAGTCGACCAGGTTCATGCCACTGTCATAGTGGACAGCCAATATGTCGAGGAATGCACTCTCCATCGTCAGCGTATGCTGGGCCCAGATGGCATTGATCAAAGAGAGCTGTACACTTTTCTCCCCGCCGCTTTCCGCCGGATGTGGTGCGATATTGCGCGACCGCATCTCTGTCATCAGTCTGTTTCCAGCAGCGTGAAACAATGCCGCCTCAAGGGTGTTGTGCAGAACCAGGGCCATTTCATCCGCTGTATTGTTTCGCGCGCCGGGGAGGGTCATCCCCAGGGCCATGGCGATACTGAGTGGAGAGTAAACGACATTGACGTCATGGCTGACAAACCCACGGAACAGATCCAGACCAAACGCGTTCATGTTGGTGACAAACGATTGATATGTGACATCATCCACGTCGGGCTGCGCATTGTAGGGCAGGTCCGATCTGGCAACAGTGTACCCGGCTGTTGAACCGATATCGGTGTCCGCTGATGTTTCTGTTTCTGAATCGGGGATGGTATCCGAATTATTCGCCGTTTCTGAATCGGTGGATTCGATGGCGTCAGTGTCGGTGCCGGTGGCGGTGTCGGGTATTGAATCCGAGGTCAGTTCTGCAGCGGTGTTCGTGTCAGGGCTGGCAACGGAATCGCTGCCTGAGTCGGAGCGTACACCTGAGTCTGTCCCGGAGCTTGAATCCGAGTCCGTTCGCACCTCTGTGCCGGTGTTATCCGACGCCGTGCCGGCATCATTGTCATTCCCGTCCAGGCAAGCTGTGATGAGGCCCATGGAAAGGGCTATCCACAGCAGATAGAATACACATTTTCGGCATAACATTTCCTCACCCCTTATTTTAAAAATTTCGTTTATTCGATTATATGCGAATTGCGAGAATGGGGTTCACAATTAATTGCAGTGATCTGAGATTTCGGATCATTTCACCCATGGGGAAATCACCACTTTCCCCACGCCGCCGTCCATTATGTGTGAAAATGCTTCAGCCGTTTGCGTCAGCGGAAACAGACGACTGATGACCGGTGATACTTTCTGGGAACGATGCAGCTCAATCATATGAAGTAAATCGGTTTCATTCTGTCGATGCGCCAGTAGATCCTCCAATATCAGAGAACCTGGGGGGCCATATCGATACTGGAAAATTGTTTTCATCTCGTGCAGAGACGGGATTGAATGTCGGTAATGGGAGGGCTGAGTCTGGCGTGCAGCGGGATGCAGCAAATCCAGTTGGCGGAATGTTCGAGGGGTTCGTGAACGTATTTCCCCTTGTGAAAATCAAAGAGTATAATTTCGCCGTGGAGTGAATTTTTTGCGGCGCGTCTTCTCATCATTCTGATGGGGAGAGAGTGCCAGTAATTGAATGCATTTCGCAGATTGTCGAATTCATATACCCCCATGAATTCAGACGTGTTCATTTTCTGAAACCAGGTTTTCGATACGAATCCCGGTTGCGAAACAATCAGCGGCACGGGAATCCATGACAACAGGCGATTCAGCCACATGGGCAGGTTTCGAAACCGGAAACATACCTCCAGCAATACTGGCGCCAAATCGCAGTTGTCCTGAGTATCGCGGATGACGATTTTGCGGAACGGCACAAACGATTCCCCTGAATCGGATGTGCTCAGGCCGGTGGGCGTCGGTTCAACCGATAACTTCCCTTTCAGGCGAAGCGTCAATGCGCACAGACACAGTGCCATCGGGGTCAGACTTCTTTTCGTGGGTTGATTGAGTCGTTTTTTCTGTTGGTTGCATTTTAACATGGGCATCTCCATTTCTCCCCTCAAATGGGACACCTCAGCGTAGTGCGATAGTCGTGCCATGTGAAAACCCGCGGTTTTTGCAGCTGGTTTACAGTACTCCTTGAACTCATTGCTTCACAATGAGCCATGGGCGCCATTCTGGTATACCGGTTGAAAACCATTGGCGACATGGCGGTTGTGTTTTGCCGGATGGTGCAATAGTATTCGTTCTAATTTTTATAGATATTCAATTCCAACAGGAAAAAAAATGACTACTTCAATACTTATCGTAGACGACGAACAGGTGTTTCTCGACAGTATGGCCCGTATGCTCCGTATGGAGGGATACGAAGATGTGACGGCAGCTGCCCGTTCCACCGAGGTTCCCGCCATGTGCGAAACGCGGGAATTTGATGTGGCCTTTCTGGATATAACCATGCCGGAGCTTGATGGTCTGGATTTGTTGAAACAGATAAAGGAACGGAGTCCTCAGACCGAATGCATCATGGTTACCGCCAACGAGAGTATTCCCATGGTGGTAACGGCGGTGAGGCGGGGGGCGTATGATTATCTGGTGAAGCCGGTGAGTCCCGAGCAGGTGATGCACACGCTGAATCGGGCGCTGGAGCATCGGCATCTGCTGGCATCTCTGCGATTGCGAAGCGAAACGGTGATCGCCAGAGAATTGAAGAGTCCGGAGGCATTCACTGAAATCGCCACCACAGATGATAGCATGGTGCGACTGCTCCATGAAGCCGAGCTCCACGCCAATTCCAATATCCCGGTGCTGATAACGGGCGAAACTGGATGTGGCAAAGAATTGATGGCCCGGGCAGTGCATATGTCGAGCAATCGGGCTGGCGGCCCATTTGTTGCAGTGAATATGTTGTCGCTGTCGCCCACGTTGTTTGAATCGGAATTTTTCGGACATGTGAAGGGTGCATTTACCGGGGCGGACCGGGACAAACCCGGATACCTTGCCAAGGCAAATGGGGGAACATTGTTTCTTGATGAAATCGGAGATCTGTCCATGGAGATTCAGGGAAAGCTTCTGCGCATTCTTCAGGAAGGGGAGTACACTCCCGTGGGCAAGACCAGGCCTGAAATGGCAAACGTTCGCTTTGTTGCGGCCACCAATCAGGATTTGAATGCGCTGGTCGAAGAGAAGCAATTTCGCAAGGATTTATATTATCGATTGCTGTATGCCCAGGTGCATCTGCCGCCGTTGCGCGAAAGGATGTCTGATATTCCTGTACTCGCCGCCAGATTCATTCCCGGGAGCTGTACCATTTCGGACAGGGCCATGGATGCGCTGATGAATCACGATTGGCCGGGCAATGTACGCGAGCTCAAAGGCGTGCTGTCTGCCGCGACCAATCTGGCGGATGGCAGCCCCATTGATGTGACCCACCTGCGATTGCCCAATGTTGCCCCGGTTCGTCAATCCGCAACAAGCGAGGACTCCGTCCCGGAGGAATTGTCCCCCATGGCGGATGTGGAACGGCGTCACATTCTTGCGGTATATAATGCCACTGACAAAAATAAGAGTCAGACTGCGCGGGTGCTGCAAATTGGATTGCAGACGCTGCATCGCAAGCTGAAGGCGTATGGAGTAAAGTAACATGACCACGGTTGATCCGGAAAAGCTTGTCCAGTTAAAGGAAAGCGAAGAACTGTTCAACGCCCTCGTGGAGAATATGCTTGATGGGGTTGCCATTGTGGACTGGGACGGCACTATTCAGTTTGTGAACAATGCGGCCACCAGAATGTTGGGTCTGGAACGTCGAGAAGATGCTGTGGGCCGGCGTCCGTCTGAGTTTTTGCATCCGGACAGCATTGCACGTGCCCAGCGGGAAATGGGAATGGTTAAAGAGGGACGTGGCGATTTTCTTTCTGACTATCA
The DNA here is from genome assembly GCA_050287845.1 of Polyangia bacterium. GTDB lineage: Bacteria > Myxococcota_A > Polyangia > JAAYKL01 > JAAYKL01 > JAFGXQ01. The sequence continues at coordinate 41,143 of JBNKCR010000019.1, forward strand.
GCTGCTGATTGATGGAAATATCATTGAGATTGAATCTCACGGCGCGGAGGTTCAGTACCGCGGGCGCAGCGCGGATATGGTTGTCTTCAGGGATGTCACCGAGCGTGAAAGACAGAAAGCGGAGCTCCTGCGATTGAATGAAACGCTGGAGACCCGCATTGCCGAACGAACTCGAGAACTGAAAAAAGGCGAGCGGATGTTTCGCGCCATGACTGAATCGATGAATGCCATGGTTGTCATTGCCGATGTGAGTGAGGGGCGTGCGGTGTATGTGAATCCGATGGCAACCACTATTACTGGATATTCGGAAGACGAAATGCTCGGGAAAACACCAGTCAATCTCTTTACCGAAGAGAGCATGAAAGAAGTGCTGCAGTATCAGGCCGCCTGGCTTGCAGGAGAGGATGTGCCCAAGGTGACAAGCCTCGAAATTGTCACCCGTTCCGGAGAACACCGATGGATAGAAACCGGCTGGACCATCATTGATCTGGAAGAAGATGGGTTGCACAAGGTGACAGTCAGTTTTGATGTGACAGAGCGAAAGAATGCGGAACGGCAACTGGCTGAAAGTGAAAAGAAGTTTCGGGCTCTGGCCGAATCGACCACTGCGATGATTACCATATCGGCGCCCTCTGAAGATGGATTTGAAATCGTATATGCCAACGACGCTGCTCTGAATACGTTGGGGTATACATGGGAGGAATTTCGGACACTGAGTCCGTTGTCATTGATTGATATGGAAGATGAATCCCAGCGGGAACTGGTGGAAGATCTCCTGAAAATTCATTCGGAGCAACCCGTACCCTCCGTGAACTTTGAGGCGAAAGTGGTTACAAAGAGCGGAGACCGCCGCTGGATTGCGCATACTGGTACTCACGTGGAACTGGAAGGCCGGATTTGCGATGTCTCAACCAGTTTTGACATCACCGAACGGAAGCGCGCTGAAGCTCAACTGATAGAGAGCGAAAAGAAGTTCAGGGCGCTGGCGGAGAGTACCAGTGCGCGAATCTGTATTACTGCCGAAGACAATGGTTATGTGAAGTTTTTATACGCGAACAGGGCGTTACTCGACTACATCGGCACTACCTGGGAGGAGCTGACGGCACAGGATCCCACACTGTTCTGCGGGAATGATGACGATAACAGCGATGAAGAGGTTGCCCCCAAAGGTCAGAAAGAATGGATGGATGCCGCCCGGGACGCACGAACCAGAGGAATTTCGAACTATAGCTATGAGTTTGTGGATGAATTTGGCGCATGGATTCAGATGCACGCCATGGAGACGGTACTGGATGGAAAAAACTGTACCATCTGGACCTCGTTTGACATTTCGGAACAGAAGCGCACTCAGGCGGCACTGCAGGAGAGTGAAGAACGATACCGAACTATTTTTGAAACCACTGGTACCGGGATGATCATTTTTGACGATGAGGCGATGGTTCTGTTGGCCAACGAGGAATGGGCCAGATTGGTGGGATATTCGCTGGATGATATACAGGGAAAGATGCGGGTGATGGATTTTATTGCTCGGGAAAAGCTGGCGGAAATTGAGGAGAATCACCGGAAAAGAAGTGCGGACCCGGAGTCGGTGCCTCGCACGTACGAAACCCTTCTGCAGGACAAATCCGGCAAGGTGCATGTGGGAATCGCTACCATTGCAATGATCCCCGGAACGCGATTGCGGGTGGCATCGTTTCAGGATTTGTCGGAGTTAAAGCGCGCTCAGAAGCAGATGTACCAGGCGGACAAAATGGCGGCGCTGGGTCAGATTATCGCCGGCGTTGCACACGAAATCAATAATCCCAACAACTTCATATATTTTAATCTACCCATTCTGCGTAGATACCTTGATACCGTCAAGACATTACTGGATGAACATGTCGACGACGTAGTGGAGTTGAAAATATTGGGGATGGCGTATGAGGCATTCTGGGAGGATACCTATAAATTACTTGAAAACATGGAACACGGTTCGTCCAGAATTACCAGTATCGTCGCGGACCTCAAAAATTACGTTCGCAGTGATGAAGATGCCCACATGAAACCCGAAAGTTTGAAGCCGGTCATTGATCGGGTGATGACGCTGGTGGGCAAACAGGTGCGAAAAATGGTGAAACATTTCGATGTTGAAACAGATGATCAACTCCCCGAAGTCGTTATGAATGCCGGAAAAATAGAGCAGGTGCTCATCAATCTTTTAATCAACGCCGGTCAGGCGGCAGACAAACCGGATTCCTTTGTGAACCTGAAAATCCATGCTGTTGATACCCGCGTTAAAATCGAAGTATCCGATAACGGTACCGGTATTCCAGTCGATTATCTCGAACAGATTTTTGAGCCGTTCTTCACGAGCAAGGGCAGGGATGCGGGGACGGGACTTGGTCTTTCCATATCCCATAAAATCGTTGAGGACCACGGTGGTACCATTTCGGTGGAAACTGAACCGGGCAAGGGCAGCTGTTTTACCGTTTTGCTCCCCACAAATTTGCCTGCTGTATCAAATTGACAAGCCTCTTTTTTTCAGAATATCGCAATGGTATGATCCCTTTCGATTGCGCGCGATTAGACATCTGACGTATCAATGATTTTGCACAGATTCCGTTTGGCATGGCATTCGCAAATCTTCTGTTTGACGGCAATAAGGCCGCAAGGAGAAGAGTTGAATGAATACCTCAAACCTTATGAATTCTGCAACACCGGTGTCGGATGTCCCGGCAGTGATTGCCATCGTCGATGCCGATAAGCATCAGCGTCAGAGTCTGTCTCGAGGCATTTCTCTGTATGGACACCGCTGCATCAGCTTTGCCAGCCATCAGGAAATTATGGATGTTATCAGCAAAAAAGAGCCACCGAGCTATGATGTGCTGATTGTCGATGTCAGCAATGATTTCCGCAGCGGTCTGGAGCTGGTCAGGCAGTTGAGAACTCTGAGAACCGCTTTGCCCATCATCGCCATCCGGGGACTGGAGTGGGATGCCAGAATGAAAACAATGGAAGCAGAAACGAAGAAATTGACGGTCATTCAGCGCCCGTTCACCGCTGCGGCGCTTGTTGAAGAGATTGAAAAACTGCTGAAATAGCATTTCCCCCGCAATGCTTGCGGACCACATCAAATTTACCCTGAACCATTCTGGTATATACCATTTTGGTATAACTGTCGTGCGTCCTGCATTCCACTCGCCCCGACATATACCGCTTGTAAAACAATAGACAAATATTGAATGAAGAGTTGATGGCGCCGTAAATCGGCATCCATGAGCGAGCGATACGCCCGCTGACGGTCTTTCGGTGTTTGGCCCAGTGCCAGATAGGCTTCGGGCACATCCAGGGCATCGGTGAATTCGTTGTTGACGCGGGCAATCTGGCCAATGGCCATAATCGGCTGTCAGCTGGATGTTACTGCCGAGCTGCACGTTTCGTCACCGAACGGAGATGGGTTGGTGAAATTGTTGAGATGCTTGAGAGGATGCTGCGTCCCCGGCAGTCCTTACATTGGTGACCAGCCGTTCCATGTCTTCCGGTGATACGCCGGGATATAGGGTGGATACAATCATCATGGGCACTTTCACTTCCGGCGCGGCTTCCAGGGGTAGCGTGCGATAACTGATGGCGCCGATGACGATGATGCATGCGATAAGCACGTACACGGTTGTATTGAATTTCAGTGCAGTCTGAGTGATTCTCATGACACGTCTCCATATTCTCAATTTGTTGGATTGTTTTGTTGGGTGATTTTCAGTTGATAACGGATGGGGCGACCATGTCGATGGGCTGGTCGACGATGTTGACCGGTTGATTGTCCGTCAGGCTGCGGTGACCGAAGGTGACCAGCATGTCGTTGAGGACGATGCCCCGGGTGATGACAACTTCATCGCCATCGGTATCCCCGAGAGTCACCGGAACTTTCCGGGCTCTGTCATTTTGCACCACGTATACATATCTACCGTCCGTCCCTTCAATGACCAATTCCTGGGGCACTTTGATAACATCGGCCAGAGTGTCGGTGTCAATCTGCAGCGAAGCGGACATTCCCACCAGAATCCGTCCATCGCCATTCTCCACGTCCACCCGCACGGTGAACGTCCGGCTTGCCGGGTCTGCCCTGGGGATGATGGTGCGGACGATGCCTGTGTATGTGCGGGATAGTGCATCAATCTGAACCGTTACTTCAGAGCCTGCAGTGATAGCGTCAATCTGCGATTCTGGAATGGCCGCTTCCACAACAATAGTGCGTGTGTCCACGACACGGAACAGGGGCGTGCCGGGGGCAACGAACTCCCCTTTTTCAACAAATTTCTCTGCCACTTCGCCCCGGGTATCCGCCTTTACGACCGCATTGGCCGCATTGGCTGTCGCCAAATCAAGATTGGCTCTGGCCCCCTGCATGGCGTATCTGGCTTCGTCCAGTTTCTGGGCACTCACCAGGTCCGCCCCCAGGGAAGCCATGCGCGCGTGGGTGGCTTCGGCCAATCTGTAGGAGGCCTGTGCCTGCATTTCAAGGGCGCGCTGGGTTTTGTAATCCACCCGGGCGAGGGTCATTCTCCGTTTGATCATATCGCCGATGTCTGCCCCCACATACTCCAGCCAGCCGGCGGTCTGGGCGGCGTAGGTCACATCTTTTTTGGCCAGGGTGATGCCGTTGACCCGAACTGTCCGGGTCAGCTGAGAAGCATGAACCGGCATCACTGCCACGTTGGCGCGAACTTCCGTTGGAGTGGCTGCGGCTTTCATTACTGGCGATGCGGCTGCGGCTTCTTTTTTTACGGGAATCGCTGCAATCGCGGATACGCATGCGGCCAATGCAACAACGGTACTGACGATGATGATGGTTTTCCGTTTCATATTGAACTCTCCTGTTGCCATCCAGGTGGCAATACCCAACTGCCCCTGGCTCAAAAGTTTCATTGCATCCCTTTGCCCCGCCACGGTATGGCAGTCCGAACCGGAGGAAAGAAGATTCCCTCCGATCCGACTGTCGGATGTGTGCGAAGAAGTCATCGCCGTATCCGAAGATGTGAATGAGGGGCTGTCCATTCTGGGAATTGCGTGTTGCATGTCCTGTCAGAGAGCAACGGCCATGCCATACTGGTCCGATGGAGGAACATTGTGCGATTTCAGGGGGTTAGGACGAAAATACAGCGGCGCATGGTGGAGACGGTTATCTCATAATGGGATACCGTTGTGGGGAAATCGTGAAAATGTGCCTTATTTCAGGGTGCTGTCCGAATGTGTACCAGACTGGTATACATGTTGCCTGATTGGCATACATGTGTGTTGCGCGAATTGTTTAAATCTTTATTCGGTCTGATGCGTCATTCCATTTACACTCCGGGTGACCCCATGCCCTGCCGGTCAGTTCCCGGTCCGCACGAAAGGAAAGACAATGAAAATGAAATTATTGGTTCTGGGTACTTACTTCAGCACTGTGATGCTTTTAGGATGCGCACACAACGCAACAAAGAAGACCGGGACAACCCCGGATACCGGTGTCACTGCATCCCTGCTTGCACAATCCACTGCGCCACCGGCTTACGCGGATGTGCCGGGTGCGTTGGATGCGCCGGGAGATGCGGATGCCGCGACCGTGAAGTCCAGAGTGCGAAAAGTGACGGTGTATTCCGATAGAGCCCGAGTGACCCGGGAAGCGCAGGTGAATGTAACCACTCAGCCGGAGGTGTTCGCCTTCCGAAAGTTACCCGGGTGGGTGGACGATGGGTCAGTGCGGGTGTCGGTGAGTGCCGGCCGCATCGTGGATGTGCGGGTGGAACGGAATTTTCTGGCCAAGGCGACCGATGCCACCTGGCAGCAGGCAGAAGCCCATCATCGTCAACTGACCCGAAAGATTGCGGCCCTCAATGATGAGATTGCCGTGCTTGATGCCCAGAAGGCGCAGATAGAATCCATCAAGGCGTTTTCCAACGAAAAAATTACCCAGGACACAGTGATTGGCAATGTGAGCGTTGCCACCTACAGCGATGTACTCACATTCATCAGCGACTCTTTACGCGCCAATACCAAAGCGCGCCGGGAAGTGCAGAACCAGCTGGACGATCTCCAGCCAGAGCAGGAAGCCAGTCAACGGCGCTTGAATGATATGAAGGATTTACAGAAGCTGGAGGAGACCACTGTGCTTTTGACGTTGCAGGGGAGCCGGGATGTCTCCAGCACCGTTGAACTCACATATATGCTGCCCGGCGCCACATGGGAACCCATGCACGAACTGCGGGTGAGTACTTCGGATGCACAGACCGTTGAAGTCATTTCGTTTGCCCGGGTGAGCCAGACCAGTGGTGAGGATTGGGGAAATGCGGAGATTTCGTTTTCCACCCAGTCGTCTGTACAGTCGATGCAGATACCGACGCTGGAGGCGCTGACACTGGGGGATACCCATACGGCGAAAACCATGCTGACCAGCAGAATGTCGTCATTCAGCCGAGCGCAGCAGGCGTTTGAAGGACAGAATCAGTTGTGGAATCGGGTGAATCGTTCAATGAGTAAAAACGCCAGTGTCAGTATTGAACAGAGTTACGAAAGCAACCTGGAGTACCTGCAGGTGGTGCAGAGCAAAACCGTGGAGATGTTTGAAAGTCTGCAAAAACGAGGCACCACGGCGCATTTCAGGGCCATGGCGCCCCCAACGGTGACTGGCGATGGTCATCCCGTACGCACGCGCATCGGATATACCACCCTCAAATCGGCGCAGAAGATTGTAGCGGTGCCGGAGCAGACCCTGAACGCGGCGAGAACCCTGGAAATGACCAATACCACCGGGCAGGCATTTCTGCCCGGACAGGTGGCCCTGTATCAGGATGGTGCGTTTCTTGGGATGACCGACATCGGATTCATCGCCCAGGGCGAAACCTTTTCGCTTTTCCTCAACGTGGCCGATACCATCAAGCTATCGCGTAAACTCGATCGCAAGTTGAGTTCTCTGGTGCAGAAAAAACGAACCCGGATGAATGTGGCCTATGTGGTCACAGTGGAAAACCTCTCGCAAAAGGACACGTCGCTCGTGCTGGCGGAGCGGATACCCATTTCTGAAAATCGCGACATCAGAGTCAGTGGTGTCAGCATCTCTCCGGATACCACCCCGGACAACAGCGGGCTCATGTACTGGCATCTGAACCTTAAACCTGGTGAAAAGCGGGAGTTTCGCATTCGCTACACCGTTGAATATCCGCCCACACTCATCCTGGAGACCCGTCGCCAACGCATGATGAAAAAAGCGGGCGCCCCCAAAGAAATCCTTGCACCATCTCCCAAAGCCAAAAGAGAAATCGAAGATCAGCTCCTGGATTTGGAATTAATGTTCTGAATCGGAGCGCGGACGCGACCCCCGGTTTAGGAAGATGATTGCAATACGGCAAGGCGTAATGGACGCAAGTCTATGAAGCTGCCGGATTGCAAGCATCTCGACGAGGATGGCGCAGCCATCGCAGTCAATCCACGACTTCCTCTCCCAGTTGAATACTCAATCAAATTATTGCGCCCGTTATTGCTGACTGTTGGCGAAAATGGGCAAAAGTTGGGAGCAAGTGCCCCGTGAGTGCCCCATGGAAATGGAGTGAGACCATCGGATTTTTCAAAATAAAAGCCGATAAACAGAAAAATCGGTGTGTCTGTGGGGCACTTAGTGCCCCATGGGAAAGACTAGCAAGAATACTGTCAGCGATTACCACGGTTCTCCTGGCCAATCTTCTGCAAGACCTAAAACCTGAGCAGTGCTTTTTACCGCCGGACGTTGCTCGATTTTGCCAGTCTCACAACTCATCGTCTCTATTAAAAACCGAGCTCATTTCCGCGTATCAACAAAATCAAATTGAGGGAGTGTTTTCAAGTCGTAGGCTTTGAGGGCGAGGGTGTCGAGGGTGTTGAAATCGCGATTGCGGAATGCGGTTTTTATTTGTTGTTGCAGGTCACCGTCGATTGACTCCGGGTTGGGGACGCAAATTCGGCGCAGGTATTGTGCCTGGAAGCGGAGGTATTTGCCGCGCATCTTTACGGCGTAGGACCAAATGAAAAAGAGGGCGACTCTTGAGCTGAGCAGACCGCCCAGCACTTCAAGGTCCCAATTTGAAGACGTGATGTAGTACAGATTGTGGTGAGGGTGATAATGCCCTTCGTCGAAGGCGACTTCGTTGGAACCTGCAATGTCCGGAATCAATAACTTGGGTTTGGGTACCAGTTCGGGATAGACCCGGTCAATGGTTCGAAACCAGCTGCCGGGATTTTTCTTTGCCACATGGCGCTTTTTGATTTGCGTTTCGTTCTTTGCAAAGAACGCCTTGAGCCTGGGAAATTCATCCAGGTTGATAGCGCCTTTTCCCGATGAAAAAGTGTTAATCACAGCTCGGTTTGCGTCGTTAATTTTTCCTTCGGTTATGTCTTCTCGCTTTACCAGAGGGACAAGCCGATCCGGTTCAACATTCAAAGCGCTGTCAACTATGTAGATTGAGTCGTTACCGGTAGCGACACCGATGCTGACCTTCGTGTCGCCATGGCATTCCAACGGTTTATAGCGGCTTTCTAAATCGCGCAGCGCCTCCAGGTGTTGTGGCGACCCAAGAACCCATGGTTCGGCGCCAGTGAACCAGGTAGCATATTCATGAACATCAACCCCGTTTTTGCCATTGCCATTGGAAAGTAATCTATTCGTGACGGCTTCGCATTCGTCAGGCGTTGCACTATGAAGCGTTGCAACATTCACCAGTCTGGCTTTCTTTGTGCCAATCGTAAAAATCGCCGGATACGCAATTACATCAGATTCGAAGGGAGATGCTTCATGAAGGTCAATGTAATGCTGAATGCCAAAGCTTTCGATAATTTTTCGTCGAAGTGGCGCCCCGTATTTGTTGAGTATCCAACGGTCGGCGCAAATGAACGAAAGGTTTCCATTCTTCGAGAGCAAATCCAAACCGCGCTCGATGAACGCCACATAAATATCTGCCCTGTCGAAAAGAGACGAATACCGGCCCCTGTACTCTGCCTGCAAAGCTGGCGACAATTGCTCTATTCGGATGTACGGGGGATTTCCAATGACAAAATCAAAAGTCCGGTTGTCGCTTTCAAGCAAAAAGTCACCACAACGAACCCAGGTCTTCGCCAAATTTCCTACATACTTTTGGGGTACATTGTTTTCAATCAACGCCCTGGAGACTTCGGCCCGTGTGATTTCAACATGCGCTTCATCAATGTCGTATGCTCGGAAGCGATCCTTTAACAAATCCACATCAAGCAAATCGGCGCCTGGGGATGCAAAGAACCGATGAATGGCGGGAATCAAAAACGCGCCATGCCCACAGGACGGTTCAAGGAATGTCATGTCTTTTAATTGTTCGGTTTGCCGGTATCCTGAAATGTCCAAAATCATGTTCACGATATGGGGCTTCGTGAGCACCACTCCGTGAATTTCCCCCGACGAGCGTTCTCCATACTCATACGCACTTCTAGGTAACGAAATTGGCAAACCAATTGAAAGCTGACTCGCCATTATTTAAGCCCTTCCAAATACACGCGCACATGACCGGCCAAGCTTGCGAGAAACTTTTGCATAGACAAATCAGTAGCCGGTTCGGAGTATTGCCCTTTGGGGCCATCCTTTTCAGTCGCCATCAAAAACGCTGCATGATCATATTTTTTTTCAAGCATCAGCTTTCGAGCAAGCAATTCGTACCGCTCAGCGTAAGATGTTTCCTTGAATTCGGGCAGTACATCAAAATGCTTCTTTGAATACCCAACAGGCACCCGCGATTTCTCGCAATCTTCAAGCAGCATCAACCACCCCGCCCACGGTCTGGGCCTGTCGATGCCAAACGCGCCTTCTCGATAGGCGGTCCAGAAGTCCTCGGCCGTTCCCAACGCTTCCTCTGTCCGATTATTGAAATTGTTCCCAAACGACGGGCCTCGTTGAGACTTAAACTCAATCGCAGCGACCAAATGGCCATCATGCACCGCCAAAATATCCCATTGCTTGGTCACCCGAAAGAAACCGGGAATCGTCAATTCGGATTTTCCATTCAAAAACACATCGGCGTCCTTGAGACCATTTTTCACGCATACCCAATGAATCAACTCACAGAATCCGTCCATCTGCTTGCCACCGGTCACAGCAGCCCGCCGACCCCGATCCGCATCCCCGGACGTCTGTCTGGCTGATTGAGCTGTAAGTGTCGTCCAGTAGTGCGCGACTGCATCACTGAGTTTCTTTTTATATCCGTTGGGTACCAGTTTCATTGTCTTGCCTCTGAATGGTTGTTCAGCAATAAGTTCATCGCACAATTCAGCGGATGTGCCAAGATCTCATGATTATCATCCACGGTCGAGCAATTGCTCGCATCGCGCCATGATGCAATCTCAAGGATAGTCATTTTATAGAATGTAAAAGGCCTTTTTCACTCAGTATACGTTCAATTTTGGGCGGAATATCCAATGCTTCCACTTTGATAAAGGATATTCTCGAGTTCTTTTTTATTCGCCCGAACTGGTCGGGACAATGATTGAACAAAGTCTGCTGAATAGCCAGGAAGGGGCTCAAATTCAGCAATTTGCTACCTTTTCCCTCCTCACTATCTCTTTCCAGGTATTGCTTCAGCTCAGCAACTGAAATATTTAATTCGGCACACATGATAAAAATTGTATCAGCAAGCCTTTTTACGTCTGAGGGGAGTCTCTGAGGCCAATGTTCCTCGAGCCATTCAATAATTCCATTTTTCTGCTCAAATTCATCAGATGCAGGATAATAGCCATCCTCTGTTCTACCTATTTGAGAAATCGCGAACTCGGCTTGCTCCAAAATCGCCTTTATTTGGAACGCAACCCTACTCTTACCCCAGGAAAATTCATTCGACTTATACATAATATCGTGCGTTGCTTTACCCCAGGCATGACTCAGAATTGTCTTTACCTGCACCTCAAAGAGAAGCGAATGTACGATTTTCTGCCTTGTGCCCATTGGGGCGGTTCTTTTTAGTCGTAATATAGAAACCCCCGACCTTTGGGCGGGGTCAGAGACAGTAGGCTTCGCCAACTGTCGATAGAACTCACGTGATACTCCTTAATCAGAGTTGTCCCCACAACCAAAGAATAAGGAGAAATCACATGAGTCGATT
>JBNKCR010000020.1:0-80251 GCA_050287845.1 Polyangia bacterium
GGAAAAAGTATCTCACTGGAAGGGATTTTCTTCCTACAACCAGCTCGCCCACGGAAAGGACGAAGTGTTCCACTGGTTCGACCGCACCCAGTGGCACCGGGACGGCAAAAAGAAGGATTTGCAGGCTTATATGAAGTCCGGTCGTCTGGTGTATACCCCGCTGCCATCGCTGGCGCACATGAAACCGGGGAAGCGGGAAAGCTACATCCGAAGGGAAGTGCGCGAACTGGAAAAAGCATTCAAGGCAGAACGGGAGGAAAGCGCGCAAAACGTGATGACTGCGGCAGCGCTCGAAAAACTGAACCCCCGCGACCGACCGAAAACCCGCCCCCCGAGAACCCCCAAACCCCTCTGCCATTGCAGCTGTCCCGCCCTGGCGGAAATGTACAGAACGCTGCTGTTCTATTTTCTGGAAGCCTACGGGCGCGCTTCGGCATTGTACCGCAAGGGAAATCACACCGTTGTGTTTCCATCCGGGTCATACAAACCGCCCCTCATCGTGATGAATACGTAAATCCACGCAGTACTTTCCAACCGACCGGTCGTCCCTCCGAAGAACACTTACTTCGCGGGCACGGGTGCATCCCAAATTGGCGAATCGCAAATACCTGAGTGGTTAAATCGGGTGTCCGGGTACCGAACGATGACATCTCTGTGCGCAACTATTGATTGAGCTGTCAGAGTGCTCCTCAAAAAACAATTTTTGAGCCTCACGAGACGCAGACGAATAATCACTCTCAGCGTTTGGGGGGGCCTCACGAGACGCAGACGAATAATCACTCTCAGCGTTTGGGGGTTTCTCAGCGTTATTGGGGCAATTGGGCGACGTCTTCACGATGAGGGCGGAACGCTGTGACTGCACTGCTGCGGATGTGAGGTACCCCGGTAACGTATGGCCTGGTAAAACCCTCTCTGATACCAACCGTGATGAACTTTCCTGCCTGTTTGCAGGCATGATGCTGTTCACCGGATAAGAAAAGGCTGAGTTGGGAAAAGGCTTGATGAAGTGCCTGTTTTGAGGGAGGATTGGAGGAGGCCATGACGGGATATCAGTGAAGTTTCGGCGGCGGGAGACGGGATACCGTGATGGGGGAGGATTTTTGCAGAAGCCAGGAAAATGGGGAGTTGAATCAACTGCTTACATCCGAATGGAAAATTTCAACTGATATAAAATTTCGCAGCTGTCTGCGAAATTGAGCTTCTACCATTCTGGCGTTCTGTTGGAAGTCAACTCTCCCACAGACCGCAGGCCGGTTGGAATGATTATTTTATCGTATTGCGATTTGTTATGCCTGCCTCCGGTTTGTCATCGGGTAGCATTGGCTGGCATCGGCCGTTGTACGACATACCTGAGGCGCTGGGTACAAACACGATTCGCCCCCCTGAAAACAGGCCGAGATGATTGAACAGGAAAATTCATTCGCAGTTTTGAAATCACCGGGATGTACCCGGAATATTCCACGGCGGTTCTGTAGTGAACAAATTTTCAGTTCACCGTTGACCCGTCTGGCGGCGTCTGAAATATTCAGACATTGAAAGTGCGGTGTTCGGGTATGACTGATTTAGTTCTGATAATGTTGAACGGGAGCATTAAAAGATTCTTTGGCTGCTGGCTGGTTGCCTTGCTGTGTGTGGGGGGCGTACGCAGCGTAATGGCGGCGGAGATTGAGGCGGATTGGCATGCGTTTGTGCAGAATGATATGCGGGGTGCCAATAACGATAACGACGAACCCGGGATGTATCGGAATGAATCGACAGCCGGGGTGTCCCTGAAAATGACACTGGTGCCATATCGCCTTCGTTTTGTCGGAGATGTGTCTCTTGTGTGGACCGGCTTTTCAAAAGACAAGTCGTTTTCCGGTTTGACCGATATGCGCGAGGTTTCGCCGTATTATATTAGAAGTGATGCTGCATATATTGAGAGTTTCAGGCTGATTCCCTATGTGGATCTTCGCATCGGGCGTCAGATTGTGCAGTGGGGCGCCGCGGATCAGTTCAATCCCACCAACAACCTGAATGCGCTGGATTTAGGAGATCCACTCCAGTTTGGCCGCACCATCGCCAATCAGATGATTCGCGTGGATTTTAATCCCGGTGATTCTGATTTTACCCTGACTGCGGTTTGGGTGCCGGTGTTTCAACCGGCCAGATTACCGGGTTCGGCATTGCTTCAGATTGGCGATGTGTCATCGGAGCTGCCATTTGTATCTCCGGAGACCAGGCTGGCCGCCGAACGGTTGCGAAATATTTACCTGACCAATCCAACCAGTTACGATGTGGAGCCGCCGGAAGTGAATGCGAGAATGCCTGAAACCACGTTGAAGAATTCCCAGGTGGGGGTGCGCGCCCAGTGGCTGATTGGCAATGTGGATGCGTCGCTGTCCTGGTATTACGGCCGGGATTCGGTGCCGGTATCGAAGCGAAGCATCTCCTCCCAGACGCCATCGGAGAGGGTATCGGCTGCGGGAACACCGGTGATGCGGGTGTTAACCGACGTGGATCTGGTGTACCCCCGCAAGCAGGTGCTGGGGTTCGATTTGGCGGGTGAACTGCCGTTTCTGGACCATGCGGGATTCTGGTTGGAAGGCGCGGCAACTTTTCCCCGAGCGGTGACCATGGCGTTTGATATTACCCGCATCGTACCTTCTGCCACCGTGCTCAGAGATGATGTGGTGACCGATTCCCCGTTCTTCAAGGGGACTGTGGGGATGGACTATTCCATTGGGGAGCACGTGTACCTGATGGGGCAGTTCATTCATGGCATGCCCGACGAGTTTGGTCTGGAAGCCATTCGCAACTATTGCATGGGGATGATCGATGTGAAATTGCTTCAGGAGCGTCTGGTGATTCGTCAGGTGGTGCTGGGCGAAATTCCCCATGATGACGATGATATCAATCTGGACGATGATGGCGATGGCCGGGTGGAGTCCCTTGCCCGGGGCGCCACCAATGATGGCCGAATCGGATCTCTGGTGTATTTTCCACAGGTTATTGTGAAACCCCTTGACGGACTGGAGCTGACCGCGGGTGCGTATTTGCGCTTTGGCCATCGGGAATCCAAATTCGCCACCGAGGCTGCCGGGCCTTCTCAGATTATTTTCAGCGCCAGGGCATCATTCTGAACGCCGCCACAGGAGATGGCTTTCGATATTATTTCTTTTCGGACTGGACATTGATGTTGAGGATGGTAGTGGGGTTTTCCGGCTGTTTTTCCCTGTTGCCGGCGATACTGATGGCCAGATTCCGACTATCCTTTTCGTAGGCCATGATTCGTGCGTTTCCCATGTTCATGTCGGATTTTTTTTTCCAGCCGTTTGATTCGGCGTCTTTTATCATCCGCTCCGCAAGCGGCCCCGGTTCGATGCTGGATTCGGCCATCACACTGAAGTTGTTTTCGGCTTCAAGGGCCATTTTCACTTTGATGTTGTCGGGGATAATCACATCAGAGGGAAAGCTTTCGGGAATTTTCACATCTTCACCGGCGCCATACGTCATCTTGCCCTTGTCGGTTTTCACTTCCACTTTCCCCGAAGACAGGTCCACCTCGGCGTTGCCGTTTTTGCCTTCCCCTTCGAGTGCGCTTTCAATCACTTCTTCCGCCACTTTTTCGGACACTTTTTCAGATACCTTCCCGGAAATGAAGTCTCCCACCAAGTCGCATCCGGCAGCAGGTATCACCAACGGGAATATCAGCAGAAATCTGAATGCATGCTTTTTCATTTTGTCTCCTTTTTAAATGCGGGGCACTCAGTTGCACCGCTGACTGAGTACGGTTTTCCCATTCGGGTTTTGTATTTTATGAATTGATTAAATGTAGCGGCGTTTCACATTTTTGCAACCAGACCTCATCCCGGACGTTTGAGGATGTGTCTTTTTAATTGAACACAGTGATATGGAGAAGTTATGGGGATGACCAAAATTTCGGACAGGATTCGTGTACCCTTTGCCGGCGATGATGCGGCGTTGACGGCGGCGCTTCAGGCGGGGCAGCGAAGCGCACAGGAAGCGTTGTATTATCGGTATGCCACGCATGTACGCAATGTGCTGGTGCGCGTGCTCGGTACAAATGTGGATTTGAAAGATCATCTGCACAACACGTTTATTCAGATTTTTACGGGCATTGAGAGTGTACGCAACGGTACCTGCCTGAAACAGTGGCTGACCCGTGTTGCAGTATTCACGGCCATTGCCCATATCAAACATTCACAACGAAAGCGTTGGTTGACATTCATGGCGCCGGAGGAGATGCCGCCACAGGAATATCATTGCGCGGATGATGAACAGCGGGAGGCGGTGTATCAGGTGTACGGCATTTTAAAAAAAATGACTGCGGAAGACCGGGCGATTTTCTGTCTGCGTGTTATTGAAGGGATGCAGCTCAGAGAGATGGCGGATGTGTTCGATGTGTCCGTCGCCACCATTAAACGGCGAATCATGCACGCGCAGGAGCGATTTGCATTTCATCTCAGGTTCAATCCCGCCCTGGAAGAATGGATTCGCAACGAATCAACCGGTCGATTCCGACAGCGGGAAGCGGGGTAGGGATGACGCCTGAGGTCTAATATCGCAGTCCGGCGCTGGCGCCTACAAACGGACGGTACTGAATATCGTATTCATCGGGGTCAATGGGTTGTCTGGACAGGAAGACATTTTTAAAATGAACGGGGAACGCGACTGTGGCGCAGAGCTGGATCGCCAGACGCTGACGATGGTGATAAATGTAACTGACCTGCAGTGGCAACATCACGTAGCTCTTCACCCGGGCCGCATAAATTCCCGAGCCGCTGAATTCGTTGCTGTAGCTGTCAATGGGGTTTTTGAATCTCAGGTACCCTACACTGATGCCAGTTCCCAATCGGAATTCCTGTCTGGCGGAAAGCCAGAACGGCATCCCTGCCAATGTGGAACCAAAAAAATGGACTGTTCGTTTCCATGCGCCGCCGGTGAACTGAGCAATATCCAGGTAGAAATTTTTCCAGCGGAGCGTTGCCACACTCAGGGTGAGGGAGGCGCCGTATGTACTGATTCCGGCGCGTATGCCAACCCACTCTGTTTCGGTTCTCCAGAAATGTGGATGCAATTTCCGGTCACGGTGACTTTTTGATGCATATGGTCCGACAAGTTGCGCTGCACCGTCGATGAGCGGTTGATTGTGGCGCTGGAGAGAAGGCGACTGCGTGCGCCCTCGCCACTCAATGGTCATTTCCGAATGGGACTTCGGCTGCGTCCTGTGCAGCGCTGGAGGGGGCGGCGCGATTTCGTCGGTGTGGACCTGGATCTTCCCGGATTGGTTCGAATATTCTGCCTGTGGGGATGTGCCCCCTGCTGCGTCCGATTCGGACACCGAATCCACCTGGGCTTTCGTATCGGCTTCCTGGTCGCCGGAGGGGCGAGTGTCCGCAAATACCGGCTGCACCCATATCAGCACAATCATGATGAATAAATATTTTTGCATATGGCCTCCCGTCACATTCCGGAGGCAATCAGTGATGCCATCTGCAACAGTTCCAGTCTCGAAATATCACCGGGTTCGGTGTATGCCCCTTTCGCGCCCAGATTGTGTTTGGCGACCACTTTTTTAAAGCCGATTTCATTGCCCTTGAATGCCAGACTTGAAATCACACGCAGCGTTTCGAGTTCAACCACCTGAGCGGAAAATCCGTAAAAGTCAAAACGGCGAACCACCAGCAGATGGTCGATGCCACTTTGAATGAGCACTTTTTTGATTCTCTCCAGCTGTTTCAATCGAAGGAGGGCGTCGGAAACTTCGGTTCGCTGCAGGATTTCGGTGCGTACATCCCGTGCATCCCCGGTGATTTTTCCGCCGGCGGCCACCCCCTCGGTGACAGATTTACCAAAGGAGTACGCCCCTTCGGGATAAAGAATCTCTGTCAGATCATCCCCCAGCAGATAGTTCACATTGAACACCGTGACGGTGTGTCCTTTCTGAGAAAGAGCGGCGGTCAGGTAGTCGTTGAGCAGTGACGGTGATTCCGTTGAAATGTCGTCCTGCACCACAATAGCGATGCGGGCACCTTTTTGGACCCGGGCCTGTTTGGCGGTGATGTAGGTGTATTTGCTGCATGAAATCAGCGCAAAAGCAAATAAGATTAGCAAAAACAGGGAATGTTTCAGTTTCATGGGTTACTCCTCCGGGTCACGGGTTGGCGGCAGATTCCGTGATCTGCCCGAATTCACCGTTGCTCTGCGATATTTGTAAATGCACTGGGATAATTTTAGTATGATTTCACCGGGTTGTACAGCAGATACCCGGAAATGGATGGGGAAATCGGGATGTTCGGGACGGTTACACGATGTATTCTGAAGCCAGTTTTTCAAATTCCGATTTGGTCATGTTCAGTTCTTCAACGGCCTTGAGCAGCTCGGAGACATTCTGATTGCCTTCCTGCGAATTTTCCAGCACATGCTCCACCGCATAGGAAATCTGAGAAATGGCGCTGCTCTGTTCTCCAACGGTTCGCGAAATCTGATCGGCGCGCTGATTGTTGGAATCCAGTACATCCGTGAGAGACTGCAGAACCTTTTCCATACGCAGCAGCGATGTCTGACCCTCGTGAACCGAGGATTGGCTCTCTTCAGTCAATCGGATGGCCTTTCCGGCAGTATCGGCGATCTGCTGCAGAAAACTGCGGATATTCTGGGTGGATTTGGCGCTCTGAATGGCAAGTTCCTGCACCTCTGTGGCCACTATCGCAAACCCTTTGCCTGCCTCCCCCGCTTCTGCCGCTTCGATACTGGCGTTGATGGCCAGCATCTGGGAGTTGTCGGCAATCTGCTCCAGCGATTTGACCACCCGCTCAATCTGATTGGAGAGATTAGACAGTGATGTCAGTTGCACCCGGGCCGCTTCCGCCGTTTTCATGATGGTTCCCATCGTCTCGCGGGTATGGGTGACCGACTCCCGTCCTTCATGACCTTTTCTGACCGCCTGCTCACTTACCGTGAACACATCCCTGGCGAGCTGCCTGGTCCGTTTGAATGTGCTGTTCAGGGACGCAATGGTCTGAGAGACCTGCTCCACGATTGCGGACTGATTCGATGCGCTGGCGTTGGAGTGGTCCGCAGATTTTTGCACCACATCCGCCTGTCTGGAGAGGTTGTGTGCGTTAGATACCAGTTTCGCCACCAGGGCGCGAATGGAAAGTCCGGCGTCCCGGAGTGCATCGATTAACGTTTTGATTTCGCTGGAATTGCCGCTGAAACGCAGGTACCATTTCTGGTTTTCTGATTCCAGTGTGTCGAACTCCGTGAGCACGCGCAGGTCTTTATCGGCAATTCTGGAAGATACCGCACTGAGTCTCAGGATAGGGCGGGTGATTGCCCTGACAAACAGGTATGCCACCGGGAACCCCAGAAGCAGCAGGATGATCAGGGCGGTGGCCAGCCGTTTCTGGACGCGCACCAGCGGTCTGTAGAGTTCATCCCGATACACACCACCGGCGACGATGATGTTCATTGCCGGGTAGTGGTGAAAGACGACATCCTTGACCCTGGCGACTTTTTCTCCCGGATTTTTCCACGGGTATGAGATGGACCCATTTTTCATGCGACACATTTCCCTGATGAAATAGCGGCCATTGGCATCTTTCGAATCGTAGATGGTTTTGCCTTCCAGAACCGGATGGATAAGCAATTTTCCCCTGGTGTCCATTACGAAGACATATCCGGATTCGCCGAATTTGAGCTGCAGAATATCTTTGCGAAAATGTCTGATATCAATTAACGACAGGAGTTCCTCGCGATAGGCACTTGCCGAAATGATATAGTCCCAGGGCTTGAAATAGCTCATGGATAGGGATTTTTCCCGGGCAGCCTTTTCGTCCGGGTTCTTCCAGTCATATTCGAGGTACCCGCTTTTCCGCTTTATCTGTTCCTGCACAAATGCGTAACCGGAGATGTTTTTGTTCACGAGCTCTTTTTTGGGATGAACCTTCAAAGTACCCGTTGAATCGACCACAAATATATATCCGGTATCACCGATTTTCTGAGATAGCAGGACATCTGCAGCCCGCTTTTTGGCCTCTTCCTCGGTCAGCCGCCCGGCTTTGAATTCCGAATAGAACCATTTCACGATTTCCCGATTGCGGAGCACGGTTCCCTGCAGCTGGCTCTGAACGGTGTGGGAAACCGTCTGATCAAACATTTGTCTGGCACTCAGTACCGCCTGGTTAATACGGGCCCGGGCCTGCTCTTCAAGGAATGTACTCATGAAAAGATACAGTGTGACTCCCACGGCCAGCAGGACAATCGCAAGGAGTAACGAAAAACCGGACAGCATTTTTACTGAAAGGCTGAGACGTCGGCTGAACAATTTGCGGACAGTTGGTTTCATATTCATGTTTCTGCCATATCTGTTCAGAGGTGGAACAGCCAGATAAATATAAGATACAAGTGAATGTCATTCAAAAGGACGACGCCATTTTTCAGGAATGGGGCTGGCAGCTTGCGATAATCGGTTCCCTGAGCGGACTGCGCCCCGAATTGGCAGGTGAGTCGGTCAGGCAACGGTGAGTTTTATTTTTCTGGGTTTCAGCGCTTCCACTTTCGGCAGAGAAATTTCAAGCATGCCGTTTTTGTAGGATGCACTGATTTTGTCGGCTTCGATGGGGGTTGAAAATTTCATGGATCGGCTGAATTTTCCGCCTGCAATCTCTCTGCGGTGCCAGGTGTCGGATTGGTTCTCAATGATCTTTCGTTCTGCTGAAAGGGATAGAACATTGTCGGCGAACTCGATGCTGATGTCTTTCTCGTCCACTCCGGGGAGTTCGGCGGTCACGACGAAATGATCGCCGGATTCGGTGACATCCATAGAAGGTCGAAGTTCACCGCTGTGGTTGTCTCGGGAATCGAAAAGATTGTTAAAAGTATTGAATTCATTAAATAAAGTTGGAATATTGGTTTTCACTGCAAACATGATGTCCTCCTGCCGGTTGGCAACTGCCGGTTTTTCTGTCGCACCGCAATGTGAGCACGTGTGCGGCTCGGTCAAGGGTCAGCGTTTGCCGGACGGGGGAATCCCGATGGATTGCCCATTAATAAATGTCTGACGGAGTCGTTATCCTGTGTGGTCTATCATTTATTGACTGCAGGAAATCCGGGAGGTGTCATGGTCAGGTTTTTCATCTCATTGATTGCCGTATTCACCCTATTCTTCAGCCTGTCCGCGTTTTGCGGACCGCAATCCGATTCGGATGCGCAGATGCAGAAGGAAAAGGCAAGCGAGTCATTCACCCGCGGATTGAATTTTTATGACAAAGGCCAGTTCGCGCAGGCGGCTGAGGCGTTCCGGGAAGCGAACGGGTATCTGTACAATTGGAAAATCCTTTATAATATCGGGCAATCCGAAGCTGCGGCCCGAAGATATGGGATGGCTCTCGAAGCCTTTGAGGAATACCTTGCCAGAAGTGGTGACGAAATATCGCTGGAGCGTCGGGATGAAGTGATGGCTGAGGTGAGACGACTCAGACAGATTGTGGGGATGCTCGAAATTCGGGCCCCCATGGGTGCCAGGGTTCAGGTGGATTCGGTGGATAGGGGTACCGCACCGCTGACGGGACCGGTTCTTGTTGTGTCGGGAGTGGTGCATGATGTTCGCATCATTCTGGAAGGGGTTGTTCTGTTTCAACAGCAGATGAAACTCACCGGGGGGCAGGAAAAAATGATCGATGTCACCGAAGGCAATGCCCCTTCCGGGACGTCCGCGGACACGGTGGCGTCGTCGCCCGAAGTCGCCACGTCGCCGGGAGGTGCGGACACCGGGAATGGTGGGGATAGCGGTGTCGGGAAGGGCGGTGGATTGAAGTTGGCGGGGTGGATTGCCGTTGGCGCGGGAGCAGCGCTGGCCGCTGGGGGGCTCGTTATCGGTGCGGTCGGTTTCTCGAAGGCGAGTGCCCTGGAAGACAGGTATGACGGTCCGATTCCCGGAACCGAACAGGGCGAGGTGGATCGGTTGAACAACATGGCGCTGGTTTCCGATATTCTGATGGGGGCCGGCGTGGTGGTGGCGGCGACCGGAATTGTTCTGCTCGCAGTGCAGCGGCACAGGAACAGAAAAATGGAGAAGATGACGATGATGCCCACTGTTGCACCGGGATTCTCCGGCATGGTTTTTCAGGGGAGGTTTTAAATGCGTGCAGCGTTGTTTCGAATCGTTCCTGTGGGCCTGAGCCTGGGAATCGTTATGGGATGCCAGGCGATTTATCCTGACCTGGAAGTGTCAGATGTGAATACCGGTTCAGATTCAGCAACAGCAACGGGGACCGGACCAGGGGACACATCGTCGCAGTGGGAAACGGCGGGCACCGAGCCAGTCGCCACCGATTCGATCTCAGATTCCGCTTCCACCACGGCGCCGGATACCCTGTCCGACACGGGTACCCTGACCGGAACGGATACTGCGGTAACAGATACGGGAACGCCGGGAGATACGGGTACCCAGGTTGTGGATACGGCGAGTCAGACAGATGTGTCGTCGGACAGTGCAGATACCGGGAGGGATACAGCGGACACGGAAAGCGCCACCGGAAACGTGGATACTGCGACGGAAACCGAAAGCGACACCGGTGCCCCGGACAGCGAGACCGGTTCTGGCATCGGAACCGATACGGACACTGAAACGGAATCCGCAACGGAAATTTCCTGGGACACGGGTACGGAACCGGTGGCGAATTGTACGGGGGCTGCGGATTTCACGCCATGCAATCTGGTCACCTCCCCCGAAGATAGAATATACGACGTGTGCATCGGTGAAGTGTGTGTGTCTCCCGGATGCGGCGAACCGGACTGCAATACCCCGGGCCCTCATTTCAGCCTGGCGGACAGTGGACTGCGGGAATGTTTTTCAAACAGCGGCGTGGTGGACTGCAGTGTCCTGGATGCCATGTACGATGGACAGGATGCCCACTTTGGATGGGATGTGGAAAACGACGCCGGCCTTCGGTTTGAATCCAGTACTTCCGCCGCCTATCCGGAACAACCCGTGGTGGCCGACAAGGTGACCGGGCTGATGTGGCAGGGATGTCCGGCCGGGTTGACGGGAACCCTGTGCAACAGCAGTTCCGCGGGAACCCAGATGACCTGGCTGGACGCTGTGGACTACTGTGATACGCTGCCGTGGGGAGACCACTCGGACTGGCATCTGCCGGATGTGTATGAGTTGTTATCCATTATCAATTTCAGTGAATATTCACCCGCTATCAGCACAGATGTGTTTCCGGCGGTGCCGGACAATGATACTTTCTGGACGTCCACCACCCATGCGGTGACGCCGGATGTCCGCTGGGAGATTAATACTGCCCTCGGTATTATCTATACGCCGTCAAACAATGATACCAGTGCAAAAGCATTTGTCCGCTGTGTGCGGGGCGCCAATGATACGCGACCTACCCGGCGCTTCGAGAGACAGTCGGTGGGCGGTCAGGCGCTGGTAACCGACTATGTGACAGGACGGATGTGGACCGGCTGTCTGGTAACGACGTCCACCGGGGGGAATCCGGTATGTGCGGGATCCGTTGCACCGGACGGGATGGACTGGTCATCGGCGCTGTCGTTCTGCACATCGTTGACCTGGGGCGAACTCAATGACTGGCGGTTGCCGAATATAATGGAACTGCAAAGCATTGTGGACAGCGCCAGATATAATCCCGCCGTGGATGACAGCGTATTTTCCATGATTCCCTCCACCCGATTCTGGACATCGTCCACCCGGATCAATGTCCCGGGGTATGCATGGTATGTGAATCTGCTCAGCGGAATGACCGGCAGCACCGAATTGAAAACGAGTACTGACTCCACCGAGGGAACGGCCCACTATCAACATTATCCCCTTTGTGTCCGGGATGCGGATTGACTCATCGATTCAGAGGGGGGCGGGGTTCAGAGAGGTGCGGATGCTGCCCACAAAGGTTTTGACGGCCGTTATCTGTTCGGCGGTTGGCGCGCCATCAATCGGGATGAACAGACCATTGTATCTGCGGGCCAGGGAGTTCGCCAGAATGGCGCGAGCGCATCCTTTCTGAGCAAAAAACACGGTGGGCAGATTGGCCGGCACGAAGGTTTCGCATTCTGTATCTTCCGGTGTTCCCAGCTCAACGCATCGCAGCCATCCGAGAATGTGGGTGCTCTGGGGAAAAAAATTCAGAATGTCTTTCTGATACACAGGGGTTCCCCAGCAACCGATGGAGGGTTCACAGCGGGCAATGAAAGCGGAGTTCCGTTCCTGCTCCGAAAGGGGCGCGATGCTCAGGGTCATGATGCGTTCAATGCGCGAGGCGAGTGGTCCCCGGGACTCGCTGACCAGTGGTTGCTTAGCCGCGGCGATTCCGTGGTAGTCGCTGATGAACACAGGGACATCCAGATGCTCCGCCAATATCATCGAAACATAGTGCCCGGCATCGCATCGTTCATTTCCGGTGGCAACCACACAGAGCAATTGATTGGATGCCGCGATAGCATTGTCCACAAAATTGCGAACAATCTGACAGGTGTCATTTGTGAGCAGACCAGATGGTGGCGCGTCGAAGTTTTTGTCGAGATTGAAGAACGGCGCACGGGGAAACTTTCTGGCTGCTTTGTGAATGGTTGCAAGGGTGGGTGAACCGGAGAATCCGATGACCGGAATATCCCTGCTGATGATTTCATCCAATGTATATTTGCATATGTCCATCTTTTTCATCTAACATATTCGGAAAAATCGTCACAGGGAAAACAGCGGTCAGGCGGTCCGGGAAATCTCCCCGGCACTGTTGTATCCCGGGAAATGTGACATTCGATCGGTGGTGGCGGTCAGCGATAAGGGTATGTGGACGGGGGCGGGATAATCACAGGGCGGCTTTTACCGAACGGGACATTTTTACCGCACAATGCTTTTCACCGCACATGGAGCAGTAGTCCTTTTTCAGATCCTTGCTGTCCAGATGAGACTCTTCATGCATTACCCGCGCCCGTTGGGGATCCAGAGACAGGTTGAACACCTCATCCCACTGGAAGTTGGCGCGGGCAGTTGACAACGCATCGTCTCTGTCCCGTGCGCCGGGGCGTTTGCGGGCGATGTCGGCGGCGTGGGCTGCAATTTTATAGGCCACAACTCCCTGGCGAACATCTTCCAGGTTGGGAAGTCCCAGATGTTCTCTGGGCGTCACATAACACAACATGGATGCGCCGCTGAACGCGCCCATGGTGGCACCGATGGCAGACGTGATGTGATCGTACCCCGGCGCGATGTCGGTGACGATGGGACCGAGAATGTAGAATGGCGCTTCATCACACCACTTCCGTTCCATCTCCATATTCATGGCAATCTGGTCGAAGGGAACATGGCCGGGGCCTTCCACCATCACCTGCACATCGGCATCCTTGCACCGGCGAACCAGATCTCCGAGGGTTTTGAGTTCTGCGAACTGCGCCTCATCGCTGGCATCGGCCAGGGCGCCCGGTCGCAGACCGTCTCCCAGACTCAGGGTCACGTCGTGTTTGCGACAGATTTCCAGCAGTCGATCGAATTCCTCATACAGCGGATTCTGCCGCTTATGATGGACCATCCATCTGGCGGTCAACGAACCGCCGCGGCTGACGATTCCGGCCAGTCGGTTCACTGCCATGGGGACGTGCTCCCGAAGCAGTCCGGCGTGCACGGTCATGAAGTCGACGCCGGCTCTGGCCTGGGTTTCAATCACGTCAAAAATGAGGTCAGCGGTCAGGTCTTCGGGGTTGTCGACCATTTCAATGGCTTCGTAAATGGGAACGGTGCCCAGCGGAGCGTGGCTATGTGCAACCAGACTTGCTCTGATTTCTTCAATTCGGGGGCCCACCGTCAGGTCCATCACTGCATCCGAACCCAGGTTCAGTGCGAGATTCAGTTTTTTCAGTTCTTCCTCCGGGGTGGAACTGATTGGGGACCCGCCGATGTTTGTGTTGATTTTGCAGGTAACGGCATCGCCAATTCCCACCGGATCGAGGTTCCTGTGATTTATATTCGCCGGGATGACCAGTCGTCCCCTGGCAATTTCTGCCCGTATGACTTCGGGATCGAGTTTTTCTTTTTCGGCGACGCGCTTCATCTGTTGGGTAATCACGCCGTTTTTGGCAAAGTGGAGCTGGGTTACCGGTTTGCCTTCAAATTGAACTTGTTGACTTTGTTTGTTCATCTGTGTCTTTCCTCCACGGCACTTATAATGCACCCGTCCCGTTGACGCAACATCCCCTCTATTTAATTGGAATTTGTTCGCACAATGAGCTACAAATAGGATAAAATGTACTGGAGATCTGGAATGCTTATCTGTTCGCCAGACGAATAATTGGAAGCACGAACGGATAATTTTTATTATGAAAAATAACCACTTAATTTATCTGGTCCTTTTGTTCTGGGTGCTGATCTCCATCGCCTGCGGCACCGGACCCATTAATCCGCCCCCCAACCAGACAGATACAGATACAGGGCAGAGCGACTCTGATACCGATTCAGATTCGGATTCGGATGCAGATGCCGATTCGGATTCGGACTCGGACTCAGATACCGATGCAGACACCGATACGGACACCGATACGGACACCGATACAGACACCGATACAGACACCGATACGGATACCGATACGGATACCGATTCGGACTCGGACTCGGACTCGGATTCGGATTCGGACGCAGATACTGACGCAGACACCGATGCGGATTCGGACAACGATACTGACAGCGACACGAGTGATGCGGATACAGATACCGATACGGATACAGATTCAGATGCCGATACGGATACAGATACAGATACGGATACAGATACTGATACTGATACTGATATTGATACTGATACAGGAACCGATGTTTGTGTCGACACCGACGTCTGTACCGATACCGAAGTGTGCACCGATACGGTCATCTGCCTGGATACCGATACGGACACTGTAGATACGGATACCCATGTTTGTGTCGATACCGACGTCTGTACCGATACCGAAGTGTGCACCGATACAGTTGTCTGTCTGGATACGGATACCGGCGTGGACTCATGTGCGTATGAATGTATGGTGCATTGCCGGTCCTGGGGAGGCTCGCCGATGACCGGTGCGTGCGATGAAGGATTGCAGTGCTGTGATTACGGCGAAGATACGGACACAGATACGGTCTCTGCCGACACTGCTGTCTGGTAACCGCCTCCCGTCATTATCACATATCTGAGGTATCCGAGCAGCCCGGTAAAATTGAATTTCCCGGCGGTTCGGGGGCGATTGCCACTTTTCTCAATCGTTTTCATGAATAAACTGATGTGTTGTAAACGCTGACGTTGCAAAAAAATGATGAATTGAAACGCGCAGGGGTGTGCCATTGTGCGAGCGACAGCGGTTTCAGTCATTGGCTTTTTGCAACATTGGCGTATATATAACGTGACCTGTTTAAGGGCGTGAGAGGAGACGTATGAACAGAAGAGAATTTATTATAAATGGATCGGTAATGGGTGCGATGGCCGCGATGGGAGCGCCACTTTTTACTTCGTGTGCGCATTCTGAAGCAGCGATGAAGCAACCGATGAAAAACAGCGCAATGTCCCATTCTGCAACGGGGGGCTATTTCGAGTCCAACTTCGGGATAGATGAGAATCTGGTTCGCAGGGTGCTCCGGGCGGCCACCAGTCTGGGGGGCGATTTTGCGGATATTTACTTTCAGCATCGGGTTGCTGATCACATTGGCTTTGAAGACGGTCAGGTGAATCGCGCCTATGCCCAGGTGGACCTGGGAGCGGGAATTCGTGTGCTTAAAGGGGAGCAGACCGGTTACGCATACACCGAAGAGCTCACGCCGAATGCGTTGATCAAGGCAGCACAGACGGCTGCGTCCATCGCATCCGCAGCCCCGGTGAAACCGGCAGAGTCTTTCCATGCGGTTGAAATTCCCAGATTGTACGCGACCCGGCCGGTATGGATTGATGTGGCGGCGGCAGACAAAATCGACGTGGTGAAACGGATTGGCGAAAAGATGCTGGGGTTGAATCCGGCGATTATCAAGGCGAGTACGTGGTTTGGCGATTCAGATGAAGCGGTATTGGTCGCCAACACCGAAGGGGTATGGGTGGAGGACATTCGGCCCATGACCATCCTGTACGCCAATTGTGCGGCACAGAAAGATGGACGGATTGAGTCCAACGGATTTTCCCGGAGTGCCCGTCGCGGTATGGAGATGTATTCAGACGACATGGTGGATGAGATTGCACGCCAGGCGGTGGATAGAACCATGCTTCTGTTTGAAGCGACAGTCCCCCCAGCCGGAGAAATGCCAGTGGTGCTCGCGCCGGCAACATCGGGAATTCTGCTTCACGAAGCCATGGGGCATGGATTTGAGGCGGATTTCAACCGCAAGGAAATATCGATTTTCTCCAGTATGATGAATACCGCTATTGCAGCGGACTTTGTGACCATTGTGGATACGGCGCTGGAGCCCGAAGCCCGGGGCGCGGTGAACGTGGATGACGAAGGATGTCCGGGACAGCGCACGACCCTCGTTGAAAATGGAAAGCTGGTGTCGTACCTGCACGATCGTATCAGCGCCAACTTTTACGGGGTTGCCCCCACCGGGAATGGCCGCCGGGAAAGTTTCAGGGCGATTCCCATGCCCAGAATGCGGGTCACCACCATGGAAAATGGACCCCACGAACCGGCAGAGATTATTCGCAGTGTGAAAAAGGGGTTGTATGCAGTGGACTTTGCCAACGGCGAAGTGGCCATTGGCGCCGGGGATTACAGTTTTTATGTGAAAACGGGATATCTGATAGAGGATGGAAAACTGACTGCTCCGGTAAAGGATGTGAATCTGATTGGAAACGGTCCGGACAGCCTGAAAAAAATTACGATGG
This sequence comes from Polyangia bacterium, assembly GCA_050287845.1. Classification (GTDB taxonomy): domain Bacteria; phylum Myxococcota_A; class Polyangia; order JAAYKL01; family JAAYKL01; genus JAFGXQ01. The sequence goes on from JBNKCR010000020.1 coordinate 16,860, forward strand.
TTGGAAATGACAAGGCCATTGACTGGGGAACATGGACGTGTGGGAAAGATGGCCAGTCGGTGCCCGTGGGGCTTGGTCTGCCCACCGTGAAGGTGTCGGCTATTACAGTTGGGGGGGTGAACTCATGACGGAAAAACAGACTCAGCCTATTGAACAGACCGCTCAGATGATTCTGGATGGTGTAAAAAAACGCGGGATTCGGGACGTGAAAGTGGTGGCGTCGAAAGCGCGGAACGTATCTGTTGTGTATCGCAAGGGAATGGTGGACAAGGTACAGGAGTCGACCACCAGAGGGATTACCATCCATCTGTATGAGGATGGCAGATACAGTACCAGCAGCTCCAATGATTTTCGCACCGATGCGCTTGAAAAATTCCTCGACAGTGCAGTGGCGTTGACGGGAGCGATGGAAAAGGATCCGTTCAGAGAGATTACCGACCCTGCACTCTATAAAGGGCGCAAGTCGATTGATTTGAAACTGTTCGATCCGGGAGTGGAGACATTTTCTCAGGAACGTCGCAATGAATTGGCCCGGACAGCGGAAGCGGCAGCGATGTCGGCGGCAAAGGAGAAGGCGATTTCCGCAGAAGCGAGCATGGAGACGCAGAGTGCGCAAATGGTTCAGTTGCATTCAAACGGTTTTGAGGGGACGGAGTCCGGCACTCAGGCGTGGCTGTTTGCCGAAATTTCGCTCAGGGACAGCGGTGACAAGCGACCGAGCGGCTGGGATGTGATGGGATCCAGATTCGCCGCTGATTTCACTGATGCGGAATCAATTGGACACAACGCGGTGGAGCGGGCGTCCATGAAGTTGAACACCCGTAAGGTAGATACGCGAAAATGTCCGATGATTGTGGAAAATCGGGCGGTGGCGCGTTTGCTGGGCGGATTGATGTCTGCAACCGGTGGTCGGTCACTTCAGCAGAAGAGATCGTTTCTGGAAGCCTATGAGGGAAAGGAAATCGCATCCGGCGTATTTTCGGTGATTGATAATCCCTTCATTGAGAGCGGCTTCGGTTCCAGGTTGTTTGATTCTGAGGGAATTGCAGCCAGAGTGATACCGGTGATTGAGAACGGGGTTTTTCGAAATTTCTTTATCGATACATATTATGGGAAAAAACTGAACCGCGAACCGACCACTGGCGGCCGATCAAACCTCATTGTTGTCCCCGGTGAAAAGACCATGGCGGAAATGATCGCAGATGTGTCGGATGGGATTCTCGTCCGTGGCTTCATCGGGGGCAACACCAACAGTACTACCGGGGATTTTTCGCTCGGTGTGTACGGTACGCTCATTGAAAATGGCCAGCTGACCGATGCCGTCTCGGAACTGAATATTTCAGGCAATCATCGGGAGGTATGGAAAAGATTGTCCATGGTGGGCAATGATCCGTGGCGATACAGTGCCACACGGACACCCAGCCTGCTGTTTGATGAAATTCAATTCAGTGGCAACTGATTCAATGAACTGTTTTATCCAAAAATGTATTGCTGCTGTAATCGCGGGTTCTCTTATGTGCCTGCAGGGATGTCACAATACGACCGTAACCCGATTCGAAACGCCAATTACGGATGCGGAAGGGTGCGCCACGGCGCTTCCGGTGACATTCCAGAATGGGGTTTTTCTCCACACCGGTGAAATGAGCGACTTATCGGGGGTGGCGTACTTTGCATTGAATTCACCACTGCCCGGGGACTGGTTGCTGCTGGAAACCCGAAATGATGAGCTGGTGCTGCCAACATTTGACCCGGTTGTCAGCATATTCGCCATGAATGGCACCACGCGGTATGCGGTGATGGATGACGGGTGGTCGGGGCCGTCCCATGACTCCTTTTTCTACTATCACATATCGTCTGTGGAATCCCTGTGTATCAAGGTGGAGAGTTATGACCGCTGGACGGATTCGCTGTCTCCGGGGGAGGGAGTGGGCGAGTCCCTGAGATACACGTTACGATTGGCGCTGAACGAGCAGAATTCAAATACATATGAAATCGCGTCACAGGATGCGGATAATGACAGCGCGTCCGGCAGTGTGGCGTTGCAGATGTACGAACAGGACGCCGCTTCCGGACAGTCTCAGGGATGGATTCTCGGTGACTTGAGCAGCCTGACCGACGGGGACAGGTATCGGTTTGTATCTTCTCCACAGGAAAGCATCGTCGAACTGAATGTCAATCCTGACGGGGGGAGCGGAAATCCGGAGAACGCGGAGTCCGGAACGGGAAGTACGGCGAAAATAGCGATTCAGATTCTGGATGACACCGAAACACTGGTTGCGGAATTGGTTCCCGGTTCTCATACGTCCACCCTGTCGTTTTTGCCCCGGCCGGGTACTGCATATTACATCCGGATTATCGGTGCGCCCGATTGGCAACCGGGGAGAAATGATTTTTACATTGTCCGGGTTCTCAGCGAATGGCTGGACAGATATCCCATGGAACCGGATGCGCCCAATGACACCATGGAGAACGCTTCCGAGATATCGTTGACGGACACGGACGACGGAGGCCGGAAAGGCGCGGTGCTGGGACAATTGGCGCCTGACGGCGATGTGGACTTTTATCGTATGGCGCTGACCATGGGGCAGAATCTGGCGGTGTTCTGCGCGGGTGCATCCATTGGAAGTGGATTGGAGAATTTCACGCTGTCTGCGCTGGACGATACCGGCGCAGTAGTGGTCGAACAGACCGAAGGAGACATGCCCATCGATTGGTCCGACCGTCCGACTGCCACAGGGAGCATATTGATTTCCGAACGCGATGAGACCGTGTATTTCCGCATCGGCGCATCCTTGCCGGCCCAGCCTATCAGTCGTTTTTACTACTGTTACTTTGAAATTTCTCCGGTGAAATGACGTTCATGGGGATGGCCCGGTCGGCGGCATGATTACTTGTATGAAAAGCTGGACCCCCCGATGAATTCGCGCATCAGTGACGTCTGGGGAATATCCCCGGGGAGTACAGATACCAGCATGGAGAGGAATTTGCGAAGTCGGTACGCTTCGGCAAAAGCGGGATCGCTTCTGGGCACTTCCAGCAAATATCGCTCGGCAAAGATTTTGAGCACCGAAAATTCGTAAATCAGCGATGTGTCAAAAATAACATCCGCTGATTCCTGAAACGGAAAGATGTGATTGCGTTCCCCTTTGCGCACCGAGTTCCAGTTATTGATCGTTTGCGCAGCGGAATACCCGCGATAGTGGCGGTCGCGAACAATGCGGCGAATCAGTCTGACATCAGACGTGTTCAGGCGGTTGTGTTCATCCAGCGCCAGCGGATTGAGGGCATTGATGTAAATTTTAAATTTGGCGGCTTCGGGGATTGAAGGGGTGAGCGCATCATTGAGCCCGTGAATCCCCTCAATAATCAACACGTCCTGCGCGCCGACTTTCAGGGGAATCCATTTATTGGAATTCGTTCTTTTTCCCGTCTGAAAATTGTACGTCGGGGTGAGCACCTCTTCACCCTCCAGAATTTTCTGGAGGTCGTTGTTGAAGCGCTCAAGATCAATGGCCTCCAGGGTTTCGAAATCCCACTTGCCGTTTTCGTCCAGAGGTGTTTTTTCCCTGTCCACATAATAGTTGTCGAGAGAAATGGCTTTGGGCTCCACCCCGAGGACTTTGAACTGAATGGACAGGCGCTTTGCGAAGGTGGTTTTCCCGGAAGAGGATGGCCCGGAAATGAAAACCAGCTTTCGATTTCGATCGCTCACCACCGCGTCGGCAATATTGGAAATTTTCTTTTCATGCAACCCTTCTGAAATCTGGATGACCTGTTTTATTTTTTTTGAAGTGGCGGCGCGATTGAGCTCTGCCACGTGGGCCACTCCCAGCAGGCGGCTCCATTCCTTGGCTTCTTTGTGGGTGGCATACAATTTGGGTTGCATTCGAACTTCGCGGCAGATGGCATCGCCCTGACTTGGAAACTGGAGAACAAAAGTATCTTCTTCCAGACGGATGAGTTTGAAAATGTTGAAGTACCCCGTATGCGGTGCAACCGGGCCGAGACAGAAATCCACAAAGGAACCGAGTTTGACCACTGACACGTGGGAAGACGGCCATTGATCGAGAAGCTGATGTTTTACCTTTTCTCCCTTCTGGGTGAACAGCCAACGGGCTTCCTCCACGGTGACTCTCATAAATTCAAACGGCACCTTTCGAGCTGCGAGGGACGTCAGCTCCGTGGCCACGATTTCCAGAAACTGATCGGTCACCGGGATGCCGTGTACCCTGAAGTAGTGTCCTTCGCAGATCGATTGGCCAATGGCAATGTGGTGACCGGGAAAGATGCGGTTCATCACTTCGTAAAGCATCAGGGTCAGATGTCGTTGATACAGGCGTCCGCCCTGATGACTGCGAATATGCACTGGAGCGATATGACCAGAGCGAAGAATACATGCTTTCAGGGAGACCAGACGGTTATTTATAATCGCAGCGATAACATCGCTATCAGCTGGATGCGGGGCCTCTTTCATCAGTGCGTCAACCGTGGTGCCGCGCGGGATGGATAGCGCCTGATCTCTGTATGTTATATTGGCCGGGGGTGTTGAACTGTTGGGTGGAATAATGCTTTGCAATTGGCCTGCCTCCTTGTATTGCCTTTCATTTATTCTACCGCGCTTTACTCGTCGAATCAAATATGCAAATAACTAAAATTAAATAGAAAATCTGCCTCCTGCAGAATTTGTGCATGCCACTTGGAAAAAAGTTTCCAGGAAGTGCGAAAAGAATCTCGCACTCCCGTATGTGATTGAAATTAATCACTAATTTCTGAAAGGTAACGACTTCTGCACCGTTTTTGCAATTGCAATTGGATGAGATACCAGGTAGTGGTTGGTCTATTAGCGGCAAACGATGTTTGTAAGTATTCGGAATCTTGTTGTTTTATTACTTTTCTTTAAAGTTGGCAAGGGGTTTGCAATACCCTTCGGTGTACCTGAGGAGGTGAACATGAATTGGTTGAACGATATGATTTTTGACCTTCAGAGAAAAATGTTTGGAGAGAAGAAAAGTCATTCCACCTACCACGCGATGTGGAAAAACACCAATGAAAGAGACGCCGAAGAGCGGCTGCATCAATTTCAGTCCCGTCTGCAGGATTTAGATAAAAGAATTCTCGAGTTGAGATAGTCCTCCCCCCATCCACAATTCAATTCTTAAAAAATCAATGAATATGTCATGGAGGTATCCATTCACCTGGACATGGTGGAATAGCGCAGATATATTATCCTCGTTCATAATTGATAACCACAGATAGGAGGAGCTATGAGCGTCAGGTGTATTTTATCGGTGTTGATTTCAGTCTGGCTGGTGGGTTGCGGTGCCGCTACTTCTTCGATGGAAGCAGATGACATGACCCTGCCCTCTGCGCCGGGACAATCGAGCGGTGCAGCGAAGAAGAGTACTGATCAGCAACCTGACAAAAAGGCAGAAGAAGCGGCAACGTACTGTGAACATCAGGTGAAAAAATCTCATACAACACCTTTCGAGCTCCTGAATAAGAAACAGATTGCCGCGTGCCTCACCGCACTGCGTCCTCAGCTTCGCACCGATTGTGCAAAGGATGCGAAGCGCCAGGTGATTCTGAAAATTATCATTGGGAGCGACGGCCACGTTGTGGGAGCCTTCCCGGTCGGCGATGGGGCGGACAGCGCAGAGGCGAGTTGTGTGGCCGAAAAGGTTAAACCGGTTACATTTCCGGTGTTTACAGGAAAAGATCAGCAGATTATCGAGAAGTATCCGTTCAATATAGAGCCCTGACGATTGCGCCCGCCGTTTGAACACGCCGTTCCACCGTTATCTGAAACTTCACTGCTGGAAAAAAATTGGTCTCCGATTCATGGAGGTTTGGTAGTCGACCAAATCGTTGATTGGCTGTCAGAAAATCAAAAATGCCCCGTTATTTAAAAAAATTACATTGTCTTTTTTTTAATGCTTTATACTGTTTGTTAACAGTCGTAACGTTTAATAAAAATTAATCAGTTTCCTAATCAGATTTATCAGTGTTTTCCGGTTCAACGCTTTTTATTTTTTTACGACTTATTTTTTTCTTAGCTTGGAGTTTCATATCATGTCTGGTTTGCTTACAGTTTTTAATCGCCATTGGCTGAAGCCCTGCGTGCTGGGTGCGATTCTGTTCGGCTTTTCGTCAGCCTGCAGCAGTTCCTCTGACAATATTCAGAACGGGGATGTGAACGATGATGTGCCTGTTGACACCGGGTCACAGGAGGAGTTCTCTACCGGGGAATCGGTCGACACAGAAACGGTTGTGGGGGTGGATATTGAGGAGAAGCCGGACGGCAGCGTAGACAATTACGACTATGCCTCGTCCGATGCCGGTCAGTTTACGGAAACGGGCATATGGGAGCAGGAGCCGGAGTCCTGTGAGCCGCCGCCTTTCCCGGAACTGTTCACCTGCGAGGGAAACCCCGGTCTGTGGGGCAAGGCGCTGCAGATGGCGTTGTGGTTTTTCAATGTGAACAAATCGGGGGCGGGGATTTCCTGTGAAGATGTGCAGTGGCGGGGGGATGCGCACCGGGACGACGCGCATATCCGTCTGGTTTCCGGAGCCGCTGACGGTGTGAATATGAGTGATGCGTATATTCAGAAATATCGCGACACCTTTGATCCGGACGGGGATGGCGAAGTGGATTTGAGCGGCGGGTATTACGATGCCGGCGATTTTATCAAGTATGGAATTACCAACGGATATATGGCGTCCACAATTGCGTGGGCGATGTATGAGTTTCCCGAATCTTTCAAAGAGACCGGCCTGGATATTGAAGCCTTGAAACAGATCAGATGGGTCGCCGATTATTTCATGAAAAATATGTTTGTCGTGGATAAAAGTGTTCCGCCTGAAGAATGGGAAGTGGTCGGCTATGCCCATCAGGTAGGCGCTGTTCCGGATCAGGGGTGTGGATGGATGCCACCGGAATTGAGGGTTGCGTCCATGTGTCCGCGTCCCGGATATTTTGCCACGCTGGAACAGCCCGCAACGGATGTCACAGCAACCAGCGCGGCGGCATTGGCGCTGGTGTCATTGGTTACCGGGAGTGACGAAACCTATTCTGCCCGGGTCCTGAAACACGCCATTGCGCTGTACAGATTTGCGGGGAGGGAGCCACTGGGCATCCAGCAGACCACCAATGGGTTATATACTTCGGACTACGCCTACGACGATTTGGCCTGGGCGGCAGCCTGGCTGTATGAAGCGACCGATGATGCGGCGTATCTGGATGACGCCGTGGAATGGTTGATGAAAATTCCCGGATTCAGTGACGCGTGCAGGGATGCCATTGGAGAAATTCGAATCGGCGGTGAAGACGACGCCTGTTGGCAGGAACCGTGGACACACAGTTGGGATTCTCTGCGGTCGGGGGTGTTTGTTCGGCTGGCAATATCCATGCGGAATGCGGCTCAGAAAGGTTCCATCGAACAGTCGGTTCGCGAGAAGTTGGCCACGATGTCAGTGATGTTCCAGAATATCGCAAGAGCGGATTCCATCGCGTGGATGTCGCCGGAAAACCAATCACCACAGGGATTTTCACGGAAAGTGAATGTCACCTGGGGCTCGGGCAGATACAATTCCGCCGGTCAGCTGGTTGCGTTGACCTATGCCAGAAATTTTCCACTCGATGAGGATGTCTCCCGGGAGCTGGTAGACTGGGCGCAGAATCAATCCCTCTATCTGCTGGGGGACAATCAGGTGAATGGCGATCCGGTCGGCAAATCGTTTATGATGGGCTTTACTGAAATTACGGATAACTATGCCTCTCAACCACATCATGCGGCAGGTCATGCGTCTATCTATGGCGTCCCCAACAATCCGGTGGAGAATCGACATATTCTCTGGGGTGCATTGGTGAACGGTCCGGTGGGGGATGATACCCATGAAGATAAACGGGGAGACTTCGGTTCCAATCAGGTGTCCATCGACTATAATGCGGCGTTTGTCGGCGCGCTGGCCGGCAACTACTTCTATCGCGGGCGCGAGGAGCATCAGTGTCCTGACCCCGATTTTCCACCGATGGAGCCTGCTATCGACGAGTTTTATACCATGGCCAGGGTGAATACCGAGACCAGCTGCCGAACCCAGTTGACCATTTCCATGATAAATGAGTCCATTCATCCGCCGAGGTACAACGAATTTCTTTCATCCCGGTACTATTTTGATGTATCAGAGCTGCTTGCCGCAGGCGTTGATCCGGCTTCGGTGACTGCATCCATCATTTACGACAGTGGCGACAATATACTTGACGAGGATTTCCATACCGTGTTGAAAGGGCCATTCAAGTGTGAAGACGAATCCAGTGAAGAAGCGGGACACACCTGGTATTTCGTGTTGAGTTATGCGGGACAGAAATTCTGGGGAAGCCCGACCATACAAATGGGCTCAAGGGAAACACAGATTGAAATCGGTTTGTCTTACCAGGAAGTGTGCCCATGGAATCCCGGGAATGACTGGAGTTTTGATGGGTTGAACACTGAAGAAAATGTGAAAACGCAGCATATCACTGCTTATGGTGAGGATCGGATGTTGCTCTGGGGCAAGGAACCCCCCTGCCATGATATTCAGCACATGATCAAGGACCCAGCGGTGGAGTAGTGGGAAAGTGTAACTGATACGTTGCCATCGAATTCGGGTAGTCAATTCGTATAATTTCAAAAAAAATACAATAATGTCTGGTGAAGGCGCTTGCACTGATTTGGACTGGCTGATAATTTAGGAAAACTGGCATGGACGACGCTTTTGCATATCTGGAGAAGATCCCCCCCGAGAAAGAAAATATTATCAGAGGACTGCAGTTGGTGCAGCGTACAGAGGGATATCTGTCCGTCAGCGCGCTGATGGCTTGCAGTAAATATTTTTGTGTGTCCCCGGCTGAAATTGAAGGAGTGGTCACCTTTTATTCTCAGTTTCGACTGGTGAAACCGGGGAAGTATCAAATCAGCGTGTGTGACGGCACCGCATGTCACATTAAAGGTTCGTCGCTGATTCTCGATTGGATCTCCACGGAGCTGGGAATTGCAGATGGCGAAACGGATGATGCGGGTCTGTTCTCACTCCAGACCGTTGCATGTCTGGGATGTTGTTCTCTGGCGCCGGTATTGTCCATTGACGGAGAGGTGTATGGCAACCTGAGCCGAAAAAGCGTGTTGCGGATTTTGAAGAAGTACAGAAGGCAGGGATAGATGAATCAGATTCAGGAAATCCGTGTTGGAGTGAGTTCCTGTGGCCTTGCGGCCGGAGCGGGCGCAGTGCTGGGCAAGTTGAAGGCAAGTTGCGATGTTCCGGTTGTTCCGGTGGGATGCATCGGGCATTGCTATGCAGAGCCGCTTGTGGAAGTAGTGACCGGGGCCGAATCGGTTTTTTATGGGAATGTGACTGCGTCTGATGAAGATGTGGCAACACTGCTGAACCTGGGGGAAGAAAAGAAACTGGCGTTCAGGCGGGAACGCAGCGAGAAGGAAAATCTGCGAATCACCGGTATCATCGGAAAATTCAACCCGGTTGATCTCGATGCATATATCGGTCATGGCGGATTTCTGGGATTGCAGAAAGCGTTGACCATGACGCCGTCGCAGTTGGTGGACGAAATCAGGGAGTCGGGTTTGCGGGGGCGAGGCGGTGGCGGGTTTCCAACTGGCCTGAAGTGGTCGTTGCTGGCCAATAAGAACAGCGCGGAAAAAGTGATTATCTGCAATGCGGATGAGGGAGATCCCGGCGCCTTCATGGATCGTTCACTGATGGAGTCATTGCCGTATCAGGTGTTGGAGGGAATGCTCATTGCCGCATACGCCACTGGTGCAAACCGATTGGTTGTCTATTGTCGGGCGGAATATCCTCTGGCCATCCGCAATCTGACGAGCGCCATTGAAGCTGCCTCGAATCAGGGCCTGAATCTGATTAACGGAAAAGTGATGGATGTGCAGATAAAGGAAGGGGCCGGCGCCTTTGTGTGTGGCGAGGAAACGGCGTTGATCCATTCCCTTGAAGGAAAGAGGGGGATGCCCCGGTTCAGGCCTCCTTATCCTACCGACAGCGGTTATCACGGATTGCCGACCATGATTTCGAATGTGGAAACGTTCGCCAACGTACCGTTGATTGTCCGGGATGGGGCAGCGGATTATGCATCGGTCGGTACTGCAGGGGGGAAGGGAACCAAGCTGTTCGCCCTTGCCGGCGATGTGACCTGTCCCGGTCTTGTTGAAGTATCCATGGGTATTACCCTCGGGGAGATTATCTACGACATCGGTGGTGCACGGAAGGGGGACGTGAAAGCCGTGCAGACCGGTGGACCATCGGGAGGGTGCATTCCCGCCGAGCTGTTTGATACACCGGTGGACTACGATTCACTCAAATCCCTTGGTGCGATTATGGGGTCAGGTGGCCTGATTGTGATCGGGCAGAATCGCTGCATGGTGGAAACGGCGCGGTACTTTCTGGATTTTACCCACCGGGAATCATGCGGCAAATGCACGTTCTGCCGGGTGGGCGCCAAGCGGATGTTCGAAGCACTCGAACGAATCACCGGCGGTGACGGCACCCGCGCGGATATCCATTTTCTGGAAGACATGGGACGGAAGGTGAAAGCGGGTTCGCTCTGTGGACTGGGGGCAACGGCGCCCAATCCGGTGCTGGCGACGCTCCGTTATTTCCGTGAAGAATTCGACGCCCATGTGGATGCACGGCAGTGTCCGGCCAGGGAGTGCGCGGCATTGTCTGATGTGGCTATTGTAAAAGAAGATTGCACCGAATGCGGGCGGTGTGTCAAAGTCTGCCCGGTTCATGCCGTAAGCAGCGACTATGTGGTGGACAACAGTGTATGCACCCGTTGCAACAGTTGCATCGAAGCATGCCCGGTACACACCATATTCCGCGTGGATGGGGGCACCGGTTACTATGGCCGGAAGGATGGAGAGGAGCGGGGCAATGTCTGAACGCACCATTATATTCAGTATTGACGGGAAGGAAATGCACGCGCTTCCCGGCCAGACGATTCTCGATGTGGCTCAGTTGAACAATATATCCATTCCTGTGCTGTGTCATCATCAGCATATTTCAAAAACTACCTCGTGCTTTGTCTGTGTGGTACGGCACACGCAAAGCGGTCGGTTCATCCCATCATGTGCGGCCGTCCCCGAACTGGGGCAGCACTATGAATCGTCATCGAAAGACGTATTCGAGATGCGCCGGACTGCATTGAATCTGCTCTTAAGTGAACATACCGGCGACTGTGAGGCCCCCTGCACCATATCCTGTCCGGCCCATGCCCGAGTGGAGGAATATGTGCGGGAGGGCCGAAAGGGAAATTTTCTGGAGACGTTGAAAATTCTCAAACAGAGAATTCCCCTGCCCATTTCTATCGGTCGTGTCTGTCCCCGCTTCTGTGAAAAGGATTGCCGCAGAAATATTCATGATTCGCCGGTGGCAATCAATGATTTCAAGCGACTGGCCGCAGACCTTTTCTACGATTCGTACATGGAGGAGTGCAACCCCCTTTCGTCGCGCAAAGTGGCCATTGTGGGCGGCGGTCCCGCCGGGCTTTCCGTGGCGTATTATCTCAGGCTTGAAGGAATTCAGTCTCATATTCTGGAAATGATGCCAAAGCCGGGCGGGATGCTCAGATATGGTATTCCGGAATACCGTTTGCCGAAGGCGCTTCTCGAAAAGGAGCTTGCCCATTTCGAAAAGATGGGGGGGATTGAGATTGAGTGCAACCGGACGTTGGGCAAGGATTTCAATATTTCCAGTTTGCAGCAGGAAGCTTACGATGCCATTGCCGTCACCATCGGATGCTGGCGCGCTACCGGGATGCGTTGCGAGGGGGAAGCTCTGGCGGAAAACGGGATTGACTGGCTCCGTCAGATTGCGGAGCAGAACTTTTCCGGAAAAAGTCCGGGAGAGACAGTGGTGATTGGCGGTGGCAATTCGGCAATGGATTGTGCGCGTACCGCCATCCGATTGGGCGCGACCGGTGTGCGTTGCCTGTATCGACGTACAGAAAATGAAATGCCCGCTGAACCCATTGAGGTGCAGGAAGCCAGAGACGAAGGGGTGTCTTTTGAATTTCTTGTGGCGCCTTTGAAACTGGAGAAATCCAATGGCAGGCTGCGGCTCACGTGTATTCGCATGATGCCTGGCGAGCCCGATGCATCCGGGCGCCGACGTCCGGTTCCCGTAGACGATTCCGCATTCACTGTGATGGCGGATACAGTGATTGCAGCCATTGGACAATCGGCCAGCGTACCCGAAGAAGTGAAGACCAACCGGTGGGGATATGCAGACGTGGATGCCGCGGATTTAAATGTGAGCGGCAATGTATATGCGGCGGGGGATTGTGTCACCGGCGCAGCCACGGTGGTCGAGGCCGTTGCCGGCGGACGGAAGGTGGCCATGGCCATTGTGGATCGGTTGAACGGAAGACGTCACGTGGAACCGCCTCTGATAAATGTGTCCCGGGGACACTGGCGGTCCATGAGTCGGGACGACCTGGTGTACCTGAAGGAACCCACTGCGGATGGGAGGCTTGAGCTGGCACATATTTCAATGGCGGAACGGAAAACCAGTTTCCGGGAAGTTAATCATACGGCCAGTGCAGCGGCGGTTTCAAAGGAAGGAACCCGGTGTCTGGAATGCTCCTGTACGGCGAAAGAAACCTGCACGCTGAAGTCCCATTCCGAAAATTATGGCGCCACGCCGGATGCCATTTCGGGGGAGAAAACAGTGGATGTTCCCGACACCCGGCATCCCCATATCATTTTCGACAGAAACAAATGCATCAAGTGTGGCATCTGCATAAAAATATGTGCCGAGGTGATTAACGAATCATTGATCGGATACAAAAAGCGCGGGTTTTATACCGAAGTGGGACCTGCTTTCGGCAGTGCGCTTCCGGACAGTTGCAAAGACTGTATGGCCTGCGTGAAGGCCTGCCCCGTTGGCGCGTTGGACACCCGGTACAAACCCTGACCATTCGTTGCCGGAGATGGGTATTTGAGTTGTGAGCGTATTGGGTGTTTTCGATACAGAATATGGTCCGGACCGCGTAAATGCTCAGGACAGCAGCATTTTTATTTGTGGGCGTTACTGGATTTGAACCAGTGACTTCAACCGTGTGAGGATTGCACTCTCCCGCTGAGTTAAACGCCCGGTACGAGCCGTTTATAATTCACCTTCGGATTGCTTACAACTGCTTTCAGGATATTTGTGGGAAAAAAAAACCCGAACCGACCTGAATCATTTCAGTTCGAATTGCTTGCAGAAGAGGATGTGCTTCGGGCCGGTTTCCGCGATGTAGGCGGTCTCCAGGTGCATATCATTCGGGTATTCGTGCAGGCATTGATCCCGCGGTGGGTCGAAATACATGCAGTGTTCACAGGTGAACCGGAAATTGAATTTTTCTCGCTGTTCAACAAATCTGGCGTCAAAGGCAACTTTCATTTTTGCCGCTTTCGGAGTCTGGTTGCCACTTCAACGTGAGTGGTCTGGGGAAACATATCGAAGCCGGTCATTTCTTCCACTTCATACCCGCCATCAGTCAGATACGCGAGGTCGCGCTTCAGGGTGCCGGGGTTACAGGAAACGTAAATAATCATCTCGTGGTGATTCCGGGCCAGTTCCCGGGCCAACACCTTGGCCCCGGTTCTCGGCGGATCCAGTAGCACGAGAGGGGTGCCGCGGCCCTCCCGTCGGTACGCAGCCAGTGCATCATCGCAGATGATTCGGACTGTGGGTGTGTCACTGAAATTGGTTTTCGCCACATCGCATGCGGTGCTGTCCAGTTCCACCAGCGTAATTCCGGACAGGCGATGGCGGCAATCGTAAGAAAAATTGCCTGCCCCGGCATAGAGTTCCAGCATTCGGTCAGAGCCGCTCTCCAGAATCCATCGGGAAACCGTGTCAACCAGCTTTTGGTTGATATGGGCGTTGGCCTGGCCAAAGCTGCCAACGGGCAGTTTCATTTCATTTCCACCCGCCGTTGAGATGGTCATGGTGGATGCGCCGGCAACCGGTGACACAATGCCATTCCAATGGAGAATGATCCCTTTCACCGTCTCCGGAACTGCCGACCGGGCTTTTTCGAAGAAAATCGGATCCGGCGTCAAATCGGTTTCCACCTGCACAAAGACCCCTTCGTTTCCGGTGGCGATGCGCAGAGTGGCGCTTTTCAGACCCTGTAACATGCCATTTTTCAAAGGCGACAACACCGCATTGATGCGGTCGTCCAGAATGGGACATTCAGAGATGTCCACCACCCGGTGGGCTTTTTTTTCGTAGAACCCCAATGCGATGGTGTTGTTCTTTCGCCGGTGCACGTGAAGACGTGCCAGACGTCGGTAGCCCAGCGGCGGGCCGGCGGTAACCAGGGGAATGGATACCGGTGAAAATAGCCTGGAGAGCGTCTGTTCTTTGGATATTCGCTGAAGTGCTTCATCTGCGTGCAGCATTGAACAGCCGCCGCACCGGTCGAAAACAGGACACGGAACGTTCCTTCGGTGGGGGGATGGCGTAAGAATACGGCACAATTCTGTAACCGTTTCTTTTTTGTTTTTCTGGACCACTTCCGCTTCCACAACATCTCCCGGAATAGCGCCCGGCACATAGTAAAACTGCCTGTCCGTTATGGATACGCCATCCCCCTGAGGCGCCAGTGAATTGATTTTCAATTGTAATAATTCTGTCATGCCCTTGCTCAAAGCAGTGATTCCGTTGTATTGAACTGTTGTATTGAAATTCATTACCGGATTTCGGGTGATGAAATGTTGAAATAATTTACACCCCCAAAGGGTTTATCACGTAATGAAAAAAAAACAGAGTTCACAATCTAAAAGTATTCAAAAACGCAGTAAGTCAGATGTGCCTGCAGCATCGCGGCGACCGTCTGTAACTTCCTATGATCCGTTGGATGCGTTTCTGAATGAAATCAAGCAGTATCCGCTGTTGGATCCGGATCAGGAAAAAGAACTGGCTGAAACCTATCAGAAAACCGGTGATGTTTCCATGGCGGCTACGCTGGTCACTTCCAACCTGCGCCTGGTGGTGAAAATTGCATTTGAATACCGACGGGCGTATCGGAATATCATGGACCTGATTCAGGAAGGCAATGTCGGCCTGATGCACGCTGTGAAAAAATTCGATCCGGCCCAGGGGGTGAAGCTTTCCTCCTATGCGGCCTGGTGGATTCGCGCGTATATACTGCGGTTCGTGTTGAGCAACTGGCGGCTGGTGAAACTGGGCACTACCCAGGCACAGCGAAAACTCTTTTTCAATCTCAACAAGGAGCGCCAGCGCCTCACTGCCATGGGAATCGAACCCACAACGGATATGCTGGCGGAGCGGTTGCATGTGAAACCGAAAGAAATCACTGAAATGGAGCGTCGGATGCAATCGGAGGACGTGTCTCTCGACGTTGAAATCGGAGATGCCACCGGACGTATGGTAACCCGGGGCGAGTTGTTGCCATCCGGTGATGAATTGCAGGATGAGTCTCTTTCCTCGGCGATTTTTAATGACGACCTGGCGTTTCATCTGCAGAATTTCGGGAAAAATCTGACTGGCAAGGAAGCGGTAGTGTTTCAGGACCGACTGATCAGCGATTCGCCCAAGACGCTGCAGGAAATCGGTGATGAGTTTTCGGTCAGCCGGGAACGGATTCGCCAGATTGAAAAACGGGTGATGAGTGACCTCAGAGACTACCTCGAAAATCAGATGGACGGCTATTTCAACGCCGAAGCAGAGGTATGACCGGCACCCTGTATGTGGTCGCCACCCCCATCGGAAATCTTTCCGATATCACTTTCCGGGCCGTCGAGACCCTCAGAACAGCGGATCTCATCGCAGCGGAGGATACCCGTGTCACCCGGAAGCTGCTCAGTCGATTTGATATTTCCACCCCATTGGTAAGCTACCGCGAGCAGAACGCCGAAAAGGTGGTTCCCGACCTTATCCGTCGATTGCTGTCCGATGAACACGTGGCAATGGTATCTGATGCGGGGACGCCTTCCATTTCGGACCCGGGCAGCGAACTGGTTGCTGCGGCTTTTGATGCGCAGATTCGGGTATCGCCCATTCCCGGGCCTTCCGCCATGGGCGCTGCTATTTCAGCGAGTGCGCTGAAAGGTGAAGGGGTTCGATTTCTGGGGTTTTTACCGCGAAAGGGAAAGGATCGCCGGGAACGCATTCAGACAATTGCCCACGATCCATCCTGCACGGTGCTGTATGAATCTCCCCATCGACTGAAAGAAACCCTGAAAGATCTGTTTGCGGAATGCGGCAAACGGGAGGCCGTTGTTTTCAGAGAATTGACCAAGGTTCATGAAGAAATTCAGCGGGGCACTCTGGCGCAGCTGATGCAACATTTTGCCGGCGAAATTCGCGGTGAGATTACCCTGATGATCGAAGGCAACCTTTCCACTGCAACCGGAGAAATGGATGACGAGTCGCTGTCTCTGTTGATTCAGGAACAGCTCGATTTGGGTCGAAGCGCCAGAGATGTGGCTGCAGCGCTTTCCGCGGCGCTGGGTATCCGGAAGAAAACGATTTACGATTTGGCCGTATCGCTGGTGCGACAGAAGAGAGAATGAGAAATGCTTATTTTTTTCTTTTGACTTCGAGGATGTCTGCAATGAGTTTTCGAATGGCGGCATTGTCGGATTCCCGGGACGCAGCCATTTTCGCATGCAGTTCAGCCTGCATAATACTTCCACTGGCCAGACACTCCACGGCTCTGATGTAGAATGTGCGCGCATCTTTGGAGCGGATGGTCTGCTCCGGGGTTCTGGGCACCATCGACATTCTCAAATCGGTGGAGAATCGGGTTTTGCCGTTGGCGAGCTGTGAATCGTACAGTTGTCTTTTGTCCGGATCGCTCAATACGCGATAGGCTTCATTCAGTCGCTTGAAAATGTCGTAGATCGCCAGATGCAGCTGACTGGGTGCATTTCGGTGCCGATCGGGATGAAACTTTCGGGTGATTTTCAGAAAAGCGCTGCGTATCTGTTTTTCATCGGCGTCGGGAGCCACACCGAGAAGGCGGTAGTAATCCAGCCGCGGCAACACCTGGTGAATCTTGATGACATAGTCATCGAATGCGGGATCCCTATTTGGCATTTGCTGAATATTTTTCTACCAGGGCCTGCACCTGGTCGTCCGCCAACCCACCGGAAAGTTTAATCTGAGTGGACTGGGTTTCCCTTGTTTCTTCATTCAAGGCGCGCACATTCAATATGCCGTCGGTGTCTACTTCAAACGTTACCATGATGGAAATTTCTCCACGAGGTGCAGCTCTGAGGTTGGTTAATTCGATTCGACCGAGTTGTGTGTTTTCTTCTGTGCGACGACTTTCGCCCTGGTACACATCAATGAACACCTCGGTCTGATTGTCTCTGGAAGTGGCGAAATGCCGGGACTGTTCAATCGGTATGGCTGCATTTCGCTCAATGATAATATCGCAGTATCCCCCGGCGGTCGCAATGCCGAGTCCCCTGGGGCTTACATCCAGCAACACCGCCGGTATGGCTCTGGTAATCGGAACGGTGAATTCGCCATGGGTCTTTGTTTCGGCTTCCCGTCCATCATCTCCAACCACTTCATCCAATGGATGATAGGGATGATAGCTGGGCATTTTCGGCGGGCTGGTCATCTCCTCGGATATTTCAGGCTCAATCGTTGGCGGAATGGAAGTGCGCGAAAACAGGGGCTGTGCGTTCTGAGACTCAAAAGATTTCTGGGCGCCTGTCTGCGGTCGAGCGGGTCGCGTACCCTGCATTGGTGTGTGCCCCGGGGTGGAGCGGTCAGTGGGAATGACTGGCGGTGCGGCCATGGGCGGTGCCGCCGATATTTCTTCTTCTGCGCCGATTTCATCCAAATCGATGTCGTCCAGCGCATCCGTATCTCCATTCCATTCCGCTGATGTGCTGCTGCCAATGCCGATTCGGGCAGCGGTGGTGACAAAGGGGGTTGTGGGATTTGCTCTGGGTCTGTTTTTTACTGGCGCCACAATAATGGGAGAAACCGCCGATTGTGTTCCCTTCGTTTCCCGTCGTCCGGGTAAATCCGCTTTTTCCCGGCGTCCCGGCAAATCGGCAGTGCCCACGGTCACGGGCAAATCGGTTTCACCCGGGGCGGCGGGCAGATCCGCTTCTCCAACCGCAGCGGGCAAATCCATTTCGCCAACCGTGGTGGGTAAATCGATTTGGTCGCTGCGGAGCGCGGCAGGCAAATCCACATCGCCAACCGGAACGGGCAGGTCAAAATCTTCTCTGATGGTGGGCAGATCGAGATTTTCAGTGTCGACATCGACAGGAACGGGTAAATCCATATCGTCATCAGTGCCTACGGGAACGGGTAAATCCAGGTCGGAGGCCAGAGGAATTGTGCGGCCACTGTCCACCATCTCCGAAACGGGAATCGGCAGATCCGGATCGTCGGCCATGGACGGGTGTTTCTGTCCATGGATGGCCGATGTATCATTCCCGCCAGTTTTGCCCTTCTGAACCCCGGTCGACCCCCACAAATCGAGTTCGTTGTCCGCTTCGACATTACGCGATGGCGGATGTCTGTCACTCCGCTGCTCAGAATCCAGCGGCAACCCGGGTAAATCAATATTCTCCCGTGACCGCTCCGAACCAGGCACGCCGGCAATGGTCTGCCTGCTCCGGTTGCTCTGCAATCTGGCGCTTTCGCTCTGGCCAGCGGCCCTCGCCGCGCCGATGCCAATCATGGTTCGTTTCTGGCTGAGCTCGATTTTGCCAATCGTGCGTGGTGGTTTGGACGAAATGGGTCCGGGTCCCTTTTTATCCGCAAACGGGTCCTGGATATCGGCCAGTGGCGAACGTTGTGAAGAGAAAGGATCGGGGGCTTCTGTGCTGCTTGCGGGCGCCTTTGCCTCCGGTGGACTGGAAGCAAACGGATCGACTTTGACGTTGGCCCTTTTTCTGGGTTGAATATCGGGAGACAGTGCTTCCTGGGTCAGACTGAAGGCGTTGATTGCGGCGCCGATGGCCACTACTTCGTCGGGATTGATTTGGGTCCTGGGCGTGCGGCCGAAAAACTCTTCCACCTGCCTGCGAACCAGAGGAATTCGGGTACTGCCACCGACCAGCACCACGTTGTCCAGATCAGAGGGCTTCAATTTTGCCAGTTCCAGTGCTTCTTCGCAGGTGGCCAGCGTGCGTTCCACCAGAGAGCCTCCCAATTGCTCAAAGCGGTCCCGGGTAACGGTGAACGAAAAATCGATTTTTTTACCCCCCCTGCCGGTAACCAGTTCTCTCAGGGTGGCGTTGACTTCTTTTATGCTGGACAACTGGCATTTGGCCCGCTCCGCCACTGAACGGATTCTCTGCATGGCCACCGGGTTATCTTCAATGCCGAACCCGAACTGCTTTTTAAACTGATTGACCATATCATAGGTGATTTTTTCATCAAAATCGTCCCCACCGAGAAAGTTGTCTCCGGCCGTGGACAGCACTTCGAAAATGTCGTCGAGCAGTTCGATGATGGTGATGTCAAATGTTCCCCCACCGAAGTCGTAGACCGCTATGCGTTCCTCCCGTTCACCACCGAATCCATAGGCCAGCGCTGCTGCCGTGGGCTCGTTGAGGATGCGCAACACGTTGAATCCGGCTATCCGCCCGGCTATCTTGGTGGACGCCCGCTGGACATCCGTAAAATTCGCCGGAACGGTGATGATGGCTTCATTGATGGGGACGCCAAAAGTTTCTTCGCACATTTCTCTGAGATATCGGAGCATCAATGCGCTGACTTCCGGCAGCGTGGCCTCCTTGTTCCGGGTCTGAAGTACCGGGATGCCGTTGCGTTCAACAACGTTGTACGGCATGTGAGAGATCAGCTTCTGGATTTCCGGCGCCTTGATGTCCTGCCCCAGAAGACGTTTGAACGAATAAATGGTATTTTCAGGATCGATGGCCAACCGGTCTTTGGCCCGTGGACCCGCGAGAACATCGCCAGAGGGATGAAAGCAGATGACGGAGGGGTGAATGCGATCACCATACACGCTTTCCACAATTTTGGCCTGGTCACCCTGAACGATGGCGACACAGGAGTTCGTTGTTCCAAGGTCAATTCCTACCGCAACACCCATAGGGGCCTCCCATTGAATCAGGAAAGATTCAGGTCTTTCAGATTTCAGCGTTCCAGGCTCATGCAATTCCGGGTGAATATTGCATGAGCGCTTCGTCGTGCCGAATCAAACGATGTCAGCGTTTTTGCTGCACACTCAACTTCCCGTTGATTCGTCCTGGTGATTCACCAAACAATATTGTAACCTGTCACTTATTCTGATGCACCATCAGACGGTTCATCCGTGCTCTCCGCTGCCTCCGCTGCAACACCGCCTTCGTCAGGCGAATCATCGGATGGCGTTGGGGTAGTTTCACTGATGGGGTCGGAAGAAGCAGGTGCCCCTTCCTCGCTCTCCGGTTTATCATCGTCTTCGGCGAGCCTCTCCACACAAATCACATATTCATCTTCATTCATGCGAATGAGGCGCACTCCCTGGGTATTTCGTCCCAATGTGGAAATAGTGCCCGCCTCCATTCGAATAATTTTTCCCACATTGGTTATCAACATGAGATGCTCGTCTTCATGAACGGGTAAAACGGCCACAACTTTACCGGTCTTCTCAGATCTTTTCACCGTCAGCAGACCGGAGCCGCCGCGGTTCTGCAACCGATATTCATCGAACCGGGTTCGTTTTCCATATCCATTGGCGGTAATTGTCAGCAATTGCTCTTCTGTATCGGGTCTGACCACCGCCATGCCCACCACTTCGTCATCCTCTCCATCCGGTCGGCGCACTTCGATACCCCGCACCCCACGGCTGGACCGACCCATGGGGCGAATCTGGGTATCGCCTTCAAAGCGAATGGATTGGCCTTCACGGGTGCTCAGCATCACGTGCTCTCCTGCGTTGAGAATGGCGGCGCCGATGAGGGAATCGCCTTCATCAATCACCACCCCGATGATGCCGGTCTGGCGGATTTGTGAATATGCCATGAGATCGGTTTTCTTCACATATCCCCTGCGAGTGCCTGTGATGACAAAACTGTTCTCCGTGAACTCGCGAACGGGAAGGACGGCAGCCACCTTTTCACCGGGATCCATTCCCACGAAGTTAACGATGGCTTTTCCCCGGGATGTGCGTCCCCCCTGTGGAATCTGATAGATTTTTTTGCAGTAGACCTTCCCCTTATCGCTGAAAATCAGCACATTGGCGTGGGTCGATGCAATGAACAGGTTGCCCACGAAATCGTCATCCCGGGTATCCATACCGGCAAGCCCCTTGCCCCCGCGGTGCTGGGCCCGATACTCGGAGGTCTGGGTCCGTTTGATGTAGCCGAGACTGGTGACCGTTACCACCATATCTTCCTCTTCGATGAGGTCTTCCATTTCAATGTCCGAATAGTCATCGATGATATCGGTTCGTCTCGGGGTGGCGAAATTGGCTTTCACTTCTTCGAGTTCACTGACAATCAGCGCAATTAACTTGTCGCGATTCGAGAGCAATTCCTCCAGCCGGGCGATGGTGATTCGCAGCTGTTCCATCTCCTCGAGTATTTTTTCCCGCTCCAGACCGGTCAGTCGCTGGAGGCGCATGGAGAGGATTTCCCTGGCCTGGACCTCGGTCAGTTCGAACTGGTTCATCAGGCCAATGCGCGCTTCCTCGGGATCCCGGGAACGTCGGATAAGCTCAACAACGGCGTCGATGTTATCCAGCGCGATTTTCAACCCTTCCAGAATGTGCAGTCGTGCGGCGGCCTTGGTCAGTTCGAACATACAGCGACGCCGGACCACTTCTTCGCGGAAATCGAGAAATGCCCGGATGAGGCCTTTGAGGGAGAACGTGTTGGGACGTCCGTTGTGAATCGCCAGCGTATTGATGCCGAACGATGTCTGCATCGGGGTCAGCTTGAACAGCTGATTCTCAATGATCTGAGCCGATGCATCCCGTTTGGCTTCAATGACAATCCGCATTCCTCTTCGATCGGATTCATCGCGCAACGCGGCGATTCCTTCAATCCGCTTTTCTTTTACCAGCTCGGCGATTTTTTCCACAAGGCGCGCTTTGTTCACCTGATATGGCAATTCATAGACGATGAGCTGTTCCCGGCCACTGCTTTTCAGTTCTTCAATCCGGGTTTTCGCGCGAATAATGATGGAGCCGCGACCGGTGGTGAACCCTTTATAAATGCCGCCACGACCGCAGATGGTGCCGCCGGTGGGAAAATCCGGTCCCGGAACAACGGCCATCAGCTCTTCCACGGAGGCGTTCGGATTGTTGGCCATGATGATGACGGCATCAATGACTTCACCCAGATTGTGGGGGGGAATATTGGTGGCCATTCCCACTGCGATACCGCTGGAACCGTTCACCAGCAGGTTGGGAAATCCGGCGGGCAGCAGGGTGGGTTCCTTGAGAGATCCATCGTAGTTGTCGGTGAAATTCACCGTGTTCTTCTCGATGTCCTTCAGAAGTTCACTGGTGAGTTTGGCCATGCGGACTTCGGTGTACCTCATGGCTGCGGCCGGGTCGCCGTCAATGGAACCGAAGTTCCCCTGTCCATCGACCAGCATCTCCCGCATGGAAAAATCCTGCGCCATCCGAACCAGAGTGTCGTACACGGCTGAATCCCCATGGGGATGGTATTTACCGATAACGTCGCCCACCACGCGTGCGGATTTTTTATACGAGGCGTTCCAGGTGTTTTTGAGGTCGTGCATGGCAAACAGAATGCGTCGGTGTACGGGTTTGAGACCGTCACGGACGTCGGGAAGCGCCCGGCCGATGATTACGCTCA
The DNA here is from genome assembly GCA_050287845.1 of Polyangia bacterium. Taxonomy (GTDB): domain Bacteria; phylum Myxococcota_A; class Polyangia; order JAAYKL01; family JAAYKL01; genus JAFGXQ01. The sequence continues at coordinate 39,683 of JBNKCR010000020.1, forward strand.
TGGCGTAATCGAGGTAGGCATTCTTCATTTCTGTTTCTACACTGGTGTTGATAATGTTGGATTGTGTACTGTTATTCTTTTCGTCTGTTGTCATAATACGTTTCTTAAATGAATTCGGCAGTTACAGTTCAGTAGACGTACAGTACCGTTTCGGCGATGATAGTCAACAGGATTTGCTGTCAGATGAATGTAACTGTAAAAGGAAAACAGCGGTCTTTACTTTCAGAATGTCAACATGGTTGACGCTGATGAGAGAACAATGTTGTCTTTTTTTTGAAACAGAAAAGGGAACTCGGAAAAAAATCGGGTAAATTGGCTCCAATGTAAAGGCGGGAAATAAAGGCATGATTTTTGAATGCCGGTTGAACTGCCAGATAATTGTGAAGGAGACCTCATGTCTGGAATGATTAAATTGTCGGTTATGGCCACTGTGGTGGTCGCCCTTTTTCTCGGGTGTAACTCATCGCCCACCGTACCGGTGCCCCCACCCAATGCGACGTTGATTCAGACATCCATACCGGATGATTCCGGATTCGTCACCGTGATTGGAGAACCCGATGCCCGTTTCGGGCTCGACGATGTGGCGTTGGTGTTCAACGACAATTCCGGCGGCGGTGTGATGACGGACGTCAAACAGGACGGGGCGTTCGAGACCCGAATCATGGCCCAGGTGAACGATCTGCTCATCATTCAGATTAAACGGGATAGCCAGCTGTCCAGCCCCGTGGAGAAGACCGTTGCGCCGACTCCCTGAATGGAACAGTTATGTTTGAATGCGATGAAAACCTGTTCCTGCTGCTCAATCATTTCTTTGATACATCTTTTTTTACCTGGCTTTTCAAGTACGTCACCCGGCTGGGCAATGGGTGGACCCAGATATTTCTGTTGACGCCGCTACTGTTTTTCTTCAGCCGGGAAAAATTCCGGGGGCATTTTATTGCCATTGTGCTCACCGGGCTGACCAGCGGCATGGTGATCACAGTCACCAAGGTGGCTGTGGACCGGCCAAGGCCCCCGGAGGTCTTTGCCGAGCGGGGAGAACACATCCATATTCCCGGTCGGGTGCCAGTGAGTCGCTCATTTCCATCGGGACATACCCAGACGGCATTTGCCACCGCCGGGTATCTCAGCTTTCTCTATCCGGTTCTGGCGCCGATGCTGCTTGCATTGGCGGCGCTTGTCGGATTGTCGCGCATTGCGCTTGGGGTGCATTTCCCCCTTGATGTGCTGGCCGGCGCCCTGATTGGATTCAGTTTTGCGGTGATGGGGTTTCGCCTGAATATGGCGCGACTTCGGCGGCGAGCCGGTTGAGAACCTGCCCATTCCCTGTCGACCGGGAGTATCTCTTTACGGGAAAGTCTGCCGGGAACCATTAATTATTCCGTTTTACCGGCGTCTGAAAGACAGGGGAATGAATGTTTTTCAACCGTAAAAAAAATGAATCACAGAACCGGTCGGCCGTTTCCCGGGATAATTCGTCGGAATCAGATGATTTCTGCCGGGATGCATTGGCGTCGGTACTTCGCATTCTGGCCGAACACGCGTTGCCCACCCGGCAGATTACAGTGAGTGAATTCCAGGACACCATGACATCGTTGGCGAAAAAGATGCTGGTGGGGGCGGGGATGGAGCAGGCCGCATTTGGCCAGAAGGGGTTACAGAGGGTATTCGCGGAAATCCGTCAGGAAGTTCGACGGCAGCGGAAAGCGGAGTCGCAGGAGTACGCCAATCACCGGCAGAGCGCGAGCATCATTGTGGCTGATCTCGTCTCGGGTCTGAGAAAATCCCTGGAGGCGCGCCGGGATCACGATGAGGGCATTGTGCGGGCACTGACAGAAATGGAGACCGCGGTGGAGGAGGGCAATCTCGAAAATATCAGGCGGGTCTGCTCGAAGACGGTGCACCATATCCGGGATGTGGTGGCCGTGCAACGGGAGCGGGATCAGGAGCGGTTGAATGATTTGTCAGAACAGCTTCGGTCCATGAAAGAGGAGCTTCTGGAAACCCAGTCGCAGATGCAGCGGGACCCATTGACCGAAGTGCTGAACCGCGGCGCGTTCGACAGCACATTTTCCCAGACGGTGGATATCGCCAATGCGTCGGCCATGGAACTGGCGCTATTCATGTTGGACCTGGATCATTTCAAGCAGGTGAATGACCAGTTCGGGCATCAGGCAGGAGATACCGTGCTCAGGGAGGTGGGAAAGCAACTGATACGATGTTTTCCCAGAAAGGACGACATGGTGTTTCGGTACGGGGGCGAGGAATTCGCCATATTGTGCCGCAACACCGGGAAGGCGGATGCGCTGATGCTGGGGGAGCGGATGAGGAAACAGATTGAATCCCGCACTATCGCGTTGCCGGATGTGCATCATCGGCAGACGGTGTCGATTGGCTGTGCGGTGCTCCGGCCTGAAGAGGCAGCGGAAGCGCTGCTGCGGCGAGCGGATGAGGCGTTGTATGTGGCCAAACGGAACGGCCGCAATCGGGTGGAACCCGCCTCCCTGGAGTAAAGCTGGAACCATGGCCCAGTATTGAGGCTTTCCCCCAATCCCCATGAGAATTCGCGCTGTTCTCTCCCTGCAGCGGATGTTCCGGATGAGCTTCGGAGTTGTCACCTTCGCGATTTTCTGATTAAGATGGGCGCCGGTGGAATCAGCCCGGTCGCGAAGGTATCCGGCCATTGACAGGAAATCAGGCATGAAGTTTTTTTTATTTGGGGTTTTCGTGTCATCATTTATCTGGTTTGGAATTCTGTACGCCCAGAGCCGGGGAATGGTGACTCTTTTTAAAATGCCGGAGGAAACGACGGTTTCGGAGGAAACGGTGGTTGCAGCGACGGATGTCGATACAGAAACCGCGGAACCGGAGGTGGTAAAGAAGCGAATGAAAAAACGACGGCGACCGCGTCAGAAAGCGAATGTGCCCATCCAGCCCGATTTGGGGTACGAGGAAGGAGAGGGGCAGACCGGGGATGATCTCACCGCCGGACCGCGCAGCATCTCCCCGGGCGATGCGGGGGGAGATGAAGGTCAGCTCAGCAATGCCGAAATCGAGTCCGCCATCGATCAGCGATTCAACGGGATTCAGCGCTGTCTCACCCTGATGCCTCCGGATGCGCCGGGTATCGGACGCCTGGTCATCGGAATGAACATATCCGGCGCCGGAACGGTCACCCGGGTCAATCTCCGGGGGCCGAATGCGATGATAAAAGGGGAACCGGGCGCCTGTTTTCGCCGGATTGTGTCCGCCATGCGATTTCGCAGGTTCAATGGTCCGGATATGATTGTGCATTATCCAATCATTTTTGAATGAAGTGCCGTATTTTGAATCGTTGTGAATTGCTGCCATCCACCCGATATCTGGGGTCGAAGCGTAAACTGCTGGCTGCTCTGGAGGGCGTGTTTTCAGACATCTCCTTTGAGCGGGTCTGGGATCCTTTCTGCGGTAGCGGCTCGGTTTCCTATCTGCTCAAGTGCATGGGAAAAGAGGTGCATGCATCAGATGTACTTCAGTGGAACGCAACCTGCACAGGTGCATTGCTTTCATCTCCGGACGCGGGGTTTATGCCGGCGCTGGAAACGGTGCTTCGGCAAATTCCCAACGAAGGGACCAGGCCGGGATTCATCGAAAATACCTTTGACGGCCTGTTTTTCACCCGGGACGAAAACCGGTTCATCGATCAATATATCGCAGCGGTGTCCGGGTGGCCTGCGGATCGGAAGCGCGCGGCATATCATGTGCTGTTTCAGGCCGCACTGGCCAAGCGTCCCTATAATCTGTTTCATCGGGCAAACCTGTACATGCGGCAGCGCCGGGTGAAACGTTCGTTTGGAAATAAAACCACCTGGGATACCCCTTTTGCCGTGTTGCTCAGAAGATATGCCACAGAATTGACCCGTGCCTGGTTTGCAGCGGAACGGTCGGTCCATGCACAGCAGATGGATGTGGATGAAGTGGATTTTTCAGGGGCCGACCTCGTGTATCTGGATCCGCCCTACATGCCGCAAAAGGGAATGGGGGTGGACTATCTGGATTATTATCATCTGCTGGAAGGCATAAGCCTTGAGGACAACGACCTGTGGCAGCAGCGCATTCTGCATCGCTACAGACACATGCCCCTCATCGGACGCGGGGAGAGCCCCTGGTGCCGTGCGACAGAGGTTTGTGCAGCATTCAGAAGGGTCATCAGAAAATGCGGCAACGCAGCGGTGGTCATATCATATCGCAGCGACGGAATTCCGACAGTGGACGAGCTGGTGGCGATGCTGACCGATTGCGGAAAACGGGTGACCATTGTGGATTTGGGAAAATACACCTACGCACTCAGCCGAAACTCCAAATCGAGAGAAGTGATTCTGGTTGGACAGTGAGGGGGATTCCCGGTGCGCCCCGGCTGCGGACCGGGGACAGCGCACTCCGGAGCTCGCCCTCCGTTCAGTCTGAAAAATTCATTCCTCAATGGTCGAGGGTGCAATTCTGAAAGGTTCAGTGTTGGTCCGCGTTGAATTGGTGAGATTCAATTGGTTTGATGGACATCGACGGGACGGCGTTTCAGGTGGTGTCTGCTCCATTTTCGGGTACGCCGCCGGGGCACCCCTTCGATAAGCATCTGCTGTCTGATCTCTTCACATTCTTCTGCGCTGGCATGTGCAATGACATCGTGAAACTGGTCATACAGGGCCGAGGGATCGGCGCCCCGATGCAATTCAAGCAGAATGTCCTTGAAACGGGTGATGTTGTCTGTTGCCTGATACTTTCTGGTCATAACGTCCTCCTTCAGAGAGTGGAAACCTTTGTTGGATCTCAGGGTTTGTCCGGAAATAAATCTAATAATTCAGGCAGCAGGATGGTATATCCGGCAAGGTGCGACGACGAGTCATACCTGTGGTATGGCGAGTAGGAGCACCGCTGCCGGGATGTCAAGATTGTTGCAAGAACGGCAAAGTTATTTCTGGACAAACCCTAAGTGTAAAATGTCAGTATTTGTAACTTGTCTTCAACGTAATACCAGTCTGATGACGTGCAAGTGACCGCTGTGTAAATAATTCGGGCAAGCATTCCGGGTGCCGTAGTTTAACGCGGCCATAGCATGAAATGAAGCACGGTGGCAGTGGCCGGGGAACCGGAGCCGGGGAATGATTTTTTTAAATCATATGACTGAACGGGTGCGGGAAGGGTCGGATGTGTGCACCACTGTGAGTTGCGTTACCGAGTCGCGTTACAGGGAATCGAGAATACTCTGGATAATTTTGGTAGAAGCAATCGAGAGCATTCCCAGGGACGATGATGCATCCGCATCCATCAGCAGAATCACATCTTCATTGAGAAGGCATGCCACCGAGGTCCCGTGAGCATGAGACATATAAATTTTATGCAAACCGTCGCGGGGATGGTTGTCAAGCAAGGTGATGACGTTACCGATGATATTGTTAAATGCCTCGTCAGTGCCATCCTTGTCCCAATTCAGGATGGCAGTGCCATCGCGCCTGAAAAGGGCAACGTGTTTGACATAGCTGTATCTGGAGGATGAGTCTTTGACCGATTCAGACAAATCGCCGCCCGCGGGACTTCTGGGCTGCATGGGAGCAGAGGACTTCTTTCTTTTTTCCGCAAGCTGCTCCTTCAGCGCCAGTGCCCGGGGAATCAGTTCATCAATGGCAGTATTCACGGTTTGCTGGCTTGAAGTGACATCACTGCGAAATTCAAATTCACCTTCCTGGAAAAACAGCAACTCAATAATGGCATCTATACCGGTGCTGTCTCCACAGACGGAATGGTAAATCTGCCCTTTGTCGTAATACATCCGGGCTTCTTCTTCCATTCCCGCGATAATCAGTTCCCCCGACTTTTCAGTGGAATGAGGGAATTTGAGCAAATCAATAACGCCTATATCAGCCAATGTGCCAGTCAGAGCCATGGTGATTCCTTTCTGAACCGTTGCACTCACCCTCGAACGCGGAAGGTCATCTCTGAGTGCATATTCTTATACAACACGTTGCCTCAAGTGTTTTTTTATATAATACGCTCAATTATCCGGGTTTCACGGAAAAAATCCAACAATGGAGGTCGTTCAGGATCAGTGAATTTATCCATGGCTGCACATCGGTCATGATGTACACTGTCCGGAAACGGCGGAGGGGGGGCACTATTTTTCGCCTTCCGGGGCGGATGCATCGACTGGAGAGTCAATATACGGCATGGCAGGCCGGCGTGTTTTTGCGCGCTGCAGGAGACCGGATGCCCTGGATACCGTCCGAATTACCAGCTGTTTCAGATAGGGTTCAGCGGTGAATGCGGTACGGTCCACCATCATGTCCAGTACTTTCTGATGTCGGGCGATGCGCTCGGCGGCAGCGGCTTCATTCATCTGAATGGCTCTCTGGGCGTACTTCGCACAATGGGTGCATTCTTCGTCACAGATGGCCGTTCTGCAGTCGTGTTTCACGAAATACTCACAGAAGCCATCCAGCTTTCGATTGTCGATGTGTACCAGCACACCCGCGTCTCCCAGATGACGAATCTCCTTCACCATGTCCATGTGAATGAAATCGGGGCGAACCAGCCATTTGGCAGGATTTCCGACCGCTGAATCATCTTCATGCTGCCGCATGAACGGATACCCGATGAGATCAACCAGATTCCCGTCGTAATAGCGGTTGTTGTAGGCGGTTACCACATTGGTGATCCATTTGGTTGACTTGATTCGATCGGCCAGTTTGAAAACATCAATACCGATATTTTCATACAGATGAATATCCTCAGGCCGAATAAAGCGACCGCGGATAAATTCCACTGGATTTTCAAGCCGTTTTCGGGCGCATTGAAAACCACAATAGTCCAATGCGAATCCTTTGGTTTTCTGATGGTTGGCGCTGCCATGCGCATTGAACGCCGCATGAAACGGTGGATACGGGCACTGGTCCATGCACAGATTGTTTGCAAACAGTTCCAGCTCACAGGAAACCGCTTTGCGAATTTTTTTGAGGAGAGAGAAATCCCTGTTCTGATCCTGCTGAATGATAATGCGATCGGCGCCTTTGTCTTCCCATGATTTTGCCTTTGAAATCGAATTGATGATGGCAAAGGTCGAGATGGAAACCGTGACTTTTGGAAAATGCCGTTTTATCAGGTCAAGCAGGTACGGCAGCGCAACCACAAAACCGTCGACGCCCATGTCCACCAGAGTCCCGATAAAAGCAAACAGCTGGTCGTTGAACTTTCGGGTGGTTTCCATGTTGGAGAGACAGGGTGCGTTCAGGATATAATTGTATTTGAGGTTGTGTTCATGAGCCTGATCAATCAGCTGCCGCAGTTGATTCTGATTGATGTCCGCGAGTAAATATGTGTTTCGGCCGCCTCCCGCCAGGTCTCCGGCCATTTTTCCGTACACGCTTTCCACTGCGGGTAGATGCGAGATGCCAGGAATCAGATCAGTGTTGTTGTTATGGGCGACGGTCAGTCGCATTTTTCTTGTACTCATGTACATCTCCAGGCGGTGCCCCCAATGGAAACACGTGGGTGAGTAGTTGGAAACAACAGATATAATTCGGTTGTAATAACTATACCCCGATTGTCTCGTACGAACAAGTGCAGGCGAAATTTTTTTCCGGAAAATATTGAAGTTACAGCATTCCTGAAAGTACGTGGTACTTTGTCCACCATACTTTGACGGAGTAGTAGCTGCCTTTTCCGGCATGCATTCTGCAATCGTGGTTATTTTTTTTATTCAACTCCCAAATATTTCCAATGAGACATTGGAAATGGCGAATGGAGAAATCGTTTGAAAACACTGTTTATTTTCAGACGCGACCTTCGGCTGGCAGATAACACGGGGCTACTCGAAGCGCTCAACATGTCGGATGTGGTGCTGCCGTGTTTCATTCTCGACCCCCGGCAGGTAAATTCCCACGCGTACCGAAGTGAGTTTGCATTTCAGTTTATGATTGAGTCATTGATGGATTTGGATTCCCAGCTGCGCGAATTGGGAAGTCGGCTGTATGTATTTGAAGGCGTTCCTGCACATGTGGTGGAACGTCTTTTTTCCCTGGGCATATCTGCGGTGCATGTCAATCGGGATTACACGCCGTATGCGCAGCAGCGGGATGCACACATCAAAGCCGCGTGCGACCATGCCGGAGTGGATTTTGTTGTTTCGCGGGATGCATTGCTGTTTGAGCCCGAGGATGTTGGCAGGATGTACAGCGTGTATTCTGCCTTCCGGCGGTTCACCCTCGGGTTGCCCCGGCGGTCACCGGTGAAAACACGTCGGAATAATTTTTATCGGGAAGCATTGAACCACCCGACACCCATGGACCTCACCCGGTTGTACAAGCCGAATCCGGCGCGTTTTGTCAGAGGCGGACGTTCACAGGGGCTGAAGCTACTGTCGCGGTTGAAGGTCCTTGATGCATATCATGAAACCCGGGATTTTCCGGCCATTGATGGGACGAGTTATCTGTCGGCCCATCACCGGTTTGGCACCGTGTCCATTCGGGAGACCACAGCGGTCGCGGATTCGCTGTTTGGAGAAAACAGCGTGTACTATGGCGAATTGCTCTGGCGGGATTTTTTTACCCACGTGGCGTATCACCGTCCCGATGTGTTTGGCAATGAATTCAATGCCAGATACAAAGAAATTTCCTGGCGAAAGGAGGGGGCGCTGTTTGACCGTTGGTGCAAGGGGGAAACCGGGTTTCCGATAGTGGATGCCGGGATGCGTCAGCTGAATCATACAGGCTACATGCACAATCGGTTGCGGATGGTAGTGGCCAGTTTTTTAACCAGGGATTTGCGGGTGGACTGGCGTCTGGGAGAACAGTTCTTTGCGTCCAGACTCATTGATTACGACCCCTGTGTGAACAATGGCAATTGGCAGTGGGCAGCAGGCACCGGATGCGATGCCCAGCCGTATTTTCGGATTTTCAATCCCTGGCGGCAGCAACAGAAGTTCGATTCGCACTGTGAATATATTCAGCGATGGGTTCCGGAGTTGGCCGGCGTTGCTCCGAAAATCATTCATGGTCCTGAAAAAAAAGAGTCTTCAGAGGGGAGTACCTATCCCTCGCCGATGGTGAATCACAAAGAAGAAGCCGCATTGAGTCTGAAGATGTTCAAACAACTGCGAACGCGGTGATCCCGTACCAGGTACAAGGTCGTGATGGCGTCGGGGAAGGAAGGCGCGAAAGAGCCCGGGCGGATACGACCATTATGCGTTGAAAAAAATGCCCCCTTCCGGGAGTATGCTATAATGACGAGCCGGGTGATGCTCGGAATCCACGCTTCCGCTGCAACTTCGAAAGGATATACCAGTGATGCGACGATGGCCTCCTACTCTGATTTGTTTTTTTTCTCTGTTTCTTTCAATATTGTCTGCCGCCTGCGATGACAGTGAAACGCCGGGAACCGGGGACACGGATACGGACACCGACACCGACACCGACACGGATACGGACACCGACACCGACACGGACACGGACACGGATACCGACACGGACACGGATACGGACACGGATACCGACACGGACACCGATACGGACACGGACACGGATACGGATACGGACACGGACACCGATACGGACACAGACACGGATACGGACACAGATACGGATACAGATACGGATACCAATCCGCCCGGGAACTGTTCCAATGTGGGCAGCGGAACAAATCCGAACCGGGTGTGTATTCGAGGCAAAGCGTATTATCTCAATGGCATCAACGTGGCCTGGGATCAGTGGGATGCGGATTTGACCAACTACAACGATGCCAGTTTCGAGGCGATGTTTGCCAGTCTCGAAGCGTCCGGCGGAAATGCGATTCGCTGGTGGTGGTTTATTGATGCGCTGAACCAGCTGACATTTGATGGAACGGAGGTGCAGCCGCTTTCCCAGGACATTTTTGACAACCTCGATCGGGCATTCGATGCCGCCGCGAATCATGGCGTTCTCATTATGCCCAGCCTCCTGTCATTCGATATAAAAAATTCGGATATGACTTTTCTCATCACCGATGACAGTGCAATCAACGCGTTTGTGGACAATGTGGTGACGCCCCTGGTGGAACGGTACACGGAGCATCCGGGAATGGGCGTGTGGGAAATCATGAACGAGCCGGACTGGTTGCTCGACAGCGAAACCGGGACAGTTCCCATGGCGAATCTGCAGCGGTTTCATGCCATGTTTGCAGCGGGCATTCACGCTGCAAACAGCGATGCCCTGGTGACCACGGGGCTGGGAATGTACAAGTATATGACCGATGGCGGAAATAACTTTTCCGATGAGGCACTCAAAGCAGCTGCCGATGGAGACCCGCTGGCATATTTTGATGTGCACCAGACACATTATTATGGTTGGCAGCATGGGGACGGCTGGAGTTACGAACCCTGGATAAAAACCAGCACAGAGTGGTTGCCTGAAAACAAACCTGTTATCATCGGCGAATTTCCATGCAAAGGTGAAGATGGCAACTGGTCGAGTCTGGAAATGCATACCGAATCCGTGGCAAAGGGGTATGCTGGCACGTTCTGTTGGGCGTATTTTGACAATCGCGCGGACTCAGAGGGTGTCTGGGCAGATGCCAAACCCGGCGTGGAAGCCATTGCCGACATGATTCCCGACGCCATCACCGGCGAGTAGAAGTCCCCTTAATCTATTCACTGTCGTCTGTGCGCCACCAGCTTTCCAGATGGTTGAAGTCCGAAATGATGGGGGCGTCGGGTAGTGAGCGGATGAATGATTTGGCGTAACGCCGGGTGTGGAGACGACTGTCGAGGATGGCGACAATGCCACGGTCGTGAGCGGTGCGGATGAGTCTGCCGAATCCCTGTTTGAGGGAAATGGCCGCCTGAGGGACCTGGTATTCCATGAACGCGTTGCGCTGCTGTTCCGTTAAGCGGGCCACCCTGGCGGATACAACGGGATCTGCGGGTGAGGCAAAGGGGAGTTTGTCAATCACCACCAGTCGCAGGTCATTGCCTGGAATATCCACCCCCTGCCAGAAGCTGGTGGTGGCCACCAGAACAGATGTGGGATTACTCTGAAACTGTTCGATGAGTGAAAATTTCGGGGCATCTCCCTGGCGGAGCACCGGACCGAACCATTCCCGGGAAATGACCTCGAAAATGGTATTCATATTTCTGAATGAAGTGCACAGAATGAACGCACCGCCATCGGTGAGGGAAATCAGTTGAGCGATTTCCTTGCAGGCGTTGCCGGCGAATCCGTCTTCTCCGGGATCGATGCGGTGGTCGGGAATGTACAGTCTGGCCTGGTTGCGGTAATTGAATGGGGCATCCAGTAGCAGCTCTTCTGTTTCGAAGTCTATTCCCAATCGGGATTTGAAAAAGCGGAAGTCGCCATCGGTGGAAAGAGTGGCACTGCAGAAGATGACCGCATCGCGCCTGAAGAGCACCTCGTTGCGAAAGTATTCGGCAATATCAATGGGGGAAGCACCCAGAATCACCGACCGCCGCCGGGTATCTGCCCAGTACACGAATCGGCGATCGTTGTGTTCCAGAATGTCACCGAGATCGGCTCTGATGGACTGGATGCGAAGGGTACAGTGGTCCACGGTTTCATCCCGGCCCTCCAGTGATTTAAGGGAGAGTTCAAACGATTCGAGCGCACTGTCCAGCTTGTGGTAGAACTGGCGGTGGGCCGCGTCAATACAGTCACTGTCGAGATTGTTTCGACCGTCCGGTCCGCGAAAGATGTCGAAGAGATTGGACGCCAGCGACGTGGCGTTTTTCGCCTGTCTTACCCGTTCCGACTCATAAATATCGTCGCGAAATTTTGCAGCGTTCACCGCGGCGAGCGCATCGGAAATGGCCCGGTCGGTCCGGAGTGACGATACCCTGGTGCTGAAAAATTCAGTGGCAATATCTTCAATGAGGTGCGCTTCATCGAAAATGACTGTTTCATGGTTGGGCAGGATGGCGCCTCCCTGCATCCGGGTAGCGAGATCCGCAAAGTAAAGATGGTGATTGACCACAACCAGATCGGCGGACATGGCCACCCGTCTTGCCCGGGTGACAAAGCATTCATCGAAATACGGGCATCTCGCGCCAATGCGGGTTTCCCGGGTGGAGTTGACCTCCCGCCATATGGGATCATCATCGGACATATCTGAAAGTTCCATGCGATCCCCGGTGTGTGTGGTGTTGGCCCAACGGGTGAGCCGGGATACGTCTGCGGATGCGTAGCCCAGGCATCTGGGGGAATGCACAAAATGATGCAGCCGGGTTTTACACAGATAATTTTCCTGGCCTTTGAGATAGGCCGTGCGCATTTCAATGCCAAGCGCGTCCTTCAAAAATACCAGGTCCCGAAAAAAAATCTGCTCCTGCAGGTTTCTGGTGCCGGTGGAAACGATGACCCGGTTGCCATTGAGAATGGCGGGAACCAGGTATGCCAGGGTCTTTCCGGTGCCGGTGCCCGCTTCGCCGAGGAGTACACCTCCCTCATCCATTACCCGCTCCACCGCCTCTGCCAGTTGGACCTGAGAGATGCGCTTTTCGTAGCGCCCCAGTTTTTGGGCGATGGGACCGTCCTGGTCAAAGGTATTGCGTACGGTAATCAAAACAGAAACTTGATGGACAGGAACAGCATGACAAACAGGGTGATGCCAAAGACCAGTGCCACTGCCGGGTCAATTTCGATGGCACGAATGATGTTTCGGGCTTTTTTAATATTTTCTTCGCTCTGAGAATCGGCGTTCAGGACCTCTCTGGCCGTTTGAACGGCGCTGGGAAAATCTCCTTTTGCATACGCTTTGCTCGCTTCTCTGATTGGCTTCTCTGAGGCTGTCATGGGCCGGAGTGTATGCAATCGTAATAAAACAGGCAAACAGTAATTGACTCGACAAGCGGCAAATGGGCCTTACATTCATTTTCATGAAGATTTTGATTACAGGCGCCACAGGGTTTGTTGGCTCTGCTCTCAGCCGGCATCTGATGTCACTGAATCATGAAGTGGTGGCACTGGGGCGGCGGGAATCCTTTCCTTATGCAGAGCCTGAGTCAGGTAAGTGTCGGTATATTCGCGCCAATACCATGTTACCGGGAGGGTGGCAGCACGAAATTGGGAATGCGGACGTGATTGTCAATCTGGCGGGCGAATCCATTCTTCAACGGTGGAGTGCGTACAAGCGGAGCCGCATGTGGAAGAGCCGTGTGTACACTACCCGAAACCTGCTTACCCATGTGCGTCCGGGACAGGCGCTGGTGAATATTTCGGCCACCGGATATTACGGCGACTGCGGCGCCATGATTCTTGATGAGGGAATGCCGGCGGGAACCGGATTTCTCAGCGAGTTATGCAAGGTCTGGGAAAACGAGGCGCTGCGGGCGACGGAAAAAGGGGTTCGCGTGGTGATTGCGCGTCTGGGTGTGGTGCTCGGAAATGGCGGGGCCCTTGAAAAAATGCTGCCCGTATTCAGGTTGGGCATGGGCGGGCGTCTGGGCAGTGGCCATCAGTGGATGCCGTGGATTCATATGGACGATGTGACTGCAGCACTGGTGATGATGGTGGAGAATCCGGCCATCTCCGGTATCTTCAATCTGGTGGCGCCCACGCCACTGACCAACCGTGTTTTCACCGAGTCCCTCGGCCGGATTGTCAACCGGCCGACCCTGGCGCCGGTTCCCCGGATGGTGCTGAATATTATCTTCGGCGAGGCATCCCGGGTAATGCTGGACAGCCACCGGGCCCATCCGGTGGCGCTCCTCGAGAAGGGGTTTGTATTTCAATTTGCCAGTATCGACGCGGCCCTGTCGTCACTTGTCGCCGAGTAGTCCCCGCATATTGCCATAATTATCGAATTTTACAGTTTTGTTTTAAAAGAAATGACGGCGCGGAAATTCCGGATTGTATATTGCGCTGTATCGCGGCAACTGCTAGAGTTCACACGCATTTTAATGAATCATGAAGACATTTTGTGGATAGGAGACGATACATGAAAAGAAATTTGTTTAATTTCAGTATTTGGTTGGTTTTTGTCGCTCTTCTCGTGGGATGTGGCGGAAACGATGGGTACAAGAAGCTGGCTGCCGGACCGTTGCCTGATATGGGAAATTGGGACGGAGTGTATTATTCCGATGCCTATGGTCGCATGGAGTTGAGTGACAATGGGAACGGCACGATTGTTGGCCTGTATGAAGGCGAACGGTTTCACGGAAAAATCGAGGGTACCGCGGAAGGCGATTTGCTCAATTTCAAATGGACTCAATGGAATGAGGATTTGAACGGGAAGTCCCGCGAGACCAAAGGTCAGGGATATTTCCGCTATGTAATCAAGGAAGAGGGCACAATGGAGAAGTCCCGTCCCACCCATTATATTGAGGGTGAATGGGGATACCTGGATGCCAATTCCGGAAATACATGGTCCTGTGTGAAGTTCCCGCAGAACACCAAGAAAATTCTCACGATGGATGGAAAGAAGGCCGAAGAAGGCGAATTGAGTAATCCGTTTGGCGGCGGTTCAGCCCCCGCGACCTCTGATGATGGGGGAATGCCGGAATCCGCCGACGACGGTGGTGCGGCCGATGAGGGGACGATGGATGACGGTGCCGGACTTTTCTGAAAACAGCTGTCGCGGTTTCTGATGAATTCTTCTCTGCGTGTGATTGGATTGACCGGTGGTATCGCCTCCGGAAAGAGTAGTGTATCCGCGGTGCTGCGCAATTCGGGGATTCCAGTGATGGATGCCGATAGTCTTGGTCACCTGGTGCTGGCAAAGGATGGTGCCGCATACGCGGATGTGGTTCAAACTTTTGGAAGCGATATATTGAATTCGGATGATACCATAAACCGACAGCGGCTTGGCCAACTGGTTTTTGACAATACTGAAGAACGTCGGAAGCTGGAAGCGCTGACCCATCCGGCCATTGCGGAACTGGCCGGACGTGGCCTGAAGATGATCGCCGAGCGGGGAGAACCGCTGGCGGTCTACGAAGCGGCGTTACTGGTGGAAACCGGTATTTACGAAGGCATGGACGGGCTGATAGTGGTTTCGTGCACTCTTGAGAACCAGCTGATTCGACTCTGTGCCAGGGATCAGATGTCCAAAAAGGATGCCGCCACCCGAATCGCCTGCCAATTTCCGTTGGAAGAGAAACTGGCGGTGGCGGATTATGTTATCGAGAATAACGGTTCATATGCCGACCTTGAGGCCGCCGCCGGGCATCTGGCGACTCAGCTTCGCCAGCGATATTATCCGTCGGGAGGCCTTGTGTGACGTCGTCTGACGGCACAGCGCTGGTGCTGGGGTTTCCTTCCAGTATTTCAGAAATGGTTGCCACGGAGTTGCTTGAGTCGGGAGTGGTGGTGTATCTTTTACTTCCCCAGGAATTCTTTGCCAGAGCCGCGCATCTCAAAAAACGGTTTGGCAAACAGTTGCAACTGACGGTGGGAAGGGGGGATTATCTGGATTTTGGACTGGGTGGTCAGGATTATCTGAAAATCGCCCGACAGACAGGCACCGTATATTCGCTTTATTCTGCCGATGAACCCCGGACCGGATTGGACTTTCAATCTTCCCATGTGCGCGAGCTGGTGGAGTTCTGCAAGGTGGCGCCCGGGTTATCGCGATTGGTGCTGCTGAGTGATTTTTCCTTTGTCGGGGAATTCAACGGCGTGGTGGCGGAGCGGGATTGGGAGTTGCCGGAAACCTCACTCAGAGATAGAGAACGGGAGTTCAGAGCTGAAAAAGTGCTTTCCCGGTTCCTGTCCACCTTTCCGATTTCGATTGTGCGGGTGGGAACGCTGGTGGGCACGGTGACGTCACTGTTTCCCGCCGTGATGCTCACTCTTGGCTATCCGGAGCTGTTTTCAAGAAGTGGTGTGTTGATTTATCTGGCTGAAGTAACCTGGGCGGCGCGGCGAATCGTGGAAATTGCGTCGAAGGCCGAACCGGGACTCACATTTCATCTGTTTCAGAAGTCCTGTGAGCCGGGAGCGCTGGGAATGGAACTGATGCAATACGCGATGGCTCAGGTGCCGAGAACCTATGATTTGCGCGCGGCGGCGAGAAGGCGGCTGAAGAACGCCGGTGAAGCCAGACGTCAGCTTGCGGCGGCTCAAATTGAGGCAAAAGTTGAAAACACCTGGACAAACAACTATTTCCGGGCGCATAATTTTTCCGCTTTGGACCAATCGTTGAACTGGCAGCCCCTGGTGGAGGCCGATGTAGAGAAGCTGACGGGTTTTCGATAAGGCGGATTCCGCATTGGAAAGAGAGGGTCATTCCATGACTGACGACGTATTCACCGACAGAGATACCTGGAAAGGGTACAATACTGCAACGGCGCTGGTAAACGCATATATTCAACGGTTCGGCGAGGTGGTTTCATCGGCTACGGGTCAGGATGTGAGATTCAACCCGTTGGATGCAGATGGATTCACCAGTGTGAAACGCGGTTCCGCGACCGTGGGCATCAACGTTGTCGAGGATGCGGGTGTTCTGATTTTTGTGGCGCGTATCATGAAAACGCCCGGAGTCAGAACCGAGGAGTGCTTTCGGATGCTGCTGGAATTGAATTATACGGCAACATCGGATGCCGCTTTCGCAGTGGAAAAATCGACGGATACCATTTGCCTTCGGGCGCAGCGAAGTATTCCGGGAATGGACTACGATGAGTTCGAGGAAATGCTCAGCAACGTGGCGACCGTGGCGGATGAGTGGGATGATCGATTACTTCAGGTTTTTTCCTGATAGAGGCAACATGGGTTTGCGAAAGGGTACACCAAATTTATGAGTGCCGAAAACAGGAAGCCAATTGCCAGGGGCAACTTCAGGAATACACCGTTTGCGCATATCCTTGTATATCTGAAAAACAAGGCGCTTCATGGCACCCTGAAAATTCGGGAAGAAGCGCACGAGATACTGATTTATTTTCGTGACGGTCAGCCAGCCAGAGTGTCGAGTACCGAACCGGGAAAGCGACTGGGAGAAGTATTGGTCGAAATGGGAAAGCTGTCCACGACACAGTTGCAGGAAAGTCTGGCGGAGATGCAGCAAACCGGTGAATTGCATGGGCAGGCACTGGTGCGACTGGGATTTGTGGACGGTGCAACCCTGGTAGCGGGAATCACCGAGCAAATGACGCAGAAAATGCTCGTCGCATTTGAGTTTTCAGAAGGCGAGTACGCTTTTTATGAAGGTGCAGATCTGATTCCGAGAGGGCCATCAGAATTGATCAATCTGAACACCTGGGCGCTTCTGATGGCGGGAATCCGCAAGTATGGACCGGAATTGAATCTGTCGCCCTGGTTGTCTTCGCTGAAGGAAAAGTCTTTTTTCCTGAGTGACGTGGGCCAATTGCGCGAGTTCCACTTCAATTCCGGCGAGCGGATGCTGTGTCGCAAACTGCTGGAAAGCCCGCAGGATTTAATGTCTCTTCGAAAGTGGGATGCCGTGGATCGGAATGTGGTGGTGGGGACGCTGTATGTGTTGCTCATTGCCAGAATTCTGAAGGTGATCCTGCCCGAACAGGTGGAAGAAACGCGATCCATGATGCCATCTGAAACCCTGGAGTCCCTTCCCCCCCAGTCGGTCCAGATGTCATGGCCCGCTGAAATTCAGACCATGCGGGACGAAATCCAAACCCGCGCTGCCCTTGTTTCTTCGCAGACCTATTATGAAATACTGGGGGTTGAAAGCGATGCCTCCACCGCGGAAATTCGCAAGGCGTTTTTCAGACTGGCCAAATCCTATCACCCCGATCGGGCGGCGAAACCCGGGGTGGAAGACCTTCGGGAAACACTGGCATACCTGTTTGCAAATCTGTCGGAAGCACAGAATACCCTCATCGATATTGACGCCCGGGAAAGTTACGACGCATCCCTTGCCGGTGGTCGACATGGCACCGGTGCGCATGGGACGCCGGTGGAGAGTGACGAAGAACGTCAGGTGCGGTTGGTCATTGAGTCAGATCGGATGTACCAGAAGGCACAGGTTCTGATGCGGAAACAGAATTTTGAGGAGGCGTTGGTGATGGTGGAACAGGCGCTTTCCAATTGCCCTGAGGAGGGCGAGTACATGGCCACTCACGCCTACATTAAAATGCAACTGGGGCGCGATAGCACCGGAGATATGCTGTCGGTTTTCAGGCGCGCCATTGAAAAAAGTCCCAAATCAGAAAAATGCCACTACTATTTTGCCCATGCCCTTAAAAAGTCGGGACGAACCAACGAAGCCAAACAACATTTTAAAACCGTAGTTGAAATCAATCCCAGGAATATCGAAGCGGCTCGGGAATTACGTCTGTTTGAAATACGCGCCAGAAATACCGGAAAAAACAAGAAGCCCGGTCTCCTCGGAAAACTGTTGAAGTAGGGGACGCCGAGAATGGGTTGCCCCGGTCAATGTTCTTAAACTTCCAATTGCATTATCACACCCGGGAAATGTGGATGCACACCGATTTTTTTTAATGGCAACAGTTGACACATCTGTCTGGACTCTGCGATAGTGTACCGATTGAAATGAGCACCTTCTTTTTACAGCGTGGCATTCGACTGCCGGTATCCAGACCTGAAATTCTGAACATATCAGATATTATATTGGCTCCTGTTCGTCCGCCGTCCCGGAATGGAAGCGTTGCGGTTGAAAAAAAGGTGGAGCAGTTTCTGACCGAAGAGGGCACCCATGTGGTGGTCCGACTGGGAGATGTTGACCCGTATTGTCAGGCCCAACGGGCGGAAACGATGCTGTTGCTGGAGTCGCCCGAACAGGTGCGCGAATCCCTTGCGCTGTTACACGCGCGGACTGATATGAATAAGGGCAATGTGGATCTGGTGATTGCCGCACATAAGCGGCAGGATATCGGGTACTTCGAATTTTTCGGAAGTAGTGTTCTGCGGGTGCATCATGCTCATTACCCCATGATGTCCCCGGCTTGCATTGCCAATAAAATTCTCAGAACGCCTCCTTTGCTCATGCGCGATCTGCACGTGAAAGGGATACTGGTGGTGTCGGTGGCGGAATTGCTTTCTCTGTCATCCCCCCAGCGATTGTCGGTGGTTTCGGTGATAATGCCGGACCGTGTGGTCAATGTCCGACTGCAGTATGGGGTGACCGTTCAACAGGTACTGGATGCCGTGAATGTCGATTTTCCTATTCGTACAGTGGTGATGGGAACGCCGTTGCGGGGTGTTGTCTGTGAAGATTTGAATGCGCCGGTCGCCGGAGATGCATTGACCCTTTTAGCGGAAGAGGCGGTGTGCAACGAAAACATGCCCTGCTGCAACTGCGGCAAGTGTGTGAAGGTGTGCCCGGCGGGATTGCTTCCCGGCCTGCTATCGAAACATATTTATGCCGGACATTCTGATGAGGCCAGAAGCCTGAACGTGCATTCGTGCATTGAATGTGGCGCCTGTGCCTGGATTTGTCCCTCCGGAAGACCATTGGTGGCGTACATGAAGCTGGGCAAGGAGGGCGTTGATGGGAAAAGATGAATTGACAAAAGCAGGTCGGTGGTCGCCCCCCCACATCCACAGCGGTATCAGTATTCGCAAATTGATGCTGGGGCTGGGGGTGGCTCTGTCGCCGGCGCTGGGCTTCGGCTTGTATCAGTATGGGCTTTCTGCGGCGCTGCTGATCGGGGTTTGTGTGCTGGCGTCCGTATTGACGGAATTTGTTCTGGATACTCTGGTACACCGCAAGACAACCAAAATAACCAACTTTCATGCGCTGGTGATGGGACTGATGATGGCGGCCATGTTGCCCCCCGGCTGTCCGCTGCCCATCGCGGCCATTGGCGCGATGGTGGCCATCCTGCTGGGAAAGGCGCCCTTCGGTTCTTTTGGGGGAAGTTTTATTGCGCCCGCAATTGTTGGTATGATGGTGCTTTTTGTGTCGTGGCCGGATGCCGTGACCCAATGGCACTTTCCCGATGAGTCTGAGGCATACAACGAAAAATATGTGGCGGAAACCCCCATCGAAGCCGTGCACGCGGATCCTTCTGATGAGTACGATTATTCGCCGCTGCGGATGTTTACCGGACAAGGCAAGGTGGGGACCATCGGGGCCAGCAGCGGGTTGGCGCTTACATTGGGGGCATTGCTGCTGTTTTTCCTGCGTATTACGCGCATGTATGCCACGTTGGGTTACCTGATTGGCGTGGCCTGCGCTGCGTTTGTATTGGGGCGATTTTATCCCGAGGAACCAACGGTATGGTTTCATCTGACGACGGGGTATGCGCTGTTTGCGGCCATGTTTCTGGTGAACGATATTCCTGCCAGTCCGGTGGGCGAGTGGGGAATGGTATGTTCGGGAATTCTGGCCGGTGCCCTGACCATTGTGCTTCGCTGGGCGGGCGTTGGATTTGGCGCGGCGCTTTTTGCGGTGGCATTTGTCAGTCTGCTGGTGCCGTTTTTCGACCGCGTCGCTGCCGGACCCACCTTTCACAACGAGGTGAATCATGAAGGAAAATAAAATTCATGTCACGATTATTTTCCTCGGCGTAGTGGCGGCCATTTTCGGTGGAGCGCTGGCGTTTGTGAATGCCCATACCCGTCAGGTGATTGAAGAACGAACCTTCAATGAAACGATTTTGCCAACCCTGAACCGGGTGTTCGGCGAATACGGACCTACCAATAATTTTTTGAAAGATAAAAAAGAACAATATATCGGTGAAGACGCCATGGGCAGGCAATTGCGGGCCGATATTTACATGGCGAAGACAAGTGGTGAGACCGTGGCAATGGCCACCATTTTCGATGGGCGCGGATACAGCGGCTTGATTCGGGTGCTTGTGGCCGTTGATGCGAAAACCCATGAGATTGTTGCGACCAGAACCCTGCAACAGAGTGAAACCCGGGGAATTGGCGCTCGCATCGCTGTGGAGTCAGAACCGTTTGTGCTGCAGTTCCGGGGAAAACGGATGGAATCCAAGCTCAAGCTGAGCACAGAAGGGGGCGATGTGGATGCCATGTCCGGTGCCACCATCACCAGCGGGGCATTTACCCGAACGGTAAAGGGGGCGTGCGATTTGCTGCTGAAGCAACTGAAAGAGGAGACTGAACAGTGACATCGCTCAGACAGGAATTCACCAAAGGGTTCACCGACCAGTTGCCACCGTTCAAACTGGTGCTGGGGTTGTGTCCTACACTGGCGGTTACCACCACGGTGGAAGGTGGGCTGGGCATGGGAATCGCCACCATGTTTGTGCTGATTATGTCGAATCTGGTGATTTCCCTGCTTCGCAATATCATTCCCAATTCGGTGCGAATCGCCGCGTTCATCACGGTGATTGCCGGGTTCGTGGTGATTGTGGAACTGATGATGAAGGCCTACACCCCCACGTTGTACAATGTGCTTGGTGTTTTTATTTCGCTGATAGTGGTTAACTGCATTGTGTTGGGTCGGGCGGAGGCGTTCGCCAAAAAAAATAGCCCCCTGCGGTCGCTGGTGGATGGCCTGGGTATCGGCGCCGGATTCACTTTTTCATTGGTGCTGCTTGGTCTGGTGCGTGAAGTGCTGGGAACGGGCAGCATCACCGTTTTTTCCCAGTCGGACGTTCGGTTTCAGGTGATTCCAGCGACGGATGGCTATGTATTCCGATTGGCTGTGGAGCCAGCGGGGGCATTTATTTTTCTGGGTCTCATTCTGTTCTTCATTAACCTGCTCTCCAGAAAGGAAGGAGCGACCTCATGATGTCGTATATCCTTCTGTTTATTTCGGCGGTATTCGTCAATAACATTGTATTGGCGCAGTTTCTGGGCATTTGTCCGTTTGTGGGCGTTTCCGGCAAGGTGAGCACGGCCACGGGCATGTCCATGGCCGTTCTGTTTGTTATAACGATTTCATCAATGATTACCTGGGGCGTTGTTCGATTTGTGCTGATTCCCTTTGAAATCGAGTACCTTCAGACCGCGGTATTCATTCTTATCATTGCAACCCTTGTGCAGTTTGTTGAGCTTTTCATTCAGAAAGTGTCGCCAACACTGTTTCGGACCCTGGGCATTTATCTGCCCCTCATTACCACCAACTGCGCGGTGCTGGGGGTGGCGATTATGAACATCCGCAACGAGTACGATTTTATTCATACCCTGGTGCATGCCTTTTCGGCAGCTACCGGATTTGGGTTGTCCATGGTGATTTTCGCAGGTATCCGGGAGCGCCAGCGTCTGGCCGATGTACCTGCCCCGCTGCGGGGAACGGCACTGGCGCTGATTACCGCAGGAATTCTGGCGCTGACATTCACCGCTTTCAAGGGGGTGATGTGATGGGGGTATCCATAGCCATCGCTGCCGGGGTCATGGGCGCACTGGGCGTTGTCTGTGCCATTTGTCTGGAGGTGGCGGGAAAGCTGCTGGCCGTTGCAGGGGATCCACGCGTTGATGCCCTTGAGGAACTGTTTGGCGGCACCAACTGTAGCGCCTGCGGATTTGCCAGCTGTCGCGCCGCTGCGGAGGCAGTGGTGAGCGGTGAGGCGTCTGCAGATGTCTGTGAGCTCGGTGGGGCAGAAACCGCGGCCGCCGCTGCGGCGATTGTCGGCGAAGATGCAGCAGCAGCGGTGCCAGTGGCTGTTTCGGACACCGCGCCATTGCCCGCAGCCATCGTTTCGCCGGATGCGTCGAATGGGGATGGATCTGTTGCGGGAGATTCCACGAATCCGGTGTCCCCGGCTTCGGAGGCGGGGGGCGAAAAACCCCGGCGGAAAAAACGGGAGTTGCCTCCGCCGGTTCCGCTGAACCCCGGCGAGATGCCGGTCATCGATGAAGCGTCCTGTATCGCCTGCGGCCTCTGTGTGCGCGCTTGCACCGATGGCGCCATTGTTGGCGAGCCCAAAACCATCCCCAACATTAATCTCGACAACTGTACCCTGTGCGGGAAATGTGTGGTTTCCTGTAGAAAAGGATTTATTTCGGTTCAGAAAAGGGAGGATGGGAAATGATTCGGCATCTGGTTTTCTGGATTGTGTCGGTTTTTCTGGCGGCTTCCTGTACCAAACCGGATTTGCAGGTGGAAAAGGAGAAGGTTCCGTTTCCCTACAAGCCCATTGCAAAGGGGGAGGAAGATCCGGGAGATAATGGTCCGGGGGACGAAACCGTGCTGGACGCCATCGATGGTATATATCCGCCGGTGCCCTTCAGCCATTTTACCCATTCGTCCAACGCCGAAGGGGGCTATGGCATTGATTGTCTGGTGTGCCATCATGACGCGGATGATCCGGATGATTCCACCAGCTGCACCGAATGTCATGAGCCCGGGGAGAGTCTCGATAAAGCCCTTCTGGGGCCCGATGACAATCTGCGCCTCGAAATGAAAAATAAAACCATCACACCGACGCCGTTTTCCCATTACACCCATGCGTCATTCGGGGCGGATGGATACAGGATTGCCTGTAACCGATGTCATCACGTGGAAGGCAATACAGGCCCCTGTTCTGAATGTCACAAGGAGTTGGCACTTCGCAGCGAAGACGGAAAGACCATTCCCAAACTCAAGCGATCGTTCCATATGCAATGCCGGGATTGCCACATTCATTCCCAGAACAGACGGGCGCCCATAACCTGTGAAGGATGTCATCGTCCGATGAAATATACGAAGACCGAAGAGATGCTTCCGCTTTCACGGTCCTATCATAGGATGTGCATCAACTGCCATCAGCAGGTCAATGACAGCGCCGGTAAAAAGGCGCCAGTCAAGTGCGCCGGGTGTCATGTGCCCGGCCAAAAATAATTGCAGGTTTTTGTCTGCGCGTGCTCCTTGCCCATTTGGGAAAAGTGAGTATTCTGTATCCTTCACAGATGAATCATGTCCAGGACATCGAAGGAGTGTTGTTATGAAAAAGTTTGTTGTTTCAGTCTTTGTTGTGCTGAGTACGCTGTTCGTTGCAGGTGTCAGTTATGCCGAGCTGCCAGCCGGTATTTTCCGTCTTCACATGTCGTCCACATTTGTGGAGGTGGGGACCGGGGAAACCGAGGTGGATGGCCAGGGCGACGACGGATACGGCGGTCTGGAACTCGGACTGGGAATGAGTCGGTTCGCGATTGGGGCGGGTTTCGGGCTCGGCGGAAAACTGCTGATTGGCGCCAAACTGGCCATCGGTCAGGAATCTTCGGACTGGTGGCCCGGGTCCGAAAATGAGACATTTGTTTTTTCTGCCATTCCCTATGTCGAATTTGTATTTCTACAGAGCCGGGTGAAGCCTTTTGCCAAGGCCATGGTGGGGATTGAGGGCGCACGGGGGGAAGACGACAGCGGGTTCTGGGGACTGGTGCTGGGCGGCGGTGGCGGATTACATTTCTTTTTAACCCAGAGTGTATCGGTGGATGCGGATTTGGAACTCAATCTGCGCTTCGGAACCGGTCACAATACCGTGCCGGGCCCCGTCGATGACGTCGACTACAGCCACTGGCGTTTCAGCTTTGCCACGTTGCTGGGATTATCTGCATGGTTGTAAGTTTTTGTCGGGATATTCTGAGGAATGACTGAATTCCCACTGCGGTCTGTTCCGGTGCTTCCAGCTGGGGTAGGTGACCGACTTTTTCAAGACAAATCATTATATTTCCGGGAATAGCCCCCAGCAGCGAATTCGCCTGAGAGGGGGAAACAATGGCGTCCTGCCGACCACACAGAATCAGGGTGGGACATTCAATATCCCGCAGGGCATCCCTGATATTGAAAGTGGTGGCTGCCCGGAGAAGGGGCATGAAACATTTGCCGTTACCGGGGTATTGGGCCTGATTGGCCACGGCCTGTTTAAACGCCGGGGTTCTCCGAAACGGTTCGTACACGCTCAGTTCCATGTTTCGGGTAAGCATTTTTCGGGCAGGAAGTGGTCTGGGGGGGATAAAGAGTTCAAGCAGAGAGTCGTCCCCTCGGGATGTGGAGGAAATGAGCACCAGTGTGGGTACAGTTTCCGGCGCGGCCAGAGCCAGCTCCATGGCGATAGAACCGCCCAGCGAGTGTCCAATCACGCATTCCGGAATAATATCATTTTGCTGCAGCCAGGTGTGAATTTCCAGGGCAATGGAACGGATGCTGCATGTGCGGGATTCAGATGTCGGAACATCGCCGGAGAAATCAAGACACACACACTGGTACTGTTTTTCGAGAATGGCCACCAGATCATCAAAAATATGGAGGTTCAGTCCCAGACCGGGTAACAGAACGAGGGATGGACCGGTGCCGGTGATGCGACTGTTGATTCTGGAGTACGTCTGCTTTCCTGTATTCATCCGGCGTATTCTTAAGCATTTTGTCACTGATTGTCACGACCGGCATCCGCACATTTATGTGATACGGGTAAATAGTGTGATATAAAAACAACGATTATTGGAATTTTACGGCTTCGATGGAGCGCGCCCGATGGATGTGTTGCAGAGAACAGGTCGAGCAGGCATTGGTTTTATCCAGTATATATTTATGCTGTTTGCCCTGTTTTATCTTTCCATCAAGGTTATCTGGACCAATCGGGATCTGGGCAAGCGGGAGCTTTTTCGCCAGATTTTTCTGCAGATTTATTTTACCGGAGTGCAGGCAATCGTTCCTGTATCGCTGGTGGCTGTTGCAGTGGGGACCTTTGCCATTGTAAGTGGTCTTGGCAGCGCCGGATTCATTATGACCGGGTCTTCCAATATCGGGCGAATCATCACCGTGGTCGTCATTCGGGAAATTTCGCCTCTTTTGACAGGGGGTATCGTTATTGTGCGTTCGGCAACGGCGATTGCGGCGGAGCTGGGGAGCATGCGGGTGCAACGGGAAATTGAGGCACTGGAGGCCATGGGTATATCACCGGTATTGCAGCTGTTGACTCCGCGAATTTTCGGTGGACTGATATCTCTTGCCGGGCTGAATGTGATATTCGACGCAGTGGCGCTGGTGATAGGATTTCTGCTTTCACAGACAATGATTTCACTTCCCGCCGATGTTTTTTTCAGATCGGTCTTTTCCGCGGTGACCCCCATCGATTTGGTGGGGTTGCTCATGAAGGTGCTGGTTGGCGGCATCGGTATCTTTGTGATTGCCTGCTATCACGGCATGTCGGTCGGACGGTCTTCCACAGAAGTGCCGGTGGCAGTGTCCCGGGCATCCCTCAATGCATTGGTTTTTCTGCTTATTGTGGATTTGGGACTGTCGTCGACCCTGATTCTGTTCCACGACGCCGGCAAATATCTGGGAGGTGTGATGTGACCGACGCCATCCCCATTCTGCGATTGACCGATGGTCTGCGTTTCGCTTCAGCCAATGTGGAATACAGTGTCGCGCCCATTCGATGCCATGCCGGAGACTGGGTGGCATTTGTACCGGCAGGGCCTGATCCGGTGACCGACCCGTCGGGAACACTGGCGAGAACCCTCATGACCCTGAGCGCGCCCACGCAGGGAACGGTGGAGATTTTCGGCATTGACGGATATCAGATTCCCTATCGGGAGGTGCAGCGACTGCGATCGCGCATTGGATTTGTCCAGGGGTTCGGCGGACTTCTTTCGAATCGTACTATCCGGGAAAATGTGGCGTTGCCGGCAGCGGTACATGGAAAAATCGGGGTGAAGGAAGAAGATCGCATGGTGGATGAAGTGCTGTCCCGGTTCAGGCTTCGATCGGTTCAGGATCTGCATCCTCATCTGGTGGATGGGTATACCCGATGGCGGGCCTGTCTGTCCCGGGCGCTGATTCTCCATCCGGGATATGTGGTGCTGGAAGGCATTGGTGACTGGGAAATGGATTCCGGTAAGGGGGTAGCGTGGGCTGGCATTCAGGCATACCATCGGCGAGGTGACAATGTGATCTGCGTGTGTGCGTCCCGCCGAAACAGCGGCTTTGAAAACTGGTTTGTGGAAAACGGTGGTATACTGGTGGAGTATGTTGATCGTTCTGGCAGACGGGCTTCTCTCCCCGGAGACGTGCCGTTTTGAAGGAGCATAGTCGGTGAAAATCTATCTCTCATATCGCGAACGGGTTGCCGGTTTTTTCATTCTGGCCACTGTGATGCTGATTACCGCGTTTGTTTTTGGTGCCGCCGTGGAGAACCTGTGGTTTACGCCCAAAGATATTTTCCACGTACACGTGGTGCGGGGTGACGGTCTTGGAAAGGGATCGCCGGTGCTTCTGTCGGGCGTGGAAATCGGGAACCTGGGGAATCTGAAAATTATGAAGGATGGCAGAGTGGATGTGGAACTGAAAATTCAGAAGAAGCATTCTCACAGAATCACCTCTGCCACCCGGGCGCAGATTCGCCGCGCCATGGGTATTGGAGAAAAGCGGGTGCTTTTATATGTTCCGATGGACCACGACGACGCACGGGCGTTGCCTCTTCGGGCCAATGCGGTGATTCCTGCGGACGAGCCTCGGGATTTGCTGGATGTGGTGGCCACGCTGGATTTGGGTAAGTATCTGGACACCCTCGATCGGGCGGTGGGTTCCCTGGATTTACTGCTGCAGAAATTTGATGAGGAAGACCGGATGGCCCGGATGGTGGAAGCGTTCGATAAACTGGGGCCAACCCTCGACATTATGCAGTCATTTTTTTCCGAGATTCAGCAGCCCATGGTGGACCTCATCAGCGATCCGGCGATGCGCAACGCCTTCAAGGGGGGCGCGAAGCTGTTTAACGACCCCAAAACCCGAAAGCTGATTCATACTCTGGCTAAAACGCTGGAACCGGAGCGGCTGGACAGTCTGCTCACCAAAAGCGATCGGCTGATCACATCACTGGATACGCTGCTGGTGGAGGACGGGCACATGCAGCGCACACTGGCTGGGGCGGACCGGCTGATGAACGACGGGAAACTGGAAGCCACCCTTGCGTCCATTCAGAAACTGACCACCGACAAAAAACTTGAAAAATTGCTGCAGAATATGAGTGTGCTCTCAGTGCAGATGGCCAAAATCGGACCGGAAATTCCCAGCATGACCAAAGAGCTGAACGCCACCATGCGGGAGCTTTCCATCGTGCTCAAAGCCCTCCAGAAAACATGGCTCCTCGATGAAGAAGCCGCCGAAGTCATTAAGGATATGAAGAAGCACAAAAAATAGATGTGTTCACGAAAGACGAATCGCCTCCGGGTATCCCGGGAGCGGCGCGTTCGGAGTAGCATGCTCGGGCAGGTGTGGACAGCACCGTTTTTTGCCTTGCCCATCGCCGGATGATCCATTATGTTGCCCAGTCGATGATCCGGCGTAAAACCGGGCGTCCGCGCCGGTGCGATGGGTATTTCCGGCAGATGGAGACAGTGTCATGAGTTTGAAGCGTTCAATACAGACCTTTTTTAAAGACCCGGAACCGACGGACCAGTTTTCCGATGTGGAACCCGGTGTGAATATTGTGGATGGCGTGGTGAAAATTGAGGAACCGCTGCGGTCGCCTGTTCGCGGGCAGAACTGCATCGGATATCATTATCAATCCTTTCTGATTATTCAGAGCCGTCGCGCGCCGCAGCCTACGGTGCAGAAAATTCGGGAAGCCGAGGTGTATTCTCCTTTTGATCTGGTGATGGAAGGGGGCACGATTCATGTGATTCCACCCAAACCGGCAAAATTCACAAGAGATACTCATACGGAATTGAAGTCCCATTACGGGGACAATTTTCAAGGAGTGGAAGACATCATTCTACCTGGGGCGAAAGTGCGATTGAAGGGTAAAATGAAAGTGATTGACGGTAAACCCACTTTGAAAATGTCCCTGATTTCGGTGCTCGAAAAACAGACCATGGCCAAAGGCGTTGTGGGCGATCGCAAAAAGCGAAAGAAGAAAAACTGACCTGCCTCTGATTCCGTCCTCAGCCAGTTGAACTGTTTCTTCCGTAAAATCAGGCGTTTTAAGTGAACCACACAGGGCACCGGAGGATTCCGAAGCAAAATGGGGTCAAGACCGAATCATTCATCTGTCGTTTTTGAGGAGGCGCACTCGGAGGCGCACTCAATGAGGATTGCATGAGTCGTTATTGAACCACCGGGTCAATGGCACCCCGTGGGTGTATCACCCGGTCAAAGGGGTGAACCTTTCGGGTAGAATATGACCGTCTATGGTGTCAACACTCTGAAATTATTCGTTTTTTGTGTGCCCCTCTTTTCTTTTTCACAGCTGTGGTTTATGATTGATATATTCCCGGGGGGGAAAATTGAGGTTCTTATGTCGATTGCCAAAAAAGTGATGCTTCCCACATCTGACCCCGGCGTATATGCGGATATTTTTATTGACGAAATGCGCCAACAAACCGGGTGCAGTGACGCCTTCCTGATGGAAGCCAGACCTGCTCTGGTGAAATTGTACCGGGACGTGAAGGGGGAAGCCCTGGAGAACTGTCTGGATGATGTGCGGCAGTTGATTGCTCAGCAGGCCGAAACAGAGCGGGTCTGTGAGCGGGCGAAAGAAGATGCCCGCAGGTTGGAGCAGACGCAACGTCAGCTGGATAACGATATTCGGGCAATGCACCGGCAGGTCATGGATATTCGCGACACACTGCAGGCGACGGCACTCACTGTGTACGCCATGAAGAATTCTTTTGCCGGTAAAGCCTGACCGCAGCGGTTTAATGCCGGTACAATAAACCGAATCCGGTTGGCACGGGTCCCGAACCAACGATACGGTATTCGATGGATGACCGGCTCACTGGAGACGCTCCGTCATTGTCATTCGCAGTTTCTTTTTTGTTATTCATCGTTAGATAAAAACATATGCGACGTTTTATATTTGCGATCATTTTGCTCAGCCCCCTGTTCGTCGCCTGCGATAGCACGGCGCGGGCGAAACAGTATGCTTCCGGTTTGTCTTTTACTGCGTCAAATCAATCTGGCACTGCGACGCGTTTTAACGCATCACGGTTTAAATCGAACCTGCGTCTTCCAGCTCCCCGCAATTTCGTTTATCAGGAGAAATTTGTTTCATTTGGCAACGCGTCTGTCCGATACCTGGAAACGGGAATGAATCATCAGCTCCCAATTGTACTGTTGCATGGCGCCCAGCTTCGCGCCGAATCCTGGAAGGATTTGGGCACCATGCGCTATTTGGCCAGTCGTGGTTTTCACGTGGTCTCCGCGGATCTCCCCAGACATGGAAAAACCGGGAATCCCGCGGTGTCGAAAGGCGACTATCTGGAGCGTTTTTTAGAAAGCGCCGCCATCCGCAACCCCGTCGTTCTCGCTCAGTCCTATGCGGGATCGTACGTACTGCCGTTTCTGGTGAAACATCGACCAATGGTCAAGGGGGTTATCCTGCTCGCGCCGACGAACGTCAGGGACTACATTGACCAGCTAAGACGCCTGTCTGTGCCATCTCTCATTCTGTGGGGGGGAGCCGACGAAATGATCTCCGTGCAGCAGGCCTCTCTACTGCATCATGCGCTGACTGGAAGCATCCTGAAAGTATTCCCCGGGGCGCCGCACGAATGCTACAAAACCAGTAAGTCGCAATTTCATGCGGAAATCGGACGGTTTGCAACCCAGCTGCGGGAACATTAAAGAATGGACATTATCGCGGTGTCTGAATGCCCCAACCAAAAGTCTCAGAGTCCCCAACCAAAAGTCTCAGAGTCTCCCAACCAAAAGTCTCAGAGTCATTTTGAGGGGGTGCGAAAATAGCATTTATCCGAAAAAATTTGCATCAGGAATTGCAACAGCAATTGCAACGGTGTTCGAATCCATTGAAATTTTTCACTTTGAATCAATCCCTGGATACACCAGTGCGTTGTTTTGAGGTTTCCGTCTTCAGAAACCTCAAAGGCAGGTAAAAAAAGGTTTACATCGCAGTGGTTTTTCGTCTTTATCCACTTGAAGTTGAATGTATTCCACCAAATGCAGTAAGGGGAATGCAATGAGGCGAATGCATGGATAATGACAGTTTACTCGAGGGGCTCTGCAACCGGGACTCCACCTGCCAGAAACAATTCTGGAATACATATTGGCCCAGAGTATACGCCATATGCGCACGCATCCTCGGCGGGGGTGCCGATGCCACGGATTTGACGGTGGATTTGCTGACAGAATTTATTGATTGCCGGGTGCAGCATGTGGAACAGGCTGCCGCGATGGGAGGGTATCTCAGGCTGATGGCGGTTCGACGCGCGTTGGATTTCAGACAGAAGCGTGCCCGATTCAGCGAACTGAAATTTGAAATGCGCGACACCTCGAGTCTTTCTCCTGAGGAAACGGCAATGGTCCGGAATCTGATGCCACGGCTGGAACATTGTTTGCCAACGCTGACCCCGAAAGCACAGCAAGTACTGCGACTCAGATTCAATGAACAGTTGAGCAATGAACGGATTGGCACAATACTGGGCGGTTCCAGGCAATACATCGGTCGTCTGATTCGCCAGAGTCTGGATGTCCTTCGACTCTGCATCGAAAAAGGTGTGACCGAAACGCTGATGCTGAAACAGGAGACGCAACAATGACCGCGGAGAAACAGATTACCTCGGACGATGTGGCATTGTTGCTCTCTCATCGCAAAATTGAGCTGCAGGAAATTCACCACGATGCACTTCAGCAGATTGCACTCGTGATGTCGGGAGAAGCCAGCCCGGCGGTAATTGAAGCCGTTGACGCCCATTTGGCCACCTGTCGCGATTGCAGGGAAGCGCTGCTCATGTTGCATCCCATGACCGAGACGCGGGAAGTTGATCAAGCGGTAATTCCTTTTTCGCCAAATCCGAAGCGGTTTTCAGGAACGACGAGAATGGCGGTATCCTTTGCCGCAGCAATCTTGGTTGCGGGTGCGCTGTTCGCCTGGTGGTGGCCAACACCAACTTCCCCGGTAGTACCGTCCCACACTACGCAGTTGTCCCCCAAGGGCGGCGACTTGATTTCGGCAGTGGTCCGTCGGGAGAACCGTCTGTTGCATGCCCGACATCTGATGTCGCTGAAACCGGGGGATCAGCTTGGTTTCTTCTATTCAGCCGGCCGACCAGGCTATCTCGCTCTGTTGACCCGGGACAGCACAGGCGCAGTTTTCGTGCAGTTCCCCGGAGAGGGACATCAGAGCAGCCCGGTGAGTGCGGGCGTGGACGTGTCTCTTCCGGATGGGGCAATGGTTGACACCGTGAGTGAATGTGAATGGATTATCGGCGTATTTTCTGATACGGCGCTGCCCCTCGATGCATTGAGAGAATCGGTGGAGAATGCAAAAGAAACCGATACGGATTGCCAACTGCAACTGGAGATTCCCGAAGTTCGGTCCCTGGAAATCCTTTCCTTCCGGAAGGAGCGCGACCAATGACGCCGAAAGGCTGTTTGGCAGCTGTCATCGTGCTGATGCTGTTTTTTTCATCATCCGCCGCTGCAGTCACCATGCGGTATGCCCTGATTATCGGAAACAATGTGGGGGTGGATGAGCAGGGAGAGGAGCCGTTTCCCCCGCTTCTTCACGCGAAGCGGGAAGCTGAACGGCTTCGGCGGCAGTTGATTGATGTCGCGAACTTCGATGAGTCCGAAGCGCGCACCCGCCTGCTCATCAATGCGACCCGGGCCGAAGTGAGCGATGCATTTGCGAGTCTTGCCAGACAGCGAAAAAAGGATACTGAATTGATCGAAGATATGGAATCTATTTTCTTTCTCTATTACACCGGGCATGGATTATCCGGCCGATTACTCCTCAGCGATGGCCCCATGTCCAGTCAGACCCTCACCCGTCTGTTCAACAGAGTGGGTGCGGATTTTTCAGTGGGTGTGTTTGACGCCTGCTACGCCGGCAGTCTTGATACCCTGCTGAAAAAGAAAGGGATGCGCCCCGTCCGCGGACTGAGTGTGGCTAAAGAGATGCCCGATCAGGTGCTCTCCGCCAAAGGCAGCATCTGGTTCGTTTCGAGTGGTGCGGGGCAGCCGAGCTACGAAGATCGGCAGCTGGGCGGTGTATTCACCCATTTTTTTATTGAGGCGCTGGATAAGGCCGGCAGCGATGGACCGGGCATCACCCTGGAGCGCATCTGGCACTACGCGCGCCAAAAAACCATTGACTATACCATGAGTAACAACCGTCATCAGATCCCGGAGCAGTTTGTCTCGAAGCTGCGTTCTCTGGCGCCGGTGTATTTCAGTTTTCCAAATCGAAAAAGCGCGAAACTCATCTTGTCCGAAAATCTCCATGGTCGCTTTGCGCTTTCATACGCAGATGGCCTGCTGGTGAAGGTGTTTGAAAAGAAAGAGGGCCAGAAGAAGGAAATCGTGGTGTATCCTGGAAAAATGGAATTGTTCCACTTTGATGGACTGGTAGGCAGGGAAACGGCCACGATGCATGTGGAAGCCGGGGAAACGCTGGTGGTACATCCCCTGCCTGAGTCACCGCCCAGAACCGGAATCGGACAAAACGTGGAACGGCTATTTGCCAAAGGTATCGGCTCCGGAGTACTGACGGCAACGGCAATAAAACCGGGACGAACCGTTATCTGGGGACTTGGATATGGGGTAGCGTTCGTGTCCCATATCATGCTGCATCCACGTTACCAGCTGTTGCTGCCGATTCGAATCGATTCAAACCGCTGGTTTGGTTCGACACAACTGATGTTTTCAGGTGATCGGCGTCGTTATCCCGGGTTGTCCTATCGGGCGGTTTCATTGGGAGTGGAAGGAAGCGGCGGACGTCGTTTCGGTTTCTCGCAATTTGACCTTCAGCTGGGGATGGGACTGCACCTCTCCCATGTCTGGCAAAAATATGATGACAGTCACGGATATGCTCAGAAAGGTTGGTCGTTCTACCCATCCGGGCAAATCGGCATCATTTTTCCGCCAAAGGGAAAGTGGCTATGGGAACTGTCAGGAAATCTGGGACCGCTGTACGGCCCCGGGGCGGCTGAAATATCTACCCATTCGTGGCACGTTGCCGGTGGTATTCGTGCAACGATATTCTGGAAAGGGTTTTAGAATGGATTCCGTGAGAGCGATGGCATGGTTGCTGTTGTCAATTGTGATTGGGGGGTGCGGGGGTAACGGAACGGATTGCATCGAAAACAGTGAATGCGACCCGGGGGAGCAGTGTTCCAGGGGAAATTGTGTTTCAATGGACGGCAGCGATTCTCAGGAGGATACCGCATCAGGCACTGATACAGACACAGATTCCGGTACAGATTCCGGTACAGATTCCGGTACAGCCTCAGACTCGGCTACCGGCGAAGACTCAGATTCAAATTCAGACACGACAACAGATGCAGAAACCGTCTGCATTGATCCCGGTTGGGTCACCAGCGACGACGACGGGCAGGCGTTGCACGAAATCGCGTTAATCAATCGCAAGGTCGCCTATTATCTGAAAGATATGTTTGAATCCGGCGGTCTCAATGTGGTGATGACAGTACCACCGGATGATTTGGATGAATTGTATGCCATGTACACCAACGACGGTGTGAACAATGAATATCAGTATTTTCCGGCGGTCGCCAACACGGAACGGGTGACGGTATGCGATAATGCCAATTCGGACTATGTGATTTCCATTCACCACAACACCTCCAGCGACACAACGATCAACTATACCCGCGTATATTTTTATTACGATCATTCAGAACAATGGGGAGACGCCACCCATGCTGCGGTGGAGCAGGCAATGGAAACGGTGCCCCGAAACGACGGGGTCGGTGCATACGGAAGAGCGGACTACGCCATTCTCACCGGCATCGATTCCGACATTCCCGGCATCATGGTATTTGCTTCTTTTTTTTCCAACCCGCAGGAAGAAGTGAGGTTGAACAGCAATGCGTACCTGGAAAATGAAGCAGCTGCCATTTACGAAGCATTCACCACAACCTGGCAATAGCGCAACGAAAGGGACGAGTTTTCAATAACCGCAGGGTTCGATGAGACACTGGGCTCTGGGAAAGTTTGATTCAGGCAGGCATGTCGGTCCAACGGCCAATTCCGGCGCCCAGCTCCAGTCGTTGAATACTATTTCACCCTGGACATGAGCCACGCCGCACTGGTCGTATGAAATAATGTGCGATTTTTTTATCAGCCGCATGGTCTGCCGATAAAACACTCCGTACTGTCCTTCGGGAATCGTACCCTTGTAACTGGTCAATGTGGTATGTCCGTTGGATTCCATCCAGGTCCGTGCTTCCGCTTCGCTCATTCCTTCTGTAACTGTTTCTGACAATGAATCTGAACCACCCAGCGAATAGGTACGCGATTCGGAACGGGCCTCGCTGTCAGAGATGGCATGACCGGAAGAACTGGTACGGGTGAGTCGGTAGTCACCTGTGACCGATTCACTCCTCGAATCGGTGGTCGCACTGCCAAAGGTTAGCGTGTCATTGTGAGAACCGCTCACCGAGTAACCCAAATCGGACCGTATATCTTTGCGGTTTCCAAGGGTGTCTGAACTGCCCTGTCCATATTCCCCGCCCACAGTTGCTTCGGCGTATACTTTCCCTTTGGCAACCAGGGGTACACTGGCCCTGCCTTCGGCTCCGGCGGTAACGGACGCGTTAACATCCCAATGGTTGTTTTCCGCGACTTCCTGCCACTCCGATTCGGTAACACTCTGGGCTCTGTTCATGCTCCACGTTTCGCCATCGCTGGATGAAAAACTCATATTGCTGCTACTGGTCTGTCCATAAGTGACGCCATAGCTTTCGCCAACTGAAGTGGATTCCGTCAACCGATTATCCCAGGTTTCGCCATGGGTGGTCACTGTTCCCTCTGTGTATCCTTCAAGCCAGTTGGAGGAGTTGGTCACTCCGTACGCCTCTGACCATTGTTTCGAAATCGTGACCGATACACTTTTTTGCCGAACCTCCATATCCGATTCGGAATACAGCACTTCATTGTTGTCAACCCCGGGAATACAGGCCGATACGGGTACCGGTGGATAATATTCAGCCACCTGAATTGCGCCATTCGAGATGACTTCAATATTTCGATGCACCGAGAAAGGGAGCGCGGTTTCCGCGATCTCGCCATCCGGGTCGATGGCTTCGACATTGATTACCACAACGGCATTCTGCTGCTCCTCCGGTACTGGATTCAAAAAGAAGGGTTCTGAATCACCAAGGGTGCCGATTCCATCGGAGGTGGCCAATTTTTCAAATTCAACGAAACCATCTTCGCCGTTGATATTGGTCACAACAAACCGATAGCGTTCCGGCGTCAGGCCGATGGTTCGAACCCGCAAAAAATACGGTAATCCCTCGATGCCGCGAATGGCGGGCGCGCTGCATTCAGAAAAATACGGACGCAGTGTTTCAATTACCACCGATGGTTGGACGGTGATTTCGATGGGCGGCGAATCTGGCCCGACCTCCGCCGTACCATCGGACAGGATCCGTGTCGCAACGATGTGTCCTCTGAAAACGCCGGTGCTTCTGGAGTGGCCGAAGGGCACATCGAATGGCCCGAACCGCGACCATCTTAAAACGTCGTACTCTTCTCCGCCGAGCTCCGTTGTGCCGTCAAAAATTGGTTTGAATGTATGGTTCACTTCCCATGCGCCGCCTTCTTTATCCGAGTAGACCCCCTGTAATGAAAGAAGTGTCTTGCTGCCCGGCGCTTCCTTGAGATCTTCCCCCAGCAGATGCATGGTTTCCCCGATAGCCAATTCCGATTTTGCGATACCGAAAATCAGTGGCCCATCCGGGTCCGTCTCACCCGCATCACAACCAATCGCAGCCCACAAAATAGAAAGAACGACCAGTTGCCAAATCAGATTTTCTTTAATTTTTAATCGCATTATTCAATCCTTTCCTTTCCCCTCCGGTGCAAAATGGCCAATTCACATCCGCACCGGGAAATGGCGTTTCAACAACAACAATGAGTTGAAGTGCTCTGAAAAGAAGACGACTTGCCCCGGAGATGTAAACCGGGCGGGTGTTTTTTTCAGGCCTGTCTGGGTCACTCGCTGGTTCCCGGAAAGGACACATACAGCTTTCGCACTCTGAATTGCGGACTACATCACCGACCGTCAGAACCAGAGTGATACTCAATTTTGATTCCTGAAAATCATCATATCTGACGAAGAGTTGAAGACGTCCCCAATTGACGGGGCAACCACGGAGAGCATCAATGCGGATACAGTGTGAGATTGCCTTCGTGATTGAGTTTTTCAATCCACATTGCCTTGAGGGTTTTCAATTCTTCAACATATGTGGCCCGGGTTACTTCATCGCGATAGGTGAGGGTATCGAGCACCTCAAATGCAAAGGCGGATTCCCCTTCTGCTTTCCAGTCTGCCTGGAGTGATTTGCAGGGATGCATGCCCATCTTCAATTGAAATTCAATTCTGTTGAACATGCTCGGAATATCGGTGCTGATGTCGAGAAAACATCTGGACGTGCCGCGGTGGATGATCGCGAATACCCCCATCCGGGGTTGCATCCGTTTGTACCGATCTTTCAGTTCTTTTTTTTCGTGGGTGTCCATCATGGTCAATATCCCATATCCCGGAGTACCGAAGCCAGCTGAATCAGGCGCTCGCTGAGCAGTTCATCGTTTTCACTGAGTACACGTTCGAACAGCGCAATATCTTCGGTCAGCATTTCGTTCTCCACGGCAAAACGGATGGTCATCGCGTCGCCCTGCAGTCCCACCCGGTCAATGACTGGATTGTCCGCATCAAAGGGGACGTCATTGCGGTATGCCTCCTTGAAGTGCTGTTTGGCCCGGCAGACAAACAGCGCGAGATCCAATACCCGGTGCAGGGGCAATTCTTCGGACTGTCTGGACCACTTGCCGCCGGTGTGGCGCCACACCTTGGCCGAGATGTCCACCTTGCCGCGATCGTTCCACTGGGCCAGTCCCAGGGACAATCCCTTGGCGTCACTCTTATAGGCATTGCGGCCATCCACGTTTTCGTAGTTCTCCGAAATGATGACCGGCTTGTGCTTTAAATTGGTTGGAATCTGCATGACTGTACCTTCCTTCGAGATAATTCCAATCTGATGATAAACCTTATACGTATATTTTGCGATTTAGTAAATTAGTAAATTAGTAAATTAGTAATTTGTAAAAAAAGGCCTAGAGTGACTTCTGAATTCATGAAAAGCCTCACAGAAGTCGTCGATTCAGTGCTCTTTCCCAACCGCCACCTCGCCAGGATACCCGGGTTGTGCGATGGGCGGTGTAAACGGCGGTGGCAGTTTCGGTCTCTTGCCAAATGTCCTTGCCAAATGTCTCAGAGTCATTTTAAGGGGGGTCATTTTAAGGGGGGTCCTTGCCAAATGTCTCAGAGTCATTTTAAGGGTCATTTTAAGGGGTCATTTTAAGGGGGTCATTTAAAGGGGGGAACTCTGAGATTTCCATTATATGGAAGCATTGTCGGAAAGTATCATTGAAATCTACCCATTTTCAGATATTGTGTGCCACTATAGTTCTGATGAAGTTATGAATAGACCAGAGGAGAACTTTTATGAGTAAATTAATAGCGAACAAATTGATAATGATGACATTTATATTGGTTGCAGTAGGTTTTCTCAACGCGCCGGGGTGCTCCAGCGACAGTTCGGGGGGCGAAAATGGGAACTCTGACGCGGATACCGATTCCGACTCCGATACCGATTCTGATACTGACGGAGATGGGGATTCTGATACCGATACGGATACCGACACGGACGGCGATACCGATACGGACAGTGATACCGACACGGACAGTGATACCGACACGGACAGTGATACCGATACGGACAGTGATACCGATACGGACAGTGATACCGATACGGACAGTGATACCGATACGGACAGTGATACCGATACGGACAGCGATACCGATACGGACAGCGATACCGATACCGACACTGATACGGACAGTGATACCGACGCCGATGATTGCATCCCCAATGGCAAGGCACGCAATCCATTTATCACTCATATGTACACAGCGGATCCCAATGCCATCGTTTACGGTGATCGTATATACGTCTATGCGTCTCATGACGTAGCAGGGTCGAACAGTTTCGATATGGTCGACCACCATGCCTATTCGTCCGATGACCTTGCCAACTGGACGGATCACGGCGTTGCCGTAAGTGCCGATGACCTGAGTTGGGCAAGGGTACTCTTTGCCCCCACCGCCTGCGAGAAAAACGGCAAGTACTACATGTTTCTCACCAATGGCGGCTCGGAAATCAGTGTGGTTGTTTCCGATGACCCGGCCGGTCCGTTCACTGACCCGCTTGGCCACGGCATGCTGACGTCGAGCTTTCCCAATGCCAATGTGCCATGGCTGTTTGACCCCGCATGCTTTGTGGACGACGACGGCCAGGCCTATCTGTACTTTGGCGGTGGTGATAATGGCGGCCAGAATGCCCGGGTGGTGCGCCTGAACGACGATATGATGGGCTTCAAGGATACGCGCGCAACAACCATTGCCACAACTGCTTTCTTCGAAGCGTCATTCATGCACAAACACGATGGCAAGTACTACTTCAGTTACTCCTCAGACTTTTCGGCCGGTCACGGCGCCGCGCTGGAGTACTATATTGGCGATTCGCCCACCATGGAAGGCTCCGAGTACAAGGGCGCTCTGTTGGGCAACTCCGGCATCAACAACGGCAATAACAATCATGGCTCAATTGTAGAGTTCAAGGGTAAAACCTACGTTTTCTATCACAATCGCAAGCTGACTAAGGAGATAAGCAACGACAACATCTACGAGCGCAGCATTGCGATGCAGGAAATTACCTACGCCGCAGACGGCTCCCTCAATAAAATAGAAATGAGCACCGATGACTTTACCGTCGAGCAGCTCAAGTGTCTCGATGGCTTTTCTGAAGTCCAGGCCGAAACCATTGCCGCTCAAAATGGGATTAACGTGGATGGCAAGGCGGGGCAGACGGTCCGAATTGCCGGCATTGATGCCGGCGACTGGGTGGCGTATTCACAGGTGAACTTCCGCAAAGGCGCAACCCATCTGGTCGCCAAAGTGGCTTCGAGCGCCGGCGGTGGCACCATCGACGTGATTATCGATGGCTGTATTGATGGTTCTGCAGGAACCTCGGTGGGCAGTTGCGATGTTGCGAGTTCCGGTGGAATGGGCACCTTCGCCGACCTGGATTGCACCATCGACGCCTCCGGCGGCCCCCACGATCTGTGCCTCAAGTTCGGCGGAAACACCGACTTTGAACTGGATTCATTCCACCTGGAGCAATAGCCTCATTCCACCTGTCAATTGATTCACTGCAGCATAGGGCCCCGACCGGTGGAACAACGGGCGAACCCCACCGATGTTTTTGAGGGAATTCCCTTGAAATATTCACTTTCCTCGCGGTTTGGCTTCCGCTGTGGATGAGCCCCGCCGGGCTTCCAGAAACTGCTCCAATTCTGCAAAACTTGCGAGATTTAATGTCAACGATGAGGGATTGTCTTTCATGGGTGTTGTCTCTGGTTGTATGTTTTTGCTTCAACAACAACAACTTACACCGGCAGACACCTTTTTTTCATATACTGTTTTCCCTTCAGACTGAAATCTGCACCCTCTTAACTTGAGTTTTGAGCTATGGAGTGGCGCTACAACATTTAATATAAAAAAAGGTATTGATTCAGTTCAAAGGAGGACATCAGCATGAGTACACTGTTTCGTTTCCCTATAAAATTAACGCGATTGCTGCCGCTTACTGTACTGTTTGTCAGTCAGTTGGCCGTAGCAGCACCCACGTCATCCCAGCCGTACACGTTCAAACAGCCGGACGGCACGGAAGTTGAGGTGAAACT
>JBNKCR010000021.1:0-40251 GCA_050287845.1 Polyangia bacterium
GAAATCGTTGAACTGAACGTTCAAGCGGATCATATCCATCTGCTTGTAATGATACCGCCGAAAATTTCAATATCACAGTATGTTGGAACGATGAAGGGAAGAACGGCGATTCGCGTGTTCAATAAATTTCGAGATTTGAAAAGCAAGCCGTATTGGGGCAATCACTTCTGGGCAACCGGATACTTCGGTGACACCGTAGGTGTCGATGCCGAAATCATACGGAAGTATGTAAAATATCAGGAGAAGCGCGAGAAGAATCAGGAAGATCTGAAGTTTGACTAAAGCTCGTTAAACAACGGGGACAACTCTCTTTGCCCCATTTTGGGGCAAAGCATGCTCGCCCCCTCCGGGGGCTAAATCAAAACCACCTCCTCTGGGGGTGGTTTTTTATCA
The DNA here is from genome assembly GCA_050287845.1 of Polyangia bacterium. Classification (GTDB taxonomy): domain Bacteria; phylum Myxococcota_A; class Polyangia; order JAAYKL01; family JAAYKL01; genus JAFGXQ01. Next base: position 394 of record JBNKCR010000021.1, read on the forward strand.
GCCTATTTGGACAACAGCCCCTCGATACCTGACCCCTCCGGCTTTTTTTGCGGTGTTCGAACAGCTTTCGAACGCAGAGTTTGAACCAAACTGGGATTCGATGCATTCTGTGATGTGTAATCGATTAATTGTTGAGAGGGGCAGCTCTATGGATGCTTACGTAGTTAGAAAAATAGTATACGGAAACCGATACGGAGCGGTGCACGTTTACGATGAAGGGATTGCGACCACCTTCGAAAAGGCCGTCGAAATGGCTCCCAAAATGGATCTGGAGCCGGATGATGATTTTCTGTTCGAAATCACCAAGCGGCCGATTGATTCATACTCGGAAGACTACTTTTCTGATGTCTGGCATTTGGATAACCAGGGAAAACAGCTGAATAGGGATTGCCCTGAGCCTGCCAATTCGTTTGTGGTCAACGTCGGAGATATTGTCCGCATTTTCCCGTTTCCAAAGGTGCCATGCAGTGAACTGTTCAAAGAGGATATTGGCATTGTCGTAGAGAAACTGATCGATGATGAAGACACGGGAATTGAGCATCTCGTCGTGGAGACAATTGATAGCGAGGGCGACCTCGATCATTTTCACGTTCATCCTTGCTCCAAATCAATGACCGTGCTCGCTGACGTGGATGTCCCGGAGCGATTGAGCTTTCTGAAAGTCCTGCGAGAACATGTGACGGGGCGCGCGCCAATTGAAAAGGAAAAATGGGATCAGATCATCAACAAGGAAGTCTCTTTGTTTAATTGGCTGGGTACAGAATGAATAAAGTCGGCACGATACGTATCCCATGCAGTCTTCTATTACCTGCTTCGAAGCTCTCACGTTTTGGGCAGGAAGCAATTGAGCCATGTTTGCTATTTTGTTGATTGGAATATTTCGGCCATGAGCACGCGTATCTTAAACATGCGAAGTCTCGTTAAGCTAGTATGGGTGTCAATCTTTCTATTCCCGACTGCCATCATGGCGGACTCAGGGCCGACTGAGTTTTACATCCCCGGTAATGTGGGTGGCCGAACAGTCACCGAGGTGGCCATGGTGAAAGAAATTGTCACCTTCAAAAAATTTACCGACGATTTACGTCGGGTCTTGGTTCGTGCGGAATTCTGGTTTGAGAACCAGGGCGAAAAAGACGAAGTCGTCCCCGCGTTCTTTCCAGTGCTCCAGCCTTTGGGGTATTTTGTCGACGACCAGGAAGTTACAGACGAAGACAAAAAAGAAGTGCTTGGGTATATGAGTCCTGGGGAGGCAGACATCCGGATTGACGGCACCAAACTTGAAACAAAAGTGGACTTGTTGAACCTGTCACCCCAGTTGAAGCGAAACAATGACTGGTGGATAGTAGAATTGTTCGAGTTGCCGGTGGAAAAGGGTAAAACCGTTCATTTGGTGATTGATTACGAAATCAATGAAGATTGGTACAGTTGGGGTGGTCGTCACATCTTCAAGTATTTGTTGCGCACCGGTGAAGGGTGGCGGGGCTCAATTGGGCAGGGAGACATTGTTGTAAACAGCCCCGTTGCGCCGAATGAGTACAGTATTCAAATTGAAGGGCCGAAGGCCGGAACGATCTCGGTCGACGGTAATACTCTGACAATGCATTTTGAAAAGTTGGAGCCAGAGTCAGGAGACGACATCACCGTTACTGTTGTCGAGAAGGAGACGACTGACGCAATTTTCCAAAAGAAGAAGGATGCAGAAGCTCATCCTGATCGTGCCTGGCTTTGGTTTCAATTAGGTGAAATGGTTTATGATGCAACATGGAGCTCCTTCTATAGTATCCCGTTTTATGAGCGCGCGATTAGTGCCTTGCCATTTAACGTGTCACCCGAAGAGCGGAAGACCTTTATAAATTTGTATGACGACTACAGAGACTTGCAGCCTCGTAAAGATGGGTACTTTGGCGCCATCTGGGATAACTATCAATTATTCTTAAAAATTCGGTATGGGATGAGCGATCCGTTTTGCAAATACACCAGAATGGATACTGAGTTTGAAGGGCTGTATCAGCTGAGCCGATTTGAAAACGACACAGAAGCGGAAGACCTCGGCGCATACAGGCTGTGCATCGACGAACGCATGTTGGCAAGCGATGAACCTTCGAATCAGAAGAACATTGTTGAAACATGTGGAACTCCAGCGCGTGATGCGTGCAAGAGTTCCTTGAACGCTGAATTTTATGGCATCTTTTCCGAACATGAGAAAAACGCTACCTATGAGAAAGCGGTTAAGTATCTTGTCCCACTACCGGGTACGCTCTCCACGCCGGTTACCCCAGAAGTAAAGCAGGAATTGAGAAGAACCGTTGCAGACGTTTGGGGATTGTTAGACGATGGTATGGAGCAGGATGCGATTCGTTGTTTTTGGCGATGGATGGGGATGCTTGTGCAGGGAGAAGTAGAGCGGCGTCGGAATGATGCGCAATATCCCGCCGTGGGCATGGTCACACGCGAAATCTACTATGAGGACTATCTGGCATTTGAGAATGGTGTCTGTCACAATGGGCAGGTTATTTCGACATCTAAAGCACGATGTAGCAACAATGAGAAGTTTTGCCCACCGCTTGTTGAAACACCTGGAGAGGTATATTGGCGTTGTGTGGATAATCAATGTGTCCCAGCTTGGTTGGAGTCGTTTGGCATGACTGTGCAGCGCGTTTGCATAGAGCAGCGCGTAATCCACTGAAGAATTCTCCTTCGTATATTCCTTTAAGTTCAGATTTGTTGTTACCGATTATTGGCCACTGTTGAAAATCAGTGCCCCATGATTGCCCCATACGGGCTATCCACCAACGCCACCAAAAACAAAATCCCTGCAACTCCTCAGAATCACAGGGCTTGTACCGGCCTCCTCACTCATTTTGCTGGCGCAAAATAAGTTGCCGCGGTGTTCACTTTTCCGCGAAGCGGAAAAGATGAACGGCGCACCCAGCAGGACTCGAACCTGCGACCCCGGTTTAGGAAGCCGTGTGCGCTGTTTTTCCTGCCAATATAAATCCCGGGGTTCCCATAAATGTGAGTTCAATAATTCATTCAATATGGACCTCTGGCGGTATTTCAGACCGATTGGGTGCTTGCTCATGCATCCGGAGTGGATGGGGTGATTGGCGTGCATGCGGAGTCCGCACTTTGCGAGCTTGCCGACTGTGTTGCCCGAAACGGCGATTTACGCACGGTGCCGTCGCTGACCACTCGTACTTTTTCCAATCCGGCCAATCCCACCGGAAAATCGCCCGGCTGGCGCCCCATGCGGGAAGCGGAACCGGGAAAGTTACACGGCGTCTCCATGGCCAAGGTGGTATCCACACGTGGTTGTCAGTATCGTTGCGCCTATTGCATCCATGCCGCACTCGCCAGACATCGGGATTCCCAGCGGCAAAAGGCGGTGCCCAATGCGACGTCAACCACCTGTCTCACGTATCGCCGGCTGCAACGGCGTCCCATGTCCGATTTGATTGATGAAATGAAGTCGTTGTATTTTGATAAGGGAGTCCGTTACTTTTTTATCAACGATGAAAACCCGGTTTTCCTGCGGGAGCAGGATGCCCTTGACTGGGCCGATTCTTTTCGAACAGAACTACGGCGCAATAAAATGACCAACGTGGCGTTGGGACTCAAGACTCGGGCCGATCAGCTCACCGCCAGAACGGTGGATGCATTGGTGAATCTCGGGGTGGTGCGTACCCTGGTGGGGGTTGAAACATGTACCGATGACAATCTGAAAACCCTGGGCCGGAAGGGAAGCAGCAGTCGCTCCCGGGCGGGAATGGAGATGCTGTCGTCGGCCGGGGTGATCACCCTGTTTAACAGTCTGCTGATTCACCCGGGGGCAACGGCCTCGTCCATCGCACAGGATTTGGATTTTCTTAAAACAGTGGAACACGGATTGTTCAAGATGGTGGCGGTTCGTCCATATGCGGGAACAGAAGTCAGAGAAAATCTTCAACAGAATCATTGGCTTCATGGGGGCGAGTTCCTGCCCTATGTGTCTTACGATGATCCGGTTGTTCAGCGATTTTCAGAACTGTCCGTGTTGCTGGATTCCAGGGTGCTGGGCCCCGGAGATCCGTTCTTCACCCTGCTTGATTTGTTGCTGGGGGCTAAGCTGAACCAGACAGTTGGGGAACGGTCCCGCATCAATGCGTCTGCGTTGAACAGTCTGTGGGCGTTCATCGCTGAACTGAACCAATTGCGTACTGGTGTGTTTTCGCGTCTTCTGGATTGTGCGACCGGGGATTGCGATGCCACAGCGGTATTTACCAACGCATCCCGGGAATTTGGCACGCTTCACCGTGATATCTCCACGCTGGGAAAATCGCTGTATGTTTCCGGGACATGGATGAATGAATGGCACTTCCGGGCCATTGCCGCCGCCACCACTCTGATGGTTGTGCTCCAGGGAGCGGGTTGCAACAATGTGAATGCTCCTGTTACGGATACCGAACAGCGCCGGATTTTTCGGAAATCATAGCGCGATGTCTGACTGAGAAAAGGCTGGCAACTATTTTTTCGCCATTGCGGCTTCGTTGGCTTTCACGTCTTTTTTATCCGCTTCTTTCACCGCTATGGCTTTCACGTTTTTTTTGTCGTCTTTTTTTACCGCCCTGGCTTTCATGTCCTTTTTGTCTTCTTTCTTTACTTTTTCGTCCGCGGCAGCTTTTTTCTCTTCGGCTTTTTTCACCTTTGCCTCTTCAGCGTCTTTTTTCTTTGCTTCGGCTTTGGCTTTCTTCTCGTTTTCTTTTTCTGCCTTTTCAATGGTCGCCAGTTCTTTTTTCAGATCGTTGAATTCCTGCAGCTGTTTTTCCAGTGTCGCCAGCTTTTCTTTCTGTATCTTGTTTTCTTCCTGCGCTGCGTCAAATTCTTTCTGTGTTTCAGTAGCAACTGCTGCAGATTTTGCTGCCTTTTCTTTAGCAGGATCCACTTTTTTCTGAGCGGCATCCAGGGCCCTGGTCCATTTATCAACGGCGGCTTGTTTTTTCTTTACAAAATCCCGCTGTGAAATCAGACTTTCTTTTACATCTTTTTTGGCTGCTGCGGTTGTGGGATTCTTTTCTTCAAGCTCTTTCAATGCGGTTTCCGCCAGACCCAGGATTCGAGTGCTTTCTTTGAGCTGTTCCGTTGCGGTATTAAGGCTTTCAGCCGTTTCAGTAGCGGCCGCTTTATCTTTGTTGCTGGTGCTTTGTGCGGTCTTGTTGGCCTTCTGGGCTTTTTGAAGTCGCTTATCGGATGATTTCACACTTTTCTGCGTGGCGGTGATGGCCTGTTTTGTTTCCGCAATGGCTGCTTTATTATCTTTTATCCGCTCTCCAATGGGTTTTTCTTTCTTCGCGGTATTTTCAGCTGTTTCTTTTACGGCGTCTTCTGTTTTGCTTTCGGTTGATTCCGCAGCACTCTCTGTGGCGGCAGCTTCGGCGCTTTCTGTTTCTGACGCCGCTGCTTTGTTCTCCTCTGCTTCTGGTTTGGCAGCAGGCGTATCCATGGGCACCGCTTCAGGCGGGCTGGAAACAACAGAGACATCATCCGAAGCGGTGGTCGTCTTCGCTTGCGAACTGCCACAGCCGAAAGTCCCCATCATCAGCATCGTGCCTCCCATCAGGAGTGCCAGTACAAACATACTCTTGCGAAAATTGTGATTTTGTTTCTTTTTCATTTTTGTCCTCTCTTGTTCCAGGTTTCTCCAAATGAAAAAACCTATGACGTGTTCTGTGTTTTTTGACAGAAATTAAAAAAACGCCCTTAATTCTGTCTGCACAGAGTTTTAAATTACCAGCAAAGGATTTTTCGCATCACTTCCAAGCTTTCAATCCAATTGCTTCGTTGCAGATTGATCCCATATAAACGTCAACGAAAAAGGCAATTATCCGCAATGATTATCCGACAGTGTTGCATAAATTCAGCCGATTACAAGCGATTGTGGTCAGGCAATTACAGCAGAATTCAGAGCTGTGGCAGGTTCATTGAAAAAATTCAATAATGGTGTTGAAGCTGGCCGTTCCGGTTACCACAATGGCGCATTTTCATGTGGCGTCGGACGTGCGAAGAAGGTTCAGGACACAGTGTCGCCGGGCAGGGTGTCACCGACAATTTCGGCGAGTTCAAGGCGGTTTTCTTTACCTCCCGCCGCCAGCACCATCCCTTCAGAAAGACCGAATTTCATCTGGCGCGGTTTCAGATTGGCCACCACCACCACATTTTTTCCCACCAGGGAGTCGACTTCCTTTTCGTATCGTTTGCGAATGCCGGCAAACACCTGTCTGGGTTTGGCTTCGCCGATGTCCACCTGGAGCTTCAGCAACTTGTCTGCGCCTTCCACCAGTTCGGCCGAACGGATGGTTCCCACCCGCAGGTCAAGCTTCGCGAAATCATCAATGGAAATATAGTCCCCTGCGGTGGCATCCGCGTTGGGGCTCGCCTTTTTCTGAGTGCTTTTTTTACCGCTGCCCGCCGGTGTCTGATTCCGTTCAATTTTGGCCCAGGAATCTCGCAGGGTCACGGTTCGGTTAAAAATGGGGGTCTGGGCTGAAAACTCGTAGCGGTCAGCCACAAAATATCCGATGCGTTCAAACTGAATGCGCGCTTCGGGCTTCAGCTCAAGGATATACGGTTCGCCATAGCAGGTCTCAAGTATTTCAAGGGAATTGGGATTGAGATTATCCAACCAGCTCTGTCCCTCTTCCACCTTGTTGGGATTCTCCACATTAAAGAGGCGATCGTACTGGCGCACCGTTATTTTTACAGCGTGTTTTGCGCTCACCCAATGGGAGGTACCTTTTACCTTGCGGCCGTCCGGCGCGTTTCCGCCTTTGGATTCCGGGTCATAGGTGCAAATGAGTTTGACCACTTTGCCAGTGTCATCTTTCACTACTTCCCGGCAGGTGATCAGGCAGGCATAGCGCAGCCGGATTTCTTTTCCGGGGCTGAGTCGGAACCATTTTCTGGGCGGGTCTTCCCGGAAGTCATCGCGCTCGATGTAGAGGGTGCGACTGAATGGGATCTTGCGGCTGCCCCAGCGATCATCCTCCGGATGCAATGGGGCATCAAAAAACTCCTCCTCATTTTCCGGATAATTTTCAATTTCCACGAGCAGCGGATCGATTACTCCCATAAGTCTTGGTGAACTTTCGTTCAAATCCTCGCGAATAATGTGCTCAAGGAGAGCGAAGTCGGCGACGTTTTCCCGTTTTGCAATTCCCACCCGATCGCTGAAATTGCGAAGTGCCGCGGGCGAAACACCTCGGCGACGCATGCCGCAGATAGTGGGCATTCGAGGGTCATCCCAACCACTGACGTGATTTTCTTTTACAAGTTGCAGCAGTTTTCGCTTGCTCATCACCGTGTAGTTCAGATTGAGTCTGGCAAATTCGATTTGCTGCGGATGATGCACCGGCAACTGGTCGAGAAACCAGTCGTACAGAGGACGGTGATTCTCAAATTCCAGAGTACACAGCGAATGGGTGATTCCTTCGACCGAATCTTCGAGTCCATGTGCCCAGTCGTACATCGGATAAATGCACCATTTATCTCCGGTTCGGTGGTGGGTGGCATGACGGATGCGATAAATGATGGGATCGCGCAGGTTCATATTTGGCGACTGCATATCGATTCTGGCCCGAAGGCAGATTTCGCCATCCTTGAACTTCCCTGCTTTCATCTGCTCGAACAGTTCAATGTTTTCCGAAACAGGGCGATCACGCCACGGACTGTTTTTCCCCGGCGTGTTGAAGTCGCCGCGATACTGACGGATTTCGTCCGGAGTGAGTGCCTCCACATAGGCTTTGCCATCTTTTACCAGCGTCATCGCATGTTTGTACATATCATCGAAATAGTCAGAGGCGAAGAACAGGCCGTCCCATTTAAACCCCAACCATTCAATATCTTCTTTAATGGATTCCACATATTCGGTTTCTTCAGTTTCCGGATTGGTGTCATCAAAGCGAAGATTGCACGTGCCATTGTATTTTTTTGCAATGCCGAAATTCAGGCAAATGGATTTTGCATGACCGATATGAAGATATCCGTTGGGCTCCGGCGGAAAGCGGGTTGCCACTTTACTCTGGTTTTTCCCATTCCTGATGTCCTCATTAATAATATCTTCAATAAAATTGGTGTGGACCGCTTCACTCTGTTCTGCTGCGGGTGTTCTGTTGTCCTGGCTCATAATCGTTCTCCTGTAGTGGCCGGTACGAGTTTTCCCATCTTGACGCCATTGGTCGACGTCAACGTATTTCCAAGATTCGAAATATCTTTTGCTTTGCCCTTGAGTAAAAGCACTTCAAGGCAATTGCTTTCATCCATATGCACGTGGGTGGTAGAAATGACGAGGTCGTGCGCGTCGTGCTGCAGGTGCATCAATTTGTGACTGAGATCGTGCGCGTCGTGATCGTACACCAGTATGGCAACGCCTACCTGCGTTTTTTCGCTGTGGGCATCGGACCATTCTTTTTTGATCAATTCTTCCCGAATCATATCGCGAATGGCTTCGGAACGATTGTTATATCCTCGCTCTGCAATCAGTTCGTCGAACTGTTCGAGCAGCGTTTCGTCCAGGGATATTCCTACTCGGTTCAGCATCTCAATTGACTCCTAACCTTCAAAATATCTGGCTGTTCCGGGGAAACGACCAGATGGATTCGGATAGTTGTATTTGGGGCGGCCAAGTGCAATCACCGCATACACTGTTTCTTCCGCCGGAATGCCCACCGTATTTGCAATGCGCGCATCCCGCTTCATGGCTTCAACGGCAAATCCGATGATACAGGAGCCAATCCCCATGGTATGTGCGCCGAGGCAGATGTTCTGTGTCGCCAGCAATGCGTCGTCGTGGGCACAGAATGCCCCGGGACGCATGCTGATGATGATGGCCCCGGTCGCTCCATGAAACAGCAAATCCGTGCGATCGTTATCCCACCGTTTCAGACTGTCGGCAACCTGTGTGTAATAGCGCGCGTAATATTTGCCGAGGATGTCGTTCATGAACAGTTTGGCGTAAAATCGAAGGAATGGGTTTTCGGCCTGGCGGTTGAGTTTGCGATAAAACCGGGAGATGGCCTCGGCGTAGGTTTCCACCGCGGAACGGGTAGGCAATACAGTGAACTCCCATTTCTGCGCATTGGTTCCCGATGGCGCCCACTTTCCAAAGGTGATCAAATCATCAAATTCTGCCCGGGTCAGTGGATCGGGCCGATAGTCGCGGCAGGAACGACGATGCATGACAATATCGAACAGCGCAGTGGCTTCACTTGCATATTCCCCCTTGAGCATAGGTACTTCTATATCAGCAACATATACTGCGTTTTCCGGACAGACGGCGACACACTGTCCGCAATGCATTGACTTGTGGCCAGTCACCACCGCCTTGCCGTTGATGATTTCGATGGCGTCATAGGGACACACGGATACGCATTTGCCGCACCCGGTGCATTGGTCAGTTCTGATAGTTGTCCTGATGTGGTAACCCATGGCCCATTAATGACAAATCGGTTGGTGGAGTTGAAGCTCTTTTTTAGGCAAAATGCATTTTTTTACCGGGCAGCGCTAAATACCGGACCCGATTATGACGTTATTGAGACTGGGAACACAATTGTTTCCTGAAATATCAGAACGGTTTCATCCGTTGGATTGAGGGCGGTAATGATTTACGGGAGCGAACGATATGAAAGCATTGCTACTATACTTTCTGATTGGAGCGATTGTTTCGGTCTGGACGGCCATCAATCAGCAACAGGTTGAACTGGAAGAAGAGGAAGAAGATGGCGCCGGAGGCTCTTATGCCGTGGCGTATATTCTGATAGCCATTGCCTGGCCCGTGTCGGTTGTGGTGTCTCTGTATTCGTTGCTTTCCAGTCTTTTTGTAAAAGACTCCTGAAACACATCCGCTTTTTTTCCGCTGTTGGCACACTTCCATTTTTATACCAGAATGTACCCTTTTGCAGTCCAATCCATGTTGATGGGTGTTGGGACAGGTTTCCTCGACCGGAATCAGATATTGACTCGCCGCGTCGTTCTGTTTTGGTAGGTTTTGATTGCAGGAAAAAGTGTCTCTGGTATGGTGCACCCCGAACTGATTCAGTCTTCCGACTGAATGTTTCCGGAGAAAAAATATGACCGTAGATAATTTTGAAGACCTGTTAAATGATTCATTTGCCGCGGAAGCGAGCATTGCGATTGGCCAGAAAATCACTGCCAGGGTGGTATCCATTGGCGCGGAGTATGTATTTCTGGATTTGGGTACCCGTTCCGAGGGAATGGTGTTGAGAGATGAACTTACCCGGGATGGCGAATTGAGTGTCAAAATTGGTGACGCTGTTGAAGTTGTGACGTCCGCATTGAAGGACGGTGCGATGCTGTGCGCAACCCGGCTGGGGCATAGCAGCGTGGAACGGACCGACGACACCGCGGCTCTGGTGGCCCAGTTGCAGGATGCCTTCGATGCCGGGTTGACCGTGGAAGGCAAGGTCAAGGAAGTGAACAAAGGGGGATTCAATGTGGATATTTTTGGTGTCAGAGCGTTCTGTCCCATCTCGCAAATCGATAGCTCATACTGTGATAAACCCGATGAACATGTTGGCAGAACATATGAATTTGTGATTACCCGTCTCGAGAACGATGGCCGAAATGTGGTGGTCAGCAGACGGATTCTTCTCCAGAGAGCAGCTGAACTGGCCAAAGAAAAAGCATTTGAGACGCTGGCAGTGGGCCAGGTTCTCGAAGGAACAGTGTCCTCGCTGCAGCCATATGGCGCGTTTATCCGTATGGGAGATGTGGAGGGGCTGCTGCATATTTCTGAGATTTCTCATACCCGATTGAAGCATCCGGAAGAGGTTCTTGCACCGGGACAGACTTTGAGCGTGCAAATCAAGGAACTTGATGCGGTGAAGAAGAAGATTTCATTGAGCATGAAATCCCTTCTCGAAGATCCATGGGACGAGTTTGCTGGCACCACCACAACCGGCACGGTACTTGTGGGAAAAGTGATGAAAATAGCGGATTTCGGCGCGTTCGTCGAAATTGGCAATGGCATTCAGGGACTGGTACATGTTTCACAGATGAAGACAGGGGCCCATGTGAGCAATCCCAGAGCCGTGGTGTCAGTGGGTCAGGAAGTGGAAGTTCGGGTACTGGAAGTGGATCCCCAGACCAGAAGAGTCTCCCTCGCGATGGTAGACCGGGATGCTGAACAGGAACAGGAAAATACCGAGGCATTTCGCAAAGCGACTCAGAAGTCATCCGCTTCGGCGGGAAGCACGTCCATGGGAACCCTGGGAGACCTGCTGGGGAATTCTCTGAAAAAGTAGCTGCCCCTCCCTGTACGTCTGCCAACGATACGGATGGCTTTATCGGGATGCGGTCTTCTGGTGCCACCATGTCTGCCGGAGTTCTCACGGAATCGTTGGGTGAAGAATTGAACTCCACGAAATCGTTTGTCTTTTTCAGAAAATGTTGCGAGGTTTAAAAATTCAGTGAAACTGATGTCTTTCAGTAGTACATTAATCGCCATGCAGAAGTACCTGGCGTCATTGATTCACGGTGAACGTGAAAGGGAGGGCGCCTCGATACTTCCGGAATCCATGGTCTCCGGCGGAAGTGTTGAATTCATCGTCACCGGTGAATCTGCGGGTTCTGTTTTTATCTGTTTGAAGAGGAGCGCATGTCATACAGAATTCTGATTGTAGACGACGATAGTTCCACGCGAAATCTGCTCAAGATTTATCTGTCTCAATGGGGGTACGAGTGCACGCTGGCTGAAGACGGAAGTCACGCGTGGGAGCTGTATCAGCAGAGTGATTTCGATATGGTGCTGACCGATTGGATGATGCCCGGTATCCAGGGGCCGGAACTCTGCCAGATGATTCGGAATTACGACAAGGGTGGTTACACATATGTAATTATCTGTACGGTGAAGGACAATGTGAAAAACGTTGTTGAAGGGATCGAGTCCGGTGCGGATGATTATGTCACCAAGCCGTTCGATCGAAATGAACTGAAGGTTCGAATCACAGCAGGAGAGCGGGTCCTCCGACTCGAATATTCCCTTGAAAAAAACAATGAGCGTCTGCAGCGAAACCTGAAGCAGGCGGCAATTTCTCTGGAAAGTATGTTGCCGGCGCGTGGATTCGGGGTGCCTATCAGTCACAACTGGATCTTTCGTCCCGCTGCCTATATCGGAGGAGATCTGTTCAATGTATTTTCTCTGGATGAACACCGAACCAGCATCTTTTCCATCGACGTTTCGGGGCATGGTGTGGCGTCGGCATTGTTTGCCGTGACTTTAAGCAACATGTTGCGACCATGGGGAATGTCCAGCGGTACCAGAGGAGAGGGGAACCGATATGGCATTGAGAATCTGGCATCTCCAGCGATGGTGGCGGGCGCGCTGAATGAACGGTTTCCATTGAAGCCGCCGACGGACCTTTATTTCACGATGTTCTACGGCGTGTACAATCATCAGGATGGGATTCTGCGCTGGGTCAGAGCCGGACATCCGCCGCCCATCCACGTCAGAAAAGATTCGGTGTCGCTGCTGGATGGGGGAGATCCGCCGATAGGGTTTCTTTCTGATTACGATTTTTCAGAATTTGAGTCCAGGCTGATCGCCGGGGATCGGCTGTATCTTTATACCGATGGAATTATTGATGTCACCAATCCCACGTTTACGCCCTTTGGTCTGGAGCGATTGAAAAATGAGCTGGCGACCATATCTCAGATGCCCCTCGACAAGGCGCTCCCGGCATTCGAAAAGAAAATTGTCGCATATCGACAGGGCGAAGAATTTGAGGATGACCTGAGCCTGCTCGCCGTGGAATTTTCAAGATGATGCGTTGTTCCTCACGGCGATGATAGCTTTCAGAGCCTTTTGAATTTGTGAGAGATTCTGTTTGGAGGCATCCAGCTCTCCCTGTCTGATATTGGATTCCATATCGGCGCAATGCTGTGCCATCTGCTTCAGGAAAAGATTGGCGGAGCTGCCCCTGACTGCATGCACTTTTCGCGCGAGTTCCACCGAGTCGTTTCGGGCGAAGTCTTTGTCCATTGAAGCAATGATTCTGCTGTTGGATTCGATATACTGGTCGAGCAGATAGTGATACTCCTTCATATCGAGCATCATGTCCCTGGCGATGGATTCCAGAGACAGGGATGCCAGGGCGTCATCGGCATTGGCCGCCTCCGATACGGAAGCTGGCTTCGACGCTATACCGGGGTATTCCAGATTGGGATCCGGAATATACGAGACCAGAGGTACGTTTCCGGATATCAACTGACCGACGGCATCATTGAAATCTTCCCTGCCTAACGGTTTAGGCAGGATTTCCACGTTGGAAAAGGAAAACAGTTGATTCATCACAGAAGCGTTTTTTTCGGATTCGGTCAGGGCGATCACTCCAATGGATGAATAGTGTTCGTCATGCTGGAGATATCTCAGCAATGCAATGATGTCGATGTCAACAGTGGCCAGATCGACAAACAGGAGATGCGGGTGAAGACTGCCAATGTTCACGAGACCCTCCACGAGCGAGTTTACCAGCCTGAATGATGATGTGGGCAGCATTCGCTGCAGATTGTTCTTCACCGCCTTCGCACTGGTATCATCCGATGAAATCATCAGAGAACGGATTTTACTTCGGACTTCCTCTTTCGATCCGATACCGAGATGCTTGTACAGCACTTTCTGGAGAATATCGCGCTTTATGGGTTTGGTAATGTAGTCGTTCATGCCATTTTGCAGGCAGTTCTCCATATCGCCCTTCATTGCACTGGCGGTGAGTGCGACAATGGGAACCTTGTTCCCGGTTTCTCTGATTTTCCGGGTGACTTCGAGGCCACTCATTCCCGGCATCTGCATGTCCATCAGAATGAGATCGTAGATCTCGGCGCGGGCCATGTGCAATGCCTGGATGCCATCCGCCGCGATATGCACGGCGTGTCCCATGCGTTCTATCATGGTGATCATCAATTGCTGATTGACTTCGTGGTCTTCGGCGACAAGTATCTGCGCACTGGTAAATGGCGCAGCGGAGATACTTGTACCGGTGAATGTGTTTTTGGGCTGTCTCGTGAAGCCGAACAGCTTCTGAATGATGACCATCAATCTTTTTTTGCTTACCGGTTTGGTCAGGTATCCATCATAGCCGGTTTTGGCCTGTTTGGTCGGATTATAAATGTGGGAGATGCCCAGGATCTGTATCACATCGTTGAGGGAAGCGGACCGGATGGCAACCGGGATTCGCTCACCATTGGGTGTATTCAGCGTGGTATCCACCAGCGCAATATCGACGTGTTTGCCGCCGATGATGTCGATGGCACTGCCCATGGAGGTTGCGCGGATAACTTCCACATCAAATTCCACCAATATATTCGCAAGGATGTCCAATGAGATTTCGTTGTCATCTACGATAACAGCTGTTTTGCCCTGGTACAGAGAGGTGAAGACGTCGAGCTCGATGGGTTCCGATGACGGCGGACGTCTCTCCAGCCACACATCGAATGTGAATGTCGACCCCTCATGCTTCTTGCTCTTGAGACGAATGGTTCCATCCATCAATGACACCAGGTTCTTACAGATGGCCAACCCAAGTCCCGTACCGCCATACTGCCTGGTGATGGAGTCATCTGCCTGGACAAAGGGTTCAAATATTTTGACTATCTTTTCATTTTCAATACCGATACCAGTGTCCTGCACTGTAAACTCGACATTGACTTTTGTGCCGGCGTGCCCCACTTCCCGGGCCTTCACGAAAATATATCCTTCACTGGTGAATTTTGCGGCGTTACTCAGCAGATTGGTCAGTATCTGCCGCAGACGCATGGGATCACCGAGCACATCGGTATTGAGTCCGGATGTGTCCGCCAATAATTCCACATTGTCGTTGGCCGCCTTGATGTGCACCAGGTGCATGGTCTGGAAAATCAATTTTTCAAGGTTGAAACTGACTTTTTCAAACACCAGCTTGTTCGCTTCAATCTTTGACAAATCAAGGATGTTATCGAGCAGAGACAGCAGATTTTCAGCACTGTACTCTATCATTTTCAGCGCATGGCGTTGCTCTGCAGTAATATCGTCATCAAGCAACATTTCGGTGTAACCGACGATGGCGTTCATCGGTGTTCGAATTTCATGGCTGGTATTGGCCAGAAATGCGCTTTTAGCCTTACTTGCCTCTTCGGCCTTTCGCGCGTACTGGTTTTTAATCTCCATGGCTTTTTCGAGCTCCATATTGGCCAGCTCGATTTTCATTTTCGATTCCTTGAGTTCCTGCTGCGTGTTTTTCTGCTCGGTGATATCGAGAAATACCGAGAACAGGCACTCCTTATTTTTTATTTTAACCAGTTCGGCGGTCCAGGACACGTACAGATAGGATCCGTCGGGTCTCTTGTATTTGCGCTCCACGCCGCGGATTACTCCGCCGTTTTCGAGGACGCGTATCGCCACGTCACGGTCGTCCTCCGAAATCAGATTTAAATCCAATGCAGTCTGACCGATGGTATAGGCGCGTTTCAGTCCGAAAGTTTCGAAGAACACGTCATTGGCATTAATCACCCGCCCGGATCGAAAAGAAGTGATAAGCATCGCTGCAAGATTCGTATGGAACACATCTTTGGTCAGCTCGTCAGACTCGGGAATGATGCTGAAAGTGTCTCTTACATTACGGGGATAATCGTCCATAGCTTCTTCTCTCAAAATCAGTGTGGTTCATCACTGACTCATAGCATTATCGTGAAACATTTCTAAGAGAAATCTGGTTGGCACTTGTCAACAATCCAAACTTCAGTTTTCCTTAAACCAGAACTTTCGTATAATTTCCAGTGCCTGGTGCGGTCAACGCGTCAGATTCCCCGGCCAATGCTTAACTTTCTTCTTCTTCTGTCGATATTTCACCTGAAACCGTATGGCGGCATCTCGGAGAATTTCTGTTGTATTATGAATAACATTCGCGACAATCGATTACTGGTGATTGACGACGACATCGGCGTTCGCACCAGTATCTGCATGTATATGGAAGATCAGGGATACAAAGTCTTCGAGGCGTCAAACGGTGAAGAGGGACTGCGGCTGGTGGTGGAAATGAATCCGGCAATGGTATTCTGTGACTTGCGCCTGCCGGGGCTCGACGGCCTTGATGTGCTTCAGCGCATTACATCGGAACATCCGGGAACACCCATTATTGTCATTTCAGGAGCGGGACGCATCCAGGATGTGGTGGAAGCGCTCAGGCGAGGAGCGTGGAACTATATTTCCAAGCCCATTGAAAATATGGCGGTGCTGAAACACGTGGCAGAACAGGCCCTGGAAAAGGCGATGCTTCAGCGGGAAAACCTGCAATATCATGCCTATCTGGAAAAAGAGGTGGTTCGGCGCACTCGGGAGCTGGTAAAAAGTACGGCACGGGCAAAAATTCTGGCGGAAGAGGCGAATGCCGCGAATTGCGCCAAAGGGGAGTTTCTGTCTAACATGTCGCATGAGTTGCGCACGCCACTGAACAGTATCGTGGTACTGGCCAGAGTACTTGCAGAAAACCGGCAGCAGAATCTCAATGATAAACAGGTTGAAATGCTGGAGCAGATTTCATCATCCGGCCACGAATTGCTGGGACTGGTGAATGAAGTCCTGGATGTCGCGGAGTTTGAAAGCTCCCAGGTGCAACTCGACAAAAAGATGATTTCCATTCGGAAATTCGTAACCCGGATTGACCGGATTGCATCGCCGTTGGCGTGGCAGAAGGGATTGGCGTATTATATTGAACTGGCTGACGATGCACCGGAAAAATTTTACTCCGATGAATCGAAGGTGTCCCGAATCATCCGCAGTATCATCAGCAATGCCGTGAAGTTTACGCGGGAGGGTTCCATTCGAATCCGATTCGGCAGACCTCCTGCGGAATTGCAGATAAATAACATGGGGTACGCCCGGCGGGACTTGGTGATGATCCAGATTTCGGATACGGGAATTGGCATTGAACCGGAAGTGCGACAGCGTATTTTTTCGGCATTCATGCAGGCGGACGGTGCGGATACGCGACGGTATCAGGGGGTTGGGCTCGGTCTGGCCATTGCTGCCAGATTTACCAGTGCACTGGGCGGGGAAATTCTTCTCGAGAGCGAGCCGGGAAAGGGGAGTACGTTTACCGTTGTGCTCCCCGCGTCTGCCGACATGGCTACGTATACCGTGCGGCAGGTATCCCGGATGCCTGTCAGCAGCTACTTGCGCAGTGCCGGTCCGGGGTTTGCTGAAAACGTGCGATTCAATGGCGAGAGAATACTTATTGCAGATGATGACATGAGAGTTGTGTTCAATATGAGTGCAATGCTTGAAACCCTTGGTGCCGAAGCGCTGATTTCAAGTTCGGAAGATGGGATTGTGCAGCGGCTGTACGAAGCCTTCACCGATGAGTTACATGCCATTGATTTGCTTATCTGTATCGCTGAAAAATTAACGCCCCGGGTCTGCACCGCCATCGAGTCGCTGAAACAGAATGCGCCGGAAGTGATTGTGCTGACTTCCAGAGAAAACGCGTCGCTTCGGGATTCGCTGAATATAAACTGTCATTTTCTGGTCTCTCCGCCCACCTACGATAAAATCGTACCTCTGATTCAACGGTTGCTGTGACGCCTTTGTACAGGTACAACCCCTATGAGAGTGGTTCGGGTATAAACTGCTTTTCGAGCTTCTGGCCCGTTGATTTTACCCGGACTTCGATATTCTCTCTGTCTTTCAAATCGGAAATCGTAAACGCAAATCCAATGATACCGCGTCTGGGAAGTACGAATCTGGAGAGGAAGGGTTTCGGATGGATCGCTCTGGCTTCGGCGATGTCCTGACCGTTGGACGAGAGAACCAGATCTACCGGATCGTCAGAGTGCGCCCAGCACGCGTAGCCTGCAAGATGTGTGTCGTTCTGGTCCTGAATTGCGCCATGACACCATGGAAGATTTTTTCGGTGCATTTCAAAACGGTTTTGAAAGATTTTCTGCGCAGTGGTGTACAGTTCAGTGTCCGCTCTTGTTATATTTCTGATGAGGGCCAGTGTTTCATCGTCCGGAGTCTCAATCTTCTTCTGGTCATTTACATTCATGTTGAGGAGTGGCAGATTTGTTCCATAGGTGTGATTGAATATCTCCAGACTCTGCTCATAGCTTTCGGTCAGCCCGATGAATCCTATCAGATGAATTGGGATGTGCTGAAGTATTGTAGTCTGCTGGTCTCGGAATCGTAGCGTCCTGCAGAATTCTTCAATGGACTGGTCGCATCCGTGCCAACGGACCGCATGGTTGTAGTGGGAAAGCATCTGTTCTTCCGGTCGACGCAGAAACGCCACCGTCCGAGTCAGCGGATGTACAAACGTCATGGGCGTTGCATTGACATGCCCCAGATACATGCGGGCGTTTGAATGTTTGAACTGTTGATAAAACCCGTAAAGATCAGACTGCTCAATCAGATACTTTTTAACCAGAGGTGTGGTATGGACAGATTTGGGTCCATAATTTTTTTCAATGGCCTGCAATCCAAAACTGTTTTCCGCTGCCACCCGAAAGCTGGTGCCCGCTGTTTTGGGAATGTGGATGAAAAAAAATGGATCATCCTGCCTGAAACCGGCCTGGGCCGCCTTGTGACCGGAATTCTGAATTTCCGCATTCCTCTGTCTGGATGAGTTCAGTGGATTGTGTTTCCGGATTTCTGATAGCTTTGATTTTGAATATTTGATGAACTGTTTAACACGCATAGGGAGCTTTATTGTGCTTGCCACTTCTATATCCTGATAGTTTGCCGAATGGCAAAAGCAATTTGATTCAGGCAAATTATGCTGATGACACCACAAAGTCCAGTATTTTCCGGATGCCTGTTCGAGAAAAAAGGGAGGGAAGATATGGAATTTGAGGTGAAAAGTGTCTTCTTCGTATCTTGCATTTCCGGGCTGGAGTCACTACTGTGTGGCCATGACAACTAAGATTTATACTCGTGCCGGAGATACAGGAACCACCGGACTCGCGGATGGCACCCGCGTTCCCAAGCACTCTGTGCGCCTTGAAGCTTACGGGACGATTGACGAGGCCAACGCGAACCTTGGGCTGGCCCTCGCGTTGATTCAGGAGCAACTGGCGGAAGCCGATGGTTCTGAACACCGAAGTTCATCACTTTTACAGCCAGTGGTGAAACTTCAGGCCGTACTGGCGTATGTCTCCCATCGTCTATTTAATTGTTCAGCCATTCTGGCCCGTGGGCAGACGAAAGCTCCCGACGATTTGAAGGTGACCCCACTGGATGTCCGGAATCTGGAAAATGCCATCGATTTTTTTCAGGGGGTCACTGGACCATTGACCGGATTTGTGCTGTGCGCCGGTGTTCCGGTGGGAGCGCAACTGCACATCGCTCGCACGGTGATTCGTCGTGCGGAACGGGCGATATGCCGTCTGTATGAAAATGAGCCGGGGGATGAACTGGTGTTGATGTTCGTGAACCGCGCCTCCGATTTGTTTTTTGCTGCGGCGCGTTTTACCAACTTTTCTTTGGGTGAAACAGATGTCCATTGGCAAAAGAACATTCCCTTTCCAGACCTATGAGCGCAATCCTCTCAGGATAGCATTGCTTCTCTTTGAGTCACGACGGGCGCAGTTGCATTCCATTGTTGTTGGCTGTACAGTTTTTTTTTACTGCTGTTTCGCTGTTTCAATGCAGTTGAAAACACGGTTCGTAGCCATTTTGCCTGGGGAACTGGAGGATACATGTCATCTGAAGTGGGAGTGTTTCTCTGCCGATGCAGTAATAATATTGCCGCAAAAGTTGATATTGAAAAGCTGGCCGCAGCGCTTGAAAAAGACGCCAATGTGGCGTTTGTCGAAAGCCATGATTTGCTTTGTGCCGTAAATGGGCAGGAGTTCTTTGCGCAGAAGCTTCAGGAGTCAGATGTTTCCAGGGTCGTGGTGGCCGCCTGTTCGCCGCGGGATCATGAGTCAACTTTTCAGAAATGCATGGCCAGTGCGGGCAGGAACAGATTTTTACTGCAGATGGCCAATATTCGCGAGCAGTGCACATGGGTCACCGCAGATAACAACGAAGCCTGGGCCAAAGCGCACGCCCTGACCAGAGCCGCCATTCGACGGGTGCAACTGCATGAAAAACTGCGAGAAAAGGAAATTGACTGCAATACGGACGTGGTTGTGATTGGCGGCGGTATCGCGGGTATCGAAGCAGCGTTGACGGCTGCCGGTGACGGTAGAAAAGTTACATTGATTGAAAAAGGGCCCTCTGTGGGCGGAATGATTGCCAGGTTGGAGGAAGTTGCACCGACAATGGAGTGCGCCCCCTGTATGCTGTCGCCACGAATTTCCGAGTTGGCGGAATGGGATAACATCGACGTGTTGACCAATTGTGATATGGTGGAAATAAAGGGGTATCTGGGAAATTTCGAAGTGCATATCACGCATCGACCACGTATGGTGAATGCGGATGCGTGTATCGGCTGTGATGAATGCATCCGGGTATGCCCGGCGGATGTACCCGGAGATTTTGATTTCGGTTTGTCACAACGAAAAGCCATCGACGTTGTGTTTCCCGGATGTTCGCCCAATTGTGCCGTGGTAGACCTGAATGCCTGTCTGAAAATCGCAGGCGAAGAGTGCAATGCCTGTGTGGAAGCCTGCCCCGTCGATGCAATGGATTTTTCGATGACCGAACGCAGAGAGCTGATTCGCTGCGGCGCCCTTGTTGTGGCCACCGGGGCAACCCGGTATAATCCAGAAAGCTTCTCCCGACTCGGTTTTGGGCGGTTGCCGGAGGTATATACCCACGAGCAGTTTGCCCGGCTGACAAGCAACCATGGACCCACGGGTGGGAAGATTCTGAAAAAGGATGGCACCCGGCCGGATAACATCACGTTCATTCACTGTGTGGGGAGGGCAGAATTGGGGTATTGCTCGCGCAGCTGCTGCGAAGCCGCACTGGGGCTGTCACTCACATCCCTCGAACAGATTGACGGGGTTGGGGTAGTGCATCTGATTGAAGATGTTGTGTGCGGCGGAGAGTCCGGTCAAAGGCTGCTGCAGTCGGTGAAAATGGAGAATTCCAGACGCCGCGATGGGCAGGCAATTCATCGTGAAATCGATATGGCGTCTGTGGCTGTTGTTGCGGAGCACGATCGCTTGAGGATTCTTTGGGATGACCAGCAGCCAGGGGATGTGATTGTGACGGATATGGTGGTACTTGTGACGGGTACCGTCCCGTCCCGGGAGTCTCAGATGTTGCAGCGCAAGCTGGATCTGGTAACGACGAGCGCTGGTTTTGTAGCGCCGGATCATGCCATCCTTCGTGCCTGCCAGACGAGTCTGGATGGTGTATTCATGGCGGGCACGGTGGCTGGTGGCTGCAGTATTTCGGAAAGCATCATGACTGCCAGAGCGGCGGTCGGAGGCGTGCTGTCGAAACTGATTCCCGGAAAAAAACTTTCGTTGAAATCGATTGTTGCAAAGGCTGATTCTGATGTATGCAGCGCCTGTGGTTTGTGTGCGCAGGTCTGCCCATTTTCCGCAATTCAGATGGACGGCGTCCGTAAAGTTGCACTGGTCAATGAGGTTCTCTGTCAGGGCTGCGGCACTTGCGCCGGTACCTGCCCGAGTGGCGCGGCCCTTGCCAGACATTTTACCGAAGCGCAATTGGAAGCCGAGGTGGAGGAGGTTCTCCGTGGGTGAAGTGAAACTGTTGACGTTTGCGTGTAACTGGTGTTCATATGAGGGTGCCGATCAGACGGGAGGCCTTAAAATTCAATATCCATCCGGGGTTCGACTGGTGAAGGTGATGTGTTCGGGACGAGTGGATCCTCACATGGTTTTACGTGGATTCCGACAGGGTGCAGATGGCGTGCTGGTATTGGGATGTCACCCGGGGGACTGTCACTATAAATCGGGGAATTACAGTGCGCAGCGACGAATGTTGCTTCTGGAACCGCTACTCAGACAATTCGGTATTGCGAAGGAGCGATTTCAATTGAATTGGGTGTCTGCGGGAGAAGGAGAACGGTTTGGCAGACTGGTCAACGAGATGTACGAAAAGCTAGTCACCCTCGGGCCGCTGCATCTGGCTGACCGGCAGGTGAAGGAGGACATGGTATAAGTGGGATGAAACCCAAAATCGCTTTTTACTGGTGTGCATCGTGTGGCGGCTGCGAAGAAGCCGTGGTGGATTTGAACGCATCCCTCCTCGACGTGGCAAACAACATGGAAATTGTTCTCTGGCCGGTGGTATTGGACTACAAATATGTCGACATTGAAGGGATGAACGATGGTGAGATTGCGGTGGCTTTTATCAATGGCGCTATTCGAACAGACGAGCAGGCCCATATTGCACGGATGCTTCGGAAGAAGGCGGCCATGGTGGTGGCATTCGGAAGCTGCGCCCATTCCGGAGGAATTCCCGGTCTGGCAAACCTGACGAGTAAAGCCGAAATATTCAAAACGTCGTATCTGTCGTCTCCCACGGTGGAGAATAAGGCGGGAATCGTGCCGGTCATGTCAACATCTGTTGATGGTGTGACGGCGAATCTTCCCGGATTCTGGCCCCAGGTTCATACCCTGGATCAGTTGATTGATGTGGATTACTATCTGCCTGGCTGTCCTCCGATGCCGGATAATATCACCGGCGCCATAGCGGCGATCATGGAAAACCGGCTCCCCGGAAAGGGCAGCGTCATTGGCAGTAAAAAGGCGCTTTGCGACACCTGTACCCGTGCCAGACCGGAGAAACCCGTCTTTCATAAAAGGTTTTATCTGCCTCATGAAAAAATAGCCGATCCGGAGGTGTGTTTCCTGGCTCAGGGAATCATCTGCTGCGGCCCGGCTACCAGAAGCGGTTGCGGAGAGAAATGCCTGCATGGAAATATGCCCTGCACCGGATGCTTCGGCCCCCTCGATAACGTGAAGGACCAGGGGGCGGCTATGATTTCCGCCGTGGCGGCTTACATGGAAGGCTGCACCGCCGATGAAGTCCGCGCTGTGGTGGCGACAATTGCCGATCCTGCGGGGACTTTTTATCGATACTGTGTGCCCGCGTCTCAGCTGTTTCGCACCGGTGGAAAGGAGGGCGAGCAGTGAGAACCATTGTCATTGATCCGATTACTCGTCTGGAAGGACACGGAAAGATAAGTATTTTTCTGAATGACACAGGCAATGTGGAAAAAGCATTGTTTCAGGTCCCGGAGCTCAGGGGGTTCGAGGCATTTACGATTGGACGCCCCGCGGTGGATATGCCCCAGATTACATCGCGTATCTGTGGCGTATGTCCTACCACCCATCATATAGCGTCCACCAAAGCGTTGGATTCGCTGTATGGAGTCTCGCCTACGCCTGCCGCACGAGCCATTCGGGAGCTGGTGAACAGTGCTTTCATCTGCGAGGACCACGCATTGCATTTTTATATTCTGGGCGGACCGGATTTTATCGTTGGTCCGGATGCCCCGGTAGCGCTGCGGAACGTACTGGGGGTCATTTCAAAACTTGGTGCTGAAAATGGCGCCTATGTCATCGAGATGCGCAGGAAGATACGTCGCATCATTGAAATGTGTGCCGGAAAGCCCATTCATCCGGTTTTTGGTCTGCCCGGGGGCGTTTCCAGGTCGGTGACTGATGAGATGCGACGGGAGTTTCAGTCTATTTCAAAGGAAACGGTTGCGTTCGCCCAGCTCTCCCTGAAGCTGTTTCATGAGCTGGTCCTGGGCAATCCCGATTATCGGGAGCTGATTACAGGAGATATTTACTATCATGAAACCCACCATATGGGGATGGTTGATGCCAACGGAAATGTCAATTTCTACGACGGCGAGTTGCGGGTTGTCGATCCGGCCGGTAAATTTGTCGTTCAATACCGACCGGAGGATTACTACAACATCATTGGAGAGCATGTGGAGGATTGGACGTACATCAAATTTCCGTATCTTCGGGAGAAAGGATGGCATGGATTTGTGGACGGCCCGGAGAGTGGCGTCTATCGGGTGGCTCCGCTGGCGCGGCTGAATGTGGCGGACGGTATGGCAACGCCGCTGGCTCAGAGCGAGTATGAAAGGATGTACCGCACTCTAGGTGGGCCGGTGTCCAATCACACGCTGGCAAACCACTGGGCCCGTCTGATCGAAATGCTGTACTGCGCGGAGAGAATGGTTGAACTGTCGGATGCTCCGGAACTGACATCTCCGGATATTCGCAATATGAGTTTTCAGACGCCCGGTGAAGGTGTGGGCATTGTGGAAGCGCCCCGTGGCACCCTGATTCACCACTACCGCACGGATGAACGTGGAATTTTGACCGGTTGCAATTTAATCGTTGCCACCGTCTCCAACGCGGCTATTATATGCATGGGCATTGAGAAAGCGGCGAAGCAACTCATCAGTGACGGGAAAGTCGATGATGGATTGCTGAATATGGTTGAAATGACATTTCGGTCATATGACCCGTGTCTTTCATGTGCCACACATGCATTGGGGCAGACACCCCTCAGGATTGAAATCGTCGAGCCCGATGGGGGAATTCGGCAGATAATTACCAGGAGGTAATCTAAACGATGGCTACTGAAGTACTTGATTGTAATGGCATGAAGTGTCCACAGCCCGTGTTGAAAGTTGCGATTCAAGCTCGAAAAATTGCGCCCGGAACCACATTGGAAGTATTGGCGGATTGCTCCGCATTTCCGAACGATATCCAGAAATGGTGCGACAAAAACAAAAAGACGTTGATCAGTTGCTCAGATATAGGTGGCGGCACCTTCAAGGCTCAGATTCAATTCTGATTTCTCCGTTTTTTTGAATAATTTATTTTACATGCAGGCAGGATTAGACCGATTGAACACCGCGTTGGTTGTGCGGTAAGAATGACCAGGCCGGCTATCCGATTCAACAGGCCAATGCATGTCCTGCAAGGAAATCCGGATGATTTGTGATGTATATAAGGCTGGGGAAAATTCGCTTGTGGAATGAAGATCTGGAAGGATTTCTTACTGCTTGCGGATGCTCACAGTACGGGTGCCGCCGTCGTATACCTGAATTCCGGAAATTTCAATGGACCCCTGTTTGGCTTCGTATTCGCCAGCCATCAGTTTGATGGGGGTGCAGGTTGAATATTTGCCAGGCATCCAGTCGGTAGCGCCTTTCTGACGAATTTTAATTGCTGCCCGACGACAACCGCCACCGGGAGTATCCAGGGTAATTTCGCCCACAGGGAATTTTACCTGCTGCTCCAGACGGCGTCCCTGTGTCAACTCAATGCCACGTAACGTCAACTCCGGATTTCCGGCAATCTTTTTGGTTGTAAACGTGACGTCGTATACCCCCGGCGCAATTTCAGTTTCGACGTCGGTTCGTACGTTATCCATAACCACGTTGGCGTTCGCATCTGCTGTCACCACCTTATATGTGGCTTTGATTTTTTCGCCGTTGGCGGTAACCCTGGGAAGGAAGACCGCCATGGTGCCGCCGATGGCATCTTTATCTGCTTCAACAGGCGAGGCATCAACCATCTGGTCCTGCTGTGGATTTTCTTCGGCTTCAACCGCTGCCATATCCAAATCCGGGCTTTCACCGAGGATGGCATCCACCGGATCGTAGTCATCGGGGGTGCTACTGAGAGACCGCTCCTTGAGGCTGGTCTCCTGGGAAATGTCTGTGCCGCCGCAACCCGTCAACAGGAGAACGCCGAGTAGCAAACCAGGAAAATACTTTACTTTTGTCATTATATTCCCTCCATTTCATTCAAAACATCTTTCACATTTGTTTACACAAATAGCGAAAAAAATGCAAGCATTCACGCATAGGGCATCGGTAGAATTGCGTGTACGCAATTTCGTTTTAACGGCATTGGTGCACTTTTACAGGGGATCCGCATGCGGAAATTCAGACATAGACTGCATTTGCCGTAAGAACCACCGGAATTTAAACAATTTGCTCACCAGTGCCATGGCAATTAATACGTCTCGGCAACCTTTTGGATCCCGACATCGCTGCGGAAAAGTAAAAAAGTCAGAGGAAAAATTTTAAGATACAAAAAAAGAACCAACGCGCGGCCGTATTGAACTATATAATGTAACATCTATAGAAATTGGAAAAATTACTGGATTTTTGTTAAATGTATAATTTTTTAATATGGTGTTTTTATTGAGCCGGTTTTTCAGGGTAGGTTTCACTATACCAGTGCGAGAGGGGAGATCGGTTCGTAGCATATGCGAGAGGCTTTAAGTTATATGGTTGCCAGACCGGAAATGAAAAAAGAGACGGTTCGGGTGCCCTTTATCGGAGATGACAGTGCGTTGGCGCAGGCTCTGAAAGCCGGACAACCGGGAGCCAGAGAAGCGCTTTATGAACGATACGCACATCATGTTCGGGGGGTGCTGGTTCGAACCCTCGGGACCAATGTGGATTTGCAGGATCACCTGCACAATGTGTTTATCGAAGCATTTTCGAGCACATCCGGGATTCGGGAGGACAACAGACTGAAGTCCTGGCTCACCAGTGTGACCGTTTATACGGCGATCGCCCATATCCGGCGAACGAGCAGAAAGCGCTGGCTGGTTTTTTCTGCCCCTGAGGAACTGCCGGAAATTGAAACAAATGATGTTGATGTGGAAAAACGGCGCGTGTTGGCGCAGGTGTACGAGATATTGGGAAAGATGTCAGTGAAAGAGAGAATTCCGTTTTCGTTGCGGGTGATAGACGGTATGTCGCTCCAGGATGTCGCTGATGGGTGTGATGTCTCGCTGGCAACAATAAAGCGGAGAATATCAAAGGCAAAACAGAGATTTGCCATTCTGGCCAGGAATTATCCATCTCTGATAGAACTGATGGATGACGATGTGTCGTGGAGACAATTTTAATGTCTACAAGTGGATTTGGAAAGAAAATTGCCGAGTATCAGGATGATGTATTGTCCGTTCGCGACAGGAGTGAGAATGATATAGATGCCGTGAGAGAACGACTGTTCGCGAGAAATATCATGGATTTATCACCGTCTCGTGGCTGGATGCCCCGGTTTGTGTTGGCATTTGCAGTGGTTGCGACAGGTATCTTCTTTTTATTTGTTATTCGGCCATGGGATTTGAACGCTCCCGGTGATGAAGTTTCCGCCGCCAACTCGGTTACCGGAAAATGGTTGAACGCCAATGCTGCTGAACAGCACGTAGCCTTCGGCGATCGATCGGAAGTAATTTTGAAGAAGGGCGCAAGTGCCCGAGTCATCAGTGAAGACGGACATCACGTACACTTTTTACTTGAAAAGGGAGAGGCTGACGTCAATGTAGTTCATTATGCAGACACCGAGTGGACACTGGATTGTGGTCCATATAGAGTCGATGTCATAGG
The DNA here is from genome assembly GCA_050287845.1 of Polyangia bacterium. GTDB lineage: Bacteria > Myxococcota_A > Polyangia > JAAYKL01 > JAAYKL01 > JAFGXQ01. The sequence goes on from JBNKCR010000021.1 coordinate 27,717, forward strand.
CACGCAGTTTCATTTGCGTTGGGATCCCTCTCAGGAGGTTTTTCAGCTTGCATTGGAAGCAGGCTCCGTGAAAATCTCCGGTCCGATGGTGGAATCCGGGAGGCGCATTTCCCGTAAAGAAACCTTCACTGCAAACGTTGCAGCGGGAAATTTCACGGTTCAGTCCAACCAGAGAAATGAAATCCCGGGGTCTCCGGACAACGCACTGGATAGCGCCCCGGCGGCGACACCGTCGGCTTTGGACGCGGGAAGCGCATCCACAATCCCCGAAGAGACCATTAAAAACTCCGGTCGTGTCAGGCAACACCATGATAAACGAAAAAAGGCGCAGGGGTCAATTGCATCGGGAAAACAGTTGAATGCCAACCCTTTAACATGGCAGGATATGAACCGCGCTGGCCAATTCGATGAAGTGGTGCGCGATGCACGCACCATAGGCGTTTCCGTGGCGTTTCGGGAGAAGCCGACGGCGGAGCTGATGGCGCTTGGAGATGCGGCTCGTCTCTGTAAGGAATGGCAACTCGCCCATGATGCCTATCTGGCATTGCGCAAGCGTGAACCCGGATCGCGCAACGCGGCGACGGCAGCGTTTTCTGTTGGGCGAATTGCGTTTGATGCGCAACGCGATTACCTCGCTGCCGCTCGCTGGTTGGAGACCTACCTGAAAGAAGCGCCGTCCGGCCGACTTGCCCGGGAAGCGCTGGGCCGATTGATGGAAGCCCGACAAAAATCAGGAAACATGGATGGTGCTCGCTCAACCGCAGAAAGTTACCTGCAGAAGTATCCCTCTGGACCATATGCGGAACTGGCGCGGCGTTTACTGGGCAGATAACGTTTTTCTCCTTCCCGTTCCATCTTCTCCCAAAATAGTTTTATAAAAAGGCTACTCAATCTTTTTTGTTTTGTACCGATAAGAGGAGTGGACTTTGGGAAACGTCAGAACCACGGGAGACGTACTATGGGCGATATAACTTCTCAAAAGAACGGGACGGAAACGCCCCGGGGCGTGTACGAGAAAATCGATGAACAGCTTTCGAGCGCTGCCGACAAGATGTGCATGATGGAGCAACTATCGGATTTTACCGGGGAATTGACCGTGGTTCGGGAGATTTTTCAGAGCATCGAAACATTTGCGCACGTTGTTGAAAACGACAGGTTATCGGCGCTGAGTCGTGCGGTGCAGCTCATGATCGGCCAGATCATGCGAACCGAACGGATGCAGGCCGATTCATACGCTTATCTCATTTATTCAATCAAGGTCATCCGTCGTCTCGCCGGCCAGTCCTGGTACACCGAACAAACCGGGTTTGATGCGTCGGACACCAGCTTTGGAGAAGCCATCAGCGCCATTATCGATCATACTGACGAACTCGTGCAGCCGCACATGCGAAACTGAAAAAGAGCGTATCAATGTTCAGACGGGTTCGTTTCCAGCCAGTTGGACAGCTTTGTGATTTGAGCCGCGACACTTGAAGGCGCCGTGCCGCCGATGCTACGGCGACGCGCAAGGGAATCTGTGTAGCTGAGCTGGAGCGGTGATTCGATGAATTCCGGAAAATGTGTGTTCATTTCTTCAGGGGTCGCACTGAGCAGATCCCTTTTTTGATTTTCGAGCCAGGTAACGAATTTCGCCGAACGCTCGTGGGCTTTGCGAAACGGAATGCCTTTTTCCACCAATGCATCTGCAAGGTCGGTGGCGAGCATATCGCCGGTGAGTACCTGTTCCATTCGCGCGGGCACAAATGTGGCGCTTTCCAGTGCTCTGGAAAATACCTGGATCGTCAGAATTGTCGTATCAATGGCATCAAAGACGGCTTCCTTATCTTCCTGCAAATCTTTGGCGTACGACAGCGGTACGCCCTTGGTAAGTGTGAGCAGTGTGGTGACGTTGCCGATTCCCCGGGCTGCCTTCGCCCGTACCAGTTCCATGGCATCGGGGTTTCTTTTCTGCGGCATCATGGAGGACCCCGTGGACCATTGGGCATCCCATTTTACATATCCGAAAGCGGGGTTGGACCAGATGATGAACTGTTCAGCATATCTCGAAAGATGGGTGAGGACCGTGGCGCATACAAACGCAGTCTCCTGGGCCACATCCCGATCGCTGATAGTGTCGATACTATTGTCGGTTGGTGCGGAGAATCCCAGTTCTGTGGCGATTCTGTCCCGGTTAATCACAAATCCGCACCCGGCGATGGCGCCCGCGCCGAGGGGACATCGGTCCACGCGCTTCATGGCATCGTCTGCCCTTTGATAATCCCGTTGAAGAGCGAATGCCAGCGACATCAGAAAATGCCCCAACGTGACGGGCTGGGCAGGTTGGAGATGGGTGGTGCCCGCCATCAGCGTCGACGAATGGGTTGTGGCAATCCGGGCAATCACTCCCATCAGTTGATGCAGATGCGATTTCAGCATTTTCAGATTATCTATCAGGTATTGATATAAATCGCACGCCACCTGATCGTTTCTCGAGCGTCCGGTATGGATTCGGGCACCGGTATCTCCCAGTATTTCGGTGAGCAGGCGTTCTGTCAGCGTATGAATATCTTCGTCATCCGGCAAGCGGCTGAATTCACCTGATTTATAGCGTTCAAGGATGTCATCCAGTGCGCGATGGATTTCTGACATTTCCGGTTCCGTAAACACACCGATGCGGCAAAGTTCGCTGGCCCACACCCGGTTGGTATTGATGTCATACGGGAAAAAGCGGATGTCCACCGGGAGGGATTTATTCATGGCATCCATCAGTTCGTTGGGGGCTGCGTCTATTCTTCCTTTATATAAAGTCACGGGCACTCCTTCTCCTGAAATTCATATCGTTCATAGTGGTTCTTTCACCTGAACCCGTTGTCTGACGGCGTTCCTTTGCGCCGTGGCAGGGCTTATAAAATGCGGTGACTCGGTCGTAAAGTCAAACTTTGATTAAGTTTGCGGCACCATTGCCGAATTATTTTGAAGAGGATCATTTGTTCGATTCGAAACTTGAACCGGAATGAGAAGATGGCGACTATTTCGTTTTCAATAGGCGGCGGAAAAGGTGGCACCGGAAAGAGTGTCTTGGCGGCGAATCTCGCCATTGCCATCGCGCAGAGCGGAAAGCGCGTGGTGCTTATCGATGCCGATTTAGGTGCTGCAAATCTTCACACAATGTTCGGTATTGACCGTCCCCATGTGCTCCTGGAGCATTTTTTTCATCGGGAAGTGAAATCGCTGAGCGAGGCAATGACCGAAACGTCCGTTTCAAACTTGAAACTCATCTGCGGAGGGATGCCCATTCCCGGCAGTGCCAATCCAAAACATGCGACCAAACTGAAATTTCTGCGTCACGTGCAAAGTCTGGATGCGGATGTAATTATTGCAGACATTGGTGCGGGAACTCATTATAACGTTCTGGACCTGTTCAATTTCGCAGATATGAGGATTGCTGTATTCACGTCGCAGCTGACATCGGTGCACAATGGGTATGGATTTCTGAAAGCCGCTTTACACCGGCACCTGCAGCGGACCATACCGGTATCCTCCAGACAATATATGCAATCTGCCGGCGCCCAGGCGGGAGACGAATCTCTGGCAGACATGCTCACGCGTCTGGCATCCCATGATGTTCATGCGGCGGAATTGGCGCGAAACACCCTGACCAATTATCATGCATGCCTTATAGGCAATATGATAGCCAATTTCCGGGAGGGGTATGTGATCAATGCCGTCAGTCAGATGGTGCGGGATCACCTTCATCTGGAAGCTCCGGTCATTGGTCTGGTTCGATATGGGGAGAAGATTGCCCGCTCAGTAAATGAGCGTATACCATTCATGATTCGAGCCGGGGTGGAATCAAATGCGGAGCTTTTCAGGAAAATGGCGGCAACATTGGTGCTGAATGCGGAAGTGATCAGTAAATCACGGCAGGAAACTCTGGTAAACCGGGCCGTTGTCGAAAAGTACAGGGATTATGAACGACGATTCCCAAGGTTTCAAATTGCCGTTCCAGCACAATTCCTTGTCGACGGGGAAGTGTACATCGGAAAAACATGGAATATATCCAGAGGGGGAGTCGCTGTTGTCTTTGACACACTGATTGAAACTGAATCGAAGTGGGGCGTACTCCGGTTGGGGCCGTTCGGGAAAAGCGGAACGCTGAAGATTCGGGTGCGTATTCGACACAATCAGCCGGAAAGCCACCTTATTGGCTTTTCCTTTCTGGATCTGACGGAGGACCAGATGAAATATGTGGACGGCATGGTTGCCCGGGCGTCTGCCTCTGCCGCACTCGATGTACCGGGCTTGAGCAGTTCGCTGCCTCCGGATTGTCTGCACTGCTGAAATATCAAATATAAACGGTCGATATTGTTGGTTTCCGGTGCATTTCCGGAATGGAGTCCCGGACGAGTGGCGGGGATTATTTTGTTACACCTGTGAAAATCTATGAAAGTTCAATTTTTCGTGTACTATAAGTCCGTCATAAAGCTGAGGAACAGTGAAGTATTCATTTTGTTTGTTTCTGTCGGTTGGACAAATGTGATAAATGTGCGTTCGTAATATACAAGCGATGCAACTGGATGCAAAATCAACTATCAACTGGAGGATTTCCGTGGGGAGATTGAATACAAGAATACTTATAGCTGGCCTGTGGCTGATACTCTGTGCCACGTGCGTCACCCGGATTGGACATGCAGACAATTCCAGAGGGGCGAAGAAGGCATTTAAAGAAGGCGCGGCGCTGTTCGAAAAGCAGAAATATGTGGAAGCGGCGGAGAAGTTTCGGCAGGCCTACGAAATTCGACCCAATTGGAAGCTATTGTACAACATAGGACAATGTGAGGCGGCTGCAAGGCATTACGGCCTGGCGCTGGAGCTGTTTGAATCCTATATGGCAGCGGGGGGGGATAACATTGGCAGCGAGCGAACCAACGAACTGATTTCCGAAATGGAGCGATTGCGAAATCTGGTCGGATATATCGAGTTCAAGTCGGTGCCCTCAGCTGCGGACGTGAGTATCGATGATACACACCGGGGAACCTCGCCCTTACCGGGACCTCTGGCTGTCTCAGCGGGGGCCACGCATCACGTGACAATCAATAAAGATGGTGAGGTATTGCTTGACCGGGTGATTCGCGTTCACAGCGATCAGACGGTTGACGTAACGATAGGCAACGCGGAGACGGGTGACACGCAGACGGCCAGACCGGAGGTCGCGGCCGATGTGACGGAGAGTAGCGGCTCCGAAACCGATGAGGGGGACGAAGAATCTAATGAAAACAAAGCATTACCTGATCATGATCAGCTTCGTCGGTTGAAAATTGCAGGTTGGACAACGTTGGGGATAGGTGCCTCAACACTGATTGCGGGATCCATCACTGGCGCACTGGCATTGTCGAAAAAAAAAGAGCTGGAACCCAATTGCCCGAATGGGAATTGCGAAGGTGAGTACGCGAATGACGAGGAAACGGTTCAGACCCTTGGAAAAACAACGGATGTGCTTATGGGGGTTGGCGCCGGAATTGCGGTCACCGGAATTGTGCTTTTAATTGTGGCACGGGTTAAAGGTAAAAAAAGCACTGAGCAAGTATCAATTCTGCCATCCATAGGAGATGGAATGGCTGGTTTTATCACCGTGGGAGCGTTTTAACATGCAAAGAATCAAGGTTGTATTGTCGATAATATTTTTGCTTGTGGGAGGGGTTGCCTGTTCGTCTCTTGTGGATCTGGACGATTCGTCGGACACAGGTACAGATAGCGAAACAGAAAGCGACACGGACACTGTTGACTACAGTGACAGCGACTCGGATACAGATACGGACACGGACAGTGATACTGACACTGACAGCGATAGCGACAGCGATACGGACAGTGACAGCGATACGGATACGGACAGTGATACTGACACCGACAGCGACAGCGATAGCGACAGCGACAGCGATACGGATAGTGACAGCGACAGCGATACGGATAGTGACAGCGATACGGATACGGACAGTGATAGCGATTCAGATACTGATACCTCTGTCACTGACACTGGCGAGTGTGTGCCGACCAACAGAGATTGTGAGTCCGCAGAGGATAATAACTGCAACAATACGCCGGACAATGAGGAAGATGCCTGCACGGTGTGCGAGTTGGAAGAAATTGACAATTGCAATGAACACGAAGCGGATGGCATCGGCATCTGTCAGCCGGGCTCGCGGGAGTGCATTCTGAGCGACGATGGCGCCAGCGTGGGATGGACCGACTGTGAGGGAGATGTGGGCCCTGAAGCCATCGTTTGCAGCTCCGACCTGGACAACAACTGTGATGACATTCCGGATGATGAGACCCCATCGTGTATCTGTGCAGTCGGGGAGGTTAATAACACGTGTTCCACCATGGATTGGGACGGGGCGCCGAATCCTGTAGGCATCTGTCATCCGGGGACGCAGAAATGTGAAGAGGCGGGCCGATGGGGTGATTGTACAGAGTATCAGGGGCCGGAGCCTCGGGACTGCTCGTCAAATCTGGACAATGATTGCAACGGCACGGCCGACAACCAGGAAACGCCCTGTTTGGCCTGCAGTCTGGTGAATGATATAAATGTTTCCTGTAACACCGGGAATGAGGGGATCTGCGCGGCGGGAAGGCAGAGCTGTGAGCTGATTGGCAGTGGTACCGCAGTGGCAATGAGCAGTTGCGAGCAAATCAATCAGGCGACGAGCAGAGACTGCAGTTCATCTCTCGATAATAATTGCAACGGGACACCAGACAATGAAGAAGCGGCATGTATCCCGGCGCAGTTGAGCATTGGTGGTAATGGTGCGTTCGGAAGCGAATTGGTTGGTGATAATCTCGATCGCGAATTCACACTGTCGAAGGACTCCGGAATCACTGCGGCGACGAGTATTCAGATCGGCATAACGCAAACCGGAACGGAGTTTTCCATACTCAGCAACAGTTGCGGCAGCTCGCTGACTTCCAGTTCGTCATGCAAGTTCAGTATCCGGTTTCAGCCGAGTTCCAGTGGAAACAAGAGCGCGACCATCAATGTGTCCTACAATAACGGTCTCGGATCGGATTCGGAGCAGCTTTCGCTTACGGGACGGGGCGCTTCACTTGCCAGTCTGAGCATTTCACCATCGTCTAAAAATTTCGGCTCGGTTCTAATCGACTCAAATAGCGCGTCGGCGACCTTCACAATTTCAAACAATTCCCCGGATACAACAGCAACGAGTGTCAGTGTGGGCACGGGCAATAGCGATTTCCCGGTATCGGGCACATGCACGTCCGTGGCCCCGGGTGATAGCTGCAATATTTCGATTCGCTTTGAGCCGTCTTCGGAAGGTGCGGCCAGCGCCACGCTGACCGTCGGATACAACAATGGTCGGCAGTCCACATCGGCAACGGCGTCGTTGAGTGGTACGGGTTATGATCCGTGCGGGTCAGACATCAACATCCCGGATTCAAATCTATTGGTACGCATCCGTGCTACCACTGGTGTATTGTCCGGACCAATTTCCGGCGCCGATGCAGCAGGCGTCACCTCGTTGAGCGGGATTAAACAGAACATTTCGGATTTGACCGGATTGGAGTGCTTCACCAATCTGACGTACCTCAGTCTCGCGATAAACACTATCACTGACATTTCCCCCCTGGCCGGGTTAACAAAGCTCAACGAACTGGTTCTGGGATCAAACCAGCAGCTCTCGAATATCTCCGCTTTGGCCGGACTCACAAATCTGGTCACGCTCAATCTCGTCGATTGCAACCTTTCGAACATCAGTGTTCTGCAGGGACTCACCAATCTGGATAGTCTGGACATTAGCTCCAATGAAGACGTCACCAGCATTGATCCATTGTACGGCAACCTCGGTCTCGGTTCAGGAGACTATGTGAACATCACCGGTACCTCCATTGATTGCAGCGAGTATAATCTGTTCCAGTTGATAAACCGTGGTGTCGATGTGACCAGTGATTGCAAGTAGCTCCCGCCAGAGCGGCCAATCACCCCTCGAATTCCATTTTTCTGAATCAATTCATACTATTCGAGCCGAACGATACATTCATGTTCTTCACGCTACCACAGCGAAATCCTGTGATAAATTGATATTGAAAACATACACTGTAAAGAGAATTGTTGAGATTTCGGTTCTTCCCGCTGAACAAATATGATAGAGCTGCGTGGTGTGATACATAAGCGATGCAAAAAGAAGTATATTTGAGGACAATCATAAGGATTGTGGAGTTTTGACGGCATGAAACGTTATTTATCCGGATTGTGGATTTTGTTATGTGTGGTGTGTGTTGCGCAAACTGTCGCTGCAAGTGGCGCGCAGCGAAGAGCGAAGGTCGCCTTTGACGACGGAACCGAATTGTTTGAACAGCAAAAGTTCAGTGATGCCGCCAGGCGGTTTCGGGATGCATATGAGATTCGACCCAACTGGAAGCTGCTCTATAACATTGGTCAATGTGAGGCTGCTGCCAGACGGTACGGCGTAGCACTTGAACTTTTTGAATCCTACATGGCAGCGGGCGGGGATAATATTGATCAGGAGAGGACCAGTGAACTGATCGAGGAAATGGAGCGGCTTCGAAATCTGGTTGGTTTTTTGGATTTTCAGGACTTGCCCATGGGGGCATCGGTCACAATTGACGGGCTTGAAAGGGGAAAATCACCGCTTCCCGGTCCTCTGGCAGTGGCGGCGGGAGTTGATCATGACGTCCGGATTGTGAAAGACGAGGAAGTGAACTATGAACGCGCCTTGCGGGTGCATAGTGGCCAGACACTGATTGTTTCCCTTCGAAGTGACGAACCTCAGGAGAATGAAAGTGCATCGGTAGCCGCGTCTGGAGCTGCAACTGCTTCAGAGGACGCATCTGAGCAGTTACCCGGAACGGATTCTGATTCCGCGGCACCGGACGCCGGCGAGTCAAAACCAGTCTCTTCGATATCGGAACGACCCACAACGAACATTTCAGTGTTGAAATATCCCACTCGTCAGCCCATCAAAGCTGTGGGCTGGGTGTTTTTCAGTATCGGGGCCAGTGCGTTGATTACCGGCGCAGCAACCGGCATCATGGCATGGTCGAAGAAAAAGGAACTCGATCCAAACTGTGTTGGCGGGTGCCCGGACGAGTTGTCGGGGGATAAGAAGACCATGGAGAATCTGGGTCTGGCCACGGATGTACTTCTGGGGGTAGGTGGCGGTGTAATGGCGACCGGATTGGTTATGCTGATCGTCGGCCGCATAAGGGAAAAACGGTCCGGTATTACTGTCGTCCCTTCCGTTGGGAATGGTATGGCGGGCCTTGCAACCATAGGAGCGTTTTAAAATGAAACAGTACGTATTTTTTTTAATTGCGTTGTTTGCGCTGGGAGGAGGAGGATTTTTATCGTGCTCATCCTTGCTGGATATGGATGATGCGTCCGACGAAGATACCTCCTCGGAAACAGATACAGATACTTCCGAGACTTCAGACTCCGACAGCAATTCTGATACAGATACCAGCAGCGTCGAATCCGATACCTATACCGAATCTGAATCGGAATCCGCGACTGAAACGGGAACCAGTGTCGACACTGGTTCCAATGTTGATACTGTAACATCGGATAAAGATACCGACACGGATACGGATACCGACACCGACACCCACACCGACATGGATACGGATACGGATACGGATGCGGATACCGATACAGATTCAGATACCCGAACGGATACTGAATCGGGAAGTGGTTCTGGAGTGGACACCAATTTGGATTCCGATACGATAACGATTGATACCGGAGAAGTCTGCACACCGACCACGAGGGATTGCCGTTCGACCGATGACTACAATTGCAACAATGCGCCAGACAATGGTGAAGATGCGTGTAATATCTGCAATGCCGGTGATACCGAAGAATGTGATGCTCACGGAGTTTTTGATGGAAACGGCGACTGTCAGGCCGGAACCAGGAAATGTGAGTATTCAGACGATTTCAGCAGTGTAGACTGGACGCCATGTACCGGTTCTGTTGGGCCAAGTTCTCTCGATTGCTCTTCTTCTGATGACAATAACTGCGATGGTATTGACGACAACCTTACACCTGAGTGTGTCTGTACGATAGGGGATACGGATGACATCTGTTTTGTTGAGGGTTGGAGTGGCGCACCGGCACCGGAAGGGATCTGTCACACCGGTACCCGAGGATGTCAGTCCGTCGGAATATGGGAACCCTGTTCCGGTTACCAGGGACCTTTGGCCCGTGATTGTACCTCTGAACTGGATAATGATTGCAATGGACTCCCTGATTATGGCGAAGATCCGTGCAGTGTATGCAGCCTTGACGAAGATACCGAAGTGGACTGCAATACCGGTTTCAATGGAATCTGTGCGGCAGGGACGCGGTTTTGTCGGTTGGAAAATGACGGGGCTGCAGTGGGGTGGAGCGCTTGTGAACAGAGCGTGGACGCCGGCACCAGGGACTGTACGTCATCGGACGACAATGATTGCAATGGGGATGCAGATGACCAGGAGTCCTATTGCACGAACTGCGATTTATCCAACGATGTGAACGTTGTCTGTAACACTGGTCTCGACGGCATATGTGCCCCGGGAACTCGTTCCTGTGAGCTGAAAAATGGTGGTGCAAGTGTGGGATGGAGCGCATGTGCCCCAAATGTGCAGGCGGGTACCAGGGACTGCATGTCGTCAGCAGATAATGACTGCAACGGCTACGCGGATAACCAGGAAGCTTCCTGTACTGTCTGTGATCTCAGTGATGTGGATGTTTCCTGCGATACCGGCCTCTACGGTATATGTGCCCCGGGAACGCGTTCCTGCGAATTGAAAACCGGAGGCACGAGCGTTGGATGGAGTGCTTGTGAACAGAACGTATCGGCGCAAAGTAGAAAATGTACATCATCCGCCGACAATGACTGCAATGGCACTGCCGACAATCAGGAGTCTTATTGTACAGCTTGCAGTCTGACCAGTGATGTGAATGTGTCCTGCGACACGGGAAAATATGGTGTCTGTGCGGCGGGGACACAGTCCTGTGAACTGAACAGTAGCGGTACTGCGGTGTCAATGAGCGCCTGTGTGCAGGACAATTCGCCGGGAAGCCTGAACTGCAGTTCGTCCGTTGACAACAACTGTAATGGGACGCCAGATAATCAGGAGGCCGCATGCACCCCTGCCCAGCTGAGTATTGAGGGCTCATCTGCGTTTGGCAGCCAATTCATCGGTCAATTCGTAGATCGCGAATTTACGTTGAAAAAAGATTCCGGAATCAATTCGGCAACGAGCATCAATATAACATTATCATCCACCACTTCTGGCTTTTCGATTTCAACCAACAACTGCGGCAGCTCGCTGAGTTCCAGTGCGTCATGCAAGTTCTGGGTTCGGTTTCAGCCGAGTTCACGGGGAGCCAGGAATACAACTATCAATGTGTCGTATAACAACGGACTCGGTGGATCAGAGCTGGAGCAACTGGCACTCTCCGGTCAGGGCGCAGAACTCGCGTCACTGAGCATTTCTCCCTCGTCTAAAAATTTCGGTTCGATTCTGATAGGCACCACCAGTGCCGCGACCACCTTCCGGATTACGAATATTTCCCGGGATACCACTGCAACGAGCGTCTCTCGGAGCTCGAACGACAATAACTTTACTATAGCTGGCACTTGCGACTCACTGGCGCCAGGCGCGTACTGTGATATCTCAGTTCGGTTTGCGCCAGTCGTTGAAGGTGCGGACAGCGGCACGTTGACAGTCGGATACAGCAATGGCCTCCAGACCGCCTCCGAAACAGCGTCATTGAGTGGTATCGGCTATGATCCGTGCGGGTCAGATATCAATATCCCAGATTCAAATCTATTGGTACGCATCCGTGCTACCACTGGTGTATTGTCCGGACCAATTTCCGGCGCCGATGCAGCCGGTGTCACCTCGTTGAGCGGGATTAAACAAAGTATTTCGGATTTGACCGGATTGGAGTGCTTCACCAACCTGACGTACCTCAGTCTCGCGATAAACACTATCACTGACATTTCCCCCCTGGCCGGGTTGACAAAGCTGAACGAACTGGTTCTGGGATCAAACCAGCAGCTCTCGAATATCTCCGCTTTGGCCGGACTCACGAATCTGGTAACGCTCAATCTCGTCGATTGCAACCTTTCGAACATCAGTGTTCTGCAGGGACTCACCAATCTGGATAGTCTGAGCATTAGCTCCAATGAAGGCGTCACCAGCATTGATCCATTGTACGGCAACCTCGGTCTCGGTTCAGGAGACTATGTGAACATCACCGGTACATCCATCGATTGCAGCGAGTATAATCTGTTCCAGATGATTAATCGCGGTGTGGACGTGGTCAGCGATTGCAATTAACTCCGCCAGAGCCGACATTCATCATTTTTCAGATAAACCATATTTTTCTTGCGGACTAGAGCGGCGATCGGTTTGGTGCCGCCAGCGAAATCGCGGGAATACGAGCAGCTTTGCTGCGCGCCCGCAAGGCCCGACCGAGGTGTAGCCATAGCTACATCGACCGAGGGACTGAGGACGAAAGCGCAAAGATGCCGAA
>JBNKCR010000022.1:0-14062 GCA_050287845.1 Polyangia bacterium
GGGTCTGGAACGCTCTCTGATCACGCGGCTTTCTGAATGCTTACCGTATTCTTTTCATTCATTTTTTTCCAAAAGGTCGCAAGTCGTTCGCTCTGGTAAAGACCGCGTAAAGTCAGTACCGAATTGACACCTCTGGAGTGCCATCGTTGTCCACATCCTTTTGCTCTAATCATTATGAGTGATTTGCATGCGCCTTCTGTGGCGCCACTGCCAGTTGGCAGGCCATTTTTTTTCAGCGTAGCGTAGCGCATGAGGTGCTTGTTATTTTTGATGTATGTCAGGTGAATGCGCAGTGTTTCTTCTCTCGCTGCGCTCAATCTCCCTGGCAGCCTGTCGGATTTGAGGCTGAGCCTTCATTCTGGTTGTTCAGGACTTCCTGATAACACGCTGTCCTCAAATGGCTGAAATGATGTTTCGAAAAGACGACGCAGGGGATTTCAGGTAAAACGGCCCTGTCTCAGGCGCAGGTGTTTTGTAAGACAAACAGTTTTTTCAGATTGTAACTGAGACAGACCAGCGTCCATTCCAGTTCGGCGTTTGCCTTGCCGCGCATGGAGAATCGGCGAAAGCCCATTACCTCCTTTATAATCCCAAATACGGGTTCTACTGTCTGTTTGCGCAGATTGTACAGGGCCTTTCCTTCCCAGGTTTTCAGGCGATGCTTCATTTGTTCCTTGATGGTTGCATTTGACGGTGGCGGCGTAAGGGTGGCTGTCTGTTTTTCGAGGTCGGCGACAGTGCGATGATGCCCTGTCTTTTCGATGGTGCAAAGCACGCGGCAGCTGTGTTGCGCCTCCGCCTGCAATACCGCCGCCTCGCTGAAATAACCGGTATCCGCAAGCACGTTGGCGGGAGTTATGATTTCGCGGGGAATCGTTTCGAGCATCGGATTCAACTGCTCTTTGTCGTTCGGCGCATCGGTGACCAGCTGACCAACAATCAAATACGTCTTCGTATCCACCGCCGCCTGCGCATTGTATGCCTGCTCAAAATGATGACCGTTGCCGGATTTCATTATCCGGCTTTCCGGATCAGTAAAATTGCTCTGCATACTGTCAGGCGGGTTCTCATCCGGCGGTGTGGGTTCATTGCCCCGGGGCTTTTTTCCCGATGCTCGCTGCGCCTCCCGTTTCTTTTTCTTTTCTTCGTACTCCGCCTGTTTGTCCTCGCGCTCCTTTTCATAGCGTGCATCAATGAGCTCACGTGCCTGTTTCAAACTTTCAATCCGGTCTTCCCGTCTGGTGATTTCATCAGGAATTGTCAGACCATCATCCAGTGGCGTGCTGTCTGCCTCCTCTGTTTTGGCGAGAAGCGCCGCCACTTCCTGCTGAAGCATTGCAATCTGCTCCCCGGCCCGATTGTAACTCACCGCCGAATGCTTGCTTGCGTTCGCCTTAATCTTCGTTCCGTCAATGCTTACATTACCAACTTTTTTCAGACCGCCAATCTGAGATGCCATGACCAGAACGTCTGTAAATGCACGGCCAAACAGTTCTCGATTCTTACGGCGAAATTCGCATATCGTGTCATGGTCGGGATGAAGTTCGCCGCCGCAAATGTAACGAACAATTACATCCGACCATGTGGCCTGCTCTATTACCCGCGACGAAAATCGACCAGTCGCGTAACAGTATATCAGCAGCAGCAACATCATGCGTGGCGAGTACTGCTCACTACCAGTTCCCCGACAATTGTAACGGAAAGACGACTCTGGCAGCAGGTTCACCGCATCTATCAGAAAATGTACAATATGGTCATTTGGAACCCAATCCCGTAAATCCGGTGGAAACAACATCGGCGTATTTCGGTCCACTGTTTTTATGCGTGCCGCCATCACTTTTCTCCCTGGGTGACAGAATCAATGAGATGAACCGGCACCTTACTTCATCCTATTTTCATTGGATATCCATAAAGATGAAAAGGTACAGAAAACGCAATTGGTCAGGAAATTCACTGTGCCCAAAACCGAAGGATAGCACTGTTTTTTTGACAGCGTGAAATTGCCCCAACGGGGCCTAGGCATAACAGCCCAGTGCAACGCGCTGGGGTTGAACATCAAACCAACCGTCATAGCCCTGCAGGGGCGTCCCATCCATGGACGATTCCCTTTAAAAACAGTATGGCAAAACAAAATTATGGGGCGCCCCTACAGGGCTTGAGATTCATTTATTCATGCGGGCACCCAGCGCGTTGCACTGGGCTAATATGCGGCTGCCCCTGTCGGGGCGACAACCACTTTTTTACCACATAACAATTCGATGGGACAGAAGCGCCGTTGTGTCCTAAAAGGACATGGCGTTTTGATGCGAAAGATCAGCTGAACAGTTGCCAGGAACCTAAGTCCGACAGGCTGCTAGTTGTGCCTGTTTGGGGGCAATTTAAGATAGCGCATTCCCCAAAAATAGTGCTTATTTTCTCGAGAAATTCATTAAAATAGTTTAATCAGCTCAATGTCAGCACTATTTTTAATTCATAAGTAGAAATCAAAAATCACAATGCCTATCAGTTGCCTATGGGCACATATTTTGAAAGAACTGGAGCCGGAGGATAACCTTGACAACAAAGAAGAAGGTAGCGAAGAAAGGTCCTTCTGCCGGGACTATCAAGTATGTAATTGCTGATGCGAATTCATCAATTATGGTGACGGGATACAAAAAGAAGGCCAATGGAACCTTTGAAAGTATTGAACTTGGCTGCAAGCTTGAGACCCACGGAAATCTTACCGCCTCATATGTGAATGGAGTACTGTTTGCCTGCTATGAAATTAATGGTGATGAGCTCATTTATCGTTTTCCACGGCCGTCAGACAATTCCATGCTGAAAGGGGTTGAGCAATATTATCGACCGTTGAAGACTCCGTCGGGGTGGCTGGAATATCGACGTCGCGTTAACAGAGATCCCCGACCGAATTTACAAGCGGGTTTCAGTATGATTGGAGCGAGTAAGCGCGATTTTATTGAACGGCTCAAGAAGTCTCCTTCCCAAGGACCCACCGTGGATAGGCTGGTGTTTGAATATGATGATGCTTCGCCGCAAGTTGCAGTGCCAAAACAACTGCCGACAATCGGAAGCGACGGTGGCCCCTACCTGGTACTCCCTGTTTCTGCGCTGGATGCCTGGGGAGGATACGATAATTACGAAGAATATGAGAAGATAGAGTTCACAGGTCACCTTGAGGTGTTTGTCGAGGTGGCGGATACCAGAGCGCTCGTATTGGGAACACCCGATCCGCTTTTCTGGATTGCTGGTGAGCAGGGCGGATATCTTGTCACTGCATGCCATTTCGATGCAAATGATGACGCGCTGATGCAGCGGATTGTTGAGAAGCTCTCCGATGATGTCTGGGAAGAACTGGATGCATCTGTTGAGGTGAAAGAAAATTGGGTGGTCTTCGATGCATCATTTGCCGGACAAGTTGCACGGGATGAAGGGCTCGTCCTTGAACTCTCTCCCGGAAATTATCAATTCTCCAGATACACATACAAGGATGACGGTGCGCGCTTTTACATTGTGAAGCTGACAAAGTGTTCTGCAAAACAGAATTCGAAGACAAAGGTGGCAACAAAGAAAGAGGTTACAAAAAAGCAAGTGAAACTGAAGGGTACACCACTGGACCGCGTTTCACAGGCTCGCGTTGATTGGTTGCGTCGTTGGGCAGAGGATGTGGAGAACACAGCAAAGAAAAAAGGTGCTACTGAGGAAGAGATGCGCTGGGTATTGGGTACAACACTTCTCGCTGTAACTGCATTTCTGGCTCCGGGAGGAGAAACGAAAACGCAGTTTGATAAATTGGAATCTCAATACAGGCAGGGGGAAATCAGCAGCAGCATCAAGCTTTTCGCCCAGCTGGCTGCCACAGATGATGCCCAGTTGAGTAACGACCTGGGTGCTCTTGATGGAGTGGAACGCCCACAGTTGGAGAAGCAGGATTGGAAACGATTCTCCTTTGACCTGGAGCAATTGCCAACGCTTTGGGAGAGTAATCGAGAGCGAGCGGTTCTGGCTGCTTCGCTTAACGGTTGTGCCTGGATTCTCGCAAACCGGAGCTGTTCATATGGACTTGGAGAGCTGTTTCGGTTGCCTTTTCGCATTGCTTACTCGGATTTTTTTGATGATATGGTTCCCATGTGGGAAAATCCACGACTGACCGACAAAAAGGGGAAGCCGCTGAAGACCGCTGTGCAGATAGCTGCGAAGCGGGCATTGGAAGGTGCTCGCAAAGAGTATCCTGGAATTGACCTTGAACTCAATGGCCTTAATTATTCGTCAGTTACTGGATTTTGCGCGAGCTTTCTGTACCAGCTGGCAAATCTGAATCTGAATTCATTGGCGACATTGGCTGCATTGGGCGATTTGATGCCGAACTGGTCAGAGATGGAGGAAATCATTTGTCAGGAGGTGAAGGCATCGATTAACAAGGTAAAAAAGGTGTGTGGCAACAAGGAGCTTTCCATGTTTGTTTTGTGGGCCGATCCTTATAATGGGGATTATGAGGTGGTTGTTGATGGACACAAGAACAACGAGGAAGCAGCTCGCAAGTACAATGCTCGCCGCCGTAATTGGATGTCGCAGCAGCGATCTGATGCAGATAGCTGGCGCAAAGCCGTTTCGATATCGAAGTATTGTGAAGAACTCGACTATAATCCGGATATCAGCGAATTTGAATATATGATGGGAGAGGGCGAGTTTCATGATTTTCGAATCGATGTAGAAGCTTTTACAAGCTCGGATACGTATCAACAGCTAAACGAAGGTGCGCAGGAAGACGGTTTTCTAGAGGGACATATGCGTTTTGTCATTACAGCTGCACTTCAACGCCTGGCTGAAGAGGGAGCATTCAATTCGCTGAATCGTGCACCAGTTTTCCGGGTGGCGTATGCTTATTGCGACAATGACATTTCAAATATTGTTGCTGTACTTAATCGCTGAGATACATTTTCTTTTGCCGGATTCAGATTTTCACACAGTGGACATCGCCACTTTCTCCTGAACCATTCAATTATATGCGCATCTCCACTACGTGTTCCCCCATTCTCTCCAGCTCAACTCAGTGAGGAATCACCTGCACCAGCCATACGTCGGCGATGAGCATGCTGAACGGGCCGATTTTTTTGCCGTTGCCGCTTTTGCCCCAGGCCAACTCCCATGGAATGAAAAAACGATAGCGGGCGCCTTCCCGCATCATGAGCAATCCCTCCTGGAGCCCTTCCATGGTTTCCCCCACAAAAAAACGGTCCTGTTCCCGTTCCAGAAATGTGTCCCGCACAATGGTGCCATCCACCAGCCGAATGCGCTGGTCCACCACTACCTCGTCTTCCATCCGGGGGGCTCCCCCTTCTGAAGATTCCGTAACAACCGAATACTGCAGACCACTCTCCAACGTAACCACCCCGGCTTTCTGCCTGTTTTTCTCCCGGAAGTCCTCGCTCATTTTTCGATTCTGCCCCTGGGAACCCCGCTGTCCTCTGGTCTTTTTCTCTTTTTTCATTATGCCGGTTGTTCTCCGTACATCTCGGTAATCAACAGTCTCAATTTCAAGGCGTCATCCGGTGTCAGTGTGGCGATTTTCTTTAACAGCCTTTTTTGGGAAAGTGTGCGAATCTTGTCCACTGCGATTTCACTCATTTTATTTTTAATGGACACCTGAATACGGCTGCGCCACAGCGGGTGAATCGACGTGGTCAATGGACAGGTCACCACTGTATGCAGATTCGCGTTCATCAAATCATCGCTCACCACCACCACCGGACGGGTTTTACTGATCTCCGCGCCAACCACGGGATCCAGATTGGCCCAGAATATCCCGTACCGCTCAATTTTCATTCGATATCCTCCACATCGAGGTCCGCCCAGTCAGACCAATCCTCCTCACTCTGCGCCATGGCCTGGTATGTATCTTTCCAGGACAATTTCTGGTCGCCAGCCTTTTCAATAAGAACGCCATCTTCTGTTTCTCTGAGGACGACCCGGTCATCAAAGCCATATTTAAGAAGAATCCGCCTGGGCAGACGTATTCCCCTGCTGTTTCCAACCTGAATGATTTTCGCTTCCATACGGCACCTCTTCTTAAAATTGTACATACCGTAATTACATTATCAACTCAACCCGTCAGGCAACAACGACACGACACCGCACTTTTTTAAGATCCCCCGTTTTCCTGGTGCGTCAGCAATGGGGTAAGCGGAACGAATTCCAGAAATGCTGGAAATCAATAAAGGAGCGAGAGCCATGAAAAATATGCTTTCAATTGTCGCATTCACCGCCTTGTTGACCCTTTTCGGGGGATCCCCTGCGGTAGCCTCCAATCATACATCTCCAGACGGAAAATACAGTTTTCAGCTGGAAACCGATGGCTACAGTCTGCCCACCTGGTACTGGAACGGGTACACCTTTGTGGAAGGCAGACGGGGACAGCGGTACAACATCCGGGTGACCAATCACAGCCCCCGTCGCGTGGAGGCCGTGGTTACCGTGGATGGTCGGGACGCCATCAGCGGCCAGCTGGGAGACTACCGGAAAAACCGCGGGTACGTGATTGAACCCTGGGGATCGGTACTCATCCGGGGATTCCGCACTTCATGGAGCGACGTGGCGGGTTTCTACTTCACAGATATCGAGAACTCATATTCCGCGCGCATGGGTAGCAGCGCCCATGTGGGGGTGATTGGTGTGGCTGTATTCGAGGAAAAAACCCGGCGGGAACCGCGTCGTCCCATTCGTATCGCTCCGGCGCCAAAAAGGCGGGGACTGGGAAGCGGATACGGCAACACTGCACCAGCGGACCGCAAGGAAGAATCGGCACAATCCTACAACGCGGATGACGCACCGGCCCAAAAGCGTTCCCGCAACACCCATGGGGCCTCCAGCGCGCCGGCGCCGAGTCAAAACATCGGCACCGGGTATGGTGACCGGGAATATTCGCCAGCCACTTCCACCGAATTTCGTCGGAGCTCACGCCGCCCCGCTGCCCGACTCGCCATTTATTATGATGATCGGGCAAGCCTCATCGAGCAGGGCATTATCCCCCAGCCCCGGCCCAGACCCCATCGTCAGCCCAATCCATTCCCGCAAAACAGCGATCCCGGATTTGCGCCCCCTCCACCCGCCTATTACTGGGAATAAAAAAGACCGACGCTACCGCTTCACCGACGCTTCCCACAGCGTTCTGCCATCTTCCTCATGAACTGCGGTGAACTGCATAATCCGAAGCCCCAGCTGTACCACTCGACCATCGGGCTTCTGAATTGTGACGTGCTCATCATCCAGTTTGACCACCGTGCAATCACCGAACTGCCGATGCTGCACCACATCACCGATTTCAGGGGTCTTCACAGATTCTTCCGCCCACGCCTGCGCGCCTTTGCCCTTCTTTTCCAGCGCGGACGAAAGTTCCATGGCTTTTGCCCAGGCCTGGGCCTTGCCGGACTTCTCAGCGGTTCGTTTGCCCATGTAAGTATTGGATGCCGCCGCGCGCACGGTTTCTCCCGTCTGCAGCGGTGTGAATGACAGCTCCAGCAGGGTTGCCAGACCACGCTGCAGCCGCCCGCCCACCACCTGAATGCCGTCATCGGTGTGCCTTGCAAGCATGACGCGGTAGTCACTGACCGTAACGGAACCGGCATGCCGGACCCGGCCGTTGAGGGAAAGCAAATCCAGCGGGCCTTCCAGGCGCACCACATTGCCGACAGTATCGATAATCTCCGCCCATTGTAAATTGCCGAAACCACGTACGTCGCAGAAATCCAGACGAAAGGAGATAGCTGCGTCGTCGAGAGACTTGGGGATGGGCACTTCTGATTCAAGGGTTTTCGAAAAGACTGTGTGGTCTGTCATAGGTGAGTATCTACAGCCAAACAAACCGAATGGCAATTTGTTAAAACAGAATCGGACCGTTTATCCGGCGTGTTTTGCCAAATAGCTGGCTACCCCTTCGGCGGTGGGTGTCATGGCATCATCACCCGCCTGCCAGTTGGCCGGACAGACTTCACCGTGCTCCTCGGTGAACTGCAGCGCATCGACCATGCGAATGGCTTCATCCACGTTTCGGCCCAATGGCAAATCGTTGATGACCGCATGACGAACCACCCCTTCCTTATCAATCAGGAAAAGACCGCGCAATGCAACGCCGGCATCCAGCAGCACACCGTAATCGGCAGCGATTTTTTTGTCGAGGTCCGCCACCAGGGGATAGCGCACGTTGCCGATACCGCCGTCCTCCACTTTGGTGTTTTTCCATGCGTAATGGGTGAACTGGGAATCCACGGATACACCAATCACTTCCACGCCTCTTTTCTTGAACTCGTCCAGCTTTTTATCGAATGCAATAATCTCCGACGGACAGACAAATGTGAAATCGAGGGGGTAGAAAAACAGAACCACATATTTTCCCCGGTAAGACGCCAGCTCAAGATCTTTCATCTCATTGTTTCCATAAACGGCCTGGGCAATAAAATTGGGGGCTTCTTTGGTTACGAGTGTACTCATTATTCAAACTCCTTACATGTTTGCGCACCCTGTGCGGCGATGTTTCATTTCGTTTTTGCCATCCCGGCAATGCGCTTTCCATGCCAAAATTGTACACGTTTATTTAATCAATAATTTCAACTGGTTGAAAACATAAATCCATCGTCCGTCTCAAGATCATTGTCTCAACAATTGGAAGTTGTCTCAAACGGTCGGCAGGGATTGTCTCAGATCGGACGCAATCCGGATTCAGTCCACCGAAATATTGAATGTGTAGACTTCATCATACAGCAGTGAATTTTCCGCGACATCAATAATAAGGGTCAGAGCGTCACCGGATATGAGGGGAAACTGCCCTTCGGGCGGATTGAAAAAGGTCACTACAAAGATCTTTCCCGTCGCATCCCAGACAAAATTGAATTCCCCTGCCTGTGCCGGTATAGTCCGCACCCGCTTCTGCGTGACCACCGCATCCGGCAGTGTGGTGTTGTCGGCGAGTACAATGCTCAGCGAATTTCCCGGCATCTGCTCGAACAGCACTTTGTCCTTTCCGCTGAACGCCTTTGAAAACCGCAATGTCAGGACGCTATTCTCGCTGCCGGATACCAGCGAGATGTTCTCCGCCACCAGAATTTCATCCAGACTGATTTTCAGTTTGGACTCGTCAAAGTCCGTAATGACCGTGCAGGCGGACATCACTCCCACCACACACAGAAGCAACGCACGTTTCAATCGGTGAATCAATACTCCCGAATTCATTCAATACTCCCTCAGTGAAAGGATATGCCGGCAGCCACGCCTGCGCCCCGAAAATTGACGGATGGCTGCACCGTTACCCGCAACCCGGATTCGGTGGCAACACCTTTTTTCTTCTTCTTTTTCCTGTCTGAAATCAGTACCAGCACACTGGCCGCCGCAGACGCAAGGGCCATTCCGAACGACACATCCGCGACAATCGCCGCCCGACGACCGCTGTCCCTGGTGGAACTGTTCGGCGCATCCCGATAGTCCTTCTCATCTCGAAGTGCCATGGTACCAAACACGGTTCCCGAAACCAACCCGATACCGGCAACAGCGCTGAACGCCCAGAAAGCCCGGGGAAGCTCTTCAGATTTATCACCCAGCGCGCTGGGTTTTATCGAAGCGGCAGCGGCAGTCTCCTGTTCCGGTTTTTCGTCAATCATTGGCGGAAGCCGGGGTCCGGACACCGGTTCCTCCGGCACACCGGACGCGACGGCGTTTTTTCCGGCATCCTGCCCATCCGCATGGCCCCCGGCAACACCCACCGACCCTGCATCCGCTTCCCCGGGCTCGGTCTGAACCCCGGCAGCCGAAGACTCGCCGTCTTCTGCGCCATTCACCGGTTCCGCGTGGTCCGCCGCAGCATCGTCCACAGCCGGTACAGCGGGCAGTACCGGCATCTCAGCTGGTGCTTCCTCGTCGCCGGAATCATTTTGCTCCTTCGAAGATACCGCATCCCGATTCTTTTCCGTCTCCGCCTCCGGGGCCAGCAGGTCGGACACCACCAGGGAGGGAAGCCGTTCGAGCTGACTGCTGGTAAGCCGGGCCTTCAAGCGGCGAAACCGTTTATTCAACCGCTTCTGATCCGGGTAAGATTCGTCTTTCAGCAGCTCGGCCATCATCGCCACAGCAGACAGAATATCCCCCTGCCCAAGTCGGCACTCCGCAATCATCTTCAACGTGGCAGGATGGGGTTTCAGCCTGTGAGCGCGCTTGAAATAGCGCTCCGCTTCGGCGTATTCTTTTTGTTTGTAGGCCTGTTGTCCCAGTGCATAACTGGCTCTGGCATCCAGCTGCACCCCTTCCCGCAAGGCCGCCCCTTCCGTCGCCTCAGTCGACGCGACGGCGGTATCATCTGCCCGGACGTGGCCTGGAACCAGACACAGCATCCCGACGAAAAGACCCTCAAGAATCCCCATTTTCAATCGGCAAGCCCCGGATTCTCCCATGTTCAACCTCCGTACCTTCAAATTCATAGTTGTTTTCCTTTTACATGAATATTTGGTAAAAGCGAAGATTCATTCGGGGCAAGATGATGAAAGAGACAATAAATAGCCATGTAAACGAAAGCTTTCCGCCGGTGGTCACTGCGGTAGGCGGCATTGACCCGTCGGGGGGTGCCGGGCTGTTCATCGACCAGATGGCGATTCAGTCCATGGGATGTCACTTCACCGGCATCTGCGCCACCCTCACCATTCAGAACGGCGCAAGGTTTGTGCAGGCAACCCCGCAACCCCCGGCAGACATCAAAACGACGCTGACGCTGCTCCATGAAAGTACGCCCCTTTCCGCCATCAAGACCGGGGCCCTCGGCGATGCCGGCGCTGTTGATGTGATCTGTGATTTCAAAGCCCGTCATCCCCACGTTTTTCTCATTGCCGACCCGGTTGTTAAAAGTACCACCGGCGGCCACCTTTTTTCCGGAAGTGGCGAACTGGCCATGCAGCAGAAGCTGCTGCGCGCCGCAGATCTCATCACCCCGAATATTTCAGAGGCAGCTGCGCTGCTGGGCTGCCCCATTGACTCTGTAGACGATATGACCGTCGCGGTGCAATCCATGCTGCAGGTGGGCATCCGTGGTGTGCTGCTGAAAGGCGGGCACCTGGATTCCGACGGCGACGTGGTGGACATTCTGGGGATTCATACCGGAACGTTCCGTCAATTCCGGTCGCCCCGGTTGAATGTGCGGGAAGTCCGGGGAACAGGGTGTGCGCTGGCGTCACTGATTGCCAGCCAGATTGCACTTGGCGAATCTGTTGAAAATGGAGTAGAAAAGGCCAGAAGCGCCCTGCTTGAGGCCATGGCGAATGCCCGCTTTCCACATACCGGTCCGGGGATTCTGCAGTTTATGAAATTTTAAGCCGCTTTCACGCGAGGCTGGAATAGCGAAGTAAAAAGGATGACCGATAAATGACCATTCAAATCAATAATGTGCTGACCCGAGGAAAAAGTCCATTTACGCCAATCAACGACAATCAGGTGCGAATTTATGTATGCGGTGTCACCGTGTACGGTCGCTGTCACGTGGGACATTTGCGCTGTTATCTTTCGTTCGATGCCATCATCCGGTACTTCGTCTATCGGGGTTACGCTGTTGAATACTGTCGGAATTTCACCGACATTGATGACAAAATCATCGCCCGGGCCAGAGAAATTGAGGCCGGACCAACCGGCGACTGGCGAAACGCCCCGGCCTACGCCGATTACGATGAAGCCCGCTGGCAGGACCGACTGGCAGAAGATGAACTGATTCGCCGGCGCGCGAGCAATGACCCGCGCCATCTGGCCGAAGTGGTATCCGACCATTTCATCGACATCTTCAGCAACGAAGACTTCGGTCCGTTCAATCTCTATCCGGCCACCAGCGAACCCAGGGTGTCCCGGAACATTGCCGAAGTCATCGCCCTTATTGAAAACATCATTGCCAATGGATTCGCCTATGAATCAAAAGGCGATGTGTATTTTGACGTGGCCACCTACCACGAAAAAACCGGTCAGTACGGCAAATTGTCGGGACGGGATTTCAAACAGATGATGGAGGGCGCCCGGGTGGCCCCCGGCGACAAAAAGCGCAACGCACCGGATTTTGCCCTGTGGAAAAGCGCAGCGCCGGGCGAACCGGCCTGGGAATCCCCATGGGGCAGTGGTCGCCCCGGATGGCATATCGAATGTTCGGCCATGAGTCACAAGGAACTGGGGACCCCATTCGACATTCACGGTGGTGGCAAGGATTTGATTTTTCCCCACCACGAAAATGAAATCGCGCAATCCGAGGCGGGATTGGGACACGCTTTCTGCAACACCTGGATGCACAACGGATTTGTTACCGTGGATGGGGTCAAGATGTCCAAAAGTCTTGGCAATTTCATCACCATTCAGGAAGCATTGAAAATGGCGCCGCCGGAAGTGTGGCGACTGGTGGTGCTGGGCACCCACTATGCCAGTCCCATCGACTTCAGCCGGACCCGCAAGGACAACGACAGCGATGAGGAAGTCGTGCGGGGGACCATCGACATCGCCTTTGATCGCCTGGAATATTTCTATGAAACCCTGAAGCGGGCTGACGAAGCGGCGGGCACTGAGCCCATCTCCGATGCCGCCGTGATACTTCCCGATGAACGGGGAACATCTATTATCGAAACATTTGAGAAAATGATGGACGACGATTTCAATACCGCACGGGCCATGGCCACCATTGGCGAATCCATGAAGTACATCAATGAACTGTGCGACATGAAAGCCAAACAGATAAAAAAGCTGGAAGGCGGCCGGGATTCATGGCGGCTGACCCTGAAAAAGGTCGCTGCGGATTTGCGCGAGGTGCTTGCGGTACTGAATGTATGCAAAAACGAACCCACTGTTGCCCTCCATGAACTCCGCGCCTTTTCCGCTGCCCTCGCGGGCATCGACACCGACAGGGTTACCCAGCTTATGACAGACCGGGCGGCAGCCAGAGCAGACAGGGATTGGGCGCGTTCCGATGAACTGCGAGATCAACTGTCCGCCATGGGGGTGGAACTGCGTGACGGAGTGAACGGCAGCGACTGGAAGGTATTGCGCAACTGAACGACCGCCATTGAAGGACTCCGTCCCCTGGCCCATTGCAGCCCGGGGAAAAACGTTATCAGGAACCGTACGGCATTGTCATCATCTCTGAAGTCACTATCTGCGAACATTCTGTACGAAGACAACCACGTCATCGTCATTGACAAGCCAGCGGGTCTGCTGTCCCAGGGAAATGGCGTCGGGCAACCCGATGTGCTTACCGAAATCCGGGCCATGATAAAAGAACGGGACAACAAGCCCGGAAATGTGTTTCTGGGGTTGGTCCACCGACTCGATCGTCCGGTGAGCGGGGTGCTGATGCTGGCTAAAACATCCAAAGCGGCATCCAGACTTTCGGCGGCCTTTCGCAACCGCTGCGTCACCAAAATATACCGCGCTGCGGTGGAAGGAGATATCCGGCGGCGGCACGCGGAAACCGGCGGGCGTCTGATTCACCGGCTCGAAAGAGAACAGTCCACCCGGGTTACGCGGGTATCGGACAGCGGCGGCAAAGAAGCCCGCCTTACCTTTCAGATCATCGGAGCACAACCCCATCGCTCATGGATTGAAATAGAACTTGAAACGGGTCTTCCCCATCAAATCCGCGCCCAGCTGGCCACCATTGGACACCCCATCGTGGGGGACAGAAAATACGGCGCCAGACAGCTGATTCTCAATCACAGAGGGGTCATTGCCCTGTACTGCCATTCCATGTCGGTCAAACATCCCACCCGGGACGAGATCCTGTCCGTTGCAGCGCCGGCTCCCCCCTTCTGGCCGTTACTGTAACATTCGCTGTCGCGTGGAGGCGGCGATGGGGGAATTCAATAAGAACCTTCCGGCAAAATGGTGTAACCGATGCTGGTGGAAAAATGCGTTCAGACCTGAACAGCTGGCCAGTAACTCAACCAGCATTATTTTGAATGATTTTATATCCCATTGATTTTGCGATGGATTTTATTCTATTTAGTCGACTTGTTTGAAACTGCGCTTCGTAACTTTCTTCACCAATGTCTACATAGTCCTGCCCATA
>JBNKCR010000023.1:0-15254 GCA_050287845.1 Polyangia bacterium
CTGAACGGCGGCAACCAACTACAATGTCGTTGCCGGCTGTTTCACAGTCTTTGCTCTCCTGTACTTCCGCCGTGCGGTTCGAGACACTCGCTACGCTCGTTCCTCACCACAGCGGCTCTGTTTCCCTAAATTACTGGCCCAACTTAATTCTGTATCCGAAATGTTGCATCGTCTCGTTTTCGAAATTGGTACACCTCGAATAGCTCAACTATAGACAGCGTTCGGATTCGTTGCTAATGTGTGAGTATTCCTTTCGAATATTTTCATTTCAGATTGAAGTAAAAGAAGTTGCACCTGGGTGCAACTTCTTCGCGGCAATGTAGGATATTGGAGCACATTGTGGCATGCGTACCAATGTGATGCACAGATGAAAAGGAATTCTTCTGAGAGGAGAGCGTTCCGCGATGCGGTTCAGGCGTCTGATTTTTTCTTTCAAAGCAATAAAAACATTGGACAAGGCAAATAAAAAGGCCTATACCGCGCCCGAATTCGAAGTGATGCTTCGAACCCTGCAGAAACGATTGTCACTTTGACGCGATCTGCGAGTTACGCGTTTAGAACAACGATGGTTGGTTCTGATTCCGATACTGCATGTTTCGGGATGACATCACCGCTGCTTCCGTGCCACCGCAGAAACCGATCAGATGGCTCATGTCAGGGGTCATTCGAGGTCAACTGAAAACATAGAAGGATTTGTGGAATGTGGACATTTCTTATCGGTTGCGGCGTAATCGAGGCTGGCGGCCTGTTTTCACTGCTGCTGTTGAAACGGGAAAAATGGGCCGGAATCGTGGCCACCTTTTTTACGGTTCTGGGCTGTGCGGTTGCGGCGCTGCCTGTGATTGCGACCCTTCGGGGGGATAGTGTAGCGGCGGTTCAACTGGCATGGCGCCTTCCCGTGGGCGAATTTTATATGGGGCTGGACGCGCTTTCCGCGTTTTTTTCCATTCCCATTCTTCTGCTGGCGCCCCTTGCCGCCATTTATGGCATGGGGTATCTGAAAAATTCACGGGGCAAAGGAGCCCACTATTTTTTCCTGAACACACTGGTCGCTTCAATGCTGATGCTGGTGTGCGCGAAAAATGCCATTCTGTTTCTGGTGATTTGGGAAGTCATGGCCATCTCATCGTTTTTCCTGGTCACCTTTGACGACCACCTGGCGAGTGTGCGCGAAGCGGGCTGGACGTACATGATTGCCACCCATATCGGAGTGATGGCTCTGTTGGCGTTTTTTGCCATCCTTGGTTTTCACGGGGGCAGCTTTGATTTTGCCGTTTTGCAGGGCAATGACGGGTTGTCTTCGTCGCTGCGCTGGGTGCTGTTTGGGCTGGCGGTTGTGGGTTTCGGTTCGAAAGCGGGTATTTTCCCGTTGCATGTATGGCTCCCGGAAGCACATCCTGCAGCCCCCAGTCACGTCTCCGCGCTGATGTCGGGGGGGATGATTAAAATGGGGATTTACGGTATTCTCCGTGCGCTGACTTTCATTGGCGGGGTAACTGCATCATTCGGGTGGATATTTCTCGCGCTGGGGGTGCTGGCGGGGGTGGTGGGGATTGTTTCCGCCCTCTCGCAACACGACATGAAGCGCATGCTGGCGTATTCGTCGGTGGAGAATATCGGCATTGTCTTTATTGGATTGGGCACCGGAATTCTGGGCATGGCATGGCAGAACCCGGCAGTTGCCGCTCTGGGCTTCGGTGGCGCGTTGCTGCATGTGCTGAATCACTCGGTGTTCAAGGGGTTGCTGTTTCTCGGCGCCGGCGCTGTGGTTCACGAAACCGGCACCAGGGAGATGCACCACCTGGGCGGGCTTGTGAAAAAGATGCCGTTCACCGCAACGTTCTTTGTGGTGGGCGCCATGGCCGCCAGTGCATTGCCGCCTTTCAATGGGTTCGTCAGTGAGTTTCTGATTTATTTTTCGGGCGTGCGCGGGGCACTCACACAGGACGTGTCTTCCATCATCCTTGCCGCCGTGCTGCTGACGTCGCTGGCGCTCATTGGTGGACTCGCCGCCGCGGCCTTTACCAAGGTGGCGGGACTGGTCTTTCTGGGCGCACCGCGTGTTGAGCTGTCCAGAACGCCCACCGACCCCGGATGGTCCATGAAACTGCCGGTGCTGGTACTCGCCATCGGCGCGTTGGGACTGGGACTTGCAGCGCCATACCTGTTGCCGACGGTGGCGAACGCGCAGGAAATTTTCACCGGCGCGGATGTCATTTTGCTGACATTGCGCGATGATGTTGTGCCGTCGCTGAATGGTATCAGTATGGTGTCCGGAGCCATCATTGTCGGCGTGCTGCTGACGGTTGTTGCCTACCGGAAGTTTTCAACCCGCAGGGGAACGGTGGTGTCCCGGGGGCCGGTATGGGACTGTGGATACGCCAGACCCGCCGTCAGCATGCAATATACGCCGTCTTCTTTCAGCGCGCCGCTGGTGTTACTTTTTGAACGGTTGGTGGGAATCCGCACGTCGCTTCGCAAACCCCGGGGCTTTTTTCCGGTGGAGGGCGCTTTTGAAACCGTGGTTTCAGATCGGGTGAAGGACACCCTCTATACCCCCATCTTTCGACTGGTTGCCAGGGCGCTGCTGCTGTTCCGGATACTGCAGCATGGCCATGTGCACATTTATGTCATTTATGTGGCGGCGACACTCATTGCGCTGCTGCTGGTGACCTCGGGGAGTTGAGGAGCGCTGAAATGATATTGAACAACACCATTCTGATTCTTTCTGCTGTCTTTCTGTCGCCTCTGCTTTTCGGCATCATCAACCGCACCAAAGCCATCTTTGCCGGGCGCAGGGGGTCACCGCTTCTGCAAACGTATTTCGATGTGATCAAATTGATGCGCAAAGGGATGGTGTATGGCGAAACCACGTCCCCGGTGTTTGTGCTGGGACCCGCAGTGGTGCTGGTATCGGTGCTGATGGCGGTACTCATGATTCCCTTTGGACCCATCGCGGCCCCGCTGTCATTCAGTGGCGACTTCATTCTGCTGGCGTATCTGCTGGGCATCGCCCGGTTTTTCACGGTGCTCTCCGCTCTGGATACCGGTTCCGCCTTTGAGGGGATGGGAGCCAGCCGTGAAGTGCAGTTTGCCGCCCTTGGCGAGCCCACGTTTATGCTGGGCGCGTTGCTGCTGACCATTTTCACCGGCGAGATGTCGTTTTCGGGCATGGTGCGGGAAATTCACTTTGAAGCGTTCGATGCCACAACTGCCGCGGTGGCACTGCTGGTGGCGGCCTGGATGCTGCTGCTGCTCACCGAAAATTCCCGCATTCCCGTGGACGATCCCAATACCCATCTGGAACTCACCATGATTCACGAAGTGATGGTGCTGGACACCGGCGGGCCCCTGATGGGTATTGTTACCTGGGCATCCGGAATCAAACTCTGGATTTTCAGCGCCCTCATCGCCAATCTGCTGGTGCCTGACCTGGGGGCCGGTGTTGCTGCGCAGGCCGGGGTCTTTGTGGGAATCGTGCTGCTTGTCGCCGTGGCCGTGGGCGTGGTGGAATCGGTGATGGGCCGTATTCGACTGCGACAGATTCCCAAAGTTCTGGTGGGCAGTACGGCGTTGGTGGCCACCGCACTCATTATGACATTGGCAGGTTGATTATGATAAATACCATTTCAATATTACTCGCGCTCACGTCGCTGTTCCTGTTCGGTTCCAGCCGCATTCGCATTTCCATTCGCATGGTGATTGCGCAGGGGTTTCTGCTGGGGTTTGCCTTTCTGCTTCACAATCGGGAACATCTGGGCGTCAGCACGTGGATCATCGGCGTTTCGAGCATTCTGCTCAAGGGTGTCGTTCTGCCGTGGCTACTCACCTTTGTGTTGCACCGTTCCAGGGCCAAACTTGAAATTGAGCCCTACGTGGGCTTCGGTTCGTCGCTGTTTATCGGGGTGCTTCTTTTGGGTTTCTCGTCGTATGTGGCCTGGAATCTGTCCATCACCACATCCGGTACGCGCAGCATTCCACCGGCGCTGTTCACTGCGGCGCTGTTTCTCATTTTCTGCGGAATGTTTCTCATTGTCACCCGGAAGAAGGCCATTACCCAGACCATCGGGTATCTGGTGCTGGAGAACGGCGTGTTCGCGACCGGTCTGGGCATCGGGCACGAGTTTCCGTTTATTGTGGAGATGGGCGTGATGCTCGATATTTTTGTGGGGGTATTCCTGATGGGAATTATGATTTTCCGTATCGACAAGGCATTTGACCACACCGATACCCATCGTTTCAACGAACTGCTGGACAATGTTGTTACTGTTGTTCCGGAGCACTCCGACAAACACGATATGGAGCGTGTCCAATGATTCTCTGGTCTCTTATTCTGATTCCATTTGCTGCGGGGCTAATCAGTTATTTCATTCCGAGCGACAGGATACGACGCGTTTTCTGGTTTGTGGCAGCGGCGGCCCATCTGTTTCTGTCATTTTATCTTGCACTTCAGGATGCGGAAGTGACCTCCCGGATTCAGGGAGGCTGGCTGGCCCTGGATGCGCTCAGCCGACTTTTCCTGCCCCTTACCAGTCTGCTGTTTGCTGCCGCCACGTTGTATGCCATCGGTTCCTTTGAAAATGGTCACGGTCACAGCGGTTCATCCGAACCGGAAAAAACACCGTCCAGAATCCGGCCGGAATCGGTGTTCACCGGTTGTATGCTGATTTTTCACGCCAGCATGACCACGGTCATTCTGAGCCATCGTCTGGGATTGCAGTGGGTGGCCATTGAAGCAACGACCCTGGCCAGCACGCCGCTGATTTATTACCATCAGGGCAAGCGTTCCCTGGAAGCGGCGTGGAAATATATTCTGCTGTGCTCGGTGGGGATTGCAATTGCATTGCTCGGTGTGTTCTCTCTGGCGTTGGCCGCCGGTGGAGTGACATCGGAATTGAGTGTGGAGTCGCTGGTGAGCCATGCCACCCAACTCGATGCACGCTGGCTCAAGCTGGTGTTTATTTTCATTCTGGTGGGATATGGCAGCAAGATGGGCCTTGCCCCGCTGCATACCTGGCTTCCGGATGCCCACAGCGAAGCGCCATCCGCGGTGTCGGCGCTACTTTCCGGGGCATTGCTCAACTGTGCCTTCATTGGAATTCTGCGCGTTCTGCAAATTCTCAACGCGGCAGGAATGGGTGATTTCGGACAACAGATACTGATTTTCTTTGGCCTGTTATCGATGGGGATTGCCGCCATCTTCATTCTTCGACAACCGGACTATAAGCGGCTTCTGGCCTATTCCAGTGTGGAGCACATGGGAATCATTATTCTGGGAACGGGACTCGCCCAGGGGGGGATGTTCAGCTCCCTGCTGCATGCGGTGAATCATTCCTTTGTTAAGTCCATGCTGTTCATGACTGCGGGAAACATCCTCGCCGTGTATGCCACAAAACGGATTGATGGCGTGCGGGGGCTGAAAAGAACGGTGCCCCTGGTGGCGGTGCTGTGGTTTGGCGGGTTCCTCGCCATTACCGGTTCGCCGCCCTTTGGCACGTTCATCAGCGAGTTCAGCATTCTGCAGGAAGCGGTGCGCCAGGAGCGTTTTGTGACCACCGGACTCTATCTGTTTTTCCTGTTGCTGGTATTTATCGGAATGGCGGCCACATTCTCCAGAATGACCTTCGGCGTTGCCGGAACGGGTGAGACCGGGTCAGTGAACGCGCCTTTGAAATTGCATCCCTGGTCGCTGGCGCCCCCCATATTTCTTGGCCTCGCGGCATTGATGATGGGAATTTACATTCCCGAACAGTTGGATATGTGGCTTCACAACGCCGCCAGACTGATTGCAGGAGGTGCCCTGTGAGCCGTGCAACGGAATATCGAAATGTGGCCAGAATCCCATTGTCGGAAATCCCGGTGATGTCGATGGAGGTCTTTAAAACCGAACTGCAGCGCCGTGTGGCAGACGGCAGTCTGGTGCTGTCGTTTTTCGGTGTGCCATCGAAGTCCGATACAGATATTTTCTGTGTCACCGGCAATCCCGAAGCAGGAATACTTTTTGTCTGTCGTACCCACGTGGGGGATGCGTATCCCGCGTTGACTCCGGACATTCCTCAGCTGCACTGGTTTGAGCGGGAACTGGCCGAACAGTGGGCCATCCATCCCGTTGGTCATCCGTGGCTCAAACCGATTCGGTTCATGCAGAAGGCGTACAATGGCCGGAATCTGTTTGCCCCGAACGGCGAACCGGTTCAGGTGGGCGTGACCGACTATTATTCGGTGGCGGGAAAAGAAATCCACGAAGTGGCGGTGGGGCCTGTTCACGCGGGCATCATCGAGCCCGGTCATTTCCGGTTTCAGTGTTATGGGGAAACCGTGTTCCATCTGGAGATTGAACTGGGATATCAGCACCGCGGCATTGAAAAGGCGCTGGTGGGCGGTCCGAATAAGCGCACACCGTTTTACATGGAAACCCTTGCCGGTGACAGTTCCATTGCCCATGGTATTGCGTACGCGCAGCTGATGGAATCCCTCACCGGTAAAAGCGCGCCGAAACGGGCGAAGTACATCGCCGCCATCGCACTGGAACTGGAACGCCTTGCCAATCATACCGGAGACCTCGGCGCGTTGGCCGGTGACATCGGATATTTGCCCACGCTCTCGTACAACGGTCGATTGCGCGGAGATTTTCTGAACATGACCGGACTGTTGTGCGGCAATCGGTTCGGTCGCAATCTGGTGACGCCGGGGGGCGTAACGGTTGACTTTTCGGCAGACACCGTTTCCGAATTGAAAAAGCGACTGGAAACCACATTTAAAGAAACCCGGATTTCTGTGGACCTCCTGTGGGCGACTCCGTCGGTGATGGCCCGCTTTGAAAATACCGGTGTGGTAAAACGGGAAGACGGCGTTACCCTTGGCTGGGTGGGCCCAGCAGCCCGTGCCTGCGGAATCGGTCTGGACGCCCGGGCCCATTTTCCCTTTGGCGCATATGAAGACATCAGCATGCCGGTGGCAACCCATGAAAACGGCGATGTGTATGCCCGCGCCAGAACCCGCTGGCTTGAAATGAAGAATGCCAGAACATTCATTGACACGGCGCTCGCAGACTTGCCCGCTGGGCCTGCGAGAGTGGAAATCGATATGTCGGGCAGAGACAGGCCGGCAAAGGACACGCTGGTGGTGTCGCTTACCGAGGGCTGGCGCGGTGTGGTCTGCCATACGGCGATAACGGATGGAGACGGGCGATTCGCCGCGTACAAGGTGGTGGATCCTTCCTTTCACAACTGGTTTGCCCTGGCGATGTCGCTGCGGGACGAACAGATTTCAGATTTTCCCCTGTGCAACAAAAGTTTCAACCTGTCCTACTGCGGACACGACTTATAAAGGACGGACGTCATGTATCGCGCACTCAGAGCCAGATTCAAACAGGGATATCGTACCCACCGGTTTCCAGAGGAAGCGCCTTCGTTGCCCCCTCTGTATCGTGGACTGCCAGTTATTCAGTCTGACCGGTGTGTCGCCGGATGCGGGCTGTGCCGGGAGGTCTGTCCCACCGATGCCATCACTGGAAACGCGGGCAAGATTGCCCTGGACATGGGGCACTGCCTGTTCTGCGGTCGATGTGAGGAAGCCTGTCCCACCGATGCGCTGACGTTCAGCCGGGACTATCGCCTGGCCACCCATGCCAGAAGTGGACTGGTCGTTGGCGATGGAGAGGCCGACCGGACCGCACTGGTGGAAACCGCCAGTAAAGTATTCCGGCGATCACTGCGGTTGCGTCAGGTGAGTGCCGCGGGATGCAATGCCTGCGAAGCAGATACCAACGTGCTCGGTACCCTGACATTTGATCTGGGGCGCTTCGGCATTCAGTTTGTGGCCTCTCCCAGGCATGCGGACGGTATTCTGGTGACCGGTCCGGTTTCGGAGAACATGAAGCTGGCGCTGCATAAAACCCTCGAAGCGGTGCCCGAACCCCGAATCGTGATTGCCGCCGGCGCCTGCGCCATTGGCGGCGGACCATTCCGGGACCACGACGAAGTACACAATGGCATTTCCGACATTCTGCCCGTGGATCTGTACATTCCGGGCTGCCCCCCCAGCCCCTGGACCATCCTGGACGGCCTCCTCCGCATGCTGGGCATTGAGACGCCGGCCCCATCAAAGTGAGACAATAGAGTTACTCTCTGAACCGGATTTTAGCGGTGGTCACCAGTTCGGTTTCGCCGCCGCGATTGTAGGTGGAAACGGTAAACAGGCCGCTGAAGAGGGAGCGAATGGCCTTGCCGATGGGGGTGTTTCCCATGGTCGTCGGGTGACTGGGGGCCACCGGACTGCCCAGCCATGGATGGGTCACCATGCCGCTTTTATCTGTTTCGAACTCACCGCCAGTGGGGCTCTGGGGCCAGTATCCCAGGGAGGTGATGGCGGATTCCTGCAGATTCTCCCCTGCATTTCCCATTCCCCGCTGCAGCAGCATTCTGCCCACGACAGCCTGACGATGCGCAAACATGCCCATGGCCCCCAGCACTTCGGTCGCGGTTTCACTCATCCATCCGGATTGCTCCGGCACCACAGCGGATGCGAACTGGGCGGCTTCGTCCTGCCGGTGCGTATCTGTTTTTTCACCGGGCTGTACATCCACCGGCAACTGTCCATTGAGGGCCCGGTCAATTTGAATCTCCAGAATATCCCGCTGCAGCGCCGCATAAAATACACCGCCGGCAATGGCGTAATACAAATCAATCTTCTCTGAGCCGGTATAACTGTTGGGAGACATTGATATTCTGGTGACCGGCGTGTCGCCATACGGCTCGTCCGCTTCCCAGGTCAGGAGTCCCTCAGATACTTTCAGCATCGACGTTCGCGCCACGGCGAGCGCAGCGGTGAACGTGAGTGGATTGCCGATTTCAATTCCGATGAACACCGGTAGATGGGGAACAACCTCCTCGTAGAACGAGTGATATGTCTGCTGTGTCTCATCAGACGCCTCGGCCTCTTCTGTATTTTCGGTCAGGTATCGATCCCGCAGCCATTGCTGAAACCGTGCGGATTCCCACAATCCACCTTCAATCCAGTCTCCGAACAGACCCAGACCCAGCCGCTGTCCCGTGAACATGCCCAGATAACCCTGTCCCATCTGTTTGAAAAGGGAGTCCTTCCCCAGGGCCAGGGACATGGTCAGTCCGTGGATGTCACTCGCCGAAATCACCCTGGAGGCGCCAGCCACACGCTGTATTATATCGTAGACTTCCGAATACTCGCCATTTCTGGAGATGGGCAGAATATGCACCCGCACATCGAGGTTGTCGGTCCCGGGATGCCGCTTTATCCGCATCAGGGCCGGGTCCAGTCGGCCCCGCCAATAGTTGTTGTAGCGCGTCACAAACTGCGCATAGGCATCCCGTTCCGATTCGGACACTTTATCGAATGCCATGTCCACCACCGGAATGATATGGCTGGCGGTTCCCCACGCACTTCGGGCGCCTTCTCTCGGCGACCAGGAGATGGGGCTGCCATCGGCGTGTTTCAAATCCTTTTTGCCAAGGAATGGCGACGCGAGAAGTTCGGTCTGTGATTCAGGGGGCCTTCCTTTCATCCACCCAAAGAGGAGGGCTGCGTAATTGACGGCCATCAGACGCTCCCGGGCGCGCATTCTGCGGGATTCCGCTATTTTGGCGCCAGGAGAAGTCAATGCGTGGACCAGAGAATCGCCCACATACAGGAACGCACTTTCTTCTCTGGCGTCATACGGCACAATGCCCCGGGCATAGCGATAGTCCGGCGCTTTTTCGAGGGAGGGATGATTGCCATTGTACACCTCCAGCAACCGCGCCATCCCGCCTCCGGAATTGGAAATGAAGGTTACTTCCGGAAGCGCCGCCTCAAAACGATTCACCACGCCGTCGGCCGATGTCAGGTGATTCACCGTCGCACCGGCAATACGCAGCGTTTCCTGCTGAATACCACCGTGGGCGTCGCCAGCCGCCTTCGCATGGGTGGCGAGGGCTTTTTGCAACAGTGCCGTGTTCCTGTTCAAGAACACCAGAGATACATCGGTTCCCTCTCTCAGGTAAGGATCCCCCAGCACCACGGATGTCGCGCCGACCGCCACATCTCCGAGCAGTTCGGCCATTCCCGAAAATTCCAGTCCCAGCTGGGTTGCGTAACGCTTTTCCAGCATGAAATGTCCCGGTGCGGACTCCGCCAGTCGAACGAGATCTCCCAGTTTTTCATCAAGTACCCGCGTCAGCCGGGCAAATTCCCCCAGACTGGAGAACGTGGCCACCAGGGCATCAGCGGGCAGGTACCTGCTGATAGGATCGAGCGTCGGTGCGGTTTTTCCCGCTGCGGCCAGCAACGCCCCGTAGTCCCTGGTTTGTTTCTCCACCCCGGGGATACTGTCGAGTCGCACCTTTTTCTTTTCTTTCTGTGGCACCGTCCCAATGGCGTTATCCATGGCCATAGCGGCGCGAACGCTGGACTGGCCGGTGTAGAAGTCCATCATCTCATTCAGTTCAGTTGCCCGTTGAATACGTCTTTCCGCAAGCTTCTCTTTCGACATTTTCTCGTCGGCCAGGGTGTTGAGGCGATGGGAGGCAAAGGTGCTGAAATGGGAAAATTCCTCCCATGCCGCCATGCTGTCAAACCAGGACGCCATTCCCAGACGGAACGCCTTCTGCAGTGACTTTTTTCCTTTTTTCGCGTCACGCAAAATCACCCGGATTTCCCGGGATGCGCCGGGTCTCGTCCACCCGTTGCTGAAATTGCAACCACGTACTGTCAGCGTCAACACGGCATCCCCGGCGAATGCCTCCTTTCCATCCACCCGCAGGAACAGGTTCGATGGTGCTTCGCTATCGATGGGAAACGTCTGAGGGGTAAGGAGTGCTGCCCGTCCGTCAACCTGCGACCAGTCGCAGAGAGTCAATTCCTCAGAATTGTCCACCCGCCCAGGTATCGACTCTGGATGGGGCGCCGTATCCCGTTTGTACGTATCAAACAGTCCCCGTGCCCGGAGATCATCGGGCAATGACAACTGATAATACCAGCCCTCTCCATCCGACCACTCCGCGGTGGCGTTCAGTGTAACCATCGGCAGCACTTTTGTTTCTGTCCGGCGGATGGTCACCTCTCTGGGCGGCAGGGAGAGTGGTGGTTTCGGGGGCGCTGTTGGGGGCTGCGCCTGAGCGGTTTCTGTGGGGGTACCGGTCTCCATCGCCGGCATCGCTTTTGTTTCCAGTTGGGATGGACCACACCCTGTAAATACGTTCGTGAGCGCCAGCCAGACGACCAGTGGCATCCAGTGTATCGGGTAAACTGAATATTCAGACATCTTATCTCCTTGCATTTCAGTTGATTTTCTCTGCGCTTTCTGTCCGACTGAATCTCTCACACTTTCATTCTGATTCACAGACAACTCTGACAGTATTCGGAACATATACCCGGGTCAGGGGAGTGCAGGAGCCTCACTGTACTGGCGATAATGGTGTTCATAAGATTTCAGAACGATGGAATATTCCGTATTGTCAGGCGTAAACGAAAGTAATTACAGCAACATTGAATTGACGGGAGGTGTCGATGCGAGAACGAATGATGAAAGTATTGGTTGACGTTGTATCGGGGGTTGCTGTCGGGATGCGGCGGTACCGCACCCCGGACGGAAGCGTCGTCAGCTTCAGGCAGCCGAAGGCCGGGTACACAAAACCATGGTGATGAAAATTACATCCGGATTTGGCGGGAATGTGCGATACACAGCCGGCATCATGCCACCGGGGTCCAATGATATTTTTCGTACCAGCACCCGTCCCCTTCATTGACTGACCACTGTAATGAATCCACCCGGGTGCGAGCTCCGGGTTCCGCAGACATTTTCCTCACTTCGAGGGCAGGTAGCTGGCGATCGCATCGTAGAAGGAATCTCCGAGCACCACGTATCCGGCGGTGTTGGGGTGGAGTCCGTCCGCCATCAGCGCGGTCTTGTAGTCTGGATGGTCCGTGAAGGCGGTGTAGTTGTCGAGCCAGAGTACGTGTTTGCCGGCCGCGATGGCGGCATCAACCTTGGCCTTGATGCCGGTGTTGTACGCCTGCATCCGCGTATTGGTGCCGTCGTTGGTCGTGGGAATGACGGCAGATACAACCAGGAGCGCATTCGGTGCGTCGGTGAAGATTTGGTTCATCAGACTCTCGAGCCGGTTCGGAGCGTTGTTGACGTCGTCGTTGCCGTTGATGTCGTTGGTGCCGATCTTTAGGAGCACGATGTGCGGTTGATTGTTCCGGATAGACGCATCGATGATGCCAGCAATCTGGGAGATCTTCCAGCCACCGTGTCCTTCATGATGTTGGGGAAGCGGCTGTCCGTCGACCGTGGAGGGTCCGTTGACAAGGTCTCCGACGAACGTCATGTTCTTATTATTCGTCAGCACCTGATGGTAGAGTTCGATGCGATAGCCTCCCATGGGCGGTGTGCAGCACCCCTCCGTGATTGAATCGCCGAGGGGCATGACGTTGCAGACGCCGTCGGTCGGGCAGGGTTGAAATCCCGCATTTGAATCCGTTTCGATATCCGTGTCTGAATCGGTGGCAGAGTCCGAATCGAAGTCGGTATCCGTATCTGAATCAGTGTCAGAGTCGGAATCGGTATCGGTATCTGAATCGGTATCGGTGTCAGAATCTGTATCTGAATCTGAATCGGTATCAGAGTCGGTATCGGTATCTGAATCGGTATCGGTGTCAGAGTCGGTATCTGAATCTGTATCTGAATCGGTATCGGAGTCGGAGTCGGAATCGGTGTCGGTATCAGAATCAGAGTCAGAGTCAGAATCAGAATCGGTGTCGGTATCAGAATCAGAGTCAGAATCAGAGTCAGAATCAGAATCAGAATCGCTATCGCTATCACTATCGGAAGACGTGTCATCTGCTTTCTGATTATCTGTGCTCTCACCGCAGCCAACTCCCCATAAAACGGAAATGAATAAAACTGAAAAAACGAGAACCGGGAGACTTTTCATGATTACCTATTTCCTTTGCTTCAAAATGCCGAAGGACATTTGGGCGCATGCCATATACTGTTGGTTCCCAGCCGCAAATAAAGATGCCAGGAAAATTGGGCGCTAATATCCGTGTACTCCGGAATGGATACGGATGAAACAAATAAATTTTGCACCCACATTTACCCAGAACGGATTAAAGCAGTGGTGATGAAAGATTCCCCTTAAATTGCCGGGAGTACTGTAAATTACACTGTAAATTACTCCCAAGAATCAATGGCCCAGAGTGATTATTCCCGGGATTATTCCCGGAAGCTGGTGCGCCGGGCATGGCGTGCAGCGCCGGAGATTGGCGCTGGATAACCGGGGAGCGAAAGCGAACCGGAAAGTGACTTGGAGGTGAAAGTCCTCTGGAGGTTTAGATGACGGGATCTCTTAGCCGAACAGCAACTGCGTACGACGGTGGTTCAAGACGCCGAATCCGAGGGGGCGAAGCCCGCCTCGCCGCGAGGGTGCGTGGGGAGGAAGCTGCAGGCAAAGTTCCGGTCCGAGGGACACAAACCGCATATGAGGCGGACGTGGCGATGGGTAAGGGCGCTAGCTGGTCCAAAGCCCGTAAGTCATCCGGACGCCACGTCTGTAGATGCGGCGGATATGTGGAACGAAGGTCACACGTCTTACCCCGGGAGATCTGTCTGTCTGTTCGACATGGGGAGGTAAACCATGAACGAACAAGGGAAGCCGTGAGGTTACCGATGGGCAGGCAGAAGTCAGCAGAATCCGCAAGCCGTCCGCGAACGACGGTGTAGGAGGAACAGGATGAAGAGAACCGGAACGAAGAGTTCGATGTGCGAAAGAGGCTCAGCAAGTTGGCCAGAGAATGGTCATGCGTCCGCCACGGGAAATGTCGGAAACACGGACTGCAGCGGAAACGAGAGTCAAGCGCGCACGGCACACGACGAGAATGCCGGGGAAGAAACGATGAAGCTAATGGAGGAGGTACTTCGCAAAGAGAACATTTGGAAAGCGTACAAAAGAGTAAAAGGGAACAAAGGCGCCCCGGGCGTCGACAAAATGACTGTTGATGAACTGGGTCCATTCTGTAAAGCGCACTGGGAAGAAACGCGAAACGCGCTTTTAAACGAAAGCTATCGCCCGAAACCGACAAGGAAGGTGGAAATACCCAAACCGTTCGGCTCGGGAACTCGAATATTGGGCATCCCGACTGCACTGGACAGACTGATTCAGCAAGCCATTTTACAAGTGCTCACGCCAATTTACGACCCGACATTCTCCAACAGCAGCTTTGGTTTCAGGCCGGGCAGAAATGCCCTGCAGGCAATCAAACAGGCTGAGGCCTATGTCAAAGGTGGATACGATTGGGCGGTGGATTTGGATTTGTCGAAATTCTTCGACCGGGTAAATCACGATGTTCTTATGTCGAGAATTGCCAGAAGAATTAAAGATAAAAGACTACTGCGCCTAATCCGTCGCTACCTGCAGGCCGGAATGATGGAAGGCGGACTCGCATCTCCCAGAACAGAAGGGACACCTCAGGGGTCACCTCTTTCGCCATTGTTAAGTAATATCCTTTTGGATGAGCTGGACAAGGAACTGGAGGCGCGAGGGCATCGTTTCTGTCGCTATGCGGACGACTTTACAATCTATGTAAAATCAGAAGCGGCAGGCAGGAGAGTGAAAGAAACCCTGACGAAATTTCTGGGGAAACGACTACGGCTAAAAGTGAATGAGGAAAAGAGTGCAGTGGCGCGGCCATGGGATCGAAACTTCCTCGGTTACAGCTTCATAGGCAAGAATGACACGCGGGTCTGCGTATCGCGGGAATCCGTGAAGAAGCTCAGGACGAAGCTGAAACCGGGATGGAAGACAGGCCGAGGCCGTTCCATCAAAAGCACAATCTCGAAGCTCAACCAGACAATAGTTGGATGGGCCTCATACTTTCGGCTGGATGAAGTCGGCTGGGCAATGCGACGAATGGACAAATGGTTCCGGCGCAAAATCAGATGCCTTATGTGGCGTCAATGGAAAAGACCAAAGACCCGCATAAAGAAACTGATGTCGCTCGGCGTACCACGTCACATAGCGCGCAGCGCAGCCTGCTCAAACGACGGACCATGGAAATCATCACGCCATCCTGCCATGCAGATGGCCTACTCAAATAAAACGCTGGCTCAAATGGGACTTAAAAGCCTCTTCAACGAATACCAACGTTTCAATTCTTCAACCTGAACCGCCGTATACGGAACCGTATGTGCGGTGGTGTGGTGAGCTCGGGCGGGCGACCGCCCCGGCTACCCAATC
>JBNKCR010000024.1:0-24142 GCA_050287845.1 Polyangia bacterium
CGCGGGAATACGAGCAGCTTTGCTGCGCGCCCGCAAGGCCCGACCGAGGTGTAGCCATAGCTACATCGACCGAGGGACTGAGGACGAAAGCGCAAAGATGGCGAATTACTGCGATTGCAGCAATGAAACTGTTTGGAATGCTGTTGGGAATCCTTTTACGACGTGGCATTGGCCTGGGAGCTGGCTTTTGCGATTGATTTGAAAATAATCGACATCACACTGGACGCGCGATTTTCCGCCAATCTCACCCTGCCCAAAAGCTATTTTAACCGCAACCACTTATCCAATGGAAACAGCACCGTCGAAACAGAAGCCGCCCACGGTGTGGATGTACGAATCCTCGCCGGCGCCACCTGCGTCTTTTGAAGATAACATGCAGGATACGTATTCACCGCCGGCAAGTGATTGTCAAACCATTCTCGCCACATAACGTTCTTCTGATTTAAATTTTAAAACCGTGCAGAAGGAATCTGTCAGCCCATGTTTCTGAGAATATGGTCGGCGGCCAGACGCACTTCGGCGGAAAACAGTCCGGAGGGAGGAGAGGAGGACGGCTGGGGGCGCAGACCACGGGTAGAGAATGCCGGTTTCTCAGCAACTTTTATCGGAGGTGCGGTAATGACGGCTTCTAAATCCTTTTCGAGAAAGTTCCACTGTTTGGCATCGAGCACCAGTACCAGGCGTCCGCTGTGAAGCCACGGCGCAGTGGACGCCGGGGGAATGGCGTATATGGGACCTCGGGATGCCAGCTGATGCACCTCTTCCAGGGACAGCCGTCTGCCATTCACTGTTTCAAACGCCCGCACGCCAACAATGTAATTGCGATCTTTGGTTTCCAGAAACCTATCGAATAGCACCTCCACCGCGCGTTGCTTCTGTTCTGCACGCAGGTTTTCCACTGCAGCGCCCAGCTTGAGGTACAGACTCCGAACCACCGTACGCAATTGTCTCAAATCTTCAATGTCGTGTCGGCTGTCCACCACCGCGTGATACAGTAATCCGAATGCCGGCTGTTTCAACGAATCCTTTACGATGACCCCATGCCGCAGAACAATCTGTCTGACAAAATCGCTTTTCAACGGAATACCCACCACGCCCCGGATGTCCCCCAACTCGAATGGTTGCTGAATAAAACAGTCGGGCAACACCAACCCCTCCGAAACCAGACTGCCGTTCAGGTACACCGGCACCGCCGCATGACGACACGCATTTCCAACCACGGATGCCAATGCGCTCGCATCAATCTTTGGGCTGGAAACCTCAATGGCGGTCAATGGGGGTGACGTGGTTGGAAGAATGCTGGGGTCCCGGACATTCAGCAACGCGTGTCTGCTTCGCGTCACCTGCAAATCGGCAGCACTGGAGGAAATTTTCACCACCGCATTCTTCAGATAGAATGCACACAGCAATTCAAATGATTTGCTGCTTTCCATGGAAACAATCGCCTGATGTCTGGCATCCAATGCATGGGATACGTCGAAAACGATACTGAGACGTCGCAGGGCTTCAATCTCAATCTGCATTCCTTTCGCGCGAATACTCAGATGTCCTCTGGTGATTTTAATTTCCACACGCGTGGCGTCGCAGCTGATCAGATGACGGCAAAGGGATACCGCCCACTCCGTACTCGACTTGAACCGGTTCTGCGTCAGTTTGCGAATCTCCAGCGCCACATCAATTTTCAGCAGGGATGCGCGGTGTTGGGTCATTTCAGGTGCTCCCGGTTGTCATGCACTGGAGCGGATATCCGTGCCAGAGATTGTCGGAGTTCATTTCGTGCTTCATCAAATATCGCGCAATGGGCGATAATGCGATCGAGCAGCAACGCTGCAGCATCCTGTGGACTTCCCCCAAGCGATACCAGAGACTCCCATGCAGATTCGTTGGCCAGCGACAATGCAACAAACTGGTCCGGAATATTTTTTCGCCATTGCATCGGCAAT
Organism: Polyangia bacterium; assembly: GCA_050287845.1. Classification (GTDB taxonomy): domain Bacteria; phylum Myxococcota_A; class Polyangia; order JAAYKL01; family JAAYKL01; genus JAFGXQ01. Next base: position 1,944 of record JBNKCR010000024.1, read on the forward strand.
GGGGTCAAATCGAATTCCCGAAACAGCATGCCCGTCAAACCCCGGCAGGGAACAATCAGATTGGACGGCAATCCCAGCGACGCCGTCAGCGTCGAGAGATGCCGGCATACACTGTTTGACATCGACTCATCGTCGCCAGCTGCCGGAATATCCTCAGGATGCACGCCATCGATTTCTTCGACATTCAGGCTGCCAGCCAGTCGACTGACCACCGGCGCAAACTCCGGTCTTCCGGTTTTCACCACAGTCCCCTTCTCTGAAACGATGCGCTGGACCAGCGGATTTTCAAATTCGCTGTAAAACAGTTTCCGCTTTCTGGCCAGCTTCAGCGCGCGATTCATGGTAATCCGAGTGGCATTCCAGGTGGGAATCAATGGCCGGGAAAATAATGCACTGCCGCGAATCTTCATTTTTTCATTCTCAAGGGCAGCCTGAAGCATCTGTGCGGCCAGTTTTTCCTGGGCATCAGTGGGAGATGGCGGCGAGGTCCGAAACACCCGGCGCACCAGCAGGCCAATAATGATCAGAATCAGCATCCCCACACCGATGCTGGCCCATACCAGACGTTCCCGCGTCACTTCCGGCGACGATGACGCAATCACATCGGTCGCTTTTCTGATAGTCGAATCCGCGGGATGTGTTACCGGATCCGGCCGTACCGAACTGGCCGCACTATCCATGGGCAACGGTCGGGGCTGGCTGGCGGGAACATCTCCTTCTTCACCGGCTGCCTCCTCCGCAGATTCCGGTGCCCGGCCGGTGGCATCCGCCAATTTCCAGCCTTCATAAAAATACTCGACCCAGGCATGCTTTCCCGTTTCTGTCCGTCCATTGTTTCCCACATATCCTATCGCCAGCCGGGCGGGGATTTTCAGTCTGCGAAGCAGATTGATGAGAATGATGTTTTTCACATCACAATCTCCCTTGTTCAACGCAAACACAAAGTCATACCAGTTCCGACTGACATCCGCCCCGAAGAACTCCCGGTATTTTTCAACCGTCTCCGGTGATGTATCGTACAGAATGGACTGCTCTACCAGCACCGTCAGCATCTGCACCTTTTTTTCGACGGAGCTGAATTCCCGTGCCTTTTCGAGGGCGTTTTCGTACGCGCCCGGCAACCTGATTCGGGGATACCCCAGAAAGCGCTCCGCATCGGTGAGTCCGGTCACCACCGGCCCCGCACGATATTGAATCCGCGGGGACGTCGTGCCCTCATAAAATCGCTGCACAAACAGCCAGTCGTCCTTGCTGGAACGAACCAACTCTCCCGCCACGTTTTCGGTATGTACGAGAGTGTCTTTATCTATATAGTATCCAGTGGGCACCGGCAGATGATATACGCCTGTCCCTGGCTCCAGCATCACTGAAATCTCCAGACAGTGGTCCGGGCAATGATACTCGGCGGGAATCCGATATGGTGTCAGTCGCCCCGATTTGGCACCGCTTCCGGTATGCAGCTGCTCAACCGTCTGCAATCTGAAGTACGGAGATTCACTCGCCGGGGCATATGTCATATCCAACCCATCACCGGTGTCGGTGTCAGTGGTGGCCTTCTGATACTCCCCGGAGATGGACGCCCCCCCCATATACGCCGGGAGAAAAGACACATCGCTGTTTTCATCGCGCACAGCGGCGTCGTACATATTTTTCAGTTCACCGGGAAACAGCAACCCACCGGCAGTACCGAGCACCAGAAGAACAACGAAGATCGGCCACAAAGGCAGAACTCTTCTGGCAAAATGGTAGAGAAAGTCTTCTGAGAGCGACGAGAAGAAGTATTCCAGGCGGCCCAGTATTCCGGGCGGTGCGATACCATCGAGATACCCTGCGACCAGCTTTCGCATTTCGCGGCCGGCAATCCGGCGCGTCTGCTGCAGAGCAGTGTCATCGAACACCGACCGTCGGTCCAGGGTCACGCTGAGCTTGTTGCCATTGAGCAGATATACCGGCGCCAATCCCCGAGGATAGGAAACCGGCAGCTCTGGCGCGGCACCGTACTGCAACTCCGAAAGCGATGTCCCGAACCATACCGGCAATCCCCGCACATGCAGGCTGACCTGAGGCGACTTGCCAAGAGCCACTGCCCCCTGCACATCCCGGTAAGCAAAGGTGGCGGCACATTCCCCCTCCAGCACCATGGGGCCATCAATTCGTTTCTGGTTGTAATGGACCTCAAGAGGGCTGGCCCGCCGGTTGTTGCGACGCAGAAATCGGCAATATCGACGCAGGGACCGCTCAATATCCAGCAGACACTGTTCCGCCTGCTCGCGGGTAAAATGCTTGTACGCCACTACCCGGGTACCCCGGGAGGCAAGCGGCGACTCAACGACCCGCTCCCGTTCCAGGGTCTGATTGAATTCCACCCCCCAATTTTCCCGGTCCGTTTTTGAATAAATCAATATGCGCTGTGGCGAAAAAAGAAGAATTGACCAGAATCCCACACCGAACTGACCGGCGCTGGCCGCCTCTTTTTCTTTGCTGGATGCGTAGAGTGTAAACAGATACCTTCGGGCATGCTCAAAGGCCATCCCCGAGCCGTCATCAGTGAATGTCAGTTCCAGGGTTCCGGAATCCTCCGACTCCCCGGCATGGAAGGTGGTTGAAACGGAAATCCTTCTGGCGCCGGCATCTCTGGCATTCTGGGCGAACTCGCGCACAAAGACATATTCGTCCTTGCCGTATCGTTTTCCCTCCGCAATGGCTCTGGACCTGAAGTCAGAAAAGTCCAAACCAAACCCTTTCTTTTCAACCGCTCCATCCGCGGTCTATTGTGCCATCGCCGTTTCGAGCTCATCAAGAGCCAGAAGCCACCTCTCCTCAGCGTCCTCCAACTGCCGGTTGATTTCCTTCAGGCGTGCGGTCACAGACGCCACCTCGTCCGCCGGGCCTTCGTAGAATCCCGGATCAGACAGAATATTCTGAATGGATTCCTTTTCGGCGGTAAGTTCATTCACTGCAGTCTCCGCCGCGTCGGCCGCCTTTTTCAGCGGCGCTACCCGCTGCCGCGCCTGCGCAGCATCGCGCCTCGCATCCTTCCGGGTTCCCCGTTCCTTTGTCGCCGCATCCTCCGACACTTTATTTCCAGCGGTCCGATTCGACAGCAGTTGCCTGCGGTAATCATCGACATCGCCAAAATACTGGGTGCAACCGCCGTCTTCCACCAGCCACAACTGATCGCAGGTGGTCTCAATCAGTCGCCGGTCATGGGAAATCAGGACAATGGCGCCTTCAAAATCATTCAGTCCCTCCATGAGCGCCGCCCTGGAATCCATGTCCAGGTGGTTCGTGGGCTCATCCAGAATCATGAGATTCGGCCGCTTCAGCGCCACCAGCGACAATGCCAACCGGGTCTTCTCGCCACCGGACAGATTTCCCACCACCACTTCTGCCCGTTCCTGGCCAAAACCAAAACGCCCAAGCCAGCTGCGCACCTCTGTAATGGTGGCTCCCGGCATCGCCCGATCCATCTGGGCCAGTGCGGTAATTCCGGCATCGAGCTGTTCCAGCTGATCCTGAGCGAAGTACCCCACCACCAGCTTGCCGGCAGGCACCACCTCCCCCGCCATGGGGGAAAGCTGGTTGGCCAGCAGTTTGGCCAGGGTACTTTTCCCGTTCCCGTTCGCACCGAGCAGCGCAATCCGGTCTTCCTTGAAAATACTGAGATGCATCCCGGAGAGAATCGGATGTCCCGGCGTATATCCTGCGTTGACGTTGTCCAGTTTCACCAGCGGTGACGGTGTCGACGTGGGATTGGGAAACTGAAAATGAACCTGATGGCTGTCCGTCACATTGGCAGAGATGGGACCCATTTTTTCAAGGGCCTTCAACCGACTCTGGGCCTGACGGGCCTTGGTGGCCTTGGCCCGGAACCGATCCACAAAGGATTGCAGGTGGGCTCTGGCTGCTTCCTGTTTCGCCCTGGCCGCCTGTTCCAGCGCCGCCTTTTCGGCTTCGGCTCGCAGATATGCATCAAAATTGCCGTTATAAAGCGCCAGTTCTCCCTGCTTCACCACCAGAATGGCGTCCGCCACGCTGTTGAGCAAATCCCGGTCATGACTGACCACCAGCAGGGTATGGGGATACTGCTTGAGATAATTTTCCAACCACATGATGGATTCGAGATCGAGATGGTTGGTGGGCTCATCGAGCAGCAACAAATCCGGTTGTGAAAAAAGCGCTCCAGCCAGGGACACCCGCATCCGCCACCCACCGGAAAAACTCGACAGGGGACGCTGCTGCATCTCATCGGAAAAACCCAATCCTGCCAGAATGGCCGCAGCCCTGGCTGGCGCGGAATGCGCGTCAATATCCTGCAATCGCTCATGGATATGGGCAATCTGGTGAGAATCCGTCTCTTCTTCCGCTCTCATCAGCAGGCTGGTTCTCTCCCGATCGGCCTGCAATACCGTCTCCAGAGGTGTCCGATTTCCCGAAGGCGCATCCTGGGCCACCGTTCCTACCTCACACTTCTTCTGAACGCCAATGCTGCCGCCATCGAGCTCCAGATCACCTGTGATCAGTCGGAGCAACGTGGTTTTGCCGCAGCCATTATGCCCCACCATTCCAACCCGCTTCCCCTTTGGAATTCGGGCACCTGCTCTGGTAAATATATCTCTGCCGCCAATGGCATAACTGATTTCATTAATCTGAAGCATCTGTCTTCTTTATCTGTTCTTTCTCGCGCAAACCTGCAAAACCGTCAACATCACAGGGGATGGTCCATATCCCTGTGATATTTATTCACTTCTCTTTTCTGTTCCTCATAATGCAAGGCCAGTCGTCTGGCAAATGCCACAGAACGATGCCGTCCACCGGTGCATCCCACCGCGATATTCACGGAAAATTTTCCGACATCGATAAACGCATCAAATGTTGGATCCAACAGCTGTATCATGCCCTGGAAAAACCGTTCCGCGGCCTCCATGTGCATCACATACTCATACACATCCGCATCCTCCCCTGTCAGGGGCCGAAGCGCTTCCCGGTAGAACGGATTGGGCAGGAACCGCACATCGAACACAAAGTCCGCGTCCCTCGGCACACCATATTTAAATCCGAAACTCACAATATTCACCTGAGACACCCGGCTGGTATCCCGCTGAAGCACTGTCTGCAATACCGCATGACGCAGTTGCGTGGCATTGATATGCGTTGAATCCAGCACGTGCGTCGCCAGTGCGAGTGTACCCGCAAGACGTGTGCGCTCCTCGGTAATGGCGCGGCGCAGGGAATACTGCGGCTCCAGCGGATGGCTTCGCCGGACTTCCTTGAATCGGTTCATCAGCACATCGGTTTCACAGTCCAGATATACCAGTGCAAAATGGATGGACTCATCCCGAAGGCGCTGCACTGCATTCTGAAAATCATCAAACAGCGTTCCGGAACGCATATCGCTGGCGATGGCGATACCCTTCCGGTGAACGGTGCCACTCATGTAAAGATGATAGAAATCCAGAATGAGGGTAGGCGGAAGATTGTCGAGACAATAATACCCCAAATCATCAAATACCCGCATGGCGGTTGATTTTCCGGCGCCGGAAAGCCCCGTGATAATAACCAGCATCGGTGCTGCGGGTGGAATACTTGATTTGGTGGTTTCGACGCGCGCGTCCATTCAGGCTCCGGAAATGCGTTTGAGACGCTCACTCATCGGCAAAATCGTCGTCTTCGGTGTATTGATAATCAAAATCGCCAAATTCATCGCTGCCGAATTCGGCGATCACTTTCTTCAGATTACGCGCATCATCGAGGGCCCGATGCGTATCAAACAGGCAGAATACTTCTCCTGCGGGGCAATCAAACGCTGCAGCCGCAATCTGTTCCAGCTCATACACGCCCATGCGGGAGCCGGACGCCGCGAATGCACCAAACCGGAAGTACGCAAGGTCAAAGTCGGGGACTTCATCTCTGAGCGGGTCAACGGCAGGAATCAGATTGTTGTTTTCTGCAAACTGCATTATCTGACCGAATTCCCATGGTCCATGAGCCTCCCACACCAGTGGCATATTTCCCCGATCAACGGTTTTGAAAAAATTCGACATCTTATCGATATTGGTCTGAGATGGTGTGATTGATGAAGGCGTCATCAGCACCAGGGCCCGGGCCTCCAATTCTGCGGCAAACTGCAACTGACGCTGCCACAGACTCAAGCTCTCATCGGTTACCTGAAAATTGCCATATGCCGATAAATCACCGCGAAGGGTGATGCCTTCATCCGGCGCCGTCACGAAAAATCTCGATACCTGCACTGTGCACCCGGTATTCGCCGGCAACTCATCTTTCAGATGACGCGCAGCCTTTTTTCCAGGCGGAATATATCTGGCTTCCGTCATCTCCACCAGATCCACATCCGCAATCATTTTGCTTTTCTTAATGGGATACCCGACGGTACCCACTGATATTTTTTCTGTCATTTCAGGGAAATCCAACTCCTGCGATATTCCATCCACACCTGGGACATCTGCTTTGTTCAGTGTTTATCCGATTCACTCTATAACCGGTTCTCTCCACAACCACGTTCCGGCAGTTTGGGCAACAGGTTTTTTCACCTTGCCCGGTGGGCATATTACCCGCATATACATAACGCAATCCTGCCGCTGCGCCAATTTCCAATGCGCTTAAAATCATTTTCCCATCGGTCGGAGGCCGCGTTGTCTCTTTGAACGCCGGGTGAAATCTGGATACATGCCAGGGGATGTCTGGTGAAACCCCTGCGATAAACTGCGCAATTTCGGTAAGTTCCGATGCACTATCGTTCATTCCCGGCACCACCAGCGTGGTAACTTCCACCCATACACCCCGGTCGTGCATCAGGACAATCGCGTCCAGAGTGGCCGACAGACGTCCCTTCAACTGTGTACGATATACGTCCTGTGAAAAACTTTTCAAATCAATATTGGCGGCATCCAGATGTTCGCAAAGCCCAAGTAATGGATCACGATTAATTTGTCCATTGGTCACAAACACCAGTCTCAGCAAATGCTCCCGGGCGAGGGTCGCCACTTCTAAAGCGAATTCCGTTGCAAGAACCGGCTCCGAGTACGTGAATGCAATAGAAGCACAGTGAGAATTTATCGCCTCATGAATCACTTCTTCCGGCGTCCATTGCCGAATGGGGTCAGGTGAGTAGCCCGGCATCCGCGTACATTGTGAAAGCGATGCATTCTGGCAGAAGGGACACACCAGATTGCACCCCTCGGTTCCCAGCGAAAAAGTTCGCGTGCCCGGCAAAAAATGACTGAAGGGCTTTTTTTCGATGGGATCCACCGCCACTGAGGCAAATCTACCCCACGTGAGAATTTCCAGGCGACCATCTGAATTGGCCCGGGTGCCGCATATCCCCCGTTTTCCCGGAGCCAACACACATTGCGCCGGACACAGGGTACATCGTACTTTGTGTGCAGATTCGGACCTTGAAAACTCGCTGTATCTATGCATCATAAAAACTCTATAGTTCTCATTTCCTATAATCAATGGAAAATAAATCACTATTTTAACCGACTACTGTTCAAACGTCCAAGTTGACCCGTCGTTAAATTCGCACAAAATAGTTGATAAATAAAATGGGCCGTTTAAGATCGGCAGCTGCACACTTTTTTGGGAGTACGAAACTTTATGACCGTCAAAGCGGGCATTGTTTGCGGAAAATGTGACCAGTTAAATTCGGTAGACAGCCGGGAATGCAGCGCCTGTGGGAGTAGCCTTGAACTCTCTGCAGTCGGAACCGGAGCCGCGAGCGGTGCAGATTCAAACGATAATGTTGAACTACAAGAGATAGTTCAAAACGGGAAAGAGGATGACGCTATGGAGCAGGCAAAGCATCTGGTTTGCGGTGAATGCTATACCCCGGTACCCGCCGGGCACAAATTTTGCGGAAAATGTGGCAGTTCGCTGGAGCACAATATCATCAAAGATCCCAATTTTTTTGGAGAACTTCAGTCTCCTGGAAAGGCAAAACTGATTCTGATCAAGGGCGAAGGCGTCGATGGCATGAGCTATCATCTCAATTCCACAGAACACACAGCGGGCCGAACTCAGGGAGAAATCGTTTTTCCTGATGACCCATGGCTGTCTCCTTCCCACGCCAATTTCGTGTACGTGGACGACAAAATCGTGGTTCACGATCAGAACAGTCTGAACGGGATATACGTCGCCATCCGTCAGCCGGTCGCCATCAATCCCGGTGCTGTCTTCATGGCAGGGGAGCAGTTGTTCCGCGTGGAATCAGTGGCACCGGTGGAACAGGTTCCCGAAGATGATGGGACATACTTTTTTTCAAGCCCGTTTTCAGTGGGAAGTTTTCGAGTTGTTCAGATACTCGAAGGTGGCGGCGATGGAATGATTGTCAATCCCCAATCTGATTCCATCACCATTGGCCGCGAGGACTGTGACATGAATTTTCCTGCAGATCCGTTCATCTCCGGAAAGCACGCCCAGATTGAAGCCAACGGCAACTCTCTCGTACTCATGGACCTGAACAGTAAAAATGGCACTTTTATAAAAATCAACAATGAGCAGGAACTGACCCACGGCGACTATCTGTTCCTGGGGCGTCAACTTCTCAGAGTTGAAATTACACAATAGGAGGTCCGAAGGTGATTGTTTGTCCGAAATGTTCAAAAGAAAACCAGGACCATTACAAGTTCTGTCTTGGTTGCGGTTCAGATTTGCCCCGTGCTGAAGTCCCGACCTCCGCAACTCCTCCTGCCGGAATTGCTGCCGCAGAGGTGATGGCGGAAGACGCAATGGATGCGGGCCACAGGTCCACTCCGGTATCAGATACCGACGATTATAATGCAACATCTCTCGACCCGATGAACCAGGTCGTCGCAGGTTCAACCGGCGGAATGGCACCAACAACGCCTTCTCCGCCGCCGACCGAAGAAGATTCAGCGCCCGGTCCTTCCGGCACCACCTGTGCCAACTGTGGTGCCGGCATTCCTCCCGGGTTCGCGTTCTGTGGTTCCTGTGGTACCCCCATTGGCGGACCTGCACCGCATCCCCAGGCGGCGATGCCCGTCAGTGCGCAGCAACAGCAGGCTGCTTCACTCATCCTGATCCAGCCAGATGGCAGCGAAGGCGGTATCGTTGAAATCCCCGATTCCGACGTTGCCGTTGGCCGCGATGCCGGTGGTTTTTTTGAAACCGATGCATATCTGTCTCCGCGCCACGCGGTATTCCGTGCGCAGGATGGCCAAATACTATGCAGAGACGAAATCAGTCTGAACGGCGTATTCAAGAAAATCATGCCCAATGTCCCGGCAGAAATTAAATCCGGAGATGTATTCCGAATGGGACAGGAACTGGTGCTGTTTGAGGCAATCGACCGTGGTGCGGACGGGCCCGACGGTACACGGCGAATGGGCTCGCCCATTGAAGGATTGTGGGGAAGAATCTCGCTTATCGTTGGCAAAGGCCGGCTTGGAAATGCTTTTCCCATTGGCGGAGAGGGCGTCATCTGCGGGCGGGAACGCGGTAATATTCTGTTCCCCGAAGACGGCTATATCTCCGGCGTCCATATGCGGATTCATTCTGAAAACGGCAAGTATTTCCTCACAGATCTGGGTAGCTCCAACGGCAGCTATCTCAGACTGAAAGGCGAAACTGCACTGAATAACGGCGATTTCATTCTGATGGGGGCGCAGTTATTCCGCATTCAGACCTGATTGGCGTTTCGCTCACGCCGCTGATTTCTTTGAGGGAGGCGTGTCCGTTGCGCTGAAATCATCCACCGGTTCCGAACTCGTCAGCTGTTTTTCGATTTCATCCGCGATAGATGGATTATCTTTGAGGAACTGACCTGCCTTCTCCTTTCCCTGACCCAGCCGAGTTTCGCCAAACGAATACCAGGTCCCTGATTTCTGAATGATGCCAGCCTGTTCGCCAAGCTCCAGCAGTTCGTGGATCCGGCAGATGCCTTCGCCATAAATAATATCAAACTCCGCCTGCCGAAAAGGCGGTGCCAGTTTGTTTTTGATGATTTTCACCCGGGTACGGGCCCCGATCGGATCCTCATCGCCAGCGCTTTTCAGTGTGCCTATCCTGCGCACATCCAACCGAACTGAAGCAAAAAACTTCAACGCATTTCCTCCCGTTGTGGTCTCCGGGCTGCCAAACATCACACCAATCTTCTGCCGGGTCTGATTGATGAAGATCACAATGGCATTGTGTTTGTTGGCGGCGCCGGTCAGCATGCGCATGGCCTGTGACATCATTCGAGCCTGTGACCCCACATGGTGGTCCCCCACATTTCCCTCCAGCTCCGCCCGGGGAACGAGAGCGGCGACGGAGTCAACCACCACCAGGTCTATGTTTCCCGAGTTCAAAAGCGCCTGAGTGATGGCCAATGCCTGTTCTCCGTGATCCGGCTGAGAAATGAGTAGCTCGTCCACCTTCACCCCCAGATTTCTGGCATAGATCGGATCAAGCGCATGTTCCGCATCGATAAATGCACAGGTTCCTCCTTCCTGCTGCACCCGCGCGATGGCATGCAGCGTCAGTGTGGTTTTTCCTGACGATTCCGGCCCGTAAATTTCCACCAGTCTCCCTCTGGGATAGCCGCCCACCTTGAGCGCCATATCGATGGAGAGAGAGCCTGATGACACACAGGGAACTCTGGCAAAACCGGAATTGTCTCCCATTTTCATGATGGTACCATCACCAAACTGTTTCTGAATGGATTTGATGGTGGACTCAATGTCCTTCAGTGAATGTTTCATCGCCATGTTTTGTTTCCTTTCGTTATACATTACCCGGCGCAGGTTATGGTCCTTTTCTATCCAGGGATCGATAGCCTATAGCTTCTGCCACATGAACGGATTGCAGGTCGGTCTGGTCGTCCAGATCAGCGATGGTTCTGGCCACCTTGAGAATTCTGGACCATGCCCGTGCCGAAAGTCCAAGACGTTCGATGGCGCTTTCCAGCAGTGTTTTTGATGTCGCATCCAGCTTGCAGAATCTCTGAATGGCAGAAAGGGACATTTTGCCATTCGCACTGAACCCGTCTTTGCGGAATCGATGAATCTGCCGGGAACGTGCAGCCAGCACCCGATCTCTTACCAATGAAGAAGATTCTCCCGCTCTTTCGTCCGTCAGCTCCTTCACGCGGACCGACGGCACCTCCACATGAATATCGATCCGGTCAAGCAACGGACCGGAAATTTTCCCCCGATATCGCTCTACCGACGTCGGCGGGCAGCTGCACGGTCGGTCGCTGGTACCAAAATAACCGCAGGGACATGGGTTCATGCTGGCCACCAGATTGAACGCGGCAGGAAACGTGCTGCGCCCCGCAGCCCTGGAAATGGTAATCTCACCTTCCTCAAGGGGCTCCCGAAGGACTTCGAGGACATTGCGTCGAAATTCCGGTAACTCATCCAGAAACAGTATTCCGTTGTGCGCCAGCGAAACCTCTCCCGGTCTGGGAGGATTGGATCCACCAACAAGTCCGGCGTCCGAAACCGTATGATGCGGTGACCTGAATGGGCGAACCGTGATGAGCGGATTTGAGGCATCAGTCAGCCCCAGCACCGAATGGGCCCGGGAAACATCGAGCATCTCTTCGAATTCCAGGGGCGGCATGATACTGGCAAGTCGACGGGCCAACATGGTTTTCCCGGAGCCGGGGGGGCCAATCATCAGAATATTGTGGGCGCCGGCAGCGGCAATCTCAAGAGCGCGTTTCGCGTGTTCCTGTCCCTTGACCTCGCACAAATCCACATCACCTGCATATTTTTCGGGCAGATAGGGTGTCACCGGGTGGGGAGATACCGATTGCTCTCCCGAAAAATGCATCACGGCATCACTCAGATTCTTCACTGGCAACACATCGACATCACCTATCACTGCAGCTTCCTGCGCGTTTTCGGCACCAATCATCATTGCGTCACATCCCTTTTCCCGCGCCAGCATCACATATGGCAATGCACCGGGGACAGGTCGGATACTGCCATCCAGACCCAGCTCCCCAATGATGAGCATCTTTGAGAATGCGGTGGTCTGAATCATTCCCGCAGCGGCAATCACGCCCAGCGCAATGGCCAGGTCAAACGCCGCGCCACTTTTGCGCAAATCCGCAGGGGCCAGATTCACCGTAATTTTCCGGGGAGGAACCGCATACCCGCAATTGCCGAGAGCCGCCAGTACCCGCACCTTCGACTCCCGCACCGCGCCTTCCGGAAGCCCCACAATTGCAAATGCGGGCAGTCCCAGCGCCAGATCCACTTCCACCTTCACCTCTTCGGCGTTCACGCCGTTGAGCGATCCACAGAGTATCGTTGTCAGCATTCGTACTCTCCTGCTGTTGAATGTTTCGTGCCACAACCGGCAACGGCATGACTTAACCGCAACATTCATGCCGGGCATCAAACACTTGTAAAAACACCGTTTTCTCGATGAAGTACGCGTTGCGCCATGGCCATCCGGAAAAATTGGCCTTTCTCTGGCCGGCATTCGAACGAAAGTTCGCGTCGGGATTTAATAATTAAATCCGAAGATACCAACGGCAATCAAAACATCATTGACAATGAATACGGGATGCTCAGATTAAATTCATGAATGTGTTTGACGCCATAGAAAGCCGTCGCAGTGTGAGACGTTTCATTGATGAGCCCATCCCTTTGGACACTATTGATGAAGTACTTCGCCTTGCCAACTTTGCCCCATCTGCCAGCGATGCCCGCCCATGGCGGTTTGTTGTGCTCCATTCAAAGGAACTGCTGCTCGATGCCGCCAGAATCAACCCGTTCGGACAGATGGCGGATAAAGCCGCCTGCGGCGTTCTCGTTCTTGGCGATCTGTTCCGGGAGAAACAGAGTGGGTTCTGGGTACAGGACTGTGCAGCCTGTACTACGGTGCTACTTCTTGCCGCTCATGGAATGGGACTCGGCGCCGTATGGACCGGCATCTATCCGGTGAAGCAGCGGGTGGAACGGTTCAGAGATCTGGTGAATGCCCCTCTGTCTCTGGTGCCGTTTTCCCTGGTGCTTCTGGGGCAGAGCGACCAGCGCCCCAAGCCTCTGTTTGAAAGAACGCCGCTGGAGAATGTATACTACGATGTATTCGGCAATACCGAAGTACCCAGGCCCGGATGACAGGGCCACAACTCCGTTTCGCCCGGATTGAACCCGTCACAGGGTTCCGGTTTTTTCCCTGACCGTTTTTTGCACAGAATTTACCAGAGTGAACGCGACGGCTATCCGTCCATCGGAGCCATGCAGCCGACAATCAAAAACCTGCAATCAGTCGAGAAATTGAGTTCCGTCCCCGATTCTCTTGAGATTCCGTCTTTGCCGTGCAGGGGGCAATCCAGATAGCACAGAACGGGATAACCGCTTACGCGGATGACGAATGGTACCTCGTTGATTCGTTGACTCGATGTCTATGCGTTTCTGTTCAGGTGTCGTACCTGTTTTCAACAACGCCGTTTCCCCGCTGCACGGTCGAGTTCTTCGCGGATGGCCATTCCCAGTTTCTCTAATGTATATGGCTTCTGAACATATCCCCCCGCGCCCAACTGTTGCATCTGTTTCACCCGGCTCGTCTCGGAATAGCCGCTGGCGATTACCGCCTTTTGTTTTGGATGTATTTCCAGTATTTTCTTATAGGTGTCCAGGCCATCCATGCCTGGCGACATAATCATATCCAACACAACGATATCGACACTGTTGCCTGAAAGAAACGCCACCGCTTCTTCTCCACTGGATGCGGTGTGTACCGAATAATTCAGCTTTGACAAGTACCTTTTTCCGATTTCGCGCTGTTCAGGAACATCGTCGACGATTAACACCGCCTCTTTTTGTCCCAGGTATTCATCAATCCGCGGTATCTCTTTATGTGTCAGCGGTTCGTCTCGCGTCGCCGGGAAGTACACGGTAAAACGGGTTCCACTGCCTTCACTGCTTTCCACATCGATTCTCCCATTGTGATCCTCAACCGTCCCCCATACAACTGCCATTCCCAGCCCTGATCCGCTTCTTCCCATTGTTTTTTTTGAGAAAAATGGCTCAAATATTTTATCCGCCACATCATTCGACATACCGATGCCATTGTCTGATACTTCAAGTACCACGTAGTCGCCTTCCGAAACCGCTTTTTCATGAAACGATGCGTTGTCAACATAGCAGTTCGATGTCTGGACTTTCACCTCGCCTCCTCCGGGCATTGCTTCCATGGCATTGGTCACCAGGTTCATAATCATTTTTGACAAATGAACTGGAGAGCCAGTCAGGTAGAGCAAGTCATCCTGAAGTTGTGTCGTTATCTCAATATTTGGCAGTTGTTGGGCCAGCACGGAAAACTCAGAAGACGAAAAATACTCATTTATGAGACGATTGAGGTCTACTGTCTCCTTTACAGAAATTCCCCGACGGGAGAGCGTGAGTAGATCCTGTACGACATTGGCGGCTCGAATACCCGATTTTTGAATCATCGTCAGTGGCTTCCGAAGTTCGCTATCGGGAGAAAGGTTCAATAAAATCAGCTCGGGAAAACTGACAATTCCGCTTAAAATATTATTCAGGTCGTGGGCGACTCCCCCGGCAACACGTCCAATCGCTTCCATTTTTTTTGCCTGTTGCAGTTGAGTCTCTAAATTTTTGGTTTCGGTAATGTCGGATAATGACCCACTGATTCGCACCAGCTGTCCCTTCTCCACAGCGGGCCTGTGTGACGCACGAACCCACCGGATCGCACCATCCCGTGCAATCATTCGAAAGGTCAGCGGTGCAATATCCTTTGTCTGTGCCAACTGGTAGCCGTTACGGACAATCGACTTGTCACTGTCATGAACAACAGTCGTCAACGGCTGTCCGATAAGATCTGCAGGCAAGTAACCAAGAAGACGCTCAATGGCCGGGCTGACAAATGTCAACACACCGGCGGTATCCACAACGTAAATGACATCATTAATATTCTCAACCAGTTCACGAAACTTTCGTTCATTTTCCTCAAGGGCAAATGCGATTGTCTTTCGCTCTGAAATTTCCCTGTTCAGCCGGTCGTTCGCCGCCTTCAGCTCAGCGGTTCGAAGATTCACTTTCTCCTCAATCTGGCTATTACTTCTTTCCAGGGCGTCCTGTGCCGCCTTTCGTTCTGAATTTTCCATTTTTAATTCATTGATCAGAGAAAATCGCTCCAGCTGCAGTGAGATGCTATCTTTTAACAGTCGATTCAGTCTTCGTGCAGTCGCAATCATCAGTACCAGAAACAGAAGAACCAGAGCCCCCATCACCGTACTCAGCTGTGTTTGTTCCATAAAAAAAGCAACAATGGTTGGCAGCAGTGCCGGCACGGCAAAAGCGACGAATACGGGAAAAGAAACCGCGTAAATGCCAACTGTTCCCGCGACCAATCCTCCCTGCACAAAGGCAATAAACGGGTAGTATGGCGCTGCGTCCGAGAACACAATCAACACTCCGGCACTTCCCCAGATAAGCCCTGACAAAAAAGTAAAAATCACAAAACGATTTCGCCAGTAAACAGTGCGCTCCTCTGGAGCCGATTCCCTTGAGAAACGCCGAATGTCGATGAACCGAAAAATACCGACCACGAACAGGCATAAAAACCAGCCGAACAACATTTTCCAGGTGGAAATCTGCCCCACAATCAATACAACAACGAGCCCATTAATGGTTGTCCCAATAAGACCAATGATGCTCTGGGAGTACAACCTCCGGATCTGTTCGGTCTGCAAATCCACCTCGGTGCAACGCATTCGTTCGCCTTTCCAAATCGCCATCGTCGACGGTAATAGGTTTTCTATAGCAGGACGGTAACACGAGTTTGTATTTACAGCAGATTCGTTTTCACTGTTTTTACCAATCGCCTAACGCAACCCCGTCATGACGACAAATATACTCCCGAAACAACCGAACAGCACCTCAATGCTGCCGAGGGGGGTATAGCTCAATTTTTCCTTCCGCTTTGTCTACACCGTTCGGCTGATGCTGTAACGCGTCCGTTACTCGATGCATTTGCGCCTGGAGTTCCAGTTGTTCCTATCCCTTTGCCCAGATCTGTTCAGGAGTCCGCAATACCCAGCGCAGCAAAACGCAACCCGTACAGCACGCGACCAGTTCTGCCAACCCGGATTTGGTCGATTGACATTGGTGGTATCCGCTATACTGTTGCACACACATCCCGACAAATAACCGAGGAGAATGAACATGCAAGACACAGTCGTCATCGCGGGGCACCCTGATTTAAATGGGCAGTCGCTGGCAAACAGAATTATTGTGGACAAACTTAAAACGCTGGATAAAACCGAAGTTCGCATCCTGTCTGATCTTTATCCGGACTACAGAATCGATGTTGCAGCCGAACAGGCCGCACTGGTGAAAGCGCAAACAATTGTGCTGCAGTTTCCCTTTCACTGGTACAGTGTGCCCGGACTCCTCAAAAAGTGGATAGATGACGTGCTTTCCTATGGATTCGCATACGGTAGCACGGGCACCAGACTGCAGGGTAAAAACCTCGTGCTGTCATTCACTGTCGGCGGTCCTGAGGAATCGTACGGCAAAAGCGGTTACAACTCATTCACCATTAAAGATATGCTGCCGCCCCTCATTCAGACCGCCAACCTGTGCGGCATGAAGCTGGCAGAACCAGTGTACTCCCACAGCATGGTCTACATTCCAGATGTTTATAATATTAAAGAGGAAGTGGAAGCCCGCGCAATTGCCCATGGGGAGAGGCTGGTTTCGGCACTTCAAAGTATTTAATTCGAAAAATCAGTTGCCTGGGACGCGAACTGTTGGCGATGTTGCGCCGAAAAGATTATTTGTTTAATAACCGGGGGGGATTTCGGTTTCAAAGGGGCCGGAAACGAATATGGGGGTTTCGCCCGGTGCATTTCTCTGGGAAATCTCCAGGGACACAACCCCCTCAATCATGTCGCCTTCGGTGACGCGCAAGGAAGAGACCCCGAGATGAAAATTGACCGATTGCTTGGCATTGTGCTGCTGCTGTTAAAACGGCGAAAAATGACCGCGCCCGCGCTGGCTGAACACTTCGGCGTTTCGGTGCGTACCATTTACCGGGACATGCAGTCCATTGAAGCGGCCGGGATTCCCCTGTTGTCTGAAAACGGCGTGGCGGGCGGATTCTCCATTGTGGAAAGCTATTCCCTTGAACGACAGCTATTTTCCCCCGATGACATGATCGCCATCGTGAACGCATTGAAAGGGGTGAGTGTCCTCGGCGATGGTCGCCTCCAGGCCACCAGTCAGAAGATGGAGCGACTGATACCCCCCGACGCGAAAACGTTTTTTGATGAACTGCACGTGGAGCTGTCTCCCTGGGGAGATGCCAAAGGCAATCAGAAACGACTGGAACTGCTGCAGACCGCCGTGGCCAGACGCCAGTGTATCCGGTTTACTTACCAGGGAGGCGAACGGAAATTCACCGAACGGGAGGTGGAACCCATGACCCTGGTTTACCGGGGCACCGCCTGGTATCTGTTCGGATACTGCCGACTGAAAAGCGATTATCGCCTGTTTCGCATCTCGCGCATCCGAAACTGCGTGATGCAACCCGCCCACTTTGAACGGCGGAATGAAAAATATACGGATTTTGCCAAACGGTCTCATGAATCCGCCATACGCGCCGAAGTGGCCATGACACTTCTGTTTGACCGGGAAGCGCTGTTTATGGTGGAAGATACCTTTTTTCCAGAACAGATTCACCGACAGCCGGATGGTCGCATAAGGGTGGACGTGTCTCTTCCGGAAGGGGAATGGATTTACAGCATGCTTCTGAGCTACGGTGGCTATGTGGAAGTGCTGTCCCCGGACTGGGTTCGCCAGAGACTGGCTGACCAGGCGAAACGGCTGTGGCAGAAAAACAAATGAAATCGATGAGAAATGCGAAAAAACAGCCAATGAAGCCATATCTGCTCAGAACACCCGGTCCACACTTTTCAACATGCATTCGTTACCTGTCTGCACTGGTTTTCTGACTGGTATTCCCTGTGTCAAATGGTGCCGTCGCCAGCGATACCCACTGGCACGGCGCCCCACAATGGGTTTTCAGGACTGGCGCTGTTTCCATACTTCGAAATTGCCGACGGGCTGACCGGGCACACCGGACCGTCGTTTCGACTGGGCGGCGGGCAACGTCGTGGCGACCACCTTCTCTTCGGCCATGACCCGGGCCGTCCGAACTGTTCCATCTTATCCCCATCCTCCCCATCCCCGGTTCACGAGGCTTATTCGCCATCCGCCGCCCATGGCACGGGGAATGCACAAAACACTCCAGAATGACTGGAATACGCACGGGTATTCAGAACCCCATGTCTGTGTCTGTGTAAACAGGAGGAATAATGAATCTTTGCTGCGGAGGCCAATATCGGAGGTTTACGCTTTCTTTCTTTTTATTGCTTCTTGTGGAAGTCCACTCGGAGATGGTGCATGCACAGCTGCATGCTCCACCTTCCCCTGTAAATCTGACTCAATTGGATTCACCGTTCATCATCGACTCCGACTCCGACTCCGAAAAAGTGAACATGAAGGCGACCGACTGGAAATACCATGAGAAATTACAGCGCCGCAGCCGTCGCTTTTTTATATGGGGCGCCCTGCTCACCGCCGTTGGCGTGCCTTTAACTATCTGGGGATACAAATATATGTTGTACCGATCAGAGGAGGAGGCCAACGAGCCGAAAAATGATGATGACAGTGGAGATGTTCGTCTTTCCCTTTATGCATTCCCTTTCTGCAATGGAATGATTGCGCTGGAGGGCGGAATTACCCTGCTGGTGTTCGCCATTGTGAACCGGCACAGATATAACCGACTCGTCCGCAGCCGCTTTTCATGGCAATTCCACGTTTCGCCACGGAGTCGCAGCACCATGTTCCATTCCCGCAACATGGGCATTCATCTCCGATGGGCATTCTGATGCCGATTGCGCTTGCAGACTGTGACGCGACAAATACACGAAGTGTCAAAATGGCACACGTGTGCAAAATTAAATCGCACACAGAAGCGATACATCTTTTTTTCAGGAATGGAAAGAAACAGCAGGCATTCCGATTCGTCGGTAAAAATGTTTCCTTCGGAGGGCCCTCGATTCATCACGTGATGACGTGTCCCCGGATAATCAGTTCGCGGTATCGATAAAGAGATCTCCGGCTGGACGGTTACGCATGTAGTGGCGTTTTTTTTTTACAACTGTCTGACCGCCCGCTTTTGCATGGCAGATGCACCAGCTCTACAAAGAGCCAGAAACGGAAGCTGGCCTAAAAGGAGAGGTTGTTTCGGATATAGGGAATAAAAGACGAAGATGGTAACCAGCAAGACTATCAGTTTCATTTTACTGTTGAATTTGACAATTTGTGTAGGATGCACCGAAAGCGGCAATGACAGCGTAATAGAAGACACGGACATTGATTTCGGTACAGACGCCGATTCGGACGCCGATTCGGACGCCGATTCAGACATTGGCACCGACGCGCATCCAGATAGGGATACGGCGACTGACTCGGATACTGTTGCCGCGTCGGTAATCATCAATGAAGTCATGGCGGCGAACTTCTTTGGTGCAACTGACGAGGACGGCGATGTGGAAGACTGGGTCGAGCTGTACAACACCTCAGAGCGCGAGGTGGACCTGTCGGGCTGGGGGCTGTCGAACAAGCCGGCCAGTCCGTTCCGCTGGGTGTTCCCTTCCGGTACCTCTCTGTGGTCCAAGGCCTACTTGCGGGTATGGTTGTCAAAGAAGGACCGCACCACGAAAAAAAGCAATCTGCACGCCAACTTCAACCTCGACAACGGAGAAGACAAGTTGGTGTTGAGCGCTCCGAACGGCGAGGTCTCCGGTGTGGTGATGGACGCGGTGTCGCTCCCATTGACGAGGCCGGACGTGTCGTTCTGCCGTCTGCCCAACGGTACGGTAGCGGCAATGTTCCAGCATTGTATCAAACCCACCCCCGGGACCGCCAACAGCGACACCGGTTACCTCACAATGCTGGCCAGGCCCGCATTATCAATTGACTCTGGCATCTATGCTACTTCCCAGAGCGTCACCGCCAGCGGACCGGCGGGTGCGCAACTGCGATACACCCTTGACGGTAGCGAGCCCAGCGCCACTTCGTCCCTGTACGATGGCCCAATCACGATATCGCGCAACACGACGCTTCGCGTGGCGGCGTTCCGGGATGATGCCGTGACCAGCCCGGTAGAAACCGGCACGTACATTATCGACGCGGCTGATCACTACGTCAACCAGCGCGCCATCTTCCTGACGATGTCACCGGATGACATGTCTCACTACAAAGCCGGAGACCGTCCGCCGAAGGGCTGGATCGCACACGCCGCGATGACCGCGCCGGGTGGAGCGCTCCTGTTCAGCGCGCCATTGCAGGGTAGTGACGCCGGCCAGCTTGGCAGCTACAACGGTCAGGACAACAATCCGATCGACCTGAAGTTCAGGGACGCGCTGGGTACCAGGGATGTGAAGGTGGCGGGCCTGTTCGCGGCCAAGCCGGGCACTACTCGTTTCAAGCACCTGAAACTGCGTAACAGTGGCGACGACTACTGGTATGCCCATATGCGTGATCAGTTCTGGCAGGGGATCCTGGAAGACAAGCTGGCCCCGGGAGCGGCGTCGGAGCCGGTGCAGGTGTTCACCAACGGCACCTACTACGGGATGATGGACTTTCGGGAGAAGGAGGACGAAACGTTGATCACGGCTACCTACGGCGTGGACAAAGACAACGTCCAGTATCTGAACGACAACAAGGAGCTGAGTGGCACCAATACCACGGATGACTACCGGGCCGCGCGGGACTATATACTCTGGCACCCGATGGAGGAGGAGGCCAACTACGAGCAGGCCAGGAAGTTGATAGACGTAGAGAACTTCGCGCAGTATTTCGCGCTGCACATGTTCGTGGCCGACCGTGACTGGCTGTGGCGCAACATGCACCGCTTCCGCATGCCCGATTACGACGGCCGATGGCGCTGGCGTCCCCACGACCTGGACATCTCGGCGGGTGGACACAATGCGTGGGGCTACGATACGTCCGTGGATGAGAACATGAATAATTTCTACGGCGATTACGACGTCGGAGATCTGATGAACGCATTGCTGGAAAATCCATCGTTCGAGGCGCGTTACATCAACATTGTTGCCGACCAGCTCAACACCACTCTGGCGCCTGCGGTACTCAACGCCAGGCTCGACGCTATTGCGGCGGAGATGCTGCCGTACATGGAGGTGCACTGGGCGGCGTTTCCCGATGCGACCCGTGGTGGCTCTTACGCGCAGTGGAAGAGCAGTATTGATGAGTTGCGCAACTTCCTCAACAACCGCGAAAGCTACTACGACGCCCACACGCGCGACAAGTTCGATCTCAGCGAACGCAAGTCACTGACAGTGTCGGTGAACGACCCGGCGATGGGAGCGGTAAAGGTGAATACAATTGATCTCAGCAGCCGTTTGAGCGGCACTGCATTTTCCTGGACCGGCAGGTACTATCCCGAGGTTCAGGTGATTCTGGAGGCCAGACCCAGGCCCGGCTACGTGTTCGTTGGCTGGGAGGGTGCCAATACCAGCACCACTGCCGCCATCAGCGTCAGCGTGGCAACCGACGGCCTGACCTATCAGGCGGTGTTCGCACCGGCGGGCACAGTGGAGGCGCCTGCCGTGGCGACGATTGCGGCGCAGACCTTTCTTACCGGTGACGTGGTCAGCCTGGATGTGTCGGCCACTGATCCGGCCGGATACGAGCTGAGCTACTCAGCCAGGAAGCTGCCTTCAGGGCTGTCGATTAGCGTCGATACCGGCCGCATTTACGGTAAACCCACCAGAGGAGGTGCATTCGACAGCACCATCACGGCCACCAACAACAGGGCGGCAACGACCATTGATGTCGCCTGGCAGATCACCAACCGGGTGCCCGAATAGCGGGACAGAACGACCTCAACCAAAGCGTTGACCAAACGCGAATGTTGCAAAAAGCCCATGACACAAACCGCTGTCGCTCGCACAATGGCACACCATCTGCTTCTGTGCTTAATTTTTCCGGATACAACGAACGGTGAGTCCGCCTTAGGACAGTAGGACAGTGGTCGAAATAAAATTGCCAACATGGCATTTGCTGCGCCGGACCGGCAAGGCGCGAGGAGCGGAACATACCGGGGTATGCGACCGACGAGCAACGAAGTCGGGCGGGATGCAGCGGAGGCAAGGTGCCAATTTT
>JBNKCR010000025.1:0-130312 GCA_050287845.1 Polyangia bacterium
GCAAGGGCATCCGGTGTAAAGATGGGTTCCGGAGCGCCCGCCAGTTTCATGTGCTTTTCGACGTATTCCACCGTTTCATCCGGAGCGAGAGGGGGCATGGTGTGACGCAGGGCAATCCGTTGAGAAAATGCCTCCATTACAGATAAATCCATGCAGCTCCGCAGTTCAATCTGTCCCGAGAGAATCAGAATGAAAGGGTCGAAGGAATCCATTCTGAAATTGGTCAGCAGACGCAATTCCTGCAGGGATGATGTTTTCAGCAGATGCGCTTCATCAATGATAATCACCATTGTTTTACCCCGCTGCTCTTTGCAGTCGAGGATTTCCCGCTGAATCTGCTGATACACTGCCGCCTTGGATGCGCGCCGCTCCAGTCCCATTCTTTCGTTGAGATGACGCAGTAAGTCAGCGCCCTTCAGAGTGGAGAGCGGCGTATACAGCGGTTTGAAAATGTTTTCGTTCAGCCCGTGCACAAATCGTCTCAGCGCGATTGTCTTGCCCACTCCCGGGTCGCCGGTGAGCAGCATGATGCCACCGCGATGTTTGATGAAAGCCAGTCTTGACGCACATTCTTTGGCCGGGCCGGTGTCCAGCACCTTTTCCGATTTAATGCTTTTATCAAATGGCATGCGCTTCAGGCCATGGTATGTCATCATCTCCCGCATTAAAACAGATCACTTTCTGCAAACCGCACATCGGATTTTGGCTTTTCAGGGCGAAACACCCGTCCGTTTTCCATGGCGTCCAGACGTTTCAGCCGGGCGACCCTGGCACCGTTGTCGTACAGGGACAGCTCCTCCGGCGCATCCACAGGATGACGGATTTCCACTTTCTGTCTGATGTACGCCGCCGGGACTTCGTAAATTTTCCCCTTAAAAGAAATGGTTGCGTCGTTGTTGACGATGCGCTCATGAGATGTCAGAAACGCTTCATCCAGCTCCGCTTTTGTCACCCGCCGGATGTCCGCATGATTCAGCGATTCCCGATACCGATCCATGGGCGTGCACCCGATGCCGCGATGTTCCTTATTGTGATAATCCTCTTTCAGCCAAAGACTGAAAGCCTCGTTCAGTTCATCCAGGGTTACCTTCTCTCCCACGCCGCTCAGGAATCGGTCACGCACCGTTCTGAAAAAGCGTTCGATTTTCCCGCGCGATGGCGAGTCGTATGGTTTTGAGTGGCACAGCGATATGCCACTGCGGGCGCACGCCAGATTCAGCAGCTCCGATGAAAACGCAGCGCCGTTGTCCACATACAGACGCCTCGGTAATCCGTGGGTTTCAAACGCCTCCTTCAGCACCACCGTCAGCGCCGACACCGTTTCCTTTGTACTGAAGGCACTGCCCACTATCACCCGCGAATGATCATCAATGATTGCACACAGAATACTTTTCGCATTCTTCCCGTAGCTCAGTTCCACAGCTGGACCATGCATGAAATCACATGTCCACATCTCGTTGACCGCCGCCATTTCAAAACGTTTCCTCGCATCGCTGCGGCCCTCCGCCGGCAGCAGATTCTCCTGACGCACGATGCGCAGAAGCGTATTGTAACAAATCGGCTTCTCGCCCAGCTGATTCTGATTCAGCAGTTCCTCATACAGTTTCTGCACCGACCAGTGCGGAAACGCACGGCACTTTCCCGCTATCGCCGCCATCTCCTTTTCGCCGATTCGCCGCGGCCTGCCGCCGTCGGCACGCTTCCTCGGCAGCAGACCGTCAAATCCCTTCTCCCGATACGCTTTCAGCCACAGCTTCATTGTCGACACCGCCACCTTTCTGGGTTTGCTGCCGGCAAACACATGCTCCTTTTCGGCTATCTGTCTGAAGTACTCATTGCGGTTGCGTCCTGTTTCCATCAGCACCGGGCTGATGATTTTGTATCGCTGAAGCGCTGTCTGTTTTCTGATTTCGTCATTCATCCTGATTTCCTCCTGTTAAAAGTTCTGAGTCGTTGCGACACATTCATCGTGTCGACCACAGGAGGCTATAACCCGTAATATCAAAGGGATAACACCGCTCTGATCACTTCTGACCAAAACCGTCTCGCCATTACTCACATCCAAACCTGGTCAGACAATCTCTGTTATTCCCTGCACTTTTTGGGGCGGCCGCTTTGATGATTCCTGCCGAAATCCTGCCGCAAATCTGTTTCAGTGCGCATTTCGACGACTTTGGGAAGGACACCCAAACATAAACCGTCCCGTAATCTGACTGTAAAGATGCAACGTCGTCACTACAGCCGATACCCGCACCGGTGGACCACGGGAAAATGCCGTCACGTAACCGTGGACCGTCTCAAGATGACCCGCAATGCCTTCCGCCCACGAAACCGATGAAAAATCATAGCGCGCGCACAGCTCACCATGGGCGGCAAGAAGGCCGTATCGTATCACCAGTAGCCACTTGCGAAGCTGCCAGGGCGTCACATCCGTCTCCCCTGACAAGGTCTGCACCACATGGTAGGCCGACACAGGCTCACTCCGTTCCCGGCTGTACTCAAACCATACCAGCAATGCCCTGATAATTGTTTCCACCGTATAACGCTGATATGGAATCAGCTGATTCGGCAGCATCGAAAACGTTCGGCCGGTATGCGCGCCACGACATTGAAATCGCGATATCGGCACCTCTCCTTTTTTCTCAGGCCACACTTCCTCCACAAAACGATAGTACTCCGTCAGCTCCCGATATCCGCAACTGTCTCTGCAAATCGGACAATATGGTCCTATCACCGATTTCCAATCGATCTTTTCTGAAAAAAACGCTTCTTCGTACTCCCAAATGGAGCGGAAGCTGTTAGTGTAGACAAGCTGGATAGACGACATCCAGCATCCGGGAGTAACGGTGTTGCAGCACCGTCTCCCACTTTTTAAATTTTACCACCGGTCAGCTTACCGTTGTACCAATCCCTACAACGCTCCTCTGACCGGTCTTATATATCCAGTCAGAATATTTCTCCAATTTTCCGCCTAAACGCGCATCCGCAACGTGGGGATTAACATCTGCAAAGCAGATCGCGCAGACCTACGCGGCGCGCTGGGAGGTCGAGCTGCTGTTCAAAGAGTTGAAAAATAACTATCGGATGGACAATCTGCCCAGCAGGAAAAAGCATGTCGTCGAAGCCCTGGTGTACGCAGCGATTCTCACTTTGATTGTAAGTAGAAAAATTTTGCAGCAATTGAGAATACAGAGAAGCATCCCGCCGAAACGATTGCCCAGGCTGCGGTGGGCGACGCTTCTTGAGTCGGTTGCCACGTTACTATTGCTGGTGATGATACGTCCGCCTTCTCAGACCGACCAATTGGCGTCACTGATAACGAGCATGCTGATTCACGAAGCGCCAGACCCCAACAAATCTCGAACAGGATTGCTGAACCGGGTAGAAAACGGAACCCATGAATATGAGCGGAGACTCCGATGATTACAGGAGGAAACCGACTTCAGGCATTGCTTAACCGATCACGCATGTTAGCTAGTTCAACACTCCCATTGCCGCCATCCACGATGCAACACGTATGTCGTACCAGTTGTCAATTGCCTCAAGCCATTGACCTGCCATGAATTCTGCACCTGCCTGATTTGGGTGAGTCCAGCTTCCATTCTGATCGAGCAGCATCGTATCAGTATCAAAATTACTGTAATGATCGACTACTATCACAGGGGATTCATGCGTGTTCAGTTCAACTGCAACATTGGCGATTCTGTCGTTGAAATCTGCAATTCCATTGCTAATTGGAGCAGGGTCTCCATCGACGGTCACTCTGCCATTTGGAATTATTTTAGCGACAAAAATCACTACTTTCGGATTATGGTCTCGCAAAATGTCAACAACCTCTTTATAATCATTTATCAAATCGGACAGCTGGTGACCGTGCAAAGGATACCCCCCGAGATCATTGGTCCCGAGGTGGATGAGCGCAATATCAAATTCATAACCTTGATTCGCCCCTCTTCCTTCTATGAAATCAACCAGATTTCTACCTTCTTCCGCACCACAACTCTCAAGTACATTTTTTCGACAGTGGTAATCACTATCTGCCCTTTTTCCATTTATGCCCCATGCAAATTCGCATGTCGTCCGACCCGCTCTGCTCTCATGCGAAATTTCCGTAAAGGTACCATCAACAATCGGAGGCGAATCAACTAACTGATAGCATTCTTCAGAGGTCCCACCATTGGTTCCTCTACGTGAGCCAACAAATGTGAAATTTATATTCTGGCTCTTCAGTAATGCTTCCAAATAACGTCTATAGCAATACGTCGGATTCATCTCAGTAATTGAATCTCCAATGGGCAGAATCTTCAGTACATTTGCAGGCGGCGCATGATCTGGGACACGGTAATTTCCTGACTTCGTCAGTAGCCTATTGTACTCACTTGTTTCGCTGATACCGTGAATGTAAATACTTTTTGTTGCATATGAACTGATTTCATCTTCCGATAATGGGATTCTGAATCTGTAGTTTCCGAAATTGGTTCCACATTGATTCGCAACGGCCGCTGAAGACGGAAAATTCGCCGCTACTGACCGAATAAACGTCCCAGTTCGGGCAGGCCCCCCCACATACAGATGGACATCTACCGAGTACGCTTTCCCCTCCTGGCAAGCCCAGCCGACAATACTGTAGCTGCCATTATCCAGGCGTATTCCATCCACATATCCTTTGATGGGATAATCCTCTGCAGATGCGAGGGCAGGCACAAGCAAGCTTACATAAACAAGCAGTAGCGCTCGTTGAGATATTACTTTCATTTTCACTTTTTGTCTCCTGAAGTCCGTCGTATGACCGTCACTCAACTGTTACTAAAACTAGACAGGGGCAACCTGTAACATCAATGCAACACCGAAAGCGCAGCTGTTATTGATGCGAAACTGTACAGCTGATTCACCTGAACATTATCTACAAAGGCTGTGGTGTCTTTATTGGTATCTGACTCAGTTCCAGCCAATTTGATACCGTGGAAGCCATCCGTGACGGAAAAGTTACCTGATGTAAAACCATCAGGATCGTAAATGCTAGAATTGGGATCACTGAATTCAAGCTGCCCCACTAAAACACCATCTATAAGTACGCTCAGCTGCTGTGTTGTGTCATAATTCTGGCGCAGCGCAGCTAAAAGAGAAACATTGTACATACCCGGTTCGAAATATACAGCTTGAGCCGCAAAACCAGTTCCTTGCAAGAACAAGACCTGGTCTCCATCAGGGGCATCATCGTTTTTGTTTGTGAAAGCGGTGCGATTTTTACTATACCCGGAAGTGGTACCCGGAGGTCCAAAATACCAGGGCGTTCCACCCGGGCGATATTGGTATCCATCATTGTTCGGATCATTGAATTCCGCTTCAAAACTACCATCCAATACATATGGATAGCCAATGTACGCCACATTTTTTTGATCGATAGGATCTGCCCACAAGACGTTTGCGTTGTAGTTCGCGCTGCCTTTGTAGATTTTATTCCCACGTCCAATAAAAATATTCTCTGCGTTCTCTATCTCGATTGCGGTTTTTACAACGATGTCTGTTGCCACATCCAAATTATCCCGCGTCACAATTGTGTTGTCATATAATCTGATGTCCTTCACAAGTCTCGTGTTTGCCGGACCGCTGGAAGAATGTATTTTGATGGGAGACAATCGGGTATTCCGAATGTCGTTATTGCGAATATCGACGTTTCTTGGAAATGGTCCTTCTTTATGTGTACTGTACTCATTTTCCAGTACAATTCCATTTCCTCGAACATCCCGAATCGTATTTCCACTGATTGTTCCGCCTTCTCCCTTCGCGTATATGGCATGACGGCGCTGTGCCTGAAAAACGTTGTTTCGAACTATGTACCCGGTGTTGCTGGCATTCATATTGTAAAAATGTGTCGCATCTGCCGGTGTCAGTACCATCTCTTCTGCGTCATAACTTACCAAAGGTTTTACTTCAGGAATCTTTTTATTGAATGTAACCGTTTTGCCATCTACTGCGGTTACCCGGAACAATCCATTATCAGTGTCACTGACATCGGTACCGTCGCTGTATTTCCCCGTGTCAGGATAAAAAACCTTAAATACGTCACCTATTTTTATTGGCGGATATGCCCCCCCAACAATATCCAACTCAAATTTGTTCTCGTAAATTTTACTGGTTGCAAATAAAGTCATCTGGGTCAAATTGATGCTGTCGTCCAGCATGCGTTCAAAATAGCAATTCTCGATAATCGGTCCAACCCGATTATTCTCACAGTGTACACCATCTCTCCAATTGGACACCACGCGATCGGTGCCGGGCTTGGGTTTCACCTGGAATCCACGAATTGTGATTGGGCCAGTATTATTCACTACCCATGAACTCATCGCGCTTCGCCCACTGTAAAGTATGACATTTTCGAGCAGGCAATCACTGCTATGCTTTATGGAAATGTTATGGGCAGAATCTATGAAAAAAAGTGGCTGAAAATAAATGTCTCCATTTTTTACCTTGATTAATTGTCTCTTGTAATCGTCATTTACCCGAATCCAATAGGTGCTTCCATCGTCATCACTGGTATATGATTTCGCATGCATCGGGAAAAATTGGGCTGCCATATTCCAACGAATAACTTCCTTTTTTTGATCGATAAATGCGCCCCAGGTTAACCTGGCATCGCCGGGAATCTTGGGATAACCCGACATTCTTTTGATTAAAAATTTGCCTGAACCTACATCTTTATCGATAACTTTTCCCTGTGTATATCCAAGGGGGGCCTGATCGATAACAAGATTTTTCACTGTACACTCATTGCAGTTATTCATCTCAATGGACGCCATGTGTGGGTCGTTCAGCAACATCGCACCTTTCCCATCAACAGTGACATTATCCATCCCATTGAGATTTATCTGATACCTATTAGAATCCCGAGAACTGTCATATTTGAATTGAAAGGTTCGGCCAGCACACGAAGTGCCGCGACAGAAATCGAGTCTACCGACATTCAGATCGGTATCGTTCAGGGCGGCCATAGCTCTTTTCATTGCAGGGGTATAGTCAGAGTCAGGATCTGTGTCTGCAACACAAGACTCCAAGTATACAGTATTTCCCTCTATGCAGCCTTCTGGGTAAGTCGTGTTCGTGAGAGCCTTCGCAGGCATGGATCCCGCTACAAGGTCTTCAGAAAAATCGGTGTATTCCTCGCAAGCAATTGCAAGCAGCAGGAAGCTGCCTATCACGGACAGACAACAACAGCGATGCAAACGGCGTAGTTGATACATATCAATCCCTTTCAAAACGCAGAGTTCAAGTCACTCGTGTACAGATTTTAACCCAAGAAGTTATTTATCCCTTAGTTGCTCGCCTAGTCGCTCGCCATTCAAAACATTTCCAAGCAATGGAATCACATTGAAACCAATCCGTTGGGCAGAAATCGATTATTCCATCGACGATTCGCCGTTCAGGTTCACTTCCAACGCGAACACCTAAGATTTCGCAGGCAATGTTCAGTAAACGAATAAACAATTACCAAGCAACCAACTTCACCCCATAGAAGCCAATTGAAGACGATGAATCAGCTTTAATTTTAACTCTTTTCCCAGACAGCAAAGCCGCTGTGAACAATGATTCCATTTGAGATAATCGATTTTCAGACGTGAGGTCTCCCGGTGTAGTGAAGTAGTTCCAGTATTTACCACTTAACTTTACAGAAAGTTGCGTATAGTCCCCCTTATCTATGACGTCCACCGCTTCCATATTCAATTCATCTGACTCCCAAGCAAAAGCTGGCATAGCCAACGCAATAAAAGTAGACAACAACACCCATGAAATAATTCGTCTCATTTCAGCTCCTTGGTTATGTTTTACACTGTACAGATAAAAACCCGCTTTTCTGCGGAAACAACTCACAAATATCTTCTGTTTTTCTTCTGAAATTCAAAGTTATATAATCGGGCTATCAGTGCAACGTCATATTTGTGACGCCACGATGGGACGCCTACAAACGCATGCGGCCATAACCGGAACAAATGGTGAGCAATTGAACCAGGCCCGCTCGATTTTTCAGTCCCAAAGTTTTTTCAATTCTTGAGAAACGTTTTACCAACGCATTTTCGCTGACATTCATAATATCTGCTAATACATATAAGTCTGGGAAACCGTTGTTCGCATATTGCTCAAGTAAATCCAGCTGTGAATCGCAGAGCCCCCGAGTTCGTAAAATACTTTGCGCAGAAAAATTATTGGCTTTTGAATAGTCAACCCATGATTTTGTAAGGATGTGTTTCATCTGAACAAGAGGACCTGGATTCATCGCTCCTTTCCAGATATAGTCGTTCGCACCTGCCAATAATGCCTCGAGAAGTATATCCGTGCTATTGTCCCCAGTGAGCATGCAAATGATGGCTTTTTTCCGTCGAGTTCGAATACTGTGAACCAACGATACTCCTTTGGGATGACCGGGCCCCAGCTCATTGTCGATGAACATGTGAGTAAAGTCATGTTCGTACAGACTCAACTCCGCTTCCTGAATCGTGGGGACTGAAATGACACAACTATCTGAATCCGACAGCTTCTGCTTCACCAATTTTCGAATCAGTGGATCATCGTCCACCAATAAAATGCTTTTGAAGGATGAATTGGGTGTGTAAATGCACATGAGTAACCTCAACCAATAAAAGTAGGTTTGAAAACAGCTTTATATTGAATAACGATATACTATTTGCTGCCTTGAAAGTTGTCAAGTTTATTTCCAACAACCCGCGGTATTTTAAAACAAAGTTTTCAGGCGGTAACCCAAGTGCAGTAAAAGAAATTTTCAAGGCGTAACCACGATAGTTTTTATATCAACTTCGTTATAGTCTGGGCGTATTGTCGAAACGGGCTTGGAGCGAAGCCTCGAACAGGGCGCCTTGTAGGAGAAATTTCAGCTGGCGGGTGCCATGAAATATTCCAGTAATCCGCCGAAAAAGATTCATCCATATATCCGACTGTCAATCACATTTATTACAGACCTTGATTGCGGCCAGAAGTCCGCACGGGCAAGCTACCGTGCCTTTACCCATTCCGATTGGCCGGTCCCACGGATTTTCTCATTGCGTTTGTATATTTACCATTTCAATGGACTCCACGGCCTGGCTACGGAAAAAAAACTTTGTAGACAGGGGGGGCCGGGGTGGGATATATTGAGGTGTCTCTGGCTGCGCGAATCTGCAGCAGCATTTACTGAAATAGTTTCAGATGTGGGGGAAGATTAAAAAGTCCACCCGGGTGGACTTTCTGGACTGAGGTATTCAAATGTAGTAAAATTGAACACCTGTGGGCGGAACCATTTCATCCGCGTTGACGGCGAAGCGGCTATCAGATATTCATGCGTTATGACGGATAATGCGCATATCGAAGAGGAAATGCGGCGGCTTGAGGCGGAAATCAATCGGCACAACCGGTTGTATTACCGGGACGCCAGACCGGAAATTACGGATTATGAATATGACCAGCTGCTGAAAAAGCTCGAAGCGCTTGAAGCGGAATACCCCGAGCTGGCATCTGTCACGTCTCCCACGTTGCGGGTGGGGGGCGCGCCCCTGGATGGCTTTGAAAGTGTGGCCCATGCCGAGCCCATGAAAAGCCTGTCCAATACATACAATAAAGATGAGCTGACGGATTTTGATGAGCGCATCCGCAAGCTTATTCCCGATACCGCCTTTACCTATGTGCTGGAACCCAAGATTGACGGCGTGGCCATTTCGTTGCGTTACGAAAGCGGCGTTCTGGCGCAGGCCCTCACCCGGGGCGACGGCGTGAAAGGCGACAATGTCACCGCCAACATTCGCACCATCAAGTCGATTCCCCTGAAGCTTTCGATGGCGAATCCCCCTGATGTGCTGGAGGTGCGCGGCGAAATCTACATGGATAAAACCGGGTTCCGGAGGCTGAATGAACAGCGACAGGAAGACGGTCTGGAGCCGTTTGCCAATCCCCGCAACGCCTGCGCTGGGTCGTTGAAGCAGCTGGATTCCAGAGAAGTGGCCAGACGTCCCCTGGACGCGGTATTCTACGCGGCGGGGTTGCTGTCGGGCATTTCATTTGAAACCCATGCCGAACTGCTTTTAGAATTGGAGAATTTCGGACTTCCCACTGCCCCCACGTTCTGGCAGTTGAAGACCATTGACGAAGTGGCAGCCCGACTGGATGAACTCCACGTCATGCAGGAGTCGTTTCCTTTTGAAATGGACGGCGCGGTCATCAAGGTGAACGAACGCCACCTGTATGACGTGCTCGGGTTCACTGCCAAAAGTCCGAGATGGGCGGTGGCGTACAAGTATGCCCCGGAGCAGGCCGAAACAAAACTGTTGGATATTACTGTACAGGTGGGCCGTACCGGCGTGCTGACCCCCGTGGCCGAACTGGAAGCGGTTCAGTTGTCAGGCACCACGGTGCGTCGCGCCACCCTGCACAATGCCGAAGAGATTGAGCGCAAGGACGTGCGCATCGGTGATGTGGTGGTAGTTGAAAAGGCCGGTGAAATCATCCCCGCAGTGGTCCGGGTGGTCACCGAAAAGCGCTCGGGAACCGAGAAGCCGTTTGAAATGCCTTCGAGTTGCCCGGTCTGCCGTGGTGAAGTGGCGAAGCGCGATGGTGAGGTCGCCATTCGATGCATGAACCTGCAGTGCCCCGCGCAGCTTAAAACCTGGCTGGAACACTTTGTGTCCCGGGATGCGCTCGACATTGAAGGCGCAGGCGGCATCGTTTGCGACAATCTGATTGAGAAGGCGCTGGTGAAAAATCCCCTGGATTTGTTTGAGTTGTCCGCCGATGATTTGAACACATTCAACCTGGGCACCGATGATTCCCCCCGGATGCTGGGGGAAAAAAATGCCGCAAAAATTCTCTCGTCCGTGGCGGCGGCCAGAACGAAACCCCTTTCCAACTGGCTGTTTGCCCTGGGCATTCCCCGGCTGGGCAAGGTGGGGGCGCAGATTATTGCCGAAAAACACGAATCCCTTCAGGCAGTGGCCGACTCACAGATGCTGCGCGATATTGTGATCCTTGCCGGCGAATCCGAAAAAATCAGGGCACTGAAAAATGATGACCCGGTGGCCTATGGCAAAAGGTGCGACGAACTGGAAGCCATTGGCGATGGTCTGGTGGCTGCGGGGTGGTATAAAAAAGCGGCATCCACATCAAAAACGCGCACCCTGGCGAAGTACACATTGAAAAATCAGCAGGGGGTGGGCGCAAAAGCGGCGGAATCTGTGCTGGAATTCATGGACAGCGAACGGGGAAAAACGTTGCTCGCCCGCATCGCCGCGTTGGGAATTTCCCCCAGTGTCACGCAGAAATCATCGGCGATGCTTTCTGGGAAATCGTTCGTGATCACCGGCACGCTGCCTTCCATGGGGCGAAGTGAGGTATCCAAACTGATTGTGCAACATGGGGGAACCGTATCGTCGAGTGTGTCCAAAAATACAGATTATCTGCTGGCCGGAGAAAAAGCGGGCTCTAAACTGACCAGAGCCCAGTCCCTGGGAGTGAAAGTGATTTCTGAAACAGGGTTGCAGGAACTGTTGACCACCGGTGAGACCGCACAGAAGGATGTGTCGGCCAACGAAGATCAGGAAAAAGAGCAGTTGCACTTTTTATGATATGATAAAAATTGGCATCCCGGCTGGCACGGAAATGGATGAAGAAAGCACTGAGTTAACTGAGCTATATGAACGTTAGGAGGGCTCTATGGAGAAGATTGAAATGATTCGACATACCGGTTATTACATTGTCATCTCTGCCGCGTGTCTGATGGTCTTCGGGTGTGAGCCATCCAATGGTGTCGGTATCCCGGCCGTTGATACGTATTCAAACACGAGTACACAGTCTGGCACAAACGAGACTGAAGAAATTCCTGCCACAGACTCCGATTCAGAGGTGAAGACCGACCCCTGGACAGAAATGGAAACAGAAACAGAAACGGAAACGGAATCGAAAATAGAAACGGAAACAGAAACCGAAACGGAATCGAAAATAGAAACGGAAACAGAAACCGAAACAGAAACAGAAACCGATGATGGACTATGCACTGATCCGTACCTGTGCAGCGCGGTTACCCCGGACAATCCCGTTATCGGGGAGGAAGTCAGCCGCGGCTCGGTGACCACATACGGATCTCCGGACAAGCCAGAAAACAGTGTGGGGGGGGCTTGTAATTACGGGCAGACGGGCATCAAGTATTATGCGGCGATACATGTGCATGTGTCGGCGGCGGACAGCGATTTTCTCGGTCCCTGGGAGGGCGGACACGCCTGCGGTGGGTGCATGCATGTCCGAACCCGAACGGCGGATGGCTGGCTGGATAGCTTTGCGCGGATCACCGACCGCTGTGCCGACGAATTCTGTGGAATCGATCTCGGCGGGGCCCCCGCTGCGGATGTGATGCCTCTCGGCCCCGGTCGCTACGATGGGGAGTGGTGGTGGGAAAGTTGCGAAGGGCACCCCGAGGTATTCGATGGTCCCACTGCACTGTATGTAAAAGATGGTTCCAATGATTCCTGGGCACTGGTTCAGGTCCGCAATCCCCCCTCCCGGATTTCCGGGCTATTTTATGCGAACGGAGAAAACCCGGATGCAACCGCTTTCATGGCCATGGAGTGGGCCATTGAAGCAGAAAATTTCTACCGTGTCCCCCCGGAGATACTTCAGGACGAAGGACTGGTTACCATTCGGATTGACTACGCCATGGCGGAATCCCAGACCGTGGTGGTGAAAGGCACCGATTTGGCCGTGGCAGAAAAATCCATCACCATTTAATCACCATCATTCCTCATCGATTGACAGCAGGGATCGCGCGTCAGTGGTGCAGCCCCACATGCTCGCAATCACGACCCGTCTTTTTGTCTGGAATTTTGTTTGACAATCAAACTATTTGATAATACATTATTTTGAGAGTCAAACAATTTAACCGGGACTGGACGGGAGATTGGTGCAATGAAACAGACGTTAAAAGCCGACTTTGGCCACGTGCTGCTCGAAGTGTATGAACGATTGAGCGCCTGGGAACAGGGGGTGGTTGCCGAGGGAAATCTGTCTGCGGCCCAGATGCACGCACTGGAAATGCTCGGTCATCTGGGAGCGCCCACCATGAAGGCGTTGGCCGGACGCCTCGGCGTGACCACCGGCACGGTCACCGCCATGATAGACCGACTCGAAAAAGAAAATCTGGTGAAACGTCAGAAAAATCCCCATGACCGGCGCAGTACGATTCTGGCCCTCACCGACACCGGCAGGCAGCAGTTTGAACAGCATCATCAGTTTCATATTCAACTCACCGAGGAACTGTCCGCATGCTTCAACGAAGAAGAGCTGGCCCATTTCAACGAATACCTCAACCGAATTGTGGATCGCATCTGAAGAAGGAATCTGTCATGGCATATCAGGAATCAATCTGCACGCTGCATCGGGCCCCGGAGAGACGCGGGGAACGCAAACTGCTGACGATTATCGCAATCTCCCTTATTACCATGGTAGGAGAAATTGTCAGCGGCACCGTGTACGGCTCTCTGGCACTGCTGGCTGATGGGTGGCATATGGGAACCCATGTCCTGGCCCTCGGAATTGCTTTTGCCGCATGCGTGCTGGCAAAGCGGATTGCCGCTGACCGGCGTTTCGGATTCGGTCCGGCCAAAGTGGGCGCCCTTGGAGGATTCGCCGGCGCGATTCTTCTTGGGGCGGTGGCGTTTGAAATGTTGGCGGAGGGCATTCATCGTCTGTTGGCGCCGGAAAGCATCCAGTTCACCGAAGCAATGATGGTGGCAGGCATCGGGCTGATGGTCAACGTCGTTGGCGCTCTACTGCTTCACGATGGCGGCCATTCCCACCACGCCCACGAACACGGCACATCCGGAGACGTGCATCATCACGCCCCTCGTGGTGGACACGGGTACGACGTTAATATGCGCTCCGCCTATCTGCATGTCATTACCGATGCCCTGACATCGGTAATGGCCATTGTGGCCTTGCTGCTGGGGCAGCAGTTCGGCTGGATTTGGGCGGATGCCGCTGTGGCCATGCTGGGGGGAGTGATTATTCTCAGATGGGCGTATGGGTTGCTCCGGGACGCAGGGGCCACACTCCTTGATTTTGTTCCGGATAAAGCGATGCATGATGAAATCGAAGCCGCAATACGCGGCAGCGCCGACAATCAGATAACGGATTTACATATCTGGCCCCAGGGCAATGAGTACGGTGTACTTGCAACGGTCAAAAATCCGGGACCAATCGACCCCCCCCAGTGCATTCATGAACGACTCCGGAAACTGGGATATCTGGATCACATTACAATTGAAGTACGCTGCGGACGATGATTCAATCTATCTGCTGAAACCATATTATCGTTAGGCATGCCGAAAAAAGAAGTGCATGGCTAATCGTGTTGTTTTACCATGTAGATGATTAATTTTAAAAAGACAAAATTTTCAGCAATATCCCTGGTGGGCTATAAAGTATTTCCTCCAGTATCCGTTTCCTTTTGCAGATTTGGTTTTATTGCTGAAGTTGAGATGAACAGTGCAAAAATTTAATGAAGTAACCAGACTTCCGATTCGCAACGGAAGCGGAACTGAACAGACTCAAACCGAAGACATCATCGGGAACGGCGTACATGTGCTGGTCGTCGATGATGACACCACCTCTTTGCGAAGTGTGGAACGTATTCTCAGAGCGCGCGGTTTTGAGGTGTTAACTGCTGCAGATGGCGCCACCGCGCTGGAGGTGGTCAATTCTGACGCCATTGACGTGATGCTCCTCGATTTGGTGATGCCGGGAATGAGCGGGCTGGATGTTCTCCGAAAGACAAAGCTGCAGAAAGAGCAGATTCAGGTGGTCATGATGACGGCCTTCGGGGATGTGGACGCAGCGGTTGCGGCGGTGAAGGCGGGCGCCTACGACTTTTTGACCAAACCATTTCAGTCGCCGGATGCACTGGCGCTGTCGGTGTCCAAAGCCGCAGAACATTCCAAACTGCTGTGTCGGGCCCGGGAGCTGGAAAAAGAACTCGAAATCCACGAAAAATACGGAGACATTGTAGGGTCTTCCGCACCCATGATGGAAGTTTATCGGATGGTGGAATCCGTGGCGCACTCCGTATCCACGGTATTGTTGCAGGGCGAATCCGGAACCGGTAAGGAACTGGTTGCCAGAGCCATCCATAACCAGGGGCCCAGGGCCAACAAGCCATTTATTCCGGTCAACTGTTCGGCCATTCCCGAAACGCTAGTGGAAGCCGAACTGTTCGGTCACGTTCGCGGTGCGTTTACCGGCGCCGTCGAAAGCCGCAAGGGAATGTTTGAAACGGCGGATGGCGGCACCATCATGCTCGATGAGATTGGCGATCTGCCACTCCAGGTGCAGGTGAAACTGCTGCGGGCACTGCAGGATGGCGAAATAAAACGAGTCGGTTCCAGTGAATCCATCAAGGTGGATACCCGGGTGATTGCCGCCACGAATGTAAATCTGACCGAGGCAATGGAGCTGGGAATTTTCAGACAGGATTTGTATTACCGTTTGAGCGTCATTACCATTCCGCTGCCTCCGCTCCGGGATCGGTCTGAAGACATTCCGCTGCTCGCCTACCATTTTCTGAAAAAATATGCGTCGCGATCGGGTCGCGATATTTCCCGGATTTCCCTGGAGGCAATGCGGGCGCTGCGAACCCATTCATGGCCCGGCAACGTGCGGGAACTTGAAAACGCCATTGAACGCGCAGTGGTCATGGCCCGGGGGGATGCCATTCTACCCGGTGACCTGCCGCCATCCGTGGTGGATACCCGGGCGCCATCAGTACCTCAGAATCTGCTCCTGGATTTGCCCTTCAATGAGGCAAAGAAAAAAGCGGTGGAACAGTTCGAATCAAGCTATGTGGAATCCATGCTGAAACGGGCTGGTGGCAATGTGAGTGAAGCAGCCCGGCAGGCCGGCATGGATCGCAGCAACTTCCGCCGAGTCCTTCGCAAGTACAAGCACGGCGGTTGACCCCGAAGCTGCCCCCATCCCGAAAAAACGCTATTTTATCCGTGAAGAATTTCGCGAACCCGCAAACAGAGCGCCTCTGAAGAAAATGGCTTCTGAATGTACGACTGGCCCTTATTGAAAACACCATGCTGCATGAGTGTATCATCGGCGTATCCGGACATGAACAGGGTTTTCATTTTGCCATTTTTCAGCGCAGCCATCTCCGACAACTGCCTGCCGTTCATCCGCGGCATCACCACATCGGTAATGAGGAGATGAATGGCAGAATTATATTTTTCTATGAAATTGACGGCATCCTGTCCGTCGCTGGCTTCAAAAACTTTGTAGCCATTTTTCCGAAGCATACGGCTGATCAGGTTGCGGAGCATCTGTTCGTCCTCCACCACAAGAATGGTTTCGGTACCGTGGTGGGACATTCTCTGCTCGGCAATAATTTCCTGTTCTTCGGTAATTTCCTCCACCGCCGGCATATACACCCGAAAAACAGTGCCGCTGCCGGGAGAAGAATCCACGGTGATGACGCCCTCACTCTGTTTTACAATACCAAACACCGTGGAGAGACCGAGACCAGTGCCCTTACCCTTTTCCTTGGTCGTGAAGAACGGTTCAAAAATGTGAGACAGCACTTCTTCGTTCATTCCGGCGCCGGTATCTTCGACTTCGAGAATGATACAATCACCGCTGATAGAATTCTGAAAATCCCGCACTGCATTTTCTATGGGAATGCGGGCGTTGGATGTGCGGATGTGCAACTGTCCGCCAGCGGGCATGGCGTCCCGGGCGTTCACCACCAGATTCATGATGACCTGCTCCATCTGAACAGGATCAGCTCTGGTGGTATTGAGCTCCGGATCCAGACTGGTTTCCAGATGAATGTCTTCACCAATCAGTCTGCCAAGCATCCGTTTGGCACCTTCCACAACGCCATTCAGATTGAAAACCTGCGGTTGCATCACCTGTTTACGGCTGAAGACCAGCAATTGCCGGGTCAACTCAGCTGCACGTTTGGCTGCGCGGGAAATTTCGAGGATGTCTTCCCGGAGCGGATCGCCTTTCTTCACATCGAGCAGCATGACATCGGAGTATCCCAGGATGGCCCCCAACAGATTGTTGAAATCGTGGGCCACGCCACCTGCAAGTCGGCCGATGGCTTCCATTTTCTGTGAGAGACGAAGCTGCGCTTCTGTTTCTTCCAGAACTTCCTGGCTCCTTTTTTTCTCACTGATGTCCCGCATGATCACCAGCAGAAAGTCTTCCCGACCTCGGGTTCCGTAGGACACGGAAAACTCCACCGGCAGACGCTTTCCATCCCGGGTCAGGGCATCCACTTCGATGGTATTGCCCACAATGCGATGGGACGGGACGCCGGCAGAACTCTGAGAAGCGACGAAAAAATTCACATCCGCACGGAACTCCGGGGCGATGAGCATATCGATGGATTTGCCAATCACCTCTGTCCACTGGTACTTCAGCATCCGGGAAGCAGCCTGATTGAACAGAGAGATGGAGCCGTCCATATCCACGGAGATCAGGGTATCAATACTGGCATCCACCACGGTAC
Organism: Polyangia bacterium; assembly: GCA_050287845.1. Taxonomy (GTDB): domain Bacteria; phylum Myxococcota_A; class Polyangia; order JAAYKL01; family JAAYKL01; genus JAFGXQ01. The sequence continues at coordinate 17,540 of JBNKCR010000025.1, forward strand.
GGAACCGCTCCTCGCTTCGGCGCAGTGCCTCTTCTGAACGCTTGCGCTCTCTGCGCTCCCGGGCCTCCCGCAATTCCCGCTCGATGGCGGGAACGAGACGGATGAGATTGTCCTTGGTCACATAGTCGTGAGCGCCGGCCTCCATTGCGGCCACGGCGGTATGCTCATCGATGGTTCCCGACACAATGATAAATGGAATATCGACCCCTTCACTCTTGAGCAGAGCCAGGGCTTCAGGGGCACTGAAATCGGGAAGCGCATAATCGGCCAATACCAAATCCCACGAGGCGGAGGTCAACCGGGTATACATATCATCGTATGTTTCCACCCGATCTGAAATGATGTCATACCCTTTTTTTTTCAGTTGGCGAAGAATGATGATGGCGTCATCTTCTCTGTCTTCGACCATCAGGACTCGTAATGGAACCCCCATTGAATTCCTTTCCGCTGGTTGAGCTGCTCAAAGGGGACAGGTTCATGTATCAGATTGAGACCCTCCAGGACGCGCGATGATTCTGGAAAGTGCTGCCACGGTAGCACTTACCTGCTCTCTGGGCGGCATCGGCGGGATGGCAGAAACGATTTTTCCCTCGTCGTTTACCAGCCAGGAACCGATGGCTTCTTCGGTTTTACCACCATTGACCGACTCGTGAATGGCACCGTCTACATCTGAAATCAGCAGAAACGGCAGGTCCTCCGCCTCCCGGACCGAGGCAAGGACATCCTCGGATGCCATCGATACCACGACCGGGCTGCATTCAAATTCGAGAAATTCATCCACACGGCGCTTGAGATTTTTCAACATTGTGATTTCAATGCGTTCCAGCGCCCTGCCCGTGAAAAAAACCGCCAGCGCCCGTCCGTTGAAATCCGCAAGGGAGATGGGCGTTCCCTCATCCGTTCTGCCGGATATATCCGGTATTTCATCGTCGATGATCAGGGGCCTGCTATTGCTTTTGCTCATGTGATGAACCGCCCTTCTCCGTGGAATTTAATCGTGCGCATAATGTGTACGTTACAATCGGCGGTTGTCAAATATTATGGTGGAGTTTCCGATGGATTTCGTTGGACGCATGGGGAAATTCAGGACGATTTTACCCAATCCACTTCACAGTGTGCCCCGGTGAACTGTGAACTTTCTGGGGTGTACTGGTGAAACTCAATATCGTTTCCGTTGGGGTCTTTAAACCAGAACTGGTACGTCTTATCGCATCCTCTGGTAATTTCCGTGGTGACAATACCCGCCTGGTTCAACCGGTCGCGCATCGCTTCAATATCATCTGTTTCCAGACACAGATGACGCAGAGGCCCCCGGTTTTCGGCGTCAAACTCCGCGTTCAGAAATACCTCGATATAGTTGCCCGGAGACATTTCCAGATAGAATCCATACAGACTGCCATTCAGGGTGAAATCAAACACTTTTTTCATCCCCAGACCGTCACAGTAAAACTTTCGGCTGGTTTCGAGATCCCGGGTATAGATACAGACATGAGCGATGGATATTTTCATCTTGCTTCTCCTGAGTATGAATCGGCCCCTTCGGGCGTCACGATGTCTTCTTGATGAACAGGGCCACATTGTCGGCGCTGATTTGGAGTTCGGCGTTCAACTGATTCGCCAGATACTCGAATGGCTCAGTGGAAAAAAAGCACACATGCGTCTCATCATTTTTATAAAACCACTTTTCCACTTGTATTTCCGCGGGTAAAAACTGCGTCATGATTCCGAGGACACCCCCGGGATGGAGAAGCGCCCACAACCTGCGCAGCACGTCGGCCGGGTGATGCAGATGCTCCACCACTTCAGACAGAGTGATGAAATGGTACTGTCTGCATAGGGCCGCCTCGTCCGGAAAAAACGCCGGGTCATAGATGGACATGGGGTGGCCGGCCTCTTCAAACAGCAGATGCAGTGTCGGGCCGGGGCCGCAGCCAAAATCCAATCCGCTGCTCCCCCCGGAAAGTTGGGCATGCACCGGTTCGAACAGCTGCTTCAGAAAAGTGCGATATCCGTTATCGAGGGGAGAATTCTGATGATGCCGATAGTTCGCCCGTTCGTCATCAAGGGACAGATACTGTCTGGGAGAAACAAACACCAACGCGCATTCCATACACTTGAAGAACGAACGCCGACTGTCTTTGCCCACCAGAACGGGCGCCCGGTTCCGGCAGAGGGGACAGTGTCTGACACCAGGAGATTCGCGGTGAAAGGTCATAATGTTTGCTGAGTATCATGAACCCGCACCCCTGAGAAGGCAGGAGTGCCGCCACATCCGCAGAAGTAAAAGATTTAACGGTTCCGCGTCAACCACCCATCAGGGCAACCGCGACCGCAGGAAGCTGATTGGCCTGGGCCAGAACCGATGTACCCGCCTGGGTCAGAATCTGGTTTCTGGCCAAATCCGCCGTTTCCTGCGCCACGTCCACATCCGCGATTCGACTGTTGGCAGCCGCAATATTTTCCCGCTCCACCGCCAGATTGTTCATGGTGCTGACGAGGGTATTCTGTTTGGCGCCCAACTCACTGCGAACCGAAGAAATCTGATTCATGGCGTTGTCGAGCACATTGAGTGCATCCAGCGCCCCTTCGGCAGTGTCCATGGACAGTTTGTCCATGGTGGTGGTACCATCACCGAGGGTGCTGGAATTCAATGCGCCGATCTGAATGCTGACCTTCTGGTTGTCGCCGCTGCGGGTACCGGCCTGTATGCTGACATCAGCGGTGCCATCCAGCAATTTCTGGCCGTTGAACTCAGTGATCGCAGCAGTTCTGTCAATTTCTTCGCGCAGGGCGCTGAATTCCTTCATAATCATGGAGCGATCATCGGCGGACAGGGTACCATTGGCCGCCTGAACCGCCAGCTCCCGCATTCGGGCAATGTTGTCCGTCATCTCGCCGGTCGCTCCTTCGGCGGTCTGAATCATCGAAACCCCGTCCATTGTGTTCCGTTGTGCCTGATTCAGACTTCGCAGCTGCGCCATCAGTTTTTCGGAAATGGCCAGCTCCGCCGTGCCATCCTTCGCGGAGACCAGCTTCTTTCCAGATGCCAGCTTCGACAGATTGTTCGCCAGTAGACTGTTTGATTTGTTCAGATTTTCCTGCGCGTTGAGTGCAGGAATGTTTGTGTTGATTCTGATCGCCATGGCATTACCTAACCTTCCGTAGTTAAAAATCGCCGTTACAAAACAAAGCAAATTCCGTGCCCTGGAATATCGAATGAATCCAATTCATCCAATAACCTATAATAACAGCTGAATTCCACACTTTCCATACCTTTGAGCATTTTAATCAGCGGGTAAATTTTCACCCATTATTCATTTTCTGGCCTATTTCTGACCCGGTCATCACTGTGGAACTCGCCCCGATATTTTTCATTTACTTAACCGGCAAGTGTTTGTACCGTGTGTTCCGTTATGGGGTTCATTGCAACTCAAAGTATTTCCGCGGCAGAGCTGTGGATACAGTTGGTGGCCACGCTGGCGATTCTCGGCGTGGTGGCGGCTGTGTCCTGGCTGACAGTTCGATATTTCAGACCACGGAGCGCCGGCAATGACATCGCCGGCAGAATGGCCGTGGTGTCCAGACTTTCGCTGGCATCCGGCAAAAATCTGTATCTCGTGCGCATTGATAATCGGGAACTGATTCTCGGAATATCCGAAAACAACATGATATTGCTCGGGGAAGTGCAAAAGGGGGAGGAGCGCACCGATGGTTGAACAGAGCTGGCTGGCCCACATCGGTATTCTGGCTTTTCTCGCTATTGTGCCATTCCTGGTGGTGGCATGCACATCATTTGCAAAGGTGACCATTGTCCTTGGCATCGTCCGGAATTCTCTCGGGGGGCAGGGCGTGATTCCGGTGACGGTGATCAGTGCGCTCTCCGCAGTGATCACTCTGTTTATCATGGGACCGGTGGTGGATGACATGCTCGACACCAGCCTGCCCCAGACCCAGTCCGGTACAGAATCCGGGGAGGACGCCTCCGGGAACAAAGCGGACACCGGGCGGATTTTTGACAATGCGATGGCCATCTATAATGCGATGTCGCCCCCTCTGATTCAATTTCTGAGGCAGAATACGCCTGAAGAGGAACTCACGTTCTTTGCCAATCTGGACCGGGGGAAAAATGCGGATGTGTCGTCGGTGCGGGTGCTGACCATGGCATTCGCTTCCAGTGAGCTGCTCGAAGCGCTGGCGCTGGGGGTTCTGGTGCTGATTCCCTTTCTGGTGCTGGACCTCATTGTTGCCAACACGCTTTCCGCACTGGGACTGGTCAGCTTCTCCCCGGCAGCAGTTGCACTGCCATTGAAACTGTTGCTGTTTATCGCTGCAGACGGATGGCATCTTCTGGTAAATGCGTTAATCATTTCCTACGGAATTCCATAAACTTGACTTTCGTGGAGTCTGAATACCAAATAATACGGAAAGATGGCAGAGCTCAGAAGTTCGGCAGAAAAAATTCGTGATCGATATCGAACTGGATAATTGTTTGGAGGCGGCCAATATGGGCGAAAAAGATAACAGAACCATACTTCTTGATGATGAAGGAAATCCGGTGACCTTGCCGGAGATGGAACACGACAGCGACTCCCAGGAAATTCAACCAGACCGGCACCGACCATCGACGCTGATTGTGGTGCCATTGAACGAGAATGTCCTTTTCCCCGGGATGACCATCCCAATGGTGCTCGAATCGTCGAGTTCCCAGAATGCGGTGGAATTCGCCATGACACAGGGACCGTATATTGCGTTGGTCCCGAGGATAGATCCCCTGCCCAACGAAGTGGAAGAAATTCCCACGCCGGAGCCCAGAGATGTGGCCACCTTCGGGGTCATCGGCCGGGCGCTGAAAATGTTGAACCTTCCGGATGGCAACCGTTCCGTGGTGGTGGAGTGCATGGCGCGAGTGAAGATTACAAGGTACATCCGGACCAAACCGTTTCTGATTGCCCGGGTGGAGTACCCCACGGATACCTATCGGGACACCAAGGCCAACAGGGCGCTCTGGCGCGCCGCCCGCATGAGCTTGCAGGAACTGTTCAAGGAAATCCCCGGTCTGCCCGAAGGATTCAATGTGGCAGCGGCGAATCTGGATGGACCGGCGCAATTGACCGATTTTGTGGCGGCCCATATCGATTTGCCCCGGGAAGAGCGATTTGGTCTGCTGACGGAGCTTCGGGTGGAAAAACGTCTGGCAATAGTGGCGGAGGCGCTGACCCGTGAACTGGAGCTGGCACGGCTGGCGGGTCGGATTCGGGATGAGATTCGCGAAAAGGTTGAAAAGACCCAACGGGAATACTACCTGCGTGAGCAGCTCAAAGCCATTCGTCGGGAGCTGGGAGAGGAAGTGGACCAGAAAGACCTTCTTACCCGGGATCTGGAAGAAAAAATTGAACAGGAAGGATTCCCCGAAGAAGCAGCCAAGCGGGCGCGCAAGGAACTGAAACGTCTGGAGGTGCTGAACCCGGAGTCGCCGGAATATAACGTCATTCACACCTATCTGGACTGGATCATTTCTCTCCCCTGGGCTTCGGAAACCGTGGATTCCGACAATCTCAATGACGCCAGAAAAATTCTGGACGAGGACCATTACGGCCTCAAGGAGGTCAAGGAACGGATAATTGAGTTCCTGGCTGTCAAGAAGCTGAAACCCGAACGAAAAGGGGCGCTGCTGTGTTTTGCCGGTCCGCCCGGTGTGGGGAAAACCAGTCTGGGCCAGTCTATTGCCCGATGCCTTGGCCGAAAATTTTATCGATTCAGCCTGGGGGGAATGCGGGATGAAGCGGAAATCAAGGGACACCGCCGAACCTATATCGGTGCGATGCCCGGAAAAATTCTGCAGGGACTCAAGTCCGTTGAGGTGCGCAATCCCATTTTCATGCTCGATGAAATCGACAAGCTGGGGAGCAACAGTATCAGCGGCGATCCGTCCAGTGCCATGCTGGAAGTGCTCGACCCGGCGCAGAATGCCGGGTTTCTGGATCACTATCTCGACATTCCCTTTGATTTATCCAAAGTGATGTTTATCTGCACCGCCAATGTCAAGACCAACATTCCCGGTCCGCTCCTCGATCGGATGGAGGTAATTGATATTCCCGGGTATATTGTAGACGAAAAAGTTGCCATTGCGGAGCGACATCTGGTGCCCAGGCAAATCGACGCCAACGGATTGAAGCCGTCGCAGATCAATTTTGGTCGCACCGTACTGCATGCCATTATCGAAGGTTGGACGGCAGAGGCAGGGGTCCGGAATCTGGAGCGCGCGGTGGGCCGGGTATGCCGGAAGGTGGCTGCGAAGGTGGCTTCCAACGAAGTGAAAAGAAAGGTGACAGTCTCGAAAAAGTCACTGCCGGATTACCTTGGTGGACGACGGGTGAATAAGGAATCATTGCGAAGTCCCAAGGTGGGAACGGCGGTGGGACTGGCCTGGACGCCGGTGGGGGGCGATATTCTGCGGATAGAAACCACCCGGATGCCGGGCAAGGGACGTTTCAGGGTCACCGGTCACCTGGGCGAAGTTATGCGTGAGTCGGTGGATATCGCCGTCTCTTATATCCGTGCGCATCACACGGATTTGGATGTGGCGCCCAGAATTTTTGAAACCGAAGACCTGCATGTTCATTTTCCGGCGGGTGCGGTTCCCAAGGATGGTCCTTCCGCGGGCGTGACCATTACCAGTGCGCTGGTATCACTTCTGGCGGGAAAAAAAGGCGTAAAACCAAGGGGACGGATTGCCATGACCGGCGAGATGACCCTCTCAGGTGACGTATTGCCGGTGGGGGGGATTCGAGAGAAGGTACTGGCCGCGCAGGCTGCCGGTGTCCAGACTGTGATTGTGCCCCATGACAACCGGAAAGATGTGGCCGAAATACCTCCCCACACCATCAAGGGGCTGCAGTTCGTCTATGCGAAAACCTACCATGATGTGTTGAATGTGGCGTTGAACATGCAGTCCGGTGCCAAATAACACTGAATCCCCCAGACGCCGGGGCGTCAGCAATCGCAGCCGCTGCCCGGTGACAGCACACTGCCAATGATGGCGGCGGCACACCCGACACCGGCATTCACGGTGATGGCATTGAACCGACAATTGCGCTGACAGGCGCCACATTCCATACAGTCATCGGGGGAAGCAATCTCCACGATGCGTGTTTCTTTTTTGAACACCCCGTGGGGGCAGACCTGAAGACATTCCTCACAACCGGTGCACTTTTCCCGGTCGAGTTTCAGGGTCGATACATTTGGCAGGTATTGCAGATGGGTCATGGTGTGTTTTCCCTAACGTATGATGATGGAAGCAATCCACAGACATATACCGGATGATGCCGCTGCAATCTGTACCGGTATGGCGTATTTCATTTCTTTTTTTACCCCCGACACCGATGTATACGTGGAGGCGCCGGTGAAGTTCATTGCCGCGTAGGCGGCGAGTGCCGCGGCGATCAGCACCAGAGAGAGCAGCTCAATGAATTCCACCTGGTCCCGAAGCGCAACCGAAAGCAATCCCAGACTGGCAACGGACGGCAGGATGCTTTTGGCAGAAAATGCGCGTCCCGGCAGAAATGGCAGAAGCAGCGGCGTTGCAACTGCCCCCGCAACCACCCCGGTCACTGCAAAGAGAGAAAAAAGAACAAAGTAATGCACAACCCCGGAAAGATACGCCGCCGGCCATCCAATGGCGGCCAGGGGCGCCAGCACCAGCAGGGCGAGAAAAACCACTTTAAGGGCTGGGCGCAATTCAATGGGCAACAGCGCCAGCCGTTCGAAGAAGGGGAACTCCTTTGTGCGCATTCCGGGGGTGGCCACACCGTCCCGGGCCAGAAATTCTTTCAGGTGTCGCGCTTCCACCGGTCCCCACACCACCGAAAACCCGGTCTGTTTTTTCACTTCATACCCGGCAACTCCCGGTGCACCAAGCTGGGGCAGTATGATACGGCGGGTGGTCACTTTCTGTGCGAGGTTGGATTTTCGGATTTGACGGATTACTTCCGCCGTGCCAAAAGTTCCCTTTCCAGCGGCGCACCATACATTGATGCCCCGGGTATCGAGCACCAGAATCCACAGATGGCATCCATCCAGGTGGCTGCGCAGGTAATCGAAAGACAACTTGTAATTCGCTGTGACCAGCACGGAACTGTCCGCATCGGGAGACCCCAGAGCGTAAAGTCCCGGGGCGATGGCATAATTCATTCGAAACTTTCCAAGACGTGCCCGGAACGCGCCGTAGCGGTCGGTCCGAAAAAGAGTTGATGTCACATGGGGGATGCCGTCGCGGATGTCGGTGGTCACCTTCCGGTAGGTCAATTGGGGCATGACACGGGGGCCGCAACACGGAACGCCGGGTGCGGTGGTAGCCGATGCGCCAGCGTCTGAATTCACCGAAACGGAAGATGAACAACATGCACCATCTGCAGAAGAGGCAGCGTCCTTCGTCGCCGGAGGACAGCAGGGGGTGCGAGGTTGCAATATGTGTTCAACCAGGGGTTGCAGTGCATTGACCTTTTCAACCTGCGCATTGGACAATTCGATATTCAAATGCTTATTTTTTTTCGGATTCATTGGGCGCCTTCTTTTTCAGTTGCACAGGCATCGTTGCCGCCGCAGCAGTTTTCAAGCGCTGCCGCCATACGCTTCAACACGTCTGCCAGATTGGTTGCATTCACCATGTACAACATCTCTTTGCCGTTTTTTCGGGCGTTCAGCACCTGTGCGTCACGCAGAATTTTCAGATGCCTCGACACAACTGAAAAGTTCAAGTCAAAAAGTTCTGCAATGCGGGAGACGGATTGTTCGCAACTGCAAATGGACAACGTGGCCAGAATGGCAATGCGATTGGGATCGGACAGTGCTTTAAAGAGGACCGGATCAAACAGCGACGAAATTTCAGCGCAGCAAGCGCGTGGATTCGGTTTTTCGGAAATATTATTGATGACGGTCCCGGGTGTGAATTTTGTTTGCATGATTGTGCAAATATGCAATCTTTTTCGTCCATGTCAACTGTTCAGGTGCAAATGGTCTGTTGTTCAACCGGAATCTTGCGTCGGCAGCTGAATTGATGGCACTATACCCCGGATAATTCCCTTTAAGGAGAAATGATAATGAAGCAGGAAAAGTTCAATAAATATCTGCTTGGCGCGGTAAAGGCCGGCGCATCTGATCTGCATTTCAAACCGGGACGGGCTGCCGCGTTCCGGGTGAAAGGACAACTGCTTCCCACCACAGGAGATACTTTAACGGACCAGGATACGGTGGACATCTGCCGTTTTGTGATTCGCAATGAGGAAATTTCTGGTCAGCTCTCTTCGCTGATGGATTATGACACCTCGTATGTGTTGCCGGGGCACGCCCGTTTCCGGGTGAATATTTACCGCCAGAAAGGCTGTCTGTCGCTGGTATTACGCGCCATCCCGGATGCTGTGCCCTCTTTTGAGGAACTGCTGCTGCCGCCCCAGGTGGAAGATTTCGCGAAATACGAAAACGGGCTTGTACTGGTCACCGGCGCCACGGGGACCGGAAAATCGTCGACCCTTGCCGCGCTGATCGGGTATATCAACGAGCACAAATCCTGCCATATTATTACCATCGAAGATCCCATCGAATTTGTGCATCGCGACCGGCGCTCCTCGGTCTCGCAGCGGGAGGTCGGAGCGGATACCACCGATTTCAACCGCGCCCTCCGCGCCGCATTGCGCCAGGATCCCGATGTGATTCTGGTTGGAGAGATGCGCGATCTGGAAACCATCGACATCGCACTGAAGGCGGCGGAGACCGGCCACATGGTATTTTCAACGGTGCATACCCCGGATGTATCCAAAACCATCGGCCGGCTCATCGGGGTATTTCCCCCGGAGGAACAGGCGAATGTGCGAATCAGGCTTGCAGAAAACCTCAAAGGAATCATGAGTCAGCGTCTGGTTCCCCGCTCTGACGACAGCGGAATGATCGTGGCAACGGAAATTATGAAAATGACGGGAATGGTGGAAGATGCCATTCGAAATCCGGCGCTGACTTCAACTATCAAGGACATTATGGAACGCTCAAGAGACCAGTACGGCATGATGTCATTTGACCAGGCCCTGACGGATTTGTACCGCGGTGAGCTCATTACCCTGAAAGTTGCAAAGCGATTCAGCAGCAATCCTTCCGACTTTGAACGCAATTTACATTTTGAATAAATTTCATTGTCATTTCTGTTGCATGGCCTCCAATGCGGCCCTGGAAACACTTTTTCGGGGAGATGGAGACTGGCAGCGGGGACCAAGGCTGTTTTTTTCAGAATTAACGCCAGATTGGAAATATTGCCCCCGGTTTGTGCATTCACATTTCGTTCAGATATACACACAATGTAGTAGATGAAATTACAGTATATCTGAAAAAAATTCAGAAGAGGACAATATCCATCATTGACAGATAACTTACACAGAGGCATTTATCTGTGTTATTTTCTTTTTTCTGGATAAGTCTTAGTTTATTGGAGTATCACAATGAAAAAATTTACGAATTATTTTGTGTTGATTGCGGCACTATCTGTCTCCGCACCGGGGTGCGACTATATGGAGGCGGATGACGAATGCATGCCCAATCCGGAGCGGATCATCGAATCCTGCAGGGACCTGGATGATGATCTGGATTTGTGTGACCCGGATGCAGAGACCTATGTACCGGGTTGCCACATTGGATTCGAAAACTGTGATTCCAATGGTAAAAACTGCAGGGAATTCTGCGACGGGGACCCCGTTCCGTGTGATGTTCTCGATGAGAATGAATGCTATGCCGCAGACAATTGCTCCTGGTACTACGACCCCAATAATGTTGACAGACAAGTTGAAAATTAGCCTTCTCACTCCCTTTCGTTTTTGAACGGTGTGTTCCCGTGACCAAGCCAACCCAACGACAGAGCCATGGAATTTCAGCGTTTTCTTTCGCACGCCAACAGCGCTTCGTGAATAATGGAAAATTCGCCGGATTGTCCATGTGCCGGTGTGGCGTTGCACCGAAGCGATGCTAAATTCCTTGTGCGTCTCTTAAATGTTAACAGTTATGTCGATTTGGGGTACACTGGCCGGGTTTCACGTTCACAATATGACAATGTGACAAAAGGAAGTGCAATGTGGCTGATTCCAATGGAAAGGGTTGAATGAGATTCGGAATTTTAAGTGATATCCATGCGAACATTGAAGCATTGAACGCTGTTCTGACCGCGTACGAAAAGGAGGGGATAGATCGTTTTCTCTGTGCTGGCGATGTGGTGGGATACGGGGCCAATCCGAACGAATGTGTGGATATTATCCGAGATTTGACCGATTCTGTCGTAGTTGGAAATCATGATGCAGCTGTAGCGGGAATGATGGATTATTCGTACTACTACGACGCTGCCCGCAAGGTGCTGGACGCGCACAAGAATGCACTCACCCCTGAAAATATGACGTGGCTGCGAAATCTGCCATATACCAAACGGTTCAATGAATATGACATAATGCTCTGTCACGGATCGCCGATAGATGTTGAGGAATTTGATTACATCTTTTTACCGGAGCAGGCGTATGCATTGCTGCCGTATTATGACAGCCTCAGTCATGTTACCTTCATTGGTCACTCTCACCTGTGCCGGGTGTTTGAGCTGGGGCGGACCAACGTCAATGAAATTGCCACCAAGAGCTTTTCGCTCGCTCCGGATAAAAAATATGTGATTTCCGTGGGATCGGTTGGCCAACCCCGCGATTACGACAATCGCGCGAGTTATACCATTTTCGACCACGAAGCGCAGACCTTCCATTTTAAACGTGTGGAGTACGACATCGAAACCGCCGCGACAAAAATTTTCCGGCTTGGTCTGGAGCGTAATTTTGGGAACCGTCTGTTCATCGGCGTGTAGTGGTTGCCTTTCTTCGGTGGTTTCGGCGACAGTGATATTGATATAATCGACCAGAGCGAATCAACGTTATGTTGAGTGAAGCGAACGACTGCTGAAATCGTTTATTCAGCAGGATGCGTTCAGGAACGATTCACTGAGAATTGCATGAGTCCGGTTGTGAAAAATGCATATCGAAAAATAGACGCGGTTGTCGCGAACTGGGAAGACCGCCTGCGTGGTGAGATAACAGCCAAAACGGTAACCGCCGCCAACGACCCCACACTGAAGGGATTCCCCACCTGGCTGCACCACGATATCATGGCCGGTCTGACCAGTGTGGGGATTCAGCAACCCTACAGTCATCAGGTGGCGGCATGGAATATGCTGCACAGTGGCAACGATCTGGTCATTGCCACGCCCACCGCGTCCGGAAAAACACTCTGCTACAATGTCCCGGTTGCCCACGCCCTGCTCAATGAACCGGATGCCCGGGCACTGTACCTCTTTCCCACCAAGGCGCTGGCCCGGGATCAGGAATCGACGGTGCGAAAGCTGCTGTCCCTGTGCGGTCTGGATCAGAAAGCTGTGGTATATGATGGCGATACGCCGTCGGATATTCGCCGGGCGGCCAGAAAGACGGCGAGTGTCATTATTTCCAATCCGGACATGCTGCACACGGGTATCCTGCCTCACCACGCATCCTGGGCCGGTTTTTTCTCGAATCTGAAGTATGTGGTGGTGGACGAACTCCATCAGTATCGCGGGGTTTTCGGCTCCCATGTGGCCAACGTGTTTCGCAGGTTGGCCAGAATCTGCGAATTCTATGGCGCCAGACCGCGGTATGTGGGGTGCTCGGCCACCATCGGTAATCCTGGGGAGCTCGCGGAAAAGGTGCTTGGAAAGAATGTGGTGGCCATTACCGAAAGTGGCGCGCCGTCGGGGAAGCGCACCTTTGTGTTGTATAACCCGGAAGTAGTGGATCCGGTTATGGGCACCAGAGCATCGGCATTCCGGACAGCGGCCAGACTGGCAGCGGATCTGGTGAAGGAAGATATAACCACACTGGTATTCTGTCAGACCCGCCGAGGAGTGGAAATTGTATTGCATTACCTCAGAAGTCGGGTGCGCGTGGATGGAGATGTTACCGAAATGATCCGCGGTTATCGCGGGGGGTATCTGCCAAATCTGCGACGGGAAATCGAATCTGATTTGCGGGAAGGCCGATTGAAAGCCGTGGTGGCGACCAATGCACTGGAACTGGGCATTGACGTGGGGGAACTGGATGCCGTCCTTCTTGCCGGATACCCGGGCACCATTGCGGCCACGCATCAGCGAAGTGGCCGGGCCGGACGGCGGCAGCATCCATCATTGTCGGTACTGATTTCCCGCAGCACGCCCATGGATCAGTTTCTGGCGAGGCACCCCCAATATCTGTTTGAAGGATCTCCTGAAAAGGCGCAGGTCCAGCCCGACAACGTTGAGATTCTGCTTTCTCATCTGCGCTGTGCTGCATTTGAACTGCCCTTTGGCGAGGTCGAGTGCTTCGGCTCGTTGCTGGTGACCGATGCCCAGGCTGCACTGTCGGTGCTGGCGGATGAGGGGCTGCTCAAAAAGAGCGGCCAGCGGTTTCACTATGTGGCAGACGGGTATCCGGCGGCAGAAGTGAATCTGCGGGTGGCCATGATGCAGAATGTGGTGGTGTACAACCTGCTGAACAACGAGCCCCTGGCCGAGGTGGCGGCCCACAGCGCCCGGTTCGAGCTGCACAGGGACGCCATTTACCAGCACGAAGGAAGTACGTATGAGGTGGTTCGCTTTGATCCGGAGCAGTCCAGGGCATTTGTGAACCCGGTGGAGCCGGTGTATTACACCACCGCCGTTGACCAGACCCGCATCAATCAGTTGCAGACGCGACGGGAAAAACAGATTGGTAACTCCACGCTCATCGCCGGAGATGTGGAAGTGGTGGAAAATGTTGTGGGCTTTAAAAAAATCAAATTTCAGACCCATGAAAATCTGGGATACGGGGACATCTCCTTGCCCCCTTTAACCATGGAAACCGAATCGACATGGCTGATATGTCATCCGTCTATCACCGGGCAGCTGAACCCGGTAACCGCCGCGGCTGCCCTGGATGGCGTTGCCAATGCGTTGTCGCAGGTGATATCGCTCCGATTGATGTGCGACCCCAGGGATATTGCCCTGAGCGTCCAGACCGCCACGCCGGACGGGGGCGAACAGACCCACTGGCAACCGGTGATGTATATATATGATACACACGAAGGGGGCGTGGGACTTTCGGAAAGGGCGTTTGACGAAATGCCGCTGCTGCTTGCGGATGCATCCGCCCTGGTGAACGGATGCAAGTGTCTGGAGGGATGCCCGGTCTGCATCGGACCACCCGTTGCTGAAAACCAGACGGCCATCAAAGATACAGCGCGTACGATTCTTGCATTGCTTCTGGCAGGTTCATCCACAGATACGGAGGTGTGCAATTGAGCCGATTACAGGGAAAATTGAGTCGTCGCAGACAACGGGCTGACAATGACGGGCAGCGTGAACAGCAGATAGACGAGCCGGAAGCCCCATTGGCGCAACCTGTTTCTCCGAACGATAAAACAGGCGACGTGGCGGGAAGCAAGTCCGATATTATTGCCCAGCTGCAGCGCCGGATGGAGAAGATTCAGCAACAGCCGGTAAAGGTATTTGGTACCAGAAACCGGAAACCCCGAATAAATTCAGATTGGCCAGCGCCTGAAGATGTGCCGGAGACGGAGATTCCGAACGAGGCGAAAGCCCCGAAAGATTCGCTGACGATTCAGCCGGAAGCCCTGTTGCCCGGGGGCGTGCTGGATACGGAAATGGGAGAAATCTGGCAACACCGGAAAACGTATCCCGGATACTTTCACGGCAATGCCCCGGTGAATCGGTTTTTATCAGTGGGCCCGGCCATGGGCGTATTTGCCAAAGACAATCGATTGTCCGCCATGCCGCCGGAGGGGGCGCTCTTCATCGATACGGAAACCACCGGCCTGAGCAGTGGCGCGGGTACCCTGGCTTTTTTGATTGGCTGTGGTTTTTTTGAAGATGGCGTGTTTGTGGTGGAGCAGTATTTCTGTCGGGAACCGGCGGAGGAGCCGGCACAGCTGGCCGCATTGGCCAACCGGCTGGCGAGTGCGACGTATCTGGTATCGTTCAATGGAAAGGCGTTTGACATTCCGCTCATCAACACCCGATTTATTCTCAACCGAACAAAGAATCCGGCATACAACCTGCCTCATCTGGATTTGCTTCACGTGTGCCGGCGTATTTTCAAAAGACGGCTCAACGATCGCTCGCTGCAGAATCTGGAAAGGGTGCTGCTGGGATTCACACGTGAGGGAGATATTCCCGGAGCGTTGATTCCCGAAGCGTATCGGGACTATCTTTTCGGCCATGGCGAAGACCGGATTGCGGCCATTCTGGAACACAACCAGCTCGACATCGTGGCGCTGGCTGCCCTGGGGGGCATGCTCGACGAAATTTACAATGACCCCCGTGCGGTGGCTCATGCGGCCGACCATCTGGGCCTGGCCAAAGAAGCCTTTGGCGCCGGTGAAACGTTTATTGGCGACTGGCATCTGAATGCCGCCGACGATGTAGGAATGGCGGACGACCGGAAAGTTGCGTTGCACATGAAAGCCAGGGAGACGCTCCGGCGCAGGCAGTATTCGCAGGCGGCAACGCTGTACCACGAAATTCTCGGGATGGATGAGGCCGATAGCCTGGCGCATCTGCAACTGGCCAAACTGTACGAGCATCGTCTGAAAGACTACGACCGGGCCCTGCATCATGCAGGGGCAGTGACCGATTTGGAAGGCGACGATGCAACGGACCATCGCATGAAACGCATTGAAAAAAAGAGGAGTAAAAATGCCGGACGCAAGTAACGGACGGAACAGAACAGACGGCGCGTTTCCGGGAATACCGGTGGTCATATCTGTCCTGATAATCATCGCCTGCGGCAGAGACGGGAATGCGGCGGGTGCAAAAACGCCGAAGCCGGAATCCCCCATTGAATCGCCGGCGACCCCGGATAAAACGTCGACAACTGTATTTGCGGATACCAGAGTTGTTTTTTTTGAATGGTGTCCCACCACGGGATTTCATGGTTCCTATTCGCTCAGTGAGCAGGCGGATCAGCATCGCATAGTGATTCCGGCTGGGATACAGAAAGGGAAGTCGTACCCGGTGGTCATCGGGTTTCACGGGCAGCCCAGACGGGGAAAAGACCCCAGAGACTACATGTTCATGGCGCCGGTCCAGCGCACAGTGCTTCGGCTGGTGGAATCCGGGGACATTGAGCCGGTCATTCTGGTGATGCCGGTGTTTCGTTTTCTGGGGACCAATTGGCCCCGGTTCAATCCGCGTCTGTTTCAGAAAAAAGTGATGGAATTGTTGGCCCAGGAGGGGATTGAAGCCAGAGAATGGTACGCGTTTGGCTATTCCGGCGCCGCGGGATGCGGGGGCGACGGGTTGAATCAGATTCATGGGATTTCTCCCGACGGGGTGGGATTTTTCGATACCTGTCTTGGGGAAAGCTGGCAACTGGAGGTGAAACAGCTGCAGAAGGCGGGGGTGAAAACCTTCAACATTCACTCGGTGGAAACCGCCGGATTCAAACCGAAGCAGCGGCCGGAATACCAGGCAAATTTCGATTTTGGAAGGGCATATGCGCCCCTTGGCATTGAACCGGTACCCTGTCCGAAGGTTCATCCGGGGGCCAGACTGAGAAAGCTCCCCTACCGTTGCAGCGCCACCAGCGATGGCCTGATTCAGAGTTTCGTGGTGGATACCGGCGAAGGCGAAGCGGCCCACAAAGCCATTCTGGAGCCGGCCATTACCTACTTTCTGAAGTATTTTCTCGCTGTGAAATAAATTCCCCTGAAACATACACCTATATTGTAAATACATTTTGACGCTTCATTTGAGGTGCACAGGATATATTTACCGAATATTCATGCCCATTGCGGCATTGGAATCGTCGTAACGACCATCGGTCACGGACAGAAGGTGACCTGTTCATCGAGATCGTAATTCTTCTGAATGGTGGAGAACCCCGCAGTGCTCGGGTGGGTGCAGATGGTGTTCATATTGCCACTGTACTCCGTATGAAATACCGCCTTGCCGGCGTCGATGAAAACGGAGAGCACATCGCATTCGTTCCATTCGAAACATTCCTCATTCAATGCCCAGTCAAAGTCTGATACCAGCTGGTTCACCTGATCGAGGTCATTTTTAAGTCCGATGGACAATCCCCTGGTGTGGGCTTCGCTTGCCAGGAACCGATTGAAGTCCAGCTGCTGGGTCCCGGTGAGGCCAATGCCGTTGGCGTTGGCGTAACCATCCACATTGTCGGGTTCCACACCATCGCATCCCTTTTCGACGGCCACATCCAATCGGGAGCGCATCAGTTCTCTCACCTTTGTGGCGGACACGTCCAACCAGTATTCCCCCTCCCATCCATCCAGGGGACTGCCAATCCAGTCGTCCGTTCCCGGACGCCACGACGCCGTATCCCCCCGCCAGTCTTCATACGAACCCGCCGAAAAGTAACAGACCACTTTTCGACCGGCGTCCTTGAGGGCCAGAATGGTTTCTTTCGGGGTGTCAAACAGATCAATGTCGTACATCTCCACATCATAGGAAGAATCCAGGGTTCCCGAAAGCTGCCATTGCCAGGTAGTCCCGGGAACCGGTTGCCAGATGTGAACAGCAGCATCAGTACCGGAATCGGTGCCCGTATCGCCGGCCGTCTCCGAATCGATCGAGGAATCACTGTCTGTCTGCGTGGCAAAATCCGTTGCCGCAGCGGTTCCAGTATCCGTTCCATCCGTTCCTGTATCGGTGTCCGCCGCTGTTCCTGCATCCCCGGCATCGGAGGATTCGGAGCCACACCCCAGCATCCCCACGATCAGTACTATCCATTGCCAATGTTTCATTCACACCTCCTCCGCGCACTTTTTTCGTGACGCGCCAGCACTCATTGTTGGCAGAAAATCCGTATTACTATACCCGACGCTGCAGATGCCGGCATATAAATCTGGATATATTAACTACTTCGCGCTTAAATGGAACTCCCCGATATTGAGATTGACAGCCGCTGGCCCTTTCTGATATTCACGCCGCGTTGCCGGTGGAGTTGTTATGAATATCAATTTCATACGCTCCTGAAAATGGGAACCTGGTGAGAATCCGGGACTGCCCCGCAGCGGTAAGTGGGAACGAAAACTGTCATTAAGCACTGGGTCATAGTGACCTGGGAAGCGACGGTGAGTAGGCACAGGGTGTGATGCCCTTTTCAATTTATGCCCACAAGTCCGAAGACCTGCCGGAAACGATAACTGTTTGCCAGACCTTCGAGGGAGAGGACGGCGAAAATGATCAACAATCGTTTTCCTGAAAAAATATCTTTCGCAGCAATAATACCTGCGGCTCCGCTGAGAGTCCTCTGTTGTCTGGCATATCCCATTGATTGCGTTATCCATCACGCAATCTTGCCACCAACGGAGAACGCAACGCTGTGCAACGTTTGATTCCGATTTCGATTCCGCTGATTGCCTGGTCAATGTTTCCCATTTGCGCCTCTGCCTTTGAGAATGATGGCGCACCTGAAGACATGAACGAGGATGTAGCGACCGTCACCGAAGACATTATCGTGGTTGGCGATGGCGGAGACGGTTTCACCGATGACTTTGACAATTGGGACAGCATTTCTGAATTTGCTGAAGAAGATCTGATATTCGAAACAAAAGTCAGAGACTTTCAAATTCATCATACCGACGAGGTCACGGGATTTGCCGAAACGATTGATGTAACCGAAGAAAGCAAAGGCGTTACAGACCTGTCAGAAGTGCTTTCAAATTCCGTGGGCGTTCAGGTGCGCAGTATGGGCGGGCTCGGTTCGTATGGCGCGGCAAGTATTCGCGGCTCAACCCCAAATCAGGTGCCGGTTTTTCTGGATAATGTGCAGCTCAATACCGGGGGATTCTCTGCTGTGAATCTGGGCGACTTTTCTCTTGACGTGCTTGATTCGATTGAAGTGTACAGAGGCAGTACTCCCCTTGCCCCTGGAACGGGCGGTATTGGTGGCGCCATTGTGTTGCACACACGCGTCCTCAAAGAGCCGGTCATCGAAGTCGCTGGTAGCTATGGTTCATGGAATACCTGGCGGGGATTCGGGCTCTGGGGTGATTCGGTTGGAAAAACAGATGTGCTGACCATTGCCTCAGTACAGCATTCGGATGGAGACTTCTGGTATTTCAATCAGCAGGGCACTTTCAGGAATCCGGACGATGATGTGTTTCAGTACCGTACGAACAATGACCACACTGCGTATTCCACAATGCTTAAGTTACGGCGTGATGTGGGCCATTGGAACGTCACAGCAATGGACCATTTTTACCATAGCGAATTGGGGCTCGCTGGTCTGGACTCGTTTGCCGGGCGAAGCAATGCCAGAATGTACACCATTCGAAACAGTGCCCATTTCCAGTTTGAGCGACCGGCTGGCAATAAATCCAAAATTGATTTGGGGGTTTCGTACCTGCTGTTATGGGAGCTATTTGATGATCGGGACGGACTCATCGGCACCGGCCACCAGGATCACAAATACCGCACCGATGGTCTTGGCGGATCCGCGCTGTTAAAAACCGAATACAGCGACATGCACAGCACGGTTTTCCGAATCGCAAGCCGGTTTGAAAGATACGGTGAGTTTCGCAAGGGAAGATCACTGGAAGACCAGCAGAGTCCAACCTATAGAGTGAAAACAGAAATGGGGGGGGAATACGATTTTCATCCATGGTCACCATTTCATGTTGTTCCAACGCTGCGGGGAGAACTGCTGTATTCGTATTTTGGAGGTGGCCGCATCACGTCTTATGTGGATGAATTTGAGGCCACAGACAAAACGGACTTTTACTTTTCGCCGTCGATTGGGGCGCGGTACGAACCTGTAAAGGGGTTGCAATGGAGAGCCAATGGCGGGCGATATGTGCGCACCCCGGATTTGACAGAACTGTTTGGGGACAGAGGCGCGGTGATTGGCAATCCTGATCTTGTTGCGGAGTCGGGATACAACATGGATGTCGGTGTGACATGGAAGCATATTGGAGAATCCGTTCTGGATTGTTGGCGTCTGGATGCGGTCTGGTTTGTCAACTGGGTGGATGACCTGATTTCTCTGGAACAAAACTCTCAGAGTACCTCTCGTCCGGTAAATGTGGGCAAAGCGCGAATTCGGGGGGTTGAGCTGGCATTCAACGTGACGATGGCGGACCTGATAACGTTTACGGGAAACTACACCCTGTTTCAGGGCGTCGACAAAACGGGATTGCCACAGTACGACGGGAAGAAACTGCCGGTACGCCCCACCCATGAAATGTATGGGTGCATCAAACTTGAAAAGAAACTGGGCCCCATCGTCCTGGGGGGATGGTTCGATGCGGACTATGCTGGAAAAGCATATCTGGGCAGGTACAACAACGAAAACTATGTCTCAAAGCATTATCACCTCGGGATTGGCAGCCGCGTTGCGCATCCGGGGTCCGGGTTAACCTTTACCTTTGAAATTAAAAATATTTTGGACAAATTGCGGTTTAAAAACGATGACGGCGACTGGCGTGCCATGACCGACTACGGGCGGTATCCGCTTCCGGGTCGCACACTCATGGCAACGTTGCATTGGAAATTACCCAGATAGTGTCTGGGCTGACATTTCCATTCAGGGAGATTCCAGGGAGATTCTAAATGATAAAAAAACAAAGAGAAAAAGTAACGGGCGGACAGCGAACAATGCACCTGTGGTTGCCAATTACGATCCTGACATGCGGCCTTGCTTCAGCGTCCTGTGATGACGATGAAAACGACCCAGCTGATACAGCCAGTACGGATACTGCTACAGGCGGTGATAGTACGACAGGCAGTGACAGTGCGACAGGCAGTGACAGTACTACAACCGACACGAGTAGCGATACAGATTCCGATACCGGCGTTGTTGCCAAACCGGCTACCGGTGTTCTGGTGATTACCACAGATTACCAGACTGGCGCATATTCAACCGTATCACTCAATGGCAAGGTCGTGACCCAAGACGTGGACATCATTCACTCCGATGCGGTTTGCCATGTGGATGGCGCTACCGGTACGCCTTTTATTTTGCAACGGCTGAGTGCGGACGCGGTGGATGTGTTGAATCCCACAAATTTTGCTATCACAAAAGAGTTTTCGGTTGAACCGTCTTCGAATCCCCACGACATCGAGCTGGTTGCGGCTGATAAGGCCTATGTCACTCGCTTTGGATCGCCTCTGATACTTATTATCAATCCCACAACTGGCGCTCAGACAGATACGGTGGATGTAAGCGCGCTGGCGGACGCAGATGGCATTCCAGAGATTTCCGGAATGGTGAACATGAAAGGCAAACTGTACGTGACGGTATCCCGGCTGGACAGGGACAATGGATGGGAACCCGTAGGCGACAGTTATATTGTTTTCATAGACGCAGCAACCGGCGCCGTGGAAGGGAACGTAAAAGTTCAGGGAACAAATATTGTGGGGCAGCCGGAATGGTCTGCCGCTTTAGGCAAATTCGTTATCTCACAGGTGGGTTCATATGGCACTCTGGCAGATGGCGGTGTGCAGCTACTCGATCCGGCGACCAATACCCTCGGCGCGTTTGTCATTACCGAAGCAACCCTGGGCGGTAGTTTGAACAAAGTGGTGTGCGCAACGGAAACCAAGTGTTTTGCCATTATCGGCGTTACCGGCGACAGCGGCAGCAATACGCATCTGGTTGAGTTCAATCCCCAGACAGGTACAGTAACCGGCACCCTTGCCGCAGGGTCTGGCTGGATGTACGGCGATATCGCGTTGAATGACGACAACAGTGAACTGTGGCTCGCCGACCGAACAGCTGATGCATCGGGACTCCGCATTTTTAATGTGGCAACAAGCACAGAAAAAACAACCGCGCCAATAAATGTTGGATTGCCGCCGAGCGACATCTGTTTCACCAGGTAGGAGGACGCGAACATTTCGATTGTAACAACAACCGCATGAGTGAAGAGGCACTAATGAAAGCTATTTTCGTATTTTCCCATCCCACATTGTTCCCAGTTTGGGACCGAACAGTTGCAGACCTGCAGCAGCAGGGCATCACAGCAGTAGTTACCAGTCAAATGGCAGATATGGATTGGGAAACATTTGCTGT
The DNA here is from genome assembly GCA_050287845.1 of Polyangia bacterium. Classification (GTDB taxonomy): domain Bacteria; phylum Myxococcota_A; class Polyangia; order JAAYKL01; family JAAYKL01; genus JAFGXQ01. Next base: position 39,646 of record JBNKCR010000025.1, read on the forward strand.
TGAAGAGATAGCGGGCGCTGATGCAGTGTACCTGAATTTGAGCGGGCACTTTCCCAGTTTCAAGACACTCATCGCGGCAGCGAAAGGTCCGCCGGTTGTGGTTCCCGGGGGCGCAGAAACAATCGCAGCCATGACTGGTCAAGGCATCGTGAATGGTGATCTGTCTTTTGGGGCTGCCATTGAGGGATATATAAAATCGGGCAGTGCGTCAGATTTGGCCAACGCCGTAAAGCTTTTGCTGCACCATGCCAAAAAATTGAGAGATGCGCCTCCAAAGCCAATAGAACCGGTGCTTTGTGGCATCTTCGACGAAAAGTCGAATCAGCTGCAAGAGGATGTAGCGGGTGCTATTGAGGATAAGCGGCAGTCGGTTGTTGCCCTGTGTTTTGGCCGCAGTCTCTATGTGGAAGACGACATGGCGCTGCCGGCTTTTGCCGCGAGAGCCCTTGAAAAAAAAGGCTTTTTTCCTCTGCTGATATTTTGTGACTGGGAACTGGCCACACAGTTTGGAAAAAGTGACACTCACCCCCTTCACCGCATCCTTTCAGCCTGCGGCGGTCAGCTTACCTGCATATGGAATGGACTGTTTTCTCATACCGGGGCGCATGAAGATAACATTTCCCCATTTGAACAGTTTGGTGTGCCGGTGTTTCAGGTGATTCGCAACTACAGCAGTACCGCTGAAGGATGGGCGCAAAGTTCAGACGGACTTTCACCCATGTCAGTTTGTTACAGCCTGACCCAACCGGAAATGCTGGGTTGTATTGAGCCCACAGTGCTGGCCTGCAATCAGCAAAAAGAGTCAAAACGGGTTTCCGGCAAAGTGAATCTGGCGGATGTGGTTGAAGACCGCGTGGAAACGCTGGCCGAACGCACCATGCGTTGGCACATTCTTTCCTGCAACGCGCCCACAGAAAAACGGGTGGCCATCATGTTGCATAATTCTCCCTGCAAAAGTGTCGAAGCCACTCTGGCAAGCGCCGCCGGGCTGGATGCCGCAGAAAGCGCGGTGCGTTTAATGCGTCGCCTGGGGCAGGTTGGGTATCGGGTGGATGATATTCCCGAGAGTGGTCAGGCGCTTATCGAACTGTTTCTTGAAAGAAAAGCCTTTTCAGAGTTTCGCTGGACCGCAGTGGATGAAATCGTGCGGAAGAATGGCGCTCTGGCTTTTGTGGATGCCGCGGAATACAATGATGATTTTTTAAAGTTGGATGTTGAAGTGCAGGCAGCGGTCAATGACGCATGGGGAGCATTTCCCGCTGAAGCGATGGTGCATTCCGATGAAACAGGGGCGCCATCCCTGGTGATTACCGGTATTGAATTTGGAAATATTCTGGTGATGATTGACCCCAAACGAGGTTGTTATGGTCCCAAATGCGATGGGGAGGTGTGCCGTATTTTGCATCAGCCCGATATTCCACCTACTCATCATTTTCTGGCGACGTACTTTTATTTGCAAAAACACGTGGATGCCATTGTTTCAATGGGCGCGGAAAGTTCGGTGGAATACCTGCCAGGCAAGCGGGCGGGGCTCAGTAAAAACTGTTATTCGGAAATTGCCCTTGGAACCCTGCCGGTTATATATCCATACATTGTCACCGCCACAGGCGAAGGGCTGATTGCCAAACGGAGAGGCAGAGGAGTGCTCATCGATCATCTGTCTCCCGCGAAGAAAAAAGTGAGCGATTTTTCCAGTCGTCTGGACGAAATTGAAGATCTTCATCGGCAGGTACTGGCGGCAAGCACGGTGAACGACAAAATGCGGCTTGGTAAAGCAGAAGAGCAGTTGCGACAGAAGTGTGTGCTGTCTAATCTGCTGCCGCCGGAACAGGACGAACAGGAGTTTAAAACTTTTTTTGAAATGCTGCCCGCCAAACTGTCCAGGCTACGAAATCGCAAGGTGGATGGCAAATCCCATGTCATGGGGCAAATTCCGGACGATGAAGCACGATTGCTTTATGAAGCCGAAGTTGAACAGTTCAGCAACACCGATTGGAACCGGGAATTATTCCACACATCCCTTGGCCGGACTGAAAATGAATTACACAGCGTTATACACGCGCTGGAGGGGAGGTTCATTGCCCCCGGCCCCAGTGGGCATTTGTCCCGGGGCAAAGTGGACACTGTTCCCACCGGCCGAAACTTCTATGGGCTTGACTTAAAAACAGTACCCACTCGCACCGCATGGGATGTGGGACATCTGATGGGAGAGCAATTACTGCAAAAGTATCTTAAGGAAGAAAATCGTTTCCCCAAAGCCATTGGCATTACCCTGTGGTCCAGCGATGTGTTTCGCTCCGAGGGGGAGTTAATCAGTCAGATACTTTGGCTCCTTGGTTGTGAACCACAGTGGATGTCGGGTGGCAAGGTGAAAGGGATTCGTCCCCTTGCCCAGGATGAGCTCACCATGGAAGGTATTGATGGCAAAAAGATTTCGCGTCCCAGAATTGATGTTCTGGTGCAGATGAGCGGCGTGGTGCGGGACACGCTGCCGGTCTTTTATCAGATGTTGGATAGCGCTGTATTAAAAGTGTCTGAATTGGATGAATCCGATGACGTGAATTTTGTTCGCGCACACATCCAGAAACAGCTCGCTGAATTACAGAATACCGTGGCCTCTGAAGAACTGCCGTTTCTCAAAAAGATGGCGGCAAAGCGGGTGTTCTCTTCGAAGCCGGGCAGCTACGGCGTCGGTGTCAATCTGGCGATTGATGCCGCCGCCTGGCAGGATGACGCGGATTTGGCGGAAGCGTTCATTAACTGGACGGGATACGCCTTTGGCAGCGGAATGGACAATCAGAATGAGCAAATGGAAAACGCGGCGATAGCGCACTACGCCGGTTTATTGAAGTCACTGGATGTGTCGTACCAGAAAGCGAGCGCAGCGGAATACGATGCCCTGTCGTGTGGGTGTTACTCCGGGTTTCAGGGAGGAATGGCCGCGGCCAAACGGGGTCTTGGCGGGGGGGAAACCAAACTGTACTGGGGTGACTCGGTCACCAGCGAATCACCGGAAATTCGCGACCTGTCTGAAGAGATTGATTTGGGATTTTCGTCACGCCTGCTCAATCCCGACTGGGTGGAAAATCAAAAGGAACAGGGATACCGAGGCGCGTTTGCGGTTTCCACCATGGTCAACGCCGTCCATGCATGGTCGGCGACCACTCATGTGGTCACCAAAGAACAGTTCGATGGCATTTGCCGTGTGTACGTGGAGAACCAGGAAAACCGGCAGTGGTTGAGAGACGCCAATATTTATGCGTTTGAGGAAATCACGCGGCGACTTTTAGAAGCGCAGGCGCGGGGGTTGTGGCGGGCGGATACGCAGCAGCTGGAATCTGTACAGGCAGCTGCGCTCTCCGTTGAGGGCGATCTCGAAGAATGCATTGGCGAAACCAGCGGCGAATTTCAGGGGGGCAGTGTGGATATTCTGACCGCTGATCAGGTGGAGAAGTGGCAATACCGGTATCGTATTGAGAAAGACAATTAATATGATGCAAACGAGGGGAACACACACTGACATCTATCCGTTCGCCGCCATCGCCGGGCAGTCGCAGATGAAGCTCGCGCTGATTCTGAATACCATTGCGCCCGCCATTGGCGGGGTGCTCATTCGCGGACACAAAGGCACCGCCAAATCCACTGCCGTACGTGGCCTTTCACAATTACTTAAAAGTGACAATGGCAACGCACTGCTGACGGAGCTGCCTCTGGGCGCCACCGAAGATATGGTGGTGGGCGCCATCGATATGGAAGCCGCGATAAAAGAGGGAAAGAAAAAGTTCCAACCGGGAATACTGAAGCGCGCAAATGGGGGAATGCTTTATGTGGACGAAGTGAATCTGCTGGATGACCATCTGGTGGAGTGCATTCTGGATGCTGCGGAAACAGGTATGAACCGGGTCGAGCGGGAAGGACTGTGCACTGCTCACGCTGCGCGTTTTTCGCTGGTAGGCAGCATGAACCCCGAAGAAGGCGAATTGAGACCTCAGCTGCTCGATCGTTTTGGTCTTGCGGTTCAGGTGGAAGGGGAAACCGACACTGCCCTGCGAGTGGAACTGATGCGTCGGCGAGAGCAGTTTGACAATAACCCGGGTGAAATCATTTCAGTATATAGTACTGAAAGTCGTAGTCTGAGTGAACGAATTGAAAAGGCGCGTGGCTTTTTACCCAAAGTGACTGTCCCGTCCCATTTGTTGCGCTTTATCGCCGAAATCGCAGAGGTAAACAATGTGGCCGGGCATCGGGCGGATTTGGTTATTGAACGGGCGGCCCGCGCCCATGCCGCCTGGTGTGGTCGTGATATTGTTTCTGTAGTGGATATTCAGACAGTCGCTCCGATGGCACTGCTGCACCGAACCAGAGAGCAGGCACCGCCGCATATGCCGCCTTCGCCGCCCCCAGAAGCATCAGAAAACAACTCGGACGACAATTCAGAACAGGAAAAAGAGGAAGAGTCGTCTACAAAACCGCCGCCACCAGAAGGAAATAACGAAACGTCTCAAAACGGGCCTATGGATTCGAGGGACAATCAAGGCGCATCAGATGATGAGACAACTGATAATGACGGCAATAACCCGGACGAGACGCCTGACAATAAGTCTGCCAGAAAAGAGGATTCCCCGGGGGACGAACATGTTTTCGGAGTGGGAGCGCCCTTTAAAGTAAAACCGCTTGTGTCGGATACAGACAGCCAGCGGCGCACCGGCTCCGGGCGTCGCAGTCGTTCGCGGTCTGCCAACAAGCAGGGACGCTACATTAAAAGTACATCCCGCAGGCAAAATGGAGACCTGGCGCTGGACGCCACGTTGAGAGCGGCGGCACCTTTTCAGAAAAACAGACGGGAAACCATGGCGTCGCCAATGGCCGTACATGTTCGCGAAAGTGATATACGTGAAAAGATTCGCGAGCGGCGTATGGGCAACATTCTGGTGTTTGTGGTGGATGGGTCGGGTTCGATGGGCGCACATAAGCGCATGGTGGAAACCAAGGCAGCGGTATTGAGTGTTTTAATGGACGCGTACCAAAAAAGAGATCAGGTGGCGGTAATTGTGTTTCGGGGAAAAGACGCAAGTGTTGCCCTGCCCCCAACCAGTTCGGTTGAACTGGCCAGTAGAATGTTGACCGATATGCCCATTGGCGGCAGGACGCCACTTTCCGCAGGAATTGGAAGGATGTCGGATTTACTGACACAGATTCATCGCAAAAATCCGCTTGCCCGGCCTATCGCGATTCTGCTGACAGATGGGAAAGCCAACGCCGCACTCGGCGTGGGTCCGGCACATCTGGAAGCGATTGCCATGGCGAAAAAAGTGGCGCAGCACCATAGCGATGTGCGTTTCATTGTGGTGGATACGGAGTCTCCGGGGGCGATTCGTCTGCGACTGGCGCAGAAGCTGGCGTCTGCATTGAACGCCAGTTACTTCGAACCAGAAAATTTGCGCGCAAAAGAAATTGTCAATGTCATTAAGGAGATTGTGTAATGCATCATCAAACATTTATAGCGGACAGGCCCAGTTTTCCATTTTCCGCCATCGTTGGCCAGGACAGGTTGAAAATGGGATTGTTTTTAAATGTCATCAACCCGACCATCTCCGGGCTTTTAATACGTGGAGAAAAAGGTACCGCCAAATCAACCGCGGTTCGCGCGCTGGCAGATATTTTGCCATATATTGAAGTCGTCAAAGGATGCCCCTTTCAATGCGACCCCAATGCGAAGGCGTCACTTTGCTTTCAATGTCAAAGCCGTGTGGCAAAGGGCGAAACACTGGAATCAGTGATGCGAAAGGTAAAGGTGGTGGAATTGCCTTTGTCGGCGACGGAAGACCGCGTGGTGGGAACGTTGAATATGGAACACGCTTTAAAACATGGAGAAAAAAAGTTTGAGCCGGGTATTCTTTCGGCAGCGCATCGCGGCATTCTGTATATTGATGAAGTCAATCTGCTGGATGACCACGTGGTGGATGTATTGCTGGATTGTGCAGCTATGGGGGTGAATACCGTGGAACGTGAAGGTATCAGTTTTTCCCATCCCGCGAAATTCACCCTGGTGGGCACCATGAATCCTGAAGAAGGCGAGCTTAGACCGCAATTGCAAGACAGATTTGGTCTTTGTGTTCAGGTGGAGGGAATCACAGACCCACACCAGCGTGTGGAGATTGTGAAACGCCGCGCCGCTTTCGAGGTGGACCCCGTCGGTTTTTCCAAACAATTTGAAACCGAATCAGTTGAGTTGTCACAGCAGATTGACGCGGCGATACAAATCTATGATGATGTGGAGGCGGACGACGACATTCTGTTTGAGATTGCGCGCCTGGCTATCGAAGCTGGGGTGGATGGTCACAGAAGTGACATTGTTATGCTCAAAACCGCCAAGGCGCTTACCGCGTTCCACAGTAAAAAACAGGTCAGCATGGACGAAGTGGCAGAGGCCGCGTTGCTGGTGCTTCCCCATCGCATGCGCCGCCTGCCGTTTGAGGATGTACTGAATATGGGGTCCAGGAAAGTCGGGTAGAAACGCGCGTGACAGGTTTTCTGAAAAGTGTTTTTCGGCATGAAATCGTAGGGGCGGGTCTCTGTGTCCGCCCTGTTTCAAATGCTGGGCACCCACAGGGAGGCGCCCCTACCATGATATTGGTATTCGCGTTTCTTCTCTTTTCTGCCTGCGCCTGCTCTCCCAGACCCAGGGTCACATCCCAGACCCTTTCCGCCCAGTTTGAATTGCCGGGGGTTTTAAAAGTAATAAATGCAATAGACGTTAAGAGTGTGGCTGTTAAAAATGCAACTGGCCAAACAGTGGCAAAGGTGTTCACCTTTGGCAGGACTGACTTTGAAATACGATTCGATTGGCAGGTCCGTCAGACGTACACAGTGGTCCCCAGTTCCGGCAGGGCTATTACCATTACATCGCCAAAGCAAAAACCGGAGTTCGCCCTGCGTATTCATGCGCCGCTGGGTCAGAACCGGTATGACTATTTTTTATCGTCTCTAAAGGATGCCTCAGTGCCATCTCCCATTGCCATCCAGGCCGACAAAGGGGAGAACGTCGATATTTTAATAGAAGTCGAAAAGCTATCGGGCGAACGACCCATTGTACTGAATGTCTCTTTGATATCCACTGGGATGTCCGATGGTGGGCCTGATGGCAATGCTCCCCATGACGCCCTGCTGTCCCCTGCCATAAATAGCAAAAGCGCAACATTGCGGTTTGAGTTTGACAAAGCCATTTGGCAAAGCCGATTGTCGCTGAAAAAGGGGTTACCCGGCAACATGGCATTTATAGCGCTGGAGCGAAATGGTCAGCCGTTTAAAGTGCCTGTGGTGGTTACCCAAAGAGATGCAGATGCATCCACAGTCGTGGTAAAAAACTGGGAAATGCCTGTGGACGCATTGGGTCTTTACCAGCCCCAAAGGTTGCCAGAGCAAATTGCACTGCCCAATCCGGTGTGGCACAGAATTGGCACCTTTTTCAACGTACAGACCGAACAGATTAACTTTTTCGAACCGTTTGTTTATCAGCGACTGGATATTGAAAACAAACAGGTATATCCCCTCAACCTTCTGTTAAAAAGCAAAGTGGTGGATGAGCGTACCGGCAAAGGGATAAGCTGGTTTTCAGCGCCTGATTTTTCGATGAGCAAGGGCTCTAAAAAAAATGAGGGGATTTTGGGATACTGCCAGATTCCGGCCCAATCCAAGGGAAACTGCGTTTTACCCATTTATATGAAACCCGACACACCTGCCGGTACCTACACTCGTCAAATCGAAGTGTATCCTACGGGGTCAAGCAGGCGTATAAAGCTAATCAAAAAACCATTCAGCGTGGTTCGGTCTAACTCGCTACTGTCGTTTTGGCTCGTAATGGTAGTTATCATCAGTCTGGGATGGCTCGGAATAACGATTGTTTTTCACAGACGAATGGTCAATCGTTTCGGTGTCCGTCTCCTTGTGTTGATTTCACTTCTGGGCGCCATACAGTTTTGTCTGGAATTTGGCAGTCGTCTGATGTCCACGGCGTTGCACGCTTTTTTAGGACCGTTCAACTGCCTCGTTGGCGGGCTTCTCTCTGAAGTGGTGACGTATCTGATTATTACCTCAGTGCTGCATCTTTCGCCCCGAGTGGGGACCATCACCCTTGCCGGTATCATCAGCTATTTGATGGGCGGCATCTTGTTTGGTTCTTTTGGGCTCACTGACATTTTGTTTACGGGATCCACTATCGCATTTCGAGAAATACTGTTGTTTTCAATGGGGGTTACCAAAATGACGCCTTCTGTGGATTATATTCCCCCCATCGTTCCTATGATGTTCGCCCTTGGCATGGCGGACGCCATGAGCACGTTCACATCTCTTACGCTCCACGCCGTGTTTTATCGATTGTTTTACGCCGACTGGTACATCGCTTTGAATGTGGTGGTCACCGGATTCCTTTACACGGTGATTGGTGTCTTCTGGGGACGAAAACTGGGGCGCAATCTGCGCAAGGTGCATGCATGATTCACATTAAAAACCTTTCGGTGACATACCCAGTCCAGAGCCATCCGGTGCTGACGCAGATAAATGTTCGCATTGAAAGAAACGAATTTGTGCTCATTTGCGGACCGAGCGGTTGTGGTAAGTCTTCGCTGATGCTGTGTATGAATGGCATTATGCATCATGCGACAAATGCAAAAGTTGAAGGCGCCGTCAGTCTAAACGGAACCGACATCAAAGAGTATTCATTGCCAAACATTTGCCGGGTTGCCGGCAGCGTGTTTCAAAATCCGGCCGTTCAGCTGTGTACATCCGTGGTGGAAACCGAAGTGGCATTTGGACTTGAGAATCTTAATACGCCACGTCGGCTGATGGAAAAGCGCATTCACCATGCGCTCGAGTTGACGGGGTTAAAGGAGATGCGCCGCCACAAAGTCCATGAGCTGTCCGGTGGTCAGCAACAGCGGCTGGCCATTGCCTGCGCCCTTGCGCTGGAGCCACAGGTGTTGCTGCTGGACGAGCCCACAAGTCAACTGGACCCAATGGGGGCAAAGGATATTCTTGAAATCATCTCACGTTTAAAAGACGCCAGCGAACTGACGGTGGTTGTTATAGAACATCGACTCGAAATTCCCCTTCGACTGGCGGACAGAGTGCTCATTATGGATAGAGGTAGCGTCCTTCGTGACACTACGCCTTTTGAGGTGCTCAAAGACTCGAAAGTATTTCGCAGGCTGGGGCTGCATGCGCCTTCTTTGCCAGCCCTTTTCGAAAAACTGGGACGCGCTGAACGTCCGGTTCTAGCGAAGGATGCCCCACCGATTAAACTGGTAGGACTACCAAAGAATAATGTCGTACCGCTGCATTCGCACATGCTGTTATCGGTAAATGCATTGCAGTTTACCTATCCCAGGGCCAATGCACCTGTGCTTCGCAACATATCTTTCGAGATTTACAGGGGGGATCGCATTGCACTGATGGGCGCCAATGGTGCCGGCAAATCAACTCTCCTCCACCTGCTTTCGGGGACATTGAAGCCGGATAGAGGAAAAATCTTTGGGGAGAACGGGGCGCGTCCTGTAACCGGAATGATTTCGCAAAACCCCGATGTGATGTTGTTTTCAGAAACGGTTGAACAGGAGATTGCGTTTGCGCCATCGCAACGGGGTGAACACGGCGAAACGCTTGATCTGCGCATGGAAGATGTTTTGTCCAGGTTTTCTTTGTCTTCTCTTAAACACCGTGCTCCATTTACGCTTTCGAGGGGCGAGCGACAGAGAACGGCTGTGGGTTCTGTGATGACGCTGGATGCGCCGCTGGTTCTGCTGGATGAACCCACAACCGGTCAGGACAGGGCGCGGATTGAAAAAATGATGGATGCGATTGTTTCCCATTCAAACGCCATTGTTTTTTCAACCCACGATATTGAAATGGCGTTTCATTTTGCCAATCGCATTATTCTTCTGTGCGGCGCTTATATCTCTGCGATGGGTCCGCCGGACGAAGTGCTTAAACAAGTGGATGTGTTGGCCCATGGCGGGGTTTGTCTTACCCAGCTGCAACAGTTTTCCATCGCAAACGGGCTGAGACTTTTTCATATTGATGAAATGGTGGAGGGGGCTGGATGACGGCTTTTATTGGAAGCAATTCTCATTCCCTGATAGGGCGTTTGAATGTGCGTTTAAAGCTGGCGCTGGGTTTCAGTATATCGATGATGGCGATAGCTGTGGATAGTCTCTACTTTTTAACCGGTTTAATGCTGGCCGGCGCTTTGATTTTTATTGCAACCATGCCTTCCCGTGTGCAGGTGCGGCTGATTGTGCTGCTGTGCCTGCTGATTGTGTGGGGCGCCATGTTCAGTCAGGCGATTTTTTACAACCGGTTTCCAAGGGATGTCCTGTTTACAATTATCGAACCCAATACCATGTTCAGCGGCGGGCTTCATGTGTATCATCAGGGCATCTATTATGGCGCAGTTCAATCTTTTCGGATGGTCGCCGTGTTGCTGACAGGTTATGCCATCTGTTTTTCAACCAGTGATGAGCAGTTTTTACGTGGCTTTGTGGCGTTAAAAATTCCCTACGCTATTTCATTTATGGCGGTTTCTGCAATTCAGTTTGTGCCGGTCGCGGTGGCGGAGTTTCGTCAGGTGCGTACGGCGATGAGACTCAAAGGATATCGACCTTTTAAAACGGGTTTTCGCGGCACATTAAAAACAGAGCTGGGAGCACTTGGAACGATGCTGGCCGGCGCCATCCGTCATTCGGAGGAAAAAGCAGTATCTATTTTAACGCGGGGATTCAGTGTGAATGGCGTTCGGTCATCCTTCCGGGAAGACACGTTGAGTATAAAGGAAAAAGTCGCTATATCTACAATGTTGTCAGTGGTTGGTGGCATTGTGGCAATGCGGGTGCTGTTCTGGTGCTATCAGTACCAGTTGATTTATATGCCCGAACTTCGGTGGGTGTATGGCTTTGTGAGGAATTGGTTGTGAAACGCGACGCCATTTTATTATTTCCGCGTGCTAAAGTATCTTTTAGACGGTTGTTCGCATTGCTGCTTGGCGGGATACTTGTCGTTCCAATCCCTTCTGTTTACGCCGGTGACACCTGGCCGGCGATACAGAAGAATTCGTCCCACTGCAGACATCAGCGCGATACTGGTGCGCCATCAATTCCATGCCCTATCGATCAGATTGACCTTGAAGATGTGTCTTTTTATGTTCGTGGTCGCTGGCAGCCCGACACGTTTGTGAAGTTCTCTCCCAACGGCCGGTTGCTGGGAATTGGTTCTTATACGGGTAAAATGCGCCTTTGGGATGTGTACGGGCAAAAAATGCTCTGGGAAAAAGATATTGCCGAAGGCATTGTAAAAAGAATTGATTTTTCGAACGATGGAAAACGCGTCTGTTTTGGCGAACAGAGCGTGGATGGATTTATTTACTGCGCGAATACGAACACCGGGGATGTGCAGTGGCGGTTTCGCCTGGCTAACGATTTGCAGACGAGCAAACCCCCGGCCAAAGATGATTCCTACGGCATTTTCACTTTACCTGCGCCGTATGGTCTGAAGGTACTGGATAATGGCGATGTGCTTGTGCTTGGCATTCATTCCTGGAACGACGAAAATACATTTCGCGACCGGACTATGTTATCCAGAATTTATCGACTGTCGCCGGAAGGAAACGTTCGTTGGATCTATCCGAAAGAGGCGCCGTTGCCGATGACTGTCATTGATATGGATTCTGATAGCAGAGGAGACAATATTGCTTTTTTAATCACTAAAAAGAGCGCTCAACCGGATGTGGTGGCGCCGTATGCCGAAGGAACGATGGTGGTACTGGATGGGCGCGCCGGCAAGCCGGTCTGGCAATACACATTTGAGCCATTGTCGCCTTTTTTTAACAGCGTGGGGTTTTGGGAATCCATCTCGGTGGCGCCGGATGGAACTCGCGCATCGGTGGGCCTCTTTGATGGACGTACCATGCTGTTTGACATCGCCCATAAGCGTGTGGAGAAAGTGTTCGATTTTGGCGCGCCCATCTCCATCAGCGGCGTGCCGGTGAGCGCCAGCGCCACTTACAATCATCTTGCGAGTGACGGAATGGCCTATTTTCAAACAGGCACCTCCTCTGTTCCCATGGCAAGCACTATGGCCCATGTGGTAGCGCCTCCTGGACCGCATCCCAATGCCACAATGCTGACGGCGGTGGACCCTGAAGGAAAGATTCAATGGCGATATCGCAGTGGTCACAGTTTTCAAAATTTTTGGAGCAGCAACGACGGCAGATGGCTGCTGACAGCAGTACAGAGAGATGATGACCAATTCGGGTGGGAGTCCGGGGCCATGCTTTTCGATACCCATCGCAAAGGGGGAGGCACATCAAAATTGGTATATTTTTACCAGGTTGAAGGAAAAACCCATTTTCACGCAGACATTGCGAGTGACGGTGCTGCGTTCGCATTGGTGGAGACCCCTTATCGGGACCCGCAAACAGAGCGCATCGTGGGCAGCTACCAGGTGCATGTGGTGAGGTAACGGGATGAAAGATGTCTCTGATACCCAAAGGAGAAACCTGACAGGACATCCTGTTATTCGGTACCTGGTCATGTTTGTCACCGGTAAATGCAATTTACAATGCCGATATTGCTACGCCCATGATTTGCTGCAATTTGGTGCAATGCCATTCGACATTGCTGTGGAGGCATTGAATATTGTGGCTTCATCGAACCGACCTTTTCATGTGCAGTTCACTGGCGGCGAACCCCTGCTGGAACCGCAGCTGTTAGGAAGCATTTGCGACTTTATTCAGGGAAAAAATATCAACATCTCGATGGGCGTCCAGACCAATGGCACGTTGATTAATGAACAGAACGCCCGAATGTTTCAACATTACGGACTGGAAGTGGGGCTTAGTATTGATGGCATTGCGGATATTCATAATCTGCAGAGAGGCAGGTTCGATTCAACCATCCGCGGGTTACAGGTACTTGCGCAACATGACATTCCCTGTCGAGTCACTACCGTCGTTACCGAGGCAAATGTATTGCATCTGGATAAGCTGGCGCTGATGCTGGCCGGGTTTTCCAACGTGAGAGGAATTGGGCTGGATTTACTGGTAAATAAGGGCAGTGCGGTCGTTCACCATTTAAAACCGCCGAGTCCCGGATGTCTCAGTAAGGGCGTGCAGGCCCTGAAGAAGATGCTGAATGTGGTGAACACCAGGCGAACGCTACCTCTACAGGTGCGCGAGCTGAATATGCATGGCAGGCGTAGGGATGTACTGTGTCATGGGGCAAAAGGCGAAAGCATGGCTGTGTTACCCAATGGCAGTGTGTATCCCTGCAGTCAGACTGCTGGTGACCCGAATTTTAACTGCGGCACTGTTCACAGTATCAACTGGAAACGGCTGCGAATGAGCGTTCAAGGTGACGATTGTCCCAGCCGGACACACTACAATCTGGGGGAGAACCTGATTCTGCACACCGCCCTGCAGCGAGAGACACCGGGAAACAAAACTGAAAGAAATTTTGAATGAACGAATTCAAGTTATGTTATTTCAGTGCAACTTCAATGGAGCTTCCGTCTCTGGGACATGCGGTGCGTGCCTACCGGAATACCGGTCAGGAAATTTCAGTGTTCTCGCGGACCCCGTCCCAGCTTTTTGCAGAAAATGAAATCACGCGATTTGTAAAAAAAGCGATGGACTGCCACGTGGTATACGTCGCACTTCATGGCGGAAAGATGTCTTGTCCTGCGTTTGACCCGCTCGTTGCTGCTATGGAAGACGCAAAGAAGCAGGGCGATTCACGACCGCTGTTTGTGATTCAATCGGTGGGGGGGGACGAAGAGGCAGTTCTTTTGGCAAAGGAATATGGCGATCTCAATGACAGGGAAGGGGTTGCGCGAGTCAGTGAATATTTTACAAAAGGCGGCACTGAGAACTTTTTAAGGCTTCTTCAGTACTTGCACAGTATTTATTTCGATACTGGAGTCGAAATCCCTGCCCCGGTGTCGATTCCATGTCAGGGAATTTATCATCCGAAAATTAGTGGTGCAATGAATTTGGCTGCATGGGAATCAGAGATAAGAATCCCGGACAAACCAACGATAGGTATCTGGTTTTATCAGGGATTCTGGCTGAATCAGAATCTTGCCCATGTGAATGCATTCATCGCGGAAGTCGAAAAACAGGGGAACAATGCGCTTGCTGTCTTTTCGTACCGGTTAAAGGATGTGGCGCTGGGGAACCTTGGGGCAGACGACATTGTCGCGAAGTATTTTTGCCGCGATGGTAAACCGATGATAGATGCGCTGGTGAGTTTAATGGGGATGTCCATGAGCATTGCTCAACCGGAGTATGCCAATGTGCTCCCTGCGTTAAACGTTCCCTATCTGCAGGGACTGGTAAGCTCATCGCCCTGTGCCGTGTGGAAAGATAGCGACAAAGGTGTCTCCACAATGGATGTGACTTTTCAGGCAGCGCAGCCGGAGTTTGATGGCGCCCTGATTACGGTGCCGGTTGCAACAAGAGAAGAAAACGAAGTGTGTCCGGTAACTGGCGCCATGTTGTCTCACAACGTGCCGATTCCAGAACGCACGGCAAAACTGGTATCGCTCGCTCGAAACTGGGCACAGTTGCGACATGTTTCAAATGACCAGAAAAAGGTTGCGATTATTTTTCATCATTATCCCCCCAGAAACGATCGCATTGGATGCGCCGCCGGACTGGACAGTTTTGCCAGTGTGAAGCACATGGTCGATGCGTTGCAGGCAGCCGGTTACACAATAGACGACACCTACGAAGACGGGGATGATTTAGCCAATAGATTGCTTGAAAAAATGACATGCGACCGGCGGTATCTGACGCCGGATAAGATGGCTTTGCGCGCTGAGGTGCAGATGGAAAGCGAACTGTTTGATAGTTTTCACAAACAGTTTCCGGAGTCGGCACGCACTGAAATGACAGCAGACTGGGGAACGCCGCCCGGGGAGTTGTTTGTTCATGACAACAAACTGCTGATGCCGGGCATTATGAATGGCAATGTGTTTATCAGTATTCAGCCTCCAAGGGGTTATCTGGAAAACCCCGAGGCGATTTTACACGATCTTCATTTATCGCCGCCTCATCATTATCTGGCGTACTACTGGTACATTCGGCATGTGTTTAAAGCCAACGCGGTCATTCACGTAGGCAAGCACGGTTCACTGGAATGGTTGCCGGGAAAAGCGCTGGGATTGAGCAACACCTGTTATCCCGACCTGGCCATCCAGGATTTGCCCAATATTTATCCATACATCATTAACGACCCAGGCGAGGGCACTCAGGCGAAGCGGCGATCGTATTGCGCCATCGTGGATCATCTGACACCGGTGTTTACCAACGCGGACCTGTACGAGGAAATGAACGATGTGGATAGAATGCTCACAGAAATAAAAGACGCGGAAAGGCAGGATCCGGGAAAGCTGACTGTGCTTCGCCCCATGCTGTATGAGGCGGTAGTGAAAGCGGATTTGCACGAGGACCTTTCAATTTCTGAACAGGACGCCCTGGAGAAAACCGATGAGGTCACAGGCAAACTGCATGCCTACCTGTCTGAATTGTCCGACAACATGATTAACGATGGCCTGCACATAATGGGGCAGTCACCCAGAGGCAGTCAGCTGGTGGAATTGGTTGTTCAGATGACACGCCACGAAAATGGAGGCGTGCCGTCTTTGCGGGAGTCTGTCACTGCCGCATTGGGATACTGTTATGACGATGCGTTCAAAAATCGAGGTACCGCCTTTCCCGGCAGCAAAGGGTTGACGGGTGGAGCGATTATACATCGGGCCCATGAGCTTTGTTTAAAACTGGTAACGTTACTGGAGGAGAATGATTTTAACGTTTTTTCTCCCGGGAACGCGGAGCTTCAGCTCCGCCCTGATATAATCGGACAGTTTGCGGAGCAGGAGCTCCGCGTTCCCGGATTTGGGAACAACATACTCCGTGTCCTCAACTACATCTGCAATACACTGGTTCCCAATATCCGCCGAGTCACTGACGAGCTCTATGCGACGTTAAACGGTTTAAATGGCGGATTTATCTCTCCGGGCCCCAGCGGAGCCCCTACCCGGGGACAGGCAGACATTTTGCCAACCGGGCGAAACTTTTTTTCAGTTGATCCCCGGGTGATTCCGTCAAAATCCGCATGGGAAGTGGGGGTCAGTCTGGGGGATGCGTTGCTTTCTCGATACAAAGGTGAAACCGGTAAATACCCTCAGAGCATCGGCATGATTGTTTATGGCGGCAACACCATGCGCACCAGAGGCGACGACATTGCGGAGATTTTGTATCTGATGGGGCTGCGGCCGGTTTGGGACCAACACGGTATTGTAAAAGGGCTTGAAGTCATTCCATACAAACAACTGAAGCGCCCCAGAATTGACGTGATGCCGCGTATCTCCGGCTTTTTTCGCGACGCCTTTCCCAATTTGGTGGCGTTGATTGATGACGCGGTCAATATGGTGGCAACACTTTTAGAACCTCAGGAAGTGAATTTCATTCGGGCGCATGTGGAAACAGATGCGTTGGAATATAAAACGAGAGGCAAAAGCGATGCAGAGGCGAGAGCGCTGGCGTCCATTCGCGTGTTCGGGTGTCCGCTAGGCACATACGGCGCCGGCGTTGCGGAACTGATTGAATCCAAACAGTGGGAAACCAAAGAAGATCTGGCCAACAACTACATTCGCTATTCGGCCCATGCCTATAGCAGAAACGCCTATGGCACGGTTCAGAAGGACGCCTTTAAAAAAATGCTGAGCCGTATGGATGTAACGGTGAAAAACGAGGATTCCAGAGAATACGATATTTACTCCTGCACTGACTTTTACAATTACTATGGTGGGCTTATTGCCGCGGGCGCAGCGGTGCGGGGTATTGCGCCAAAATCGTACGTGGGCGACAGTACCGATCCCAAATGGGTAGGTTTGCGTTCTGTTGCGGAAGAAACGAAGTTCATTCTGCGCTCAAGGCTGCTCAATCCCAAATGGCTGGATGGCATGAAGCGACATGGCTATAAAGGCGCCGGCGATATTTCAAAAGTAATGGACATTATCATCGGATGGGACGCCACCGCCGATGTGATGGAAGACTGGATGTATGACCGGGTGGCAAAAACATACGCCCTGGATTCCGACATGCGAAAGTGGTTGAAGGAAGTGAACCCCCACGCTCTGTTAAACATTACCGAAAAGCTGCTTGAAACAATACAGCGCGGCATGTGGCAGACCGACGATGCGACCGAAGAATATCTGCGTCAGACATATCTCGAAATTGAGGGTGATATTGAGGACTCTATTGGTTAGGAAACATCAAATATGAAAATTGATACATACTACGACGCCATGGCGCTCCACCGCGAAGACAAAATCATTTATGCACACTTTCTGAAACCCCATCGGGTAATTTCCACCTGTTCCGCCGCGGGTGGGGTCACTGACGAGATGGCGTACATGTACAACCATCAGTCCTGCGAACCCACAAAGCACCATACCGCTGCGGACCGAATTATGAAGATGTCAGACGGACTGTACCGCGAGGATGTGGCCACAAGATACGGCCTGCCATCTGAAAAATGTGCCACCCTGGGCACAGCGGCCAATATGAGATGTGCCGCGGTAGTCACAAAAAAATTCAGAGACACTGAAGTGGTGGTGGTTGCGACAGGTGGTGTGGAAGCAAACGGCGGCCGTGCAGGTGACCCGGCAACGGTGTATGAATGCGACGGAAAATTCGAGCGCATCACCGGAGACGCGCCAACCCCCGGAACCATTAACACCATGATTTTCATCAGCAAAGAGCTAACCCAGGGCGCGCTGGTCCGTTCCGTTATTACCGCCACTGAGGCGAAATCTGCTGCGCTCCAGGAATTAAGTGTACCATCCCGCTACTCAAACGGTCTGGCTACAGGGACGGGTACTGACCAGATTGGCGTGGCATGTCTGCTGGGTACCGGTCATCCCCTCCGCTCTTCAGGAAAACACAGCAAGCTGGGCGAATTGATCGGCTCGGCGGTACGAGAGGCCATTAAAGAAACACTCGTTCGTCAAAACGGATTGTCTCCGGAAAATCGATGTGACATGTCGGTTCATCTGCAACGTTTTGGCGGGTCTCTGTCGCAACTGAAGAATGACATCGTAAGGCATTTAAATAGCCACGACGCCGAACTGCTACGGAACAACATACTGTGCCTGAATCACGATCCGCTGGTAGTGGCTGCCGTCATAGCCATGGTTCATGTGCGGGACCAACTGGCATGGAACGTGCTGCCCATGTCGTGTTTGCCTGATTTATTTATCTCCCACGGACTTCATATTGCCATGGCGGTCGCGGGGTGTGATAAACATTATGAAGACTGGAAACATTCGCTGGCGGCATTAAATATCACTTTAGACGATGCTGACTTTATGGAAATGATATGCTGTGCGCTGGCCCTGGGATTCGCCGATAAATGGCGACACTGCAATACCGAAAGTGAATCGACATGCCCAAAAAAGGACTAATCATTGTAAATACCGGCAACGGCAAAGGCAAGACTACCGCAGCACTGGGGCTCGCATTTCGAATGTTGGGACACAAAAACAAAAAAGTGGCGATTGTGCAGTTTATCAAAGGCTCCTGGAAATACGGTGAACTGGAAAGCGCCAAACGGTTTTCAGATACACTTGAAATTCAGGTGATGGGTCGTGGTTTTACCTACAAATCAGAGGATTTCAGCAAGGATGTGGCTGTGGCAAAAGAAGCCTGGCAGCGGGCCAAAGATGTGATTGCGGCAAACGAACACGACATGGTTATTCTCGATGAGCTGACCTACCTGATAACCCTGAACATGATTCCTGAAGCGGAAATCATTGAAGCGCTCATGAATAAGCCTGAACAGATGCATGTGGTGATCACCGGTCGCGGCGCAACCGAAAAACTGATTGATTTGGCAGATTTGGTGACGGAGATGATAGAGATAAAGCACCCGTATAAATCCGGGATTAAAGCGCAGCGGGGTATTGAGTTCTGAAAAGCAATCATGATCAAAAAAGAAGAGATGTCACATCGGAAGAAACACTGTCATTATCTGATTGCTCTGACACACCACTGCGACTGAAACGCATCTGTAATCAATGTAAAAAGAAGGCCAGCTACGAGTTTGAGTACGCGACGGTAAGCACTGAAAGATTAGGGGAGGCAGTGAGTACTGTTTGCATCTTCTGCAATAGCGAGGTGACATCTTCAAATATTGGCATTCCCGACGTTGACGGACGCTTAATAGCGATAACCCGACAATCGGTTTGCCTTGCCGCCTCAATTTTTTCCGGAAACCCGCCTTTTTCGCCACCGTCTTTGGTGACCAGCACGCCGATATTAAATTGATGAATCAACGCAATGTTATTGGCAATGGAGAACGGTCCCTGTCCGACGATTATCCTGTCCCTGGAAATACCGGCTTTTCGACATGCGTCGATGGATTCAGCGCGGTCAAGCACCCGCGCGGCGAGAAGAATGCGGGTTTCCTTTGCTTTGACTGCATATGGCGCCACATTCAGTGCGCCAATGGTGAGCAGCACCGGCGCGCCTATGGCAAACGCCACCTCGGCTGCACTCTCGTGTCCCGTAACCATCATCATGTCACGGGAATTCATAACACTGGCAGGCCGCATATAACGGAAATACGGAATGCCCAATTCATGGGCGACATCGTGAGCCGCAGGACCTATCTTTTCAGCGTATGGATGGGTCGCATCAACAACAGCGGTGATTCGTCGCTGTACAATGATGTCAGTCAGGCGATGGCGGTTCAATTTGCCGGAGCGTTTCTCAATTTGGGGGTGCGGCGCCAGAGAAAGCGGATGGTTGGTTGCAGTGGATACCAGAGCTGAAAAGCCGTTATGAACAAGCGCTAAAGCGACTTCGTTCGTATCGGCGGTGCCTCCAAGCAACAGAATCACAGTGCATACCCCCGTGCGGTAACCATGTAAGGCCCGAGGCACCTTGTGCTTCTGGCACCCACGATAATGATGCTTTTCATATCTATTTCGCCTTTTAGAAAGTCAGACAGTTGGGTCAGGGTGACGCGCTCATCTTCTTTGCCCAGATTGCGGCCAATGCCCACAGGCGTCTCAGGAGCGCGATGGGCGCGCAATATTGATGCCGTTTCCTCAATCTGGGAAATCCTCTTTTTGCTTTTGGGATTGTACAGACACAGCACCATATCAAGGGGGGCGATGGCGGAAATTCGCATTTTTATTTCGTTCCAGGGCACCAGTAAGTCACTCAGGCTAATCACTGCGAAATCCAGCATCAATGGCGCGCCGAGTCTGGCCGCAGCGGTGGATGCGGCAGTGACCCCGGGAACCACTTCCAGTTCCACATTCAGAGATTCGGCCGCTGTCATTTCCATAGCGAGACCTGCCATACCGTAAACCCCCGCATCACCTGAAGAAACAAGCGCAACCGTTTGTCCGTTCCGTGCCAGTTTCAACGCTTCACGACATCGTCCCACTTCTGCGCGCATTCCGGAGGTCACTGTGTGTTGTCTCCCAATAATATCCCGCAGACTTTCCACATACGGGGTATACCCCACCACCACATCGCAGTTGCGTATGACTTCTGTTGCCCGGATGGTGCGGTCTTCGGGCGAACCCGGACCAATGCCCACTAAAAACAGTTTTCCTTTGCGATGGCCACCGTAACTCTCGGGTACTTCTGCTTTGGAACGACTAATATGGTTTTCCTTCCCGCAAGCAATGCTGCCGGCTCGGCAACACCGGGTAGTTTCACTTTTTCAAAAACAAATTGAGACTGCGCATTGTCTTTGGCGCAGCTTCTGATTTCATCTGACGGCATAAATCGCAGCATTACGCCTGTGCGCCTCGCCGCTTCAATTAATCCGGATTCATCTGATTTTATATCGGCGCTGGCCCAGAGTCGTACGTTCTGAGACAGGTGCCCATGGTCGCTGAGTGTTTGATTTACAGCGGCATGTATCTCGTCTGCGCTGGTTCCTCTGCGACATCCGATCCCAACGACCAGGTATTTTTCGGCTTCTGTGGTAGTCGTTATCACCGGCTCTGCACCAATGATGTTTCCAACTTCAAGGGCCAGCTGGTTGGCGCCGCCCTCGTGACCACTGAGCAGACTGATGGCGTAACGTGCGCCCACATCCACCACCACCACCGCCGGATCTTTTTTTTTGTGGCATATAACGGGAGCGATGGCCCGAACAGCAACCCCGATTGGCAGAATGAATATGATATCGCTGTTTTTTTGAAACAACGATGCTGTCAGCGCGGCAATGCGATTAAATGAAATGTCGCCATTTTCCTTTTCCACTACACCGGCGTGGACATAAACATCGCAATTTGTAAAACCGCCTGCCAGCTGTCTGGCAACTGTTAAACCGTTGGCTGATAAAGTCACAAGGGCAATGGACCGCCGCGATACGTTCATTTTTCGCCTTTTCTGTATCCATGGGAAAACCCTGCGTCATACAGTTTCGATGGCACACCTGTTTCGGCTAACACCCGCCCGATAATAATCAGCGCTGTTTTTTCTATTTTAGCTTCCCGGGTCTTGCCAACGATGGTGTCGAGAGTGCCGAGCAGCCATTTTTCTTCAGGCCAGGTGGCTTTGTACACCACTGCGACCGGGCACTCTTTGCCCAATTGGGGTTGCACCTGCCGGACGACGTTTTCGATTTGATTGACAGACAGGTACAGACACAGGGTGGCGCCGGTGGCGGCGAAGGATACAAGTTGTTCCATGGCCGGCATCGGTGTGCGTCCCTCGGCCCGTGTCAGCACCACAGATTGCGACAGCTTCGGCCGGGTCAACTCTATTTGCAGTGATGCCGCGGCGCCCTGAAACGCACTGACGCCCGGAATGATTTCAAATGAAATGTCTTGCGCCCTCAACTTATCCATCTGCTCCCCGATAGCGCCATATAACGCAGGGTCGCCTGTATGGAGCCGGGCTACGGTTTTTCCTGTGCGGTGTTCATGAACCATCTCTAAGACGATTTCATTCAGATTCATTTTAGATGAATCCAGCACGCGAGCATTCTCGGGCAGCAGTTGTAAAATGTCTGGATTCACCAGCGATCCAGCCCAGATGCAGCAATGGGTCTGCTGCAGTATTTTTTGCGCTTTAACTGTCAAAAGTTCAGGGTCTCCGGGTCCTGCGCCAACAAAATAAATGGTCATTGTTTTCTGCCCTGTGTTGGGATTCCGGCGATAATCACCAGACCGCGTCCCTTTGGCGATGGTTTTCTTCTCTCAATGTCTGCCACTGTAATAGGGACAATCTGCTGGGTGTTCAGCGTCAGGTCTTCGCACCAGTACCAGCTTGCGTTGTCTGCCAGGGTCTGTGCATGGTCGGACAGCCGCTGGTAGCTTTGGGGGCCGCCCATGAAAAAGAGTGTTGGGTGAGAATGTGGTGAAATCCCCCTGCCCCACTTTGAAAAAAGGGGCCGGGGGGATTTCTCCACAACCTTCACATCCCCCCCATGAAGACTGACGAAATACGCATTCTCTTCCGATACGCCAATTTCTCTCAGCGCAACTTCCCCCGCACCAATTCCCGGAACAACCCGGCGTACCTGTTCACCAAATTTTTCTTTCACGGATTTCGCCAGACTGAACACCTCCGGATCGCCACTCACCATTACACCAACGGTGCCATTTTGGGCCAGTTGTTCGATTTGAAACAGCGCGTCTGCCACTTGCCCTTTCAGCACAGTGCCATCGATTCGATACCTGGAAATCAAAGATAAAAGGCGTTTGGATCCGCAAAGATTTGTTTGCCCCTGAATTTCCAGGATGGCGTCTTCTGATACATATTCAGGCGCCCCCGGGCCACAACCGATGACAGTGATGGCATTCATGTCCCAGGTTCCCTTGCAGACGCGGGCTCAGAACCGGCCAGGGAGCCATCCATGGCCACCAGCGATGTGCCAACCCGCAGACGCGGCGCGTTTTTTCTTCGCGCAAGGCGGCTGTTCACAGCCTGAGTGATTCTGCGGCACCACATCAGGCCAAGCATGACGCGCTTTTCCTGTGACAATGCACACAGAACCTCTTCGGCTGTGTTGGGTGTTGCGGGCACATCCACGTGCATCTCTCTGGCGGAGGCAGCCAGTATGGGCGCCACCGGTGTACCAAAACGGCTGTGCGTATTCCACACATCCCTGGTCAGTTTAATCAGTTTGCCCGGATGCCCCACAATGTGCAGCTCGCCGGTCTGTTTTGCAGGCAATGCGTCAAGGGCGAATCCCCAGTGATTGGCGACCTCCACCGTCTGTTCATCCGTCGCGCCGAAATGCGTTTTCGCCGCTGCAGCGCCAATGTTGCCAGGAACCATAAACATGATCCGTTGCGGCTGAGCGTTAAACACCGAAATCGATAACTCAATGGTGCGTTTCAGCGCTGCCTGGCATTTAGGTCGAACAATCCCCGTTGTGCCCAGGATGGAGATGCCGCCGATGACGCCAAGGCGTGGATTGTATGTCTGTTCTGCAATCGCTTCGCCTCCTTCCACCGATATGGTTACAACGGCATGGACAATACCGACTTCGGAAAGGGCGTTGGCTATCATTTTTCGGGGCACGGGATTAATGGCCGGTTCGCCTTTGGCAATACTCAATCCGTCTTTGGTGCAGATGCCCACTCCTTTACCTGCTTCAAATATTATTCCGCCACTGTGTTGCATTCGCACAGATGCGCACACGATGGCGCCATGGGTCACGTCGATGTCGCTGCCCGCATCTTTTTGTACCATCGCTGATGCATCGTTAAGTGCGTCTTCTTTTTGCATCTCTATTATTGGGAGCGTCAGTTGAATCCCCATGTCATTGGTGATGGTCACCTCCCATGGGGCGATTTTTTTCATTAACAGACATCCCGCCGCATACGCGGCTGCAGCAGCGCAGGCCCCGGTGGTATAGCCGGTTTTCATGACAGTGCGACGTCCTTCCATCCGCACCTGTTCAGGTGCACAATTACTGTCGACATATATCCCGGTGTATCATTTTGCGCCTGTCGAAGGCTGCGGGTGGTGTACTGGCGAACCGCATCTTCTGCATAACAAACCAGACGCGCGTCCTGCGCTTTTCCTTTTTGCTCAAGCAGCGCACACAGGGCATCTATTCGTGGGCCAACTTTGTACAGCACAAGCGTTTCGCAGTGTGCCAACGCGGCTTCCACCCGGTTCATATCGGTGGCGGGCAACAGCATCATCCGGTCTTCCTGAACGGTGAGTGCTTCTTTGAACACGGCCGAGGCGGCCTGGAACGCGCTGATGCCAGGGATCACATGAACATTTCTATTGGGAAGCAGCCCCTCCAGTCCTCCAAGAAGGTAGCAGCAGGTACTGTATATCAACGGATCGCCTATTGTGATGTGTACCACGGATTTTTGCGTGTTACACAGCTCAACGGTCTGTCTGGCAACATCATTCCAAAACGCAAGGGTATCATTATCGTCGCGATTCATGGGATAAACACAGTCCATTACGGTTTGCCCGGATACCAGGTGAGAAACGGCGGCCAATGCCATGCTCTGACTTACTTTTTTACTGCGGGGGGCAATAATCACATCTGCCGTTTTCACAATCTGTGATGCGCGCACAGTTATCATGTCCGGACTTCCCGGACCAACGCCGACTGCATAAAAGTGGCCCTTTTGGCTTTGTTGAAATGGTGATTCCTTCAAGACCATCTTTCCCTTCTATGATTGACGACACGTTTCAATGCGTCGCGCGTATGGCGAACAAACAGCTCGCAAATTTCGGTACGGGCGCCAAGGGGCGGCCGGAGCACTGTTTCTCTGGCGTCAACGCGGCGGGACCATGAATCGGCGTCTTTGCCCATCACATCATCCGTAATGTGAACGCCGTCTACCAGCATCAGTGGCACAAAAGTAACTGAGCCCGACGATTGGGCGAGTCGTTTGGCGTTGTCCAGCCCCGAAGTGCCGGGCGGCTCTCCTTCAATCGAGCACAGAAACCCGTTTGGCTTCTGTTGCTGCACCAGGTGTTGAAGTTGAATCAGTCGGCTGTTAAACCGCCGAAATTTTCCGTTGCCGTGGGTAACGAACACTGCGACCTCATCCGGCGCCACATCCTGTAGCAGCAACTCAGAGAAACGTTTAATATCACTATCGGTATCCAGAAGAGGTCTGCCTGCGATAACGCGCAATCCGGATACTCTGGCCCTGTGCAGTTTTTCGAATTCCTGCCCCGGAACCACATGCAGAGATTGAAATACCGCACGGGTGTAGCCATGATGTTTTAGCTTTCGGGCTGCCTCGATTGGACTATCCAGGCCAATACCCTCACGGTTCAGTTTTTGCCTCACCATCGTCGATGTAAATGCCCATCGGATTTCATGCCCTGGAAAATGGCTGCGGTACAGTTTGTCGATGGACGCATACAGTTTGAGAGCCGGGGGCCTGGTCGTGCCAAACGCCACCAGAACAATGGCCGTGGCAGGACTGGATGGCGGTTTGAGTCGCTGCGTATTAAATACGTCGAAACTATCTTTGAATATCATGAGATTCCTTTTGTTTTGCTGCTATTGCAATGGCATTCATTGCCGCCGCAGCCAGAGAGCTGCCGCCGCGGGTACCTTCGTTGGTGATGTAAACCAAATCGCTTTCGTACAATGCCTGTTTACTTTCCGCCGCGCCCACGAATCCGACAGGCAGTCCAATCACCAACCACGGTGTGAACCCTTCAGTTTCGTGCAGCTCCAGAAGTTTCCATATCGCCGTTGGCGCATTGCCAATAGCTACAATGGCGCCGTTGAGTCTTTTTCCAAAGTGACTCATGGCGGCGGCCGCCCGGGTGGTGCCCTCTGCTTTCGCTTTTAAGGCAACCGTTTCATCGCGGATGGCACAATGAATATTATTGGGTGTGCGTGTTATTCCCACCTGCAGCATGCGCACGTCACAAAAAATGTCGCAGCCGTTCTTCAGTGCCGCAATACCGTTGGAAAAAGCATCTGGATGGATGCGCATGGTGGGAGCGATGGACGCATCACCTGTGGCATGAACCACCCGGCTTACAATGGATTTGTCACCGGCGCCAAGCGCAAGCCCTGAAATCGCATTTTCAATAATCTGAAAACTCTTCTTCTCGATGGCTTCACCTGTGCCTGGCAGGCCGGCACTTAACGGATGAGGAATAATTTTTGAACGGGTCATTGTTTGCTCCTGCAAAAATCAATAAAGGACGATGCTGCCAGAGGCGAAGATGCCCAGTGCAGGTGAACATAGCTGGCAAGGGTGTTATTTTTGAAATAGCCTTCATCTACCGTTTCTTCGGTACGGGGATGATGGACACGATACACCCGTTTCCAGTTTTCCATGGCGAGACGTTCTGCAACAATTTGAGAATAGTGAAAGCGATGACCTTTTATACTTCCGCCGGCGTCACCAAAATGGCAGGGGGCCTGAATAGACACATCACTGTAAGCCAGCGTTTTCCTTTTTTGTTGAAGCTGAGTATCTAAGGGAAGTACACCACACATCGTATGTCTGACGCCAGCTTCATCCAAAATGTGTTCCCCCAGGTACATCAGCCCGCCGCATTCGGCGTAAATGGGTTTGTGCGCCCTGTGAAACGAAAGAATCTCGTGACGCAGGGATTCATTGCACGTCAGGCGTTCAAGATGCAGCTCCGGATAACCGCCTGGCAGGTAGAGTGAATCACACGGGGGGAGCGTCGTGTCCACCAACGGTGAGAACGACACCATGGTCGCGCCAGCCTGTTCCAGAGCTTCCAGGTTGTCCTGGTAAACAAACTGGAATGCGTCATCCTGAGCGATAGCGATGGTGAGTGTCGATGACGAAATCCCCCGAACCCCCTTTGCGAAAAGGGGAACAATGCGTTGCTTTTGAATCTGATTTTGTGAAGAAAGTACTGAGCGCTCTTCTTTTTCCAAAGGAGGCGAAGGGGATTTCGTACCAGCGGTTATCCCCAGCAACTTTTCCACATCAATCCGCTGTTCCATTACATCGGCGATTGTCTCAATCATGTGTTCGTGTTCACCATCCTGCTTACAATGAGACAATCCCAGGTGTCTGGACAAAATCGATGGCAGGGCATCTTTGGGAACAGCACCCAGTAAAGGCGGCAATCCCGCAGCTTTAAGAGATTCCCTCACCAGTGCTTCATGGGTATCGCTGCCACAACGATTGCCGATGACCCCAACAATTCGGATTTTCTTTTCGAACGTACAGCAGCCGTGCACCACCGCCGCTGCAGAGCGGCCCATCCCAGAAATATCGAGTACCAGCAATACCGGAATATTGAGCAGTCTGGCAACTTGCGCCGCAGTGCCGTCCTCACTGGTGGCAGATGCGCCATCAAACAACCCCATGGCGCCTTCAATAAACGATATATCGGCAGAGCTGATTTTGTCATTGAAGAGCGACTTGACATACTTTTTACCCATCATCCATGAATCCAGATTGTAGCAGGTCCGCCCCGCTGCCTGTGAAAGATGCGAGGGGTCGAGATAATCCGGACCGCATTTAAACGGTTGAACAAACGCACCTTTGCGTCGGAGTGCGCGAATCAAACCAAGAGTGATGGATGTCTTGCCGGAGTTGCTGCCAACCGCGGCAATCAAGTACGCCGGACATTCTTTGGGACGAAGACTCAAGAGATCACGCTCCATGCCTTCACCTTCTCTTCAGAAATCATTTCACGAAACCACATCATTTTTGAACGCAGATGGACCACTTCGCCCACCACAATGATTGCCGGACCATCTTCGATAATGCTGGATGTAAGCGATGTCAGTGTTGCAACAGTCCCGGTCACCGTACGCTGTTTCGCAAGTGTACCATTGTAAATGATGGCGGCAGGCGTCGTTTCCTTGCGACCAAACCTTACCAGACTGGTCATAATTTCGTCGCACCTTGTTCTGCCCATTAAAAAAATCAGTGTATCGGGACCATTGGCAATCCGACGCCATTGGATGTCATCAAAGGATAACCCACCACGGCGGTGGGCACTGTAGATACCAAAAGATGACGCTACCTCGCGGTGAGTAACCGGAATACCTGCGTAGGCGGGTACCGATGCGATACAGCTGACGCCCGGAACAATTTCGAACGGAATCCCCTCTCTTTTCAGCGCCATGGCTTCTTCGGCGCCACGTCCGAAGGTAATCGGGTCGCCGCCTTTTAATCGGACCACTGTTTTGCCCTTATGGGAAAGTGAAATGATTAAAGCGGTGGTTTCCGCCTGGGTTCTATCGCAGTGGCCTTTTCGTTTGCGAACACTGATGCGCTCTGCCTCTGGTGCATATTGAACCATTATTTCGGGATTAACCAGTGCATCGAAAAGAACCACATCAGCCAGTTGCAGGCATTGCGCAGCTCGTACTGTAATCAGACCCGGATCGCCCGGACCGGCGCCAACAAGAAAAACCTTTCCACAGGAAAAAGGCAATAATGAAATCGGATGGGTCAACGGCACCTCCAAAATACAATAAATTGCGAGATGCCGTATTTCATCTCAAGACAACGCCAACCCCAAAACCGAGAGTGAGCGTATAAAAATGTAAAGGTTCAGGTCTTCTGGCTTCCAGATCTCTCTATTCGCTGCGTCTTCCCGCCTCATCGGCAGTGACATATCTGCAGCTTTCGTCCCTGGTTACAGCGGCGGTACCGCGACGGTGTTTCACCGTACTTCCCTTGGCCTTGCTGAGTGAATCTCATAAGTATTGGCAGGTTGTCAAGAGGACTCTTCAAGCATAGACAAGTATGGCAGGATTTTACGTGTCGTCAGAGGTTCATGGTAATTTCATGACATTGAATCGAGTCATATCTGTTTCGTATCGGGACAGTTGTGCAGGCTGCTGAGTCTTACAGGATGCGGCGGATTCACAGCGAGCGAATCCCCCATGTATGAAGGCGATGCAGAATAACAAAACTGTGCAGATAGAGAAGACCCACTTGTGACAATAACCACTTTTCACCTGGAAAGATACTTTTGGGCTTGTTGTTCAATAGAATTCTTTGTCTCCTGAAAGGACGCCTCGGTGATTGCTGACGCTGCATCCATCGCCGTTTCCCAGTCTTCCCGTTGCAGCGAGGCGAAGGCGAATCGCACCAGCCCCAATTGGTTCAAAGTGCGTATTTCGTAAAGGGGACGCAGTAATTCAGAAGCAGTATCAAACGCGTCTATCTGCAAATAGATAGCAGCCAGCTGGTCGATTCTTTGCCGCTCCCTGTCAATTTTATACCCCGTGCGAATCGCATCCTGAAAATGTCCAGCAAGACGATATTGCTCGGAAGCGGCAAAAGCTAGGTCCAAGCGCGTATTTAAAATGGAATCGAACAATTGTGCGGATGCAAGCGGCGCATTCTGCTCTGCGTAACTGTATGCCAGCCGAACCTTTGCCTCTGTGCTCTGGGGGCACTGCAGTGTGGCCTCCTCAAGTATCACTGTGGGTTCCTTGCCGTCTCCTGTATTTCGGCATGCTTCAGCGACATACAGATACGCCGCGTCACAGCTTTCCGTTTCACTGCGGGTGCGGGCATACTGCCTCGCAAAATCGGTCGCTGTAACAAAAAATCCCTGACTCGAAAAAAGGCGCGCTGCCAGTAACAGCAATGTCGATTCTCCGGGAAAATGCCGCAGACCTTCATCGAGCGCTACCCGGGCGGATTCCATTTCTTCTGCGTGCATCAGCGACTGAACCCGCAATATATGCCAGGGCGCAAGCCTTTCTCCCATGGCTCTGGCATTATCAAGAGCCTGCGCGGCCATTCTATACTCCCCCAGCTGATACCGGGCCTGTCCCAGATAAAACCAGATAGCCGTTCTGTTCGGCTGCTCCCGGATAACCGATTCAAACGCCGCAACGGCTTTTTGGGGATATCCCATTTCCAGATAAAGAGCCCCGGACACAGACTGGTAATCCACAATGGGAAAACCGCATTGCTCAAAATGGACCGACCAGCACTTCTGTGCAGCCACAACCATTTTTTTTGCCTGGCGGATATCCTTTTCCATTAAGGCCTGTTGGGCCAGTTCGATATATGGGGGCGCCACAAACGGTTCAACCGCCTTTTGTCGAGGGTTACGTCCCCCAAGGGCGATAAGCGAACCCATGACGACCAACAGCAGCGTATTTATAAATAGAAGAATTCTTTTCATCGTGGATTCCTAATGCAGTTTAAACACCACCCGCTGTGTCACCCATGCTTTCAGTGGCTTGCCCTGATACGTGGCCGGTGCAAATTTCCAGGAGGACAGTGCCCGCTTCGCCGCGTCGTCAAACACCCCGGCAGGTGACGAAGTGACAATCTCCACCCGTGAAACAGAGCCATCCTTTTCAAGAAGAAGACGGGCCTCCACGTCACCCTCTATGCCCTGCCGTTCGAGCGCTGCCGGATACATAGGCGCGGTTTTTACGAGCGGTCTGGGGGATTCATCCAGAACATCTTCAGTAAGGATCATGTCTTTTTGCATCAGTGCATCCAGTGATACCGAACTTTCCGGATGAACCACTGGCATCTCCCCTGACTCATCTGCCACCTCAAATGCAGGAATTGAAAAAGACGAAGGAATATTCGGCAATCCTACCGCCACCGGCTGCTGTGCGCTCTTCATCTTTTTTTGTGTTTGGATCATTTTTTTTGGACGCTTTCTGGGAGGCACGAATATATCTGCTGAAGTATCTGGTTTTTTTTGCGGGGGTGTTACATTTTCGGATGCAACTCCCCACAATCCCATGGCACCAAACATGAAAGCATTCACTGCGAGTGCGAATACCAGAGAGGTCAGTATTTTAATTATTCCATTCAATGCTTATGGCTTTCTCTGCACATCAACACCCACGTTTTTCGCGCCGGCAAGTTTGCACTGGTCCACCACATCAACCAACTTGCCGGTGGCGGACGCTTCGTCCGCGGTCACCAATACCGGTTTATCCGGATACCTGGAGAGGATGGCCCGTACCTGCCCCTGCACCATCCAGGGGTGCACGTCTTTCCCATCCACAGTCACCTGTCCACTCCGGGTGAGCGTAATTCTGAGCGCGCGAACATCCGCAGTCGCGACACTGGATGCTCTGGGACGCTCAATTTCCATTTCCAGATTGCGAACAAAGGTGGTGGACACCATAAAAAAGATAAGAAGAATGAATACTACATCAATCAATGGAGCAATATCGATGCCTTCGTCATCTTTGAAAAATGACGGAATCTCACGGAGACGTTTCATCTTGTACTTTCTTTTTCAGGTGACAGACTTGTTGCCATCAGCCGAAACCGTTGCAGCTGTCTGTCGACTTTTCTGTTTAAAATGCGACTGAAAAAAAATGCGGGTATTGCAACCACCAAACCAGCCTGTGTGGTCAACAAGGCTTCTGAAATACCCCCGGCAATTCCTCCCTGCTGTGAAAAAAAACGCATGGTCGTCAATCCTTCGAAAGTCACTATCATACCGCTGACTGTTCCGAGCAAACCCAGAAGGGGCGCTGCAGCCACCAGTGTGTCTATCAGTCTGTCATAAGCATTCAGCTTCTGATGCAGCCAACGATTGGCCACTTCCCAACCGGATACCCGTTGAATCAATGTTCTCAGGTAGGTTTCATTTATCCTTTTCGCCTCCACCCAGTTGAAAAAACGAACCCCCAACAGCGTCCAAATCAGAATTCCTACCATGAGTAATGGAATCATCACAAACCCACCTGCCTGCATCAGCAGAACAAATGCATCATACACCTTATTTGCCATCCCGAGCGCGCCCTGGTATTCACCTGAAGAAATGTTCACACGTGCTCTCCTTTTTTCAGAACATTCATGGCGGCCAGACAGTAAATCTGCATATTGTCCATAATTTTTCTGGCCCACTTTGCAATGAGACTCCTGGCCAACAGAAAGGGAATCGCCACCGCCAGACCGATTTCCGTGGTAATCAGCGCCTCGGAAATGCCACCGGAAAGCAACGCGGGGTTACCAGTGCCGTAACGGGTAATCACATCGAAGGTGGAAATCATCCCCGTCACCGTTCCCAGTAATCCCAGAAGCGGCGTGGCGGTGGTAATAACTGTTAAAATAGTTAAAGATCGATCCATTTTGGGCAGGGTGCGAAACACCAGTTCGTCGACGCCGTTCTCCATCTCTTCTCTTTCGAGTTTCCGATTTTCGATCACGTATCGAATCCCCTTTCCCGCTGCCCCCATTCTTCTGCTCAGTTTCTGTGCATCCTGAAATCGATTTTCAGCTATCAAAACGGAGACCTTGTTAAAACTGGAAGGCACATAATCTGAATGCATCAGCAGCGTTCCGATACGCTCCAGTACGAGCAGAATCCCCAACGCTGCAATGGCCAGAATAACAAACGCCACAGGGCCGCCGGCTTCAGCGGTCTGCCACAGATTTTTTTTGGAATCCTGAATGGAGGCGCCTTTTGGAAATGGAGAAATCAATATCGGGCCAATTCGTTTGCCCTCCTTCAACGCTTTGACTGCACCGGCTGAGATCTCGCCAACTGCCATCAGTTCTCCCTGGGAGGTTCGGGACAAAATATTTCCTTTGCCCTTTTCTAAACCCAGCGCCGCAATGTTCCCTATGCGCACTACCGTCCCCGAAATTTCCCTTGCGTCCGTGGAAAAATAGGTCGCCTTTTCTGAAACAACCAAACCATGCTGTTTCAGCGTTGAAATCGCAGTTGTCATGCAATTGGAAAAAATCTCATTTTGAGATGCATTTAATGAATGCCTCCCGGAAGATGCAGTAGCAGATTCTGTTGCGGTGTGAAGCATCGCATCAAACAACGCGTTTTCGTCAGTGGTTTTCTGAGCCGATTCAAATGCAACCTCTCTGGTCTGCTCCAGTTGTCTCTGCTGTTTCTGCAATGATTCCAAATCATGGAGAGTCTGACTGATTTTCTGTGTCAATTCCTGTTTCTGCTCGTCGGCTTCGTGAATGGTTTTTTCCAGAGACTGAGAAAGAGCATCCCGAGTGGCAGTCAATTCCCGAAGTTCTCGTCGAAACGCCTCTTCAAATGTGGGTACATTCGCGAATGCGCTGACCGGAAGGAAAACAGAAAACAGACCAACGGAAAGATACCGAAGCAATCGAAATAATGGTTGTCGAATTCTGTGTGTTTTCATTCTGCGGTTTTCCCTGAAAACAGCGGCAATAAATACTGTCCTCCGTTCATCTGTTTTTCAACCTCCGAAAACAGCCGTTCAATTTCCTTCTGTGTATTCCGATTCTGAATCTCCTCATATGCAAATGATCCGCTTGCATCCATCAGCATCGCTCCGAAATGCGTGTTATCGTATCGCGAATACATGGCCACCATTCCCAAGCGCACAACGGAAAGCAGCCTTCTGGGTTCGCCTTGTTTCACCGACAGTTTGATTCTTCCCATCTCTACGCTGGACGCAAGGTGCTGTTCGCCTTCTGTGAAGCGCCAGATATCAACGGCTGTTTCCCTGGGCGAAACCGTATCTGTTTCCAGATTCTGTCTCATCCGCTCCAGTGCGCCCAATCGTTCAGAAACCTGAAAGGGAAGACCTCTGCTGACCAGCTCTTTTAAATCGGTTATTGCGGAGACACACGACTGTTTCAATGCATCCTCCGTCTGGGAAGCTTCCGTCAGTGTTTCGGTATATCCCCTGATTTCTTCCTTCAACGTATTACCCTGGAGTACGTGTTCGTCCCGTTGAATCTTCAATTCATTCAGCCGACTTTCCAGTCCGATCAACTCCGCACTTTTCTGACTTCGAAGGTCACGGAGCTGCGCATCCAGATCGTTGATTTCCACTCTGAGCCCAGCCAGTTTTTCTGGCGCATATTCGTTGGAACTCGTTTCAGCTGCAAACCCAGTGGTCATCAGCAGTATCACAATGAAAACTGCCCCCGGTTTTTTCCTGGAATCACACATTCTTTGCATTCCTTCCCTGCAAGGGACGCTACCACTATAAATTTTTTGCATTGCAAAGCCCAACACCGTTGAAATGAACCGAAGCCCTGGCTGCATATTGAACAAAGTGATACAGGGTCCATTCGTTCGGTGGCAGGAGGCCTCCATCGTTGTACACAACACGGTGTCCCGCTTCGTCCACCAGAGGTTCGCCGTTGTCATTCAGCAGATTGGTTAAATCCTGATTCTTCAATTCCTCTTCTGTTACCAGACCATCATCCCCCGCCATAGCGGCAAACGCGTCAAATCTCAAATCTTCGTCACCGGATGCCAGTGTGTCCCAGAAAAGATGAATGGCATGTGCGTATATATACGCCCCGATGGTTTTTCCCGCTTCAATGGAAATGCCCTGAGTGGTGTCTTTTCCATTGATGCAGTTCGAATAGACAGCGGCGATGGGCAATCCGATTCGAAACTGCACGGTACGCCCTTTTTCTGGATTTACCGCTTCGCCGGCCACAAGAAATGACCAGCCATTCTGTACCATCAGGGTAATATCGTTTGCGCTCGCGCTGATACTGACAGTCTGAGCATTCGGCGCCAATAGACTGAATCCAAAATCCAGTCTTCGGGCGGGTAAATTGTTTACAGTGCTGAGCGTCTCGCTGCCAGTGGCGCTTTGGGCCAGATCCAGCACCATGGGCCCAGCCCATCTCTCCACTTCGCTGGTATCATCCTGCTGCGAAAAAACCACATCGCCAATAACAATCACATACTTCGTGAACTGCAGTTGCCAGCCGTCAACAAATGCTGTGGTAATGCCATTTTCCGTATAGGGAAATCCCGTCCTCAATGCCTCGCCGCCGCTTACTTCAAGGGTCAGGCTGCCTTCGCCCGCAGTATCCTCGCTGACACATCCGGCAGCAATAAATACAGACAACAGTGTCAGGAGACAGGTAATTGTGAATTTTGTCATTGTTGACTCCATATAAAATCATAGGAATACCGATTGCGCACTGCCTGAACCAGAGCAGTCATTGCCTGAGTGTCATTGGTGAACCGATACACACCATCGGATTCGACTTCGGTAAGGGTAGAAAAGTCTACCCCATCCAACCATGCATCCAGAAAAACACGCGTCAGCAAACGCCCTGGCTTTTCGCTCTTGTCACGCAATGGAACACTGCCTTCAATGTTCTGTACAATTCGCATGGTGCCTTCATCGGGAATGGTAACCCGCGCACTGAATGGGATGGCCCGGTCCGCATTGGATGCGGTACCAGTTAATAAAATTGAATCGTTCTGAAGCACGTTTAAGAGCGCATTCTCATCAACCACCGCCAGTCCCTGGTCGCCTCTGGGATGATAGTGCAGCTCCATGGAAAGGCAGGTTCCTTTTTCGCCGGCCACCATACCTGTGGACGTCACGGTTGGTGCCAGCAAATTGACTGCCTGTTGTTGAAAAACTTCGCCAAGGACTGTGCCATAATCAAATTGCGAATGGGTGGAACAGGCGTTGGCGATGCCAGTGTGGAACCACAGACTGTTTTGAGTCATGGCCTCTCCACTGTAATAATACATTGGCCCCATAAGGACAATCGCCTGAGTCAATTGCACGGTCCATCCTCCGCTGGTGGTGAATGACGAGATACTGCCTTTGGATGTAGCCCCCTGAACGCCGGTGGCAAATGTGATGGATTCACCTGCTGTGGTCGCATCACACGACGTGGTCAAAAGGGGGGCTGCGGCGACAAACAGTGTTGCCGAGACAATGACCGACAACAGTTTTTGTATGAATTGGGTATTTTTCATTGAGGACCTCTTAAAAAATGATACATGCCTCGCACTGCCGGACAGTTCTTTTTTCAGCCAGATAGGCGGGCAAAAAGTTACTCTTCTTCTGCAATCTGAAATACGGTGAACTCAACCGTACCGCCTCCGGGTATCGGCTTGAATCGAATGACATATGGCACCGGATCTGTGCCTTCGGTCTGGTCATCGTCGCCATCCCATTCCAGGTCCGCATGCCAGTGTTCCGGAATATTTTCAGCGCACAGCGTCACCGCCGTACCGCCGGAAGTCGTCATCAGAGTGCCGTCCCGGTGCTGTATCCCATCGAATATACCTGTCTGATTGAAGAAAACAGCGTACTCGCCACAGCTGAATACCGGAAAATGAATGTAACTTGCTGCATTATTCGGCAACGTGACACTGATTCTGGTCTCCTGGTCCGCATGATAGTCTTCAGCAAATACATCATCGAATACCGTGACAACCCCTTTGAATTCGACCGCCTCAGCCAGAATTGCATCACAGGCACGTTGTGGATCAAAGGTCTCTTCCACCGCATTCTTTTCGCACAGCGCTTCGGATTCACTCGCCTGACATGTGGCGGCGGTTCCGCACGGTTCGATGGCGATAGACAAGGAACCGTTGTTCATTACACAATTGTACGCGCTGTTGTTTTCGCACTTGAATGTCCCCGCTGCACAGGTGGATGTCTCATCCAGACACGCCGCAGTTGACGCACTGGTTTCCACACAGGCATATCCAAGGGCAGCGCAATCCGCGCCCCAGTGAAAATGAGGTTCCATTCCCTCAACGATGTGACAGTACTGCACCTTGTTACCAACGCACTGCTCCCAGCCGTCTCTGTCAGTGGTGCATTCGTAGGAAATATCCTGGTTGTAAGAGTCTGATGGTGATGTATCGGACGCAGTATCCACCGTGCTGTCAGCGTCGTTGCTGTTATCGTCACAGGCAGAGATTGAAACGAAGAGGATCGCACTGAACAGTGCCGCGAGTTTCGAAATTTTGAATTGATTTTTCATTTTTGCTTTTCCTTAAAAAAAATTCTTCCTCATGTTGTTTCGAGGAAGTGTAAAATTGATTTTTATTCCCTTTCTGCGTTTGACATGTCTTTTATGGAATGAAACAGGTCTTCCAGATGCAGGGTAAGGGTTCCCATTAAATAAAACGGTTCTCCGGCGACAAAATGTCTTTCTGGAACCCGTGAAGGAGCTGCATCGGCAGCCATGAAATTGGATGCGTAATTGAACTCGGCCTGCCGGTATTTGAGATTGAACAGATTCCGTATCTCCACCCCCAGAGAAAAATGCCAGAGTCGAATATCACCGCCCGCATTCAGCAGATACATGGCATCTCCTTTTTCATCGAGAGGCAAAGGCCGTCCCGGTACCCAGGTGTATCCCAGACCAAAACTTCCGGTCATGGGCACTTTTTTGATGGCGAGATTCCCAATCT
Organism: Polyangia bacterium; assembly: GCA_050287845.1. Classification (GTDB taxonomy): domain Bacteria; phylum Myxococcota_A; class Polyangia; order JAAYKL01; family JAAYKL01; genus JAFGXQ01. The sequence continues at coordinate 76,805 of JBNKCR010000025.1, forward strand.
GTCCGGATATTGCCACATCGGCACGCACTACCATGCGTGGAATATAGGGCAGAAGCTCACCTGTGGAATCAAGAGTGGCCTGTGTCCAACCCGCATTCAGGAGCACATCAAAAAGAGAAATGATTCTGGAACGGACGCCAAACAAAATCGCATGTCTTGTTGAGGCACCCGCGAGAATGTTTCGTCCGTCGGTTTCGCTGAACACAAGGTCCTTGTCCACCCTGGTGAGGCTGTAACTCAGTTGAGAGGACAATTTCAGAGGGCCCTGTTCCTTTCCGTAAGTATAGGCAAACCCCGCATCAAACTCCTGCGCTCTGGCAAACGGTGCGGTTTCGTTGTCAGAGAGCGCAGCCGCATCAGTGGACCTGGTGCCCTGACCGTAAGATATCATTCCATGTAAACCGCGAATAATTTTCATATCCACAGTCGCGCGGGGATTCAGAGAAAAACCCATACTCTGACTGGTTTGATTGGGAACACGAATTCCCTCGCGGTCAGAATCCGCCTGATTCTGGTCAGTGACGCCGAAACTGAATACATCCAGTCGCAGTCCGCTCCTGAGGGTCAGCCGATGAAACATGCGAATCTGAGCGCGAAACCAGCCTGCCACATTGACAACAGTGAAATCATTATCGAACACCTGCCCATATGGAATCGCGGTGACCGAACGCAACCGAAGCTGCTCGGAGCTGCCTGTATCCAGACGGATAGCATACCCCACCGCCAGACTCTGTTTCTGATCAAACAACGATTCGGTAAGCGTATACTTTCCTCTGGCGCCAGCAGTGACCACCTTGTAACGCATCTCCATCCCATCGCCCCTTTGTACTTTTCTTGTTTCACCATTTTCATCCACCAGCGAATCGTTGAACCATCCCGTGAAATTGGTACGCAGCCGCATGGTTTTCAATCCCGCAAAAACAACCTGTTTGAATTGCGACCGTTCAGGTCCGGCAGTCAGGTCAAATGATGTCAGAATGCGATTACTTTCTCCTCCCTGGTTGGGATCATATGTATCAAAAAATTCCATTATGCCGTTTTCGTAATCATCCTCACGCACTACTCCTGGCTGATCAAATCTGGCCGCATATCCATACACGCTGATGCCATAGGTGAAGTTCTGTCCCTCCCAGTCATCGGTGAATCTGCCCAATGCAAGAACACGCTGCGCCGCACGGTTTACGCCGTACCCGTCGCTGGTGTAGTATTCGAATCCACCGAACGTGCCACTGTTTTCCTCCTTTGGCGCCCAGGTGAAAAGAGTTCGCCGGGTATTCCATCTGCCAAGTCCCAATGATACATTCGCTCCCTTTTCTGGCGCGCCGAGTTTGTATTCCGCAGTTCCGGCAAAGGCGAAATCTCCCTGTTCCGGATCAAACGCGCCTTCCGTGACAGCCACACTCTGAACCAGTTCAGGAGGAATGAAGTACAGGTCCGTATACCCATGATTATGAGGATTGCTTACCTCGTTCAAAGGAATACCATCCACCAAAAACGCGATGTCCTGACCTTCATTGGAGGCAAATCCGCGCATATAGGTTTCCTGAGCGTGTCCTTCGCCGCCGTGATTGGTAGTCAGAACTCCAGGTGCCAGCATCAATTGTTCGGCCACATTTTTACGCGGAATCACCCGAAGGGTGCCAATTTCCAGACTGTAATGAGATGCGGAAGTCGCTTCTGTACGCTGTTCGCCAGTTACAGTGGTGTCCTCAAGCCGATATTCCGACACATTCCCTTGCGTCTTTTCATCATGAATGGATGGTCTGTTCAACGATGATTGCGCCATCGACGCTGCTTCTTCGTTGACCGACTGCGACACCACCTCCGGAGAGGTTGGACGGGGGGCCAACTCGAGGTCAGGCACCTGTGTGTCTGTACCCGTGTCTATACTCATGTCTGTATTCTGTTCTGTATCCATATCCGTTGCGCCAATTGCAATTGACACGTCTACGTGAAGTAAAATACACACGCCTGCCATACAGCACAATTTGCCTGTTTTGAACCGCAAAACGAATCTCCCGCGACACACGAACTCGTCGCCGATTTACACAACCAAAAAGATTTCAGTTTACCAGGACTGGTTCATCCATGAAAGATGGGCGGTGAATTGGAAGGAGATATAGGATAAACAGGTTTGCAGAAATACGTATCTTCTTCAAATACCCGAATATCCAGTTGGACAGAAAATATCTGTACCGTATCGGCATTTTCATTACTCTGAAATATCTTTGCCTGTTGCAGTAAGGCAAACACGTTGCATTCGCGGTCCGAATCGGAATCTTTGTTGTCTTTTGGAGTGGAACGACTGCTGTCATGGGTCGAATGAACTGTGGATGCCGAATGTTTATGAACCACTTTGCCAGTGTGAGGATCAACGGAATGAGACACCAATGAAAAATGCAGCGAAGAAACAATCATCGACAGCAGCATCAGCGAGATGAGTATCAATGCATTTGTTTTCTGCTGCCTTATCGTTATGTGGCTCTCCCGTCTTTTCATTCTTATTCGATCTATCCTCCCAGGTAACCTCACTGATAATCAGTTGGCCTTCGTTGTCAAGCAAAAGGCGCTGGTGCGTCTAATTTGTTGGTTATGTGAAACGGCTTTCATAGTGGTCTTTTAATTTTTGTTATGTCTGTTGATGACTATCTGCCGTTCACCGCTTCTCGAATAATTACGGTAATGTTTCGCATATCTGAATTCAGAAGAAAACCTGCAGGGCTGCATGCACGGCTGAAAAGCAGAAAGTATCGCGCACAGCCATCCATTGGCAAATGGATTCCCAGACGTTACGGCGCAAAGAGACCTCTGGCCATACCGGCCCTGGAGGACAAGATAGTGCAAAAAACAGTATCGATGCTTCTGGGAGCGGTATATGCGCCCATGTTTCTGGACTGCTCCCACGGGTGTCGGGGGTACCCCCGACTTCTACTCGGAAAAGGACACCGCAATCGCGCTGTCGCGTGGTCAGTCAGGCGCCCGTGAAGCAGGGGCGTTCTGCCTATCAAAACGAAAATGTTACACCGATGAATTTTTGTGTGTCGCTGCCAATAAATGATAGTGATTGAAATTCGAAATGATAATTCTGTATAGTTTTCAATCTATGCAGCCTTGGCAAGATACTGTTTGACATTCTTATCTTTTTAACGCCAGATATCAGAAATATTGTGCCCGGGATTCCTGTCACTCCAGAAACTACAAAAGATCCTGCTGCGAAAAGGTATCCGATGCCACAGAAATTTGGGTTAAAATCATCATCCTCATCTTTGTCTGAATTCGCATCGTCTCTATTGCATTCATCAACTCCAGCCACAGACGCAATTCCGATTGCGGTACCTGCAATGCTGGTCGTATAAAAGATGAAGCCAAGTGTTGTTAAAATCTTTCCAGTTCGCTTTTGCTTTTTAAAATGGTGAATTTCAAAATCGACAAATGAAATCTGGCTTGAATTGGTATTCTCAAGATAGATTCCATAATCTTTGTAAAAGACATCCTCGTTGAGAATGAGTTTTAAAATTACTTCATCATCCTGAGACAATTTCTGTGAAATTTCATTGGCTTGACATTGGTACGAAACAGACATCAGGTAAATTGAAGAAACGACAAAAATGGGTAAACTCTTCATCACATGCGTTGGTTGCAAATTGAGTACCAATTTTAAGGCGGAAAAACTGTATGGATGTGAAGTAACGAATGTGAAAGTTTCATACAGTGCTTTTTTTGAAAGTGTGAAAACGGGCAGAATAAGCGCTTGCTCGTGCCGAGGAAAGCTCGGTGACGTTGGGATAGGGAATGACGACCCTTGAAATCGTCTTTGTACTCCAGTGGGTGAGCTGAGAAGTGACTCCCAATGGAACAGGGATTGGTCATCCGGTCCGTAGCTGAACTGAGAGGCGATTTTTGAGAAAGGATGTCTGAAGCAGAAGTGAAGCGAAAATGCAGGCTGCGTAATTGAATCCCGAAATATGTACAGTGGCGGTCCAATTGGATAAGCGAGAGTAAGTGAAAGTCGACGACTGCAAGCATCGGAAGGCTGTAGACCCTGTAGCGTCAATGACACGTGACTGAGACACCGCGGGGAATCTGGAGCGGGGCATGTTTTAAAAAGGGGCACCCGGGAACCTCGGGAGAGCCTACTGTTTCCTCTGGTAAAACACCGATGTTGGGTGTGGCGGGACATCAAAAACACCAAATGTTTCTGGTTTATGGGAATGCGATGCCCCCGGTCTCCCTGCGGATCGTCTATGGCGCGATTACGACCCCGCGCACACAGCGGGCGTGGAAGCTGTAGTAAATGCGGGGTTTGTAAATGAATCCGCCGGCAAACCCGATGGCCCAGGCGCGGTCTGAAACGTCCGGAACCCTATCTGCGGACCAGTAGTGCTCGCACGGCGCGCCCAGTTCCACCGCTTTGGCGTAGCAACCGTTCATGGGGCCATCACCGAAGGCGCATGCATAACAGGCATTTGTCTGGCAATCGTTTTCAATGCAGGTGTCATCCACCACGCATTCCCCGCCAGTCACCGTGGGCGCACATCCGGCCAGCAGGGTCCGAAGCTCCGAAATATGGGGCAATCGCCAGTCCTGCTGACCGTTCAGGTTCAGGGTGTCGCAATAATCCACGGCCTGACGCCAGGTGGCGTAGGTCTCGGGCAAATCCGCCTGCCATATCAGCCCGGTCTGAGGATCGGTCCATACGGACGCCACCACCGGTTCTGTCGCGCATTCCGTTGAATCGTCGGCGCAGGCCGTCAGGGTGAGCATCAGTATACCGCACAGCACAGGTGGAATCTGAAGTCGCGTGAATAATGATTTCATTCCATAGGACATACTGTATTCATCACCATCCGGTCAATGACTCTGATGATACGAATTTTCCCGACACCCCCAATGCTTTCCCCGGGGCGATTCCCGCGGACGCCTGCACCATGTCTCCGGTGGTGGTCCACAGGTGATCTGGCACAGCTGGCACACTGATGCCGTGTCGAGCAATTTCGCAATAATACGGGCAATTCCAATGATTTATTGTGTTGATTCGCAAAAATATCGTCGCGGACACAATGGTATGAATGTTGATAAGTACACCCGGAAGCAGCCGTTGAAATGAGCTGTCAACGAACGCCATTGCATTTTCGTTTGAGAGCCGCGTATAGTACGCCGATGATTGAAAGTACGCCGATGACCGAACAACCTTTTTTTCCGCCGCCACGCCGTGTTCTCTGGGAAATCACTGCCCACTGCAATCTGCGTTGTGCCCACTGTCTGGTGGATGCCGGCGGGGGTAATGTCGCCCGGGAGTTCAGTACCGATGAGGCGCTGGCGCTGGTGGAAGATCTGGCACAACTGGGACCGACGGCCGTGTCCCTTACCGGAGGCGAACCGCTGCTGCGTAAAGACTGGTTTCAGATTGCAGAGAAAATCCGCGCCCGGGGCATGGGGCTTCGGATGTCATCCAACGGGCATCTGCTGACCGAATCGATGGTGGAATCCCTCAAGGCCCTGAAGCTGGAGCTGTTTACCCTGAGTGTTGATGGCGACGAAGTCATCCACAATCGGCTTCGTCCCTATGCCCTTGGAAATGCGACGAAGAATTCGTTTCAGGATGTGCTGCAAGCCATCCGGTTGCTCAACCGGCATGGGATTGAGACCCACGTGATCACATCGGTGAGTCAGGAAAACCTGGGCGAATTGCCCCGCATTCACCAGTTGCTTAAACAATTTGATATCGCGCGCTGGATTCTGCAACTGGTGCATCCCACCGGCCGGGCCGCCCATTCAACCCCGTCCCGGGGGCACATGGAAAATGCGTGCACGCCCATTTTGCCGCAGCAATTGCCGGCGGTGGCCGATTTTATCGTGGCCCACGCCGATGATCCCGTGCTGCAACCCACCGCGTTCAACTCCATCGGCTATCTGAGTCGCCAGGAACCCGTGCTGCGCAAAAGCGGCAAACGTGCCCGCCGGCCCCTCTGGCAGGGATGTCAGTGCGGTATCGAGGTAATGGGCATTGAACCCGACGGCGGCATCAAGGGCTGCGCCAATCAGGTGGGGGCGCCATTTGTGGTGGGCAACGCCAGAGAAGAATCGGTGGTGAACATCTGGAACGATCGTCGGCGCTGGCACTGGCTTTCCCCCCGCCCCGCGGATGCCGGAGGAGACTGTGCGGAATGCGCCCTGTTTCACCTCTGCCGTGCCGGCTGCACCGCCGTGGCGTACCAATCCACTGGCGAACTGTACAACAATCCCTATTGTCTGCGGCGGGTGGCAGCGGCCGACTCCGATGCACCACATTAAAAGGAAATCCCATGAAAGTCGTATTTATTGTCGTTGACAGTTTCAAGAGCACCGCGCCGGGGTTTGGGGGTGGACCGGATTCGCCGTTTCTCGACCATCTCGCGCAGAATGGCACCGTGTTTGAGCAGATGTTCGCCAGCGGCGCCTGGACCACGCCCTCCCTGATGGCCATGCTCACCGGATGCCTGGGTCATCGCATCGGGATAGCCCGGTGGCGTCATCCGTTTCCCGCAAAAATCCCCACCCTGCTCACCGCCTTTGCGGAAGCGGGGTTTGAGGTGAACTGTTTTCATCCCTATCCCAGATGGGGCTTCCTGACGGTACCGGACACGGGAGTGGTGAAAAACAGTCAGGACCCGGACGACATTGTGCGCACCCTCAAAAGCGCCCCGGGCAGCGATCAGTTTGTCCTCATTCACCACTGGTGGACCCATCTGCCATACGCCAACCGGGAACTTTCGCTGGAGGCGTGGCACCGCCTGTGCGATTTTCAGTTGCGCTCCCTGGAAAAGTATCCCCGGCAAATCCGGCCCAAACTGAAACAGTCCTACCTGAAAACGGTTCAGTATTTCTCGCAGCAGTTGCTCAATCGATATCTCGATGCCGCCACAGCCGGTGGCGATGATGTACTGCTGGTGGTTACCGGTGACCACGGGGAAACCTGGGGGGAATCTCATCCGGCGGGATACCGGGTGCAGAATGTGTACGATTTGCATGGGCGATGGATCAGCGACGAAACGGTGCAGGTGCCCCTCCTCTTTTACGGCAAGGGCATTCCCGCGGCCCAACGGATTTCGGGGTTCGCCCGGGGGGTGGATTTGGCCCCCACCATCTGTGCGCTTTCGGGCATTCCCTGGCCCGGCCCGGCCCACTCGGCGGTGGGGGAAGAAACCATTGTCCGGGATATTGCCGGAACCGATCGACTGGGCGTTTCTCTTTCGCCGAGCATCCTCAGCGGCGAAGCGACCATGTGCGAAAGTGCGCCCACCGTGAGCAGTCACAATGCATTTGTTCCGAGAACCTATCCGGACAGCGGCCCGGCCCTGTGGCGCATGCTCGCCGAACGCACCAGGGACGGATGGCACATCTGGGATGGGGTTGACCAAATCCGATCCACCTGCCAGGGCAAGGTGTATACCCAGCACGCCGAAGCCACGGACGATGCCCTGTTTGCGCGTCTGGAAGCGCAAAGGCTGCGGGCGGTGGACCCCGGTGCGCTGGTGAGCGATGCTGCCGTGGAGGAGCTTCGAAACAGCGATGAACTGGTGGCTGCGCGACTCCATTGTCTGGGATATCTGGAGTAGGAATGACCGATTCGTTGACCATGCCGAAAAGATGTTACTGGGAACTTACCCGACGCTGCCTGGGCGCGTGCGTGTTCTGCCGCAACGGGGGCGCAACAGACATGGCGGAGCTGTCGTTGGCACAGTCCCTTCAGGTGGCCGATGAACTGGTTCGTCTGGGCATCCGGCGGGTGGTGCTCACCGGCGGCGAGCCGGTACTCTACGATGGGTGGGAAATGATTGCTGCCCGGCTGACCGCCAACAGCGTGCGCGTCTGGCTGTTTACAAGTGGCATGGGCATGACCGATGAACTGATTGATTCAGCGCGCGGGGCGGGTATCTCCCGGGTGCTGATTCCCCTGGACGGGGATGAGGCCACCCACCGTCGCCTGCGCCCAGCCGCTTCGGACCGGGGGATGGGTTCGTATGCAGCCGCCGTCAGCGCCATGAAGAAGTTCGAAGAGGCGGGGATGCCGGTGATTGCGGTCACGGCGGTCAATCATATCAATGCACGGGTGCTGAACGGGATTTACGCCACGTTACTGAACCTGGGCGTGCGGGACTGGCAGGTGCATCTGGGCCAGCTGACCGGACGCGCCAGTGAACATCGCCTTGAACTGATGTGTACCCACGACGATATGGAAGCCATTGTGGACATGTTGAAACGGGTGGCTGTGGAAAACCGAATCCATGCGCCCCTGCATTGCACCGTAGGCTACATGGTGCCGGAAGAAGCCCTGCTTCGAAGTCCCAATGCCTCCGGGCAGCCCTTTTTTGATGGATGTCCGGCGGGCATTCGCACCTTCGGCATCACCCCGTCGGGAAAGGTGAAAGGCTGTACCGCCATGGAAGACGAGTTTGCCACGGCGAGTCTGAGGCAGGAATCGCTGGAAACCATTCTCAAAAACGACACACATTTCGCGGTGACGCGGATGGATGAAAGTCACCGGCACCTCGAAGGCCCGTGTGCCACGTGTTCGTTTGGCGGCGTGTGCCGGGGCGGGTGTCCGGCGGTGGCCTATGGGCTCACCGGCGCAGTCGGCGCCAACCCGGCGTGTCTGCACATCCTGCGAAATCGTTCTGCAAACCAATGAAACCATGGATGATGGCACAGTTGGCACAAATGGTGGAAATGGGCATAACCTCCTGTAATTACAGCGCATATATATTAAATGCCAGGCTGGTGTCTTTTTTGCACTATCCGGAAATAACAATTCTAACGTATGCATAGGGCAACGGGAGATTGCCTGAGGCAACGGAGGTTCATCATGGAAGCAACACAAACACCGCTTGTGGAGATTCGAACATTTTTAACCCGTCATCGGGCGCCGGTGGCGCCGTGGACATCTGCGGAGGGAACGGTGGAAGCGTTGTATGCCACGCTGCAAACCCATCGGGACGATTCGGAATTCTGGTTGGCCCTCAAAAAGTTGAGCATCCGTCTGGAGGGACACATGATTTCTCCTTCTGCGGCGGTCAATTGCGACGTACTTCGGCATGCCACCGTCAGCCAGCTGCTCGATGACCTGCAACGGGAGCTTCAGCAGAAAAAACCGACGGGCGGGGTTCAGATGTGGATCAGGACTCCCATTGTGGTGACTGCCCTGGCCGGATTTCTGTTTCTGGGATGCGTCGCATCCGATGACGACGGGACAACCAACGGGTCCGGAATCACTGCGCTCACCGATGACGAACTGAATACGTGCGATGAGGATGGGGTGGAGACAGGGGACTGCGCTGACTATGTGGAGTTGCTGGAGGTGGTGAAGGAAGCGGAAATCTGGGAAGGAACCCTGGACGATCTGCTGACTTGCCTGCCGAATCTGGATGCGGCGTTTCGCCGGGAAATGCTCGACGCCTTTGACAACTTCAACGACGATGAAATTGCTTCGTACCTTGCCAACCTGACCGACAGTGGTCAGGTGTGTTTTGATGATGATGACATCGGCGGCCACTGAGCGATTTATCACTGTATGAATCCCTCCCGCGTTGTCATTATTGGACTGGACTCGGTTGCGCCGGCACTGGCGTTTGATCAGTATCGCAATGAAATGCCGAACCTTCGCGCCCTCTGCGATGGTGGTTGCTTCGGTCCCATGCGTTCCACGGATCCCCCCATCACCATTCCCGCCTGGATTTCGATGACCAGCGGACGCTCTCCCGGACAACTGGGTATTTACGGCTTTCGACACTATGCCCCTTTGGACCCGCCGGAACTGGTGAACTCCACGGATGTGCATTTCCCGCGCATCTGGGATTTGGCTGCGGAGGCCGGGATGAAGAGTGTGGTGGTGTCGGTGCCGGGAACCTATCCCCTTTCCCCCCGACCCCGGGTGACCATGACCACGGATTTCACCACACCGTCCGCAAGGAGCCGTTGGATAGCGAAACCGTCGCTCCGGCAGGAGCTGACCTCCCTTTTCGGACCGTACATCGTGGATGTGGCAAACTTCCGAAACGACGATACGTCGAGGGTGTCCGCCGAATGCGCGGCCCTGACCCGCCAGCATTTCGGCATTTTCAGACATCTGATTCAAAAAGAGCAGCCCAGGTTCGCCATGCTGGTGGACATTGCCCCGGACAGATTGCACCATGCGGCGTTGCATCGCATATGGCGGGACCATCCCGCGTTTGAAGACAACGCACCGGGCATCGAATATTACCGGCTTTTAGATGATGAAATCGGAAAAACCCTGGCGCTGCTGGACAGCGATACCCTGGTGATGGTGGTCTCGGATCACGGGGTGAAGCCTCTTTGTGGTGGCATCTGTCTGAACGAAATTCTGATTCGGAGTAGACATCTGGTGCTCGCCGATAGCTATCCCGATAAGCCGGTACCGTTGAACGGGCTGAATATTGACTGGAAGCAGACCACCGCCTTTGCCCATGGCGGCTACGTGGGTCGGGTTTTTTTCAATCGAATGAAAGAGATGTCCGCCGGTGATGCGCAGCGCCTCGGCGAAGAACTGAAAGATGTGCTGAAAACGGCGGGCATGCGCAATGGAGAAGCCCTGCAGCATCAGATATTTTCCCCCGGGGAGTTGTACGGACCGGCCGCAGGAACCCCACCGGATTTCACCGTCTACCTGGACAATCTCAATTACCGGGCCATCGGCAGCGTGGGCCATGGCGCCATTCAGATTCCCGGCAACGACCAGGGCCCGGACCGCGCCAACCACGACCTGTTCGGCATCTTCGCCGCCAACATTAAAGGCAGCACCCTGCGCACCTCGTTCAACATCTGCGATGTTTTCGCCTCGGCAGTGAGAGCACTCGGGATAGCGCCACCTGAAGGCACTGCCGGCGAATCGATTTTATAGCGCAAACGAATCCTCGAAAAGCGGACATCATCGTGGCGTGCTTTAAAAAATTATGTTTGATGTAAGCCTTCCAAACCCAGCTCCCTGATTCTTTTTTTCTGGTCAATGATGTCTGAACTGTAATATTCTGCTGTTTTCGAAGTGGACGAAACCTGAATCACCGTTTATTTTTATCGAACTTATCATTGCTGTTGGGGTACCGTTAATTTAACGGGTTCAACGAATCGGACCGGTGAAGCGATTGACTGAAGGGAAGGACATATAATGGTATCATGGACAAAATTAATTAGTTTGGCGATGTTACTGATGCTTGCATCATGTAACGACCCCATTTCTTCCGACGGGGACTCCAGCGGGCCCAGCGACAGCGATACAGATACTGATACGGATTCCGATAGCGATACGGATGCGGACAGCGACAGCGATACCGATACGGACAGCGATACCGATACGGACAGCGATACCGATACGGACACCGACACCGACAGCGATAGCGATACGGATACGGATACAGACAGCGATAGCGATACGGACAGCGATAGCGATACGGACTCCGATACAGACACCGATACAGACACCGACACCGATACGGACACGGACACCGATACAGACACCGATACAGACACCGACGTGGAAACATTTGTGCGGTTTGAACCGTCGTGCGAGGGCTCCGGCACCACCCATTACGCCAGCCCTTCCGGCAGTGGCAACGATTGCAGTGAAGCGAGTCCATGCTCCCTGCAAACCGCTGCATCCAGACCCAAGCCGGGGGATATTGTCTGTCTGCGTGGCGGAACCTACCAGGGGCCTCTTGAAATCAGCGGCAACATTGCCGGTACCCAGAACGGCTGGATCACGTTCTCCACCTATCCGGGAGAATTACCCATCATCAATGGGGGGGTCACCATGATGGACTCCGCCTCCACATATCTGCGATTCAATGGCATTGCCTCCATTGGTGGGGTTTCCGGGTTTGAAAATGCATTGGGATTCAACCAGAATGGCAATCTGCAGTTTTATAATTGCGTCGCTGACATGAACACCATGAACGGTTTTGGGCTGCATGGTGCCAGGGGATTCCATGTGGCCCAATGCATTGCGGCTCATACTGGCAGTGACGAAGAGTTTTCGTGGTCGAGTGGTATGGATTTCTGGGGCATCAATGGTACCCCTGCGGACAATCTGGTGGAGAGTACGGTGTCGTTTGAAAATGTGGATATGGAGTGCCACAGCGATGGCAACGGTTTTATCACGGACATCGGCAACATGGGGGGCGGCGGGACCGGCGCAACTTTTATGAACAATATCGGATTCCGCAATGGGGGCTCGTGTTTCCGGGTGACGGGCTCTTCCAATACCGTGATTATCAACAATACCTGTTTCGGCAATGGGCTCGATCCCGCTGCGGGCATTGTGCCTACCAACCATCGCTGCGGTGAAATGGAGATTCCGCCTCCAACGGAACCTGGCGAAATTTATTTTAATGATGACGGTGAATGTCTGGCCGGTGCCAGGCTGTACAATAACCTCGCGGTTTCCCGCGGTCCCGGTCACCCCGCCATCAATCTGAAGCCCACGGAAACCGGCAACAATGTGGGGATAAAAGACAATGATGGGACAGAAATTTTCACCAATCCGCCCCTGGATTTGACCGTTCTGCCGGACGCGGGCGCGGAAATATTCGGAAAGGCCAATCCGGATGAGGCCCCCGAATACGACATTGGTTTTGACCCCGGATGCATTAAAGAAGGCGCCCCCAGTGGACAGGGCGTTCAACCGTGGTGGCAGTACTCAATCGACTACGAATACATCGAAAGCGTTGGCGGCATTGTCGGATGTTTCAATCCCAGACGTCGCACCAGTTCCACCGACGTCGGCGCGTACGCCCACTGAACATCACTCCTCATTTCCACCGAATTGTTGCTCCACCGAATTGTTGCAAATTCTTGAACTCTGGCCATAGTTCCTGTAGACAAATCTTTTAGCTTGTCTACAATTATTCGTTCGGGCTAAAAAAAATCAGTTGGCGCACATCTGTGCAATTATAAGGAGAAAGGGAAATAAAACATGAAAAATGGAAATTGGCTTCTCGCAATACTCTCGCTTGGACTTTTTGGCATGCTGTTGTTCTCTTGTAACGACGAAACGGATGATGAGGAAGTCGTGGACACCGGTGTGGACACCGGTGTGGACACTGGTGTGGACACCGGTTCGGATACGGGGCTTGATACCGGAACAGCCGTTGCGGCCTGTGGTGGTAGTCAGGAGGACTGCTGCGCCGGAAACACCTGCACTGGTGCGGGGCTTGATCCGGTGATTGGCGCAGGCTCCTGTACATGTCAGGAGCCCTGTGCGGCGACTCCATGCACCGCCGGAACTATGGAGGGATCCTGTACGAATCTTTTTGGCTTGATGCCGATTTACGCGTGTTACAACACAACAGATTTTCCGATGCCGGTGGTTGCCAATGAATGCACTGCGGGGGCGGTATGCACAACCGATTCCGGAGACGCGGCAGGGACCTGTTCCATGTTGATGGATCCCACCACCGCGACCCTTGTGAATCGGTGCCTCAAAACATGTACGCCAGCTGCCTCGACCTGTCCCGTTGGATTACTCTGTTCTCCGGCAGCCGACCCCAACACTTTCGAGATGGATTTCACCAATTCCCATTGTGCGCCGGCGATGGGGACGAAGTAACTGTCGCCCTGCGAATTCTCCGTTCTGCGCCATCCGTCATATTAGCGGATATCATTGATCCCAGCGAAGAGATCCCCATGAAACTCTCGAAAAATGAACGGTTGCGTTTCGGTTAAAAATCTGTTTACTCTGAAAAAATTGGACCTTGTTGAAAAAAGTGAGTAGAATTCTGGCATTCTCTTACGTTTTTAATCGCGACGATACTTAGGCGCCCAAAGCATTTTTTTTCATTTTTCGTCCATTACGATTGAATGGTTCTGTTTTATTCGAGCTCATTGGGAGAAATATGCATGTGTTGAAAAGAGGGCCGTTGTTGCAGCTGATTGGATATCGGTTATTCTTACCAAATCTATTTGAACTGAAAGGAGATAGCTGAATGCGAGCCATGATGACAATTTTATGCACAGTTTGGGCCGTGGCGCTCATTTCGTGTATCGATGACGATGATCGCTGTGGGGACCTGGAGTGGCAGGAAGCGAATCTGTGGTGCCAGGGCGCAACCGATACGTCGGTTGTGGATACGGGAACCGGGGCAGGCACCGATACGGCGACAGACAGCATGTCGACGCCGATTCTGGGCGAAGCGTGCAATTCGGATGCGGATTGCACCCAGTACAATGCGGACTATTGTCTGGTTGCGCCACAGGGGGGTAATTTCTGTACATTGAAAAACTGTTCTGCGACGCCGGACAACTGTCCCGACGGATACACCTGTTGTGTGATGTCCCCTGACTCAGGCTTTGTAACCCACTGTATGCCCAATGAATTTTATGCGGCAATGGGCACGCAGTATTGTCAACAGTAGGAGGATATATGAATGCTAAAATAATAATTCTGATTTTCCCCATATCTCTTCTGCTGGTGGCAGGTTCGGCCTTCGGTCAGGTAGAGGAACCCCCCGAAGCAGGTCCGGCTGCCGCAGATGCAGCCCCGGTTGCAGAAGATGCAGCAGCACCCGCGTCGGAAGAGAATGCCGAGTCCGCGGATGCGACGGCCACCGACGAAGACGGGGTTGATCCGCAGACAGAAATTGAGGCCCTGAAACAGCAGATGTCCGAAATGAAGGAAGACTTCGATGCCCGGCTTGAAGAACTGGAGTTCGGCGCTATCGAGGATGTAGCTTCTGAAGACCTGGCGCACAGATTCGATATTTTCGGGTTCTACGACATGGCTTTCATGTGGCGTGGTATTGACGATGAGTCGTTTTTTGTGGAGGGACAGGGCTTTGTGAATACATCTCCCCAGTTTCTGCTGCAGCATCTGAATCTGTATTTTTCCAGTCAGATGACCAGTTCATTGTCATTCCTGGCTGAAATCCAGTTCACGTTTTTACCCAATGGTGCCATGGATGCGGGATTTTACAATCCCCAGCGAACCAGTACTCTGGTGGTGGATCCATACACCCAGCAACAATTTTCCTGGGGGAGCATCATGATTCAGCGGGCATGGCTCAAATGGGAGCCCGCCCAGTTCTTCGGGGTGAAAGCCGGATACTTCCTGACACCATATGGTATCTGGCATGAAGACCACGCCAGTACTGTGCGGTTATCCATTTTGCCTCCGTTTGAAAACGACACCGTGACGCCCCCCAAACTGGCGGGCAGGAAACCCATGCCGCCTGCACAATTGGGTCTGCAGTTATTCGGCCGGGTTTTCCCCGGCGATCACCTGCAGTTCGACTATGCATTTACCGTATCCAATGGTCGGGGCGGCGCTGAAGGCGTAGTGGATTACGACGACAACAAGGGATTGGGATTGCGACTCAAGCTCACCTATTCCACCCCGGATGTTGAAGTTTCTCTCGGTGGATATGGCTATTATGGGGAAGTCACTGATAAATGGATGGCGGCCTGGAATGAGCAGCTACTTGAAAATTACAAAGAATACGTGGTTTCCGGCGATTTTCTCCTGTCTCTTTTTGGGGTGCGACTGCAGTCCGAATATATTCGCAACATGAAACGCTACAGTGAGAATGGGAGAACCTCTGCCTTTCTTTCCAGTTCCGATGACCTGCCGAACTATACACCGGACACGGTGGCCAGCCTGTTTTATGTGATGCTGGCCTATCAGCTGCCCCTCGACAGATGGTTGAACGGAATGACGATTACCCCATATGTGGGGTTTGAGTATGACATACCGCGGGACGAGATGAAATGGTCTGCGACAGCGACCCAGGAAAAGGGAAAATTCACCAATACCGTGTACAATGCCGGCATTAATTTCAAACCGTCATCGTTTGTTTCACTGAAGCTGGAGGGCTCCTATCTGAAAGTGCACTTTCTGTCAAACATGAACGCGGAAATCTGGACAGCCGCAGCCCAGGTGGCTGTTTCGTTTTAACCAAGGAGAGCAACTGTGTCACATTTTATATCAAACGTGTCCACACGTAAAAAAGTACTTGGCGTATTTGCTGCTCTCCTGATGTGTTGCTTTCTGTTGCAGCAGGAAGAAGCGTCCGCCAGTGAAACTGAAAATCCGATGGATATTCTTGTTATCGTCAATAAAAACGTTCCAGTAAATTCCATAAATGAAACCGTGCTCAGAGGTATTTTTCTGAAAGTACGTAAGGATTGGCCCGGGGGACAGGCGGCGATGCCAGTTAATGCCAAAGACGAAACCCTGCGCGCCGCGTTCCGCAGCAGAGTGCTGCAGATGGATGCCTCAGCGGAAAAACGGCATTGGGAAGAGGTGAAGGTGAAATACGGTCAGAGCGAACCGCCAGCGCTGTCCAACAACCTGAAGGCGGTGTTCAGTCTGAAAGGATCGGTGAGTTACGTGTACCGCAAAGATTTTACCGAGGGAATCGCCAAGGTGGTCATGGTCATTCCCGCTTCCTGATCTGTTCTCATAAAAATATTGGTGTTTTATCCAGTGCCAGATAGGCGACAGGTACAGCGAGCGACTCGGTAAAATCGTTGGTTTCGTCATATGCATAAAATCGATGGGAGGGTCAGCGGAACTTTAATGGATGCGTCGCCATTTTCGCTTTCACCGGATTGGTATCCGCATAGCGCATTCGCGGCGAAGCGTCATTCCGGGACAGTCGCATGGCGGTGGGTACCGGGTTCGCCTCCTTTTATGATGTGATTCTCAATGCATTGATGGTATTCTCCGGCATTCATGATTGCAGGATTCATTGACCAAAAAGGGGATCACATGCTCGGATACGAATCAATCGGCTCTGGACGGCAGGGCGTCATCGTTCTTCACGATTGGCTTTGCGACACTTCAACCTGGGAGAGCGTTCGGCTATTCCTGAACACCGATGCGTTCTGCTGGGTATTTGCGGATATGCGCGGATATGGAAAATCCATAGACCTGAAGGGCGCGTACACACTCGAAGAAACCGCTGCGGACGTTATCGCGCTGGCAGACCATCTTGGCTGGAACCGATTTGTTGTGATTGGACACTCCATGAGTACGCTGGTGGCTCTTCATCTGGCCCAGACGGCCGCCAGCCGCATCGAAAAGGTAGTGCTGGTGTGCCCGGTGCCCCCGCAGGGAATGGGCGCCGATGATGCCATCATAGCTGCCCTGCAAGGTGTGGCGGAAGGCGACGATGTCCACCGCGCGCAGGCGGTGAAGTATACCGTTGGAAACAGGCTGTGCGACGGATGGATTCGCTACAAGGTGGCGCAATGGAGAGCCACCTCAACACCCGAAGCGGTACGCAGGTATATTTTTCCCTTTGCCCGGGATGGGGTTCCCAATCCACAGGCAACGGTATCTGCGCCGCTGCTGGCAGTGACTGGAGAACAGGACGATGTTCCCATGCGTGGCGATAACGTCAGAGGGGTTTATTCCCCCATCTGCAGTAGTCTGACCATTGCCCCCATTGCCGAATGCGGGCACTATCCCATGCAGGAAACCCCACCCCATCTCGCCACCCTCATCGAACGCTTCCTGCTGCCCTCCGAATCGATGTAATCCATTCAGGGCATACCGTAAAATTTCTCTTACTCCATATATCCCAGGGCTTTGAGTTGTTCGCGGGCTTCGTCGCTGAGTTGATTTTCGCTTTTACCGCCGCCTCTGGCAGAGTTGCCTGCGCCGCCGCCGCCGGTGCCGCCAATTTTCGGTGGGGCGTCCAGCCCGGGAAGCTTCAGGACGAGCTCCCAGTTTTTGAGCTCTGCTTCAATCTGCTTCAGTACCGTTGCCGAATTGGGGTCCTTTGCCAGGTCAGTCATTTCACCGGGGTCTTCGGCAAGGTCAAACAGGTGACTGGAGAATTTGCCATCGGCATAATGTCTGGCGAGTTTATAGTCGCCCACGCGATACACCCGATATCTTCCCCTGGGGTCCAGCAGTGGGCCAACACCGTTGGATGTGCCGGGTTTGAAGCGGCTGGAGAGCAATTTCTTTTCGAATCGTTCGGCCATCACCGGACGACCGAAGGGCGCGCTGCCCATCTGGCCTGGCTGCAGGGCGGGCATCAGCGATCCGTACTGCACGGTTCGGGGAAGTTTCAGACCGGTCAGTTCAAATACAGTGGCAAAAATCCCCAGTGTGGATACCTCCTGGGCCACTCTTCTGCCGGCCGCGATTTTGCCGGGATAACGGAACATGAACGGTACGTGCAAATCTTCCTGATACACCGAGGTGAGATGCCCGAACATATCATGTTCTCCGGAATGCTCGCCATGGTCACCGACTACCACGAAAACTGTGTTGTCCAGGGTGCCGCGCTTTTTCCAGATGTCGATGATTTTGCCGAGCAGGTAGTCGGTGTACTTCACACCGCCATCATACAAATCCAGAATGATTTGATGAATCTGCTTTTTCTCGTCATCGGTGAGCAGTCGTCCCATCTGGGCGCCGAATGCCAGCTGACCGGCGGTTCGCAAATCAGAAAGCGATTTCCTGGTGTACGCGTCACGAAACTGGCTGGGCAACTGATGGAAGGGAAAGTGGGCTTCCAGGAAGTTCACAAAAATAAATGCGGGGGGGCCGTCCTTGGGTCGCTGGGCCATCCAGTCTGCCACATTCCCGGCCACGTTGGCGCCACCTTTGTCCTGGGCGGTATTCAGCCCCAGTGCATCGACCAGTCGATAAATAAACGTGAAACCGCGACCACCGGCGCCGGTAATCCAGGCGTTATCAGTCCAGCCAAATCCCCGGGTGAGTCCG
Source organism: Polyangia bacterium (assembly GCA_050287845.1). Lineage (GTDB taxonomy): Bacteria > Myxococcota_A > Polyangia > JAAYKL01 > JAAYKL01 > JAFGXQ01. The sequence continues at coordinate 95,529 of JBNKCR010000025.1, forward strand.
AATCCCGGTGTAATGTGGGGATTGGCGGTGAAGCAGCGGGTGTCATATCCCGCTTTGGCAAATGATTCGGCAATGGTGGGGATGTCTTCGCTCAGAAAATTGGTTTCCGCGTGGGCCCCATGGGCAGAGGGCAGCATCCCGGTGAACATGGATGCATGGGATGCCAGCGACCATGTGCCGGGAGCCATGGCATTTTCAAACAGGGTGCCTTCCTTTGCAAATTCATCAAAAATGGGCGTCGTCTTTCGTTCGTACCCATATGCCGACACATTATGGGCCCGCACCGTATCCATCACCAGAAATACCACGTCCGGGGCGTCTTTGGGGGCATTCTGTTCTTTTTTCACCGACTTCATCTGATATCCGTCGCCCATTTCGTAGTTGATGACAGGCACGGATAGCAGCACCGGTGGTAACAGCACGATGACCGCAATCACCGCCACGAAACGCCTGTGCCATATCCAGCGAAACAGAAAAAAGAATCCGGCGGCCAGAACCGGGGGCAAAAGCCACATGGCGGGTTTGCTGGGGTCTACCGCCACAAACAATTCCATGGCCAGCCAGACGAGCGCCAACGCCGCCGGATGAAGCCATTTTCCCTTTGGTAACAGAAAAATGGGGGATAACAGCAGTCCCATCAGGACCGCCAGTGGGATTTCGTATATCAGGGTTTTGGCGGAAAACCATGTGAGGGGGGGCATCCCCATGGACATGATAAGGATCATCCCCATAGCCAGGTGAACCATGCATACCGTATAGCCATATCCCGCGCCGCCGATGGCACCGCGTTTCAGTACGTCGGTCAATTTTTTTCCCAGTTCTCTCTTTTCAGTCATAAGTCCTCTCCGTCACAATTTCTCTTTTCGCACAGGAACATCGGTTCTGACCCATTTTATAAGCATTCCACTTTCCATTATCATACCCGGGCAGCGGTCGCACATTTTTGTACTCTCCGTAACCGCGAACCACTGGAATGGGAAGGTACTATCGTTTGATGATGTTTATATCGCCGAAAACCACGTGCCTATGTAAAGTCACCGAAGGGTCGAAATATTCCCGGTCAATCCGGTTGCACTCCTTTTGCCGGGTTTTTGAAGCGGGAGAGATTCCAGGGTAGAGTTCGTCAGAATCCAGTATGGACACCAATGAAAAGGACGCCACGTATGGTAAAAAAAACGCAGCAGGGAACCTCACGTCCGGTGGTGACAACAGATTCCTCCCCGTTTCTATGCGCCCCGGTGGAGGTGGCTGATACAACCTATGAATTTTCACCCCGGTTCATTAACAGTGATGGGCCTCAGTATATACAGCCCTGGAGTGGATATCATCCGGAATGTACCCTTGAAAACCCGGAGGCGTGCCACAGCGTCCCGGTGCAGAAAGCCAATATCAAGGCCAGCCACATATATGCCGGCATCGAGGTGGAGGGTGACGAATGGATGCGCATGGCCTGCGATGTAGCCCGGGCGTCCGTTGGTCGCAAGGGCGGTCCATTCGGCGCGGTGATGGTGCAGATTGACAACGACACCAACCGGATTCTGCGATACTGGTGCAATCAGAACCAGGTCACCACCATCAATGATCCCACTGCACATGCGGAGGTGATGACCATTCGCAGCGCCTGCGCCTCTCTGGGAGTATTCAACCTGGGCTGCATCCCCAAAGACCAATCAGAGCTGCCTCAGCCCGGCGCCACATCCCATTGTGTGATGTACAGCAGCACCGAACCCTGTCCCATGTGTTACGCGGCCATCTGCTGGGCCAATATTCCCATGCTGATGTTTGCGGCCACCCGGTTTGATGCGGCGGCACCGGGGGTTCACTTTTCAGATGAAGATATTTATCGGGAGCTGGCGCGCCCCTATGCTGAACGGAAGATGCGGGTGTACCAATGCACGGTGGACAATTCTCTCGATGCCTTCAATCTGTGGAAGCGATCTGAAAAGACGCCGTATTGAATTTTGTTTTCTGATTCATCCCTTCGATGGTACGCTACTCAGAATCACGAACAATCACATAAACCAGTTGCAGCCACCCTTCGTCGAAATCCAGCGAAAAGAAGCGGTCCTGACGAAGCGCGAGGGATGGGGCACTGGCCAGTCGGGTGGGGCGGGACTATATTTACCCTCGGAATCACAGATGACTGGCGGGATTGAGAGAATAGTGGGTGAACCGTGTGATTCAACACGGAGGTGTATCATGAATAAGTGGATGTTTGCCATTGGGGCCATTGGGCTGATGTATGTAACGGGGATGGGATGTGGAAAAGGAAGTTCGGACAAGGCGGCGGGCACGGATTCCTCCGGGGATACGGCGACCGGAATTGACTCCAACATCGGCGGTGGGACCGAAACGGACACTGGAACCGGCAGTGACACGGATACCGGCAGTGACACGGATACCGGCAGTGTCACGGATACCGGCAGTGTCACGGATACCGGCAGTGACACGGACACGGACACGGACACCGACACCGACACCGACACGGACACGGACACGGACACGGACACGGACACGGACACGGACACCGACACCGACACCGACACCGACACGGATACCGACAGCGATACGGCCGGGGCGGCGGACTCCTGGGTATTTCTGCTTCTTGGGCAATCGAATATGTCGGGCACCAGTAATGAGTCCATCGCGTCACAGGATGTAAATACCGATTCCCGGATTCAGGTGCTCGCCTACGACAACTGTTCCAATCTGAATCGGGAATACAATGAGTGGTACACCGCCACGCCGCCGCTTCACGGGTGCTTTGAAGGTCTTGGGCCCGGGGACTATTTTGGACGAACCATGGCGGAGGCATTCCCCGATAAAAATATTCTGCTGGTGCCCTGCGCCATTTCCGGCATTTCCATTGACTGTTACGAAAAGGGCAATGACGATGATCCCTGCGATCCGTACGAGATTCCGCCGGATGACCCCAACACCGGTGGGTATCGCTGGATTCTGGAGCGGGCCAGACTGGCGCAGGAGTCCGGCGTGATTCGGGGAATTCTCTTCCACCAGGGGGAGACCGATACCGGTAATTCCCAGTGGGTGGGCAAGGTGCAAACACTGGTCGAAAATCTGAGAGCCGATCTCGAAATCGGTGATGTGCCGTTTATTGCGGGAGAACTGCTGTATAACGAAAACGGCGGCTGCTGCGGCACGTATCACAATCCACTGGTGAACGATTTGCCAGACGAAATTTCAAATAGCTTTGTGGTGTCCGCAGAAGGACTCGAAGGTCAGGATGCCGCGCACTTTACCCACGCTTCCCGCCGCATTCAGGGAACCCGCTATGGGGAAATCATGATTCAGGCGTTGTCTGGCAAGTGACTTTGCTTCGAAGGAGGGGCGATTGCATTGCCCGATTGTCCTGAGAGAACGATCAATCGGGGTTGACGGTGAGGATGACTTCGGTTCCCGCAGCCACAATTGATTCGGCTTCGGGCTCCTGGGAGAGGATGATGTTGGTGTCGGCCCAATCCGAATACTTCCATTTGAGTTTACCCACTTTAAGTCCGGCGTCCTGCAGGGTTTTTTTACCTTTGCCCACATACATGCCTTCCACCTTGGGAACGGTGATGCCTTTAGCCACAATCAAATCCACTGCGGAGCCCGGGTCGATGGCTTCCCCGGCCTTGGGCGCTGCCCCCATGACCGTACCCGGCTCGCCGGTGTCTGATTCGGTAATGGCGCCAACCTTGAATCCGACCTCGGTAATCAGCTGTTTCGCTTCGTCCAATTTCTTGCCCACCACATCGGGCACTGGTTTGGAATCGGGGCCGGTGGAGATGACCACAGACACCTCGCCGCCAATGTTGAGCACGGATTCTGCCAGCGGATCCTGGGCACAGATTTTTCCGGCAGGTACTTTGTTGTCGGAGCGTTCTTCCTGAACCACCAGACGCAGACCACGGGATTTGAGCACATCGGCCGCCACGGAGGTGGTGACGCCCACCAGGGACGGCGCTTCAATGGTTTCCGGTTCGGGAGGCGGGGCCTTCTCTTCTTCTGAACCCGGTAATCTCAAATTTCCTGTAAAGTACAGCATCCCGCCTGTGACAAGCGCGGACGTAAGTATCGCCGTAAAAAAGCTGACAGCAAAAATGCTGGAAACCGAATTTGACATATGACATCTCCTCCGTTGGGTTGTTTTGCCCGGTAGAATGACATATTTCCTGGTCGGAACAAAGCGGTTTTCATTTTACTGCTGCTGATTTTGCACCCGATTGAAACGAGGGATGAAATATTTATTCCGGTCCGGCGGTGGTCAACCGCAGTCTGGCGGAATATCGGGCCATGTTATCCCGGTAGACGGTCCGCTGGTCCTCAATCACTACCCGCCCGGGCAGCATATTGGTGGTGACCGGTACACTGGTCAGGGTGTATGTGGCGCCTCCGTTCCGGAGGAGTCTCTGCGCTCTGGCAATCCATTTGGCCGGTGGAAACACCGCCTGGGCGGTTGCACCGTCAAAATGCAGTTCCTTCAGTTCCCGATCCTGGGTGGCCAGTACCGTGGCGTTCAATTGAAAGGCATCGACCACCTGCCGGAGAAACGCCGCTCGTTTCTGGCGCGGCTCCACCAGAGTCAGCGCCATGTCCGGTTTCAGAATTCCCAGGGGCACAGCGGGCAACCCGCCGCCGGAGCCGATATCCACCAGTCTGCCGGTGGTGGTCATCACGGACATCAGGGTCAGTGCGTCGAACAGGGGACCGGTAATAAACGCGGGAATATCTCTGGCGCCGGTAATATTGGCGCGGGGATTATGAGCCAGCACCATCTGGCTGTAGCGCTCGAGGGCCTCTATCTGGCCGCTCGAAGCAGATATTTCGAGACGAGAAAGAACCTGTTTCACCAGGGCAAGTGGCGCCGGCGTTCCCGGCGTCTGTGTCAACGAATCAGACATGGTGTATTCCCTTGCCAGTCCGACTTCGTTCCGGCAACCGTTTTTTGGATCCAACGTTTTTTTTTGGTTTTTCAGCGATGGCCGGATACACTGAACGGGTGTTTAATCGCGATTCGCTCAAGGAGGTACAAGTGACACTGCAGCATCTCGTCCGCGAGGCATTCGGTCAGGAAACCAGCGTGGCCCTGCGCCAGGAAATGGAAAAAGGGGCATCCAGTCGCCGCTACTACCGGCTGACACTGAATGGGGCATCCCCGGCGGTTCCCGGCCGAATTGTGCAGATGGCGCTGCCGGATGATGCCATGAAAAGCGACGAGGCGTCCGCCAATGAGCTGTTTGATGAGCTGCCGTTCGTCAACGTGCAGCGGCACCTGAAAAACGCAGGCCTGCCCGTTCCAGAGATATTTCTGGATGCCACAGCACACGGACATCTGTTGCTCGAAGATCTGGGCGAGCTCACATTTAACGCCAATCTCCAGGGAAAAGGGCCGGATGAGGTTCTGGCGTGGTATGAGGCGGCCGTGGATTTGCTCTCCACCATGCATGACACCATGTGGCCGGTGGCAGGCAACTGCTATGCGGGGCGGCGCTTCTTTGATTACGCGCTGCTTCGCCGGGAGCTGGATCATTTTCGGGAATGGGGAGTGGAGGCGCGTCTGGATTGCGTGTTGCCGCCCCGAATCCGCGAGACCCTCGATGGGATATTCGATGTCTTTGCCGCAGAAATTGATCAGTTGCCCAGAGGGTTTGTGCACCGGGATTACCAGTCCAGAAATCTGATGGTGACACACCATGTACCTTCTCCCGATAGCCTGGTCATCATTGACTTTCAGGATGCGCTCAGCGGTCCGCGCACCTACGACCTGGTGGCATTGCTCAATGATTCCTACGTGGATTTGGGCACCGAAGTGCAGCAGCGACTCATCGAAAGATATGCGCGCAATCGGCGGCTGCCCGCGGATGAGATTCAGCGGGAGTTCGATTTGATTACAGTGCAGCGGAAACTGAAAGATGGGGGCCGCTTCATTTTTATTGACCGGGTAAAAGGAGATTCATCGTTTCTGCCGTTTGTGGACAAGTCGTTTTCCAGGGTGAAATCCGCGTTGTCGCGGATTGATGGGCATCGGGACCTGAAGGAAATTCTGGCCCGGGTGGCGCCGGAAAGCTTCGGGCGATGAACGTCCCAGCCACAGTCCACCATATTCGGTGGATGGCAATTCTGCTCCTCTTCGGGCATCTGTGGACTTTCGGATGCAGCGCCGCGCCGGTTCCCGGGGAACAGCGTCCGGACACCTGGGCGAAGCCGATAGAAATCAATGGCATCGCCAACACCTGGCAACTCACCGATACGCTCTTTCGCGGGGAACAGCCCACGGTGGAAGGGTTCCGGTCACTGCATCGGATGGGCATCCGAACCGTTGTCAATCTGAGGCGGTTGCACGATGACACCGATGAACTGAAAGAGGCCGGACTCGCGGGCAATATCAATCTGGTGCACATTCCCATGAATGCCTGGGATGTGTCCGAAGAAGAGATTGTGGCGTTTCTCCAAATCATCACCGACGACGCCCGGCATCCGGTTTTTTTTCACTGCAGGCACGGATCGGACCGCACAGGCACCATGGCGGCGGCCTATCGCATGGTAGTGGAGCACTGGACCGCCCCAAAAGCCATCGATGAAATGAAACACGGGGGATTCCGCTACCACACTATCTGGCGTGGCCTGCCCCGAACCCTTGAATCCCTCAACGTCCGGCGGGTGAGACAGCAACTGGGAAAATGACCGCCGGGTTCAGACGCACAATCCAGACACTGCAATAAGGTGCCATTGTTCGGATGGGCATCTCCGCAGAAGCGGTCCAACCCAAAGGATCGTATTCCCCGGTGGGGATGGTTCTTTTTTGACACATTTACGTTGTAAGATGATATATTTTTATTATGTCACAGAAAAATTACAGTAATAAGCGAGAGGTTCGTCGGATTCTTCTGGTCCAGCCCCCCATTCACCCGGATTCTCTGGTGCTGGGTCACATGGAACCGCTGGGGCTCGAAACCCTGGCGGCGGCGATTCCTGAAGAGATTGAAATCCGCATTCTGGATCTGCGGGTCGAAGCGCAACGGCGCATTGACAGGGGGTTAACCGGGGAACTGCTGCGGTTTTCGCCGGACATGGTGGGGGTAACGGGTATCACCATCGATTTTCCCAAAGCGGTGGATGTGCTGCGTACCGTGCGGCGGGTGCTTCCCGGGGCGTTGACTGTGGCCGGAGGTCATCATGCCAGCGTGTGTCCGGAAGACTATTTTATTCCCGAAGTGGATTTCATTGTGCGGGGGTCCGGCGTACGGGCATTTCCGCTGCTCCTTGATGCCATTGTCAACGGTTCGGACTTTTCGGGTATTCAGGGGCTGGCCTTCCGCAAGGACGGTGAGTTCCACCCGGCATCGGATTTTGCCGAACCGGTGCAACTGGCCCGAACCCCGCTGCCGCGACGGGAACTGGTAGAGAGGTATCGAAAGAAATATTCTTTTTATGGAACCACCATGGGGTTGATTACCACTTCCCAGGGATGCCCCAATCGCTGCACATTCTGCGCCTGCTGGATTATCCTGAACGGCAAATACACCGCACGGCCGGTGGAAGATGTGGTAAAAGAGCTGGTATCAATTCCGGAAAAACACGTTTTTTTTGGCGATGACCATACTTTTGGCAACGTGAAGCGCGCCTACCATCTGTACGAAGCCATCCGCGACGCGGAGCTGGATAAAACCTTCGAAGCGTATTCCCGGGCGGACACCATTGTGAACAACCCGGACCTGTTCAGAAAATGGGCGTCCATCGGCCTGACCGGTCTGACGGTGGGGTACGAAGCCCTGAACGATGATTCACTTGATGTGTACAACAAGGAAGGTTCGGTGGAAATAAACCGAAAAGCCAATGACATTCTGCTGGCGTGTGGCATTACCAACTTTGCGCATTTTCTCATTCGGCCGGATTTCACCGGGACAGACTTTCAGGCCATTACGGATTATGGACGGGAGCTGGGCATCATTCATCCCATTTACGCGGTACTGACACCGTTGCCCGGCACCCCATTGCATCGTCAGTCGCCAGAGATTCATCCCGATATGCATCCGTACTACGACCTGGCCCACCCCCTGTTGCCGCGTAAGTTGTCTGCACAATCCTTTTACAGAGAGTACCGCGCATTGTACGCCCGGAACTACTCTGTGGGCCGGCTGCTGACCGTGTGGAAAAGAAAACTGGTGAATCTGTTCACCGGCAAATACCGAAACACCCCAGCCAGACTCATGACGCCGAACCTCTTGTCCATTATCGTCACCAGATGGGTTCTGGCCAGGCAGTTTCGCAGAGGTTCAAAACAGCTGAAAAAATTTATCGAACGGTGTGAGAGCTGAATAACGCGAACTGCCGGAGTGCTTCATGGAAGCGAAAGGCACAGTTCGAAGGGTCAATCGAGCATGTCGCCGTAGAGGATGCCGAAGCCGTTGGTGCCGAAGTAGACACGGCCGTAAATGCGGGGGTCGCCGGTGATGCACTGGATGGTGGCGAATTTATGGGTGTCGTCGGTGACTTGATTCCAGCTTTCGCCCATATCGTCGGAACGGTAAATTTCGTGGGCGCCATCCACCACACCGGAGATGAAGATGGCCGGGTAGTCGGCATCGGGAGCTGCCTTGCCAAACCCGAATGTGGCGCAGAGTTCCACATTGGCTGCTTTGGTGAAACTGTCTCCACCATCAGTGGAATACCACAGCCCGTTCAAATCCGAGGCACTGGAACCACCGGTCACCTGCGCGCCGCCGGCCAGCCAGACATGTCCTTCAAATCCGGGCACCGCGTGAATTTCACCGGTGGTTGGCAGATCTTCGGTGACTGTGGCCTCAAAGCTGGCGCCACCATCGGTGCTCACATAGAACGTTCCCTCGCCAAAGGCGTACATTCTGGATGCATTCACCCGATCAGATGCGACCGAAGCGCCATTCGGAACGCCACCGGTTACCGGCGACAGAGAGCTGAACCCATTGTTGGCCGAAACCGAAACCGGACCATCCCCGGGGGCCCACACGACGGAAGCACCATCGGCGGTGATGGCCACCTGACCATTGGTGCCGGGCAGTTCACTCCAGCTTTTATTCCAGGTGGCGCCGCCGTCGTTCGAAGAGGCAAATCCCTGTCCCACCCGCACCATGATGTCAGGGTCGGCTTCGGCAAAGTCAATACCGGTCATAGTGCCGCCGTCGGGAATGGTGTGCCGTTCATCCGCGGAAGGTGCGAGGTCCAAATCATTGTGCACCCAGCCGCCGATGTCGCCCACCACGCTGATGAGGGGGGCGCCTTCCGGCGGACTGATAAGACCGAGCACCGATGTCTCTTCAATGCCCACCGCTTTGGATTCGATGGTAATGACCCCGCCGCTATCCCATTCGGAAAGATTCTCTACAGCGTAGAGAGTGACTCCTGTACCGTACATCATTCGGTCGGAATCGAACGGGTCGATGTTTAGGCCTTCCATCATCCAGCCAATCTTAACGGGCTGGTCCGGTTCAGCGTGTTCGTTGTTGATGTTGAAGTTGGGATTGAAAATCCAGGGCGCCGACGACAAATCGAATTCGTGGTACTGGGTCATTTCCGGGTATCCCGCCCATTCCCAGAGGGGCCGCCAGCTCTCACCGCCATCGGTGGTGCGGAACATCACGCCATCGGGCCACCAGGAGTTCACACCGGCCACCACCAGGGTGCCCGGATTCTGCATGTCCACGCCCAGACCGCCATACCCCCAGTATGCATCGCTGGGATTGGTGACGCCGTCAACCGGGGTAATCTTTGTCCATGTTTCGTCTGCCGGGTCGAATTTCCACACGTCGCCTTTGTTGCCCCGATAGGGACCGGCCCAGTTCGAGTAGGTGAGATACAGAATGCCGTCTGCATCCAGTTTGCCCTGTTTGGGCATCAGGCCGGTATAGGGACAGGCCAGTGTACCATCGTCGTTTTCCTCGGTCGTATCCCAGGTGAGGCCGCCGGTCATGGTGACGGTGGTGCCTTCCAGACTGCTCTGGGGCTGGCCGGGAACCGCTTCCCAGCTTTCGCCGCCATCGGTGGTGCGGAACAGATTGGGCTCTCCCGGCTCCACATGGGCGATGCCCACGTAAATGGTCTGAGTGGCAGAACCAGCCGAACCCGTCGCCGGATCAAAGGTCACCCAGCTGATGCCCGGAGTGTGATTGTCGTAATTCGATGGGTCGTCGGGATTGGTGGCAAAGGTGCCGGTGGCCGGAAAGTTCGTTACCTGGGCCCAGGTCTCTCCGGCGTCTTCGCTGCGCCACAGACCGTAGTCCTCGCGGCCTGCAAAATAAAGAATGTTGCCATCATTGGGGTCCACCGCCAGACGCTCACCCATGCCGCGGCCACCCATGTTGCCCCCCATCTTGAATGGCATGTTGGTTTTTTCAAAGCTGTCTCCCCGGTCGCTGGAGCGCCAGATGACACCGTTGGTGCTGGCCCATTCGTTCGTGTAGGTGCCCCCGGCGATGTACAGTTTGTCCGGATCGGATGGATCCATGGCCACCGACTCGGGGCCGGTCCAGTTCCAGTTGTCCGCATCGACAAAGTACAGGAGCTGTTTCCATGTTTCCGTTTCGGGAACCCAGCGATAAACGCCCCCCATATCGGTTTTGGCATAAATCAAATCCGGTTCGGTGGGATGAAAAATCACGTTCACAATAAATCCGCCGCCGGCGCCGGTGCGCACGCTTTTGAATCGGTACGTGCCATTGGGGTCCACATCCAGATTGTTGTACACTTCAGTATCCACCTCCACTTCGGTGTCAATTTCCGTGTCAATCTGACCGTCTGTGTCCGAATCGCTGTCGGCGTCTGAATCAGTATCGGCATCCGAGTCGCTGTCGGTATCCGAATCGGTGTCGGCATCGGAGTCGGTGTCGGTGTCCGAATCGGCATCAGAATCGGTGTCGACATCGGAGTCGGAGTCGGAGTCGGTGTCGGTGTCGGTATCTGAATCGGCGTCGGTATCCGAGTCCGAATCGCTGTCTGAATTGTTTTCTGAATTGTTTTCTTTGCTGTCATCAGAACATCCGATAGTCCCCATGAGGCACAGACTCCAGAGAATTGTCAGAAACAGTCGTTTTAAGATGTCCAGCGGGACGCGAAAGCTGCCTGGGATCATGATACGTGTTTCTCCTTGCGTGATAATTAACACGTTTTTTAAACGCGGTTTCATTTCAGCAGTCTGGTATCCCTGAGTTTTTTTACAGTGAGGTCCAGATGTCAAGATGATTGTTGAATGATCAGCAATGGAATGCGGACTGGATTGACATTTGTCTGATGAACCCGGGCATATCTCCCGTCATTCCATCGAAAAGCAACGGAGTGCGCTATTTACGGGGAGGAGACGAATTGATGTTTTTCTGGCGATGGGGAGGTGAGACCATTCTGATTTTTTGATTTGGCAGGACAATGGGGCCTGTATCGATTCACTGTAAATGGGATGAGTGGGTATGAGTGCTATGGGGTGTCGCTGTCCGGTGTGTGCGATGTGAAGACGACGTTGTCAAGCAGGGCGGCCAGATCTTCGAATCGGTAGGGTTTGCTGATGCTGCCGTTGAAACCGAAGTCCGCGGGGTTTTTCATTACCGGCACATCCATGTATCCGCTGGCCACGAAGATGGGGATGTCAGGGTTCAGTTTTCGGATTTCGGAAACGGTCTGCATGCCGCCCCATCCCCCCGGTACGGTGAGGTCGAGAATTACCGCATGGTAGGCATCCGGTGTGCCGGACTTCCGGCAGAACAGCTCGAACGCCTCTTTTCCTTCCTTTACACAAGTGACCGTGTATCCGAGCCGTTTTATCATGGCCTGGGTGGCCTTGCGGATAACATCGTCGTCATCCATGAACAGTATCCGACCCTCCGGATGGGCTGTGGTTTCCGGCTGTGGATGAATGCTTTCGAAGTTAACTGCCGGCAGGTAAAAATGCACTGTCGTACCCTGCAGTGGAACCGATTCGATTTCGATGGCGCCTTCGTGGCGCTGCAGTATGGAATAGCAGGTGGAAAGCCCCAGGCCCCTGCCCGTTTCCTTGGTGGTGAAGAAGGGGTCGAAGACTTTGTCAATATCCTCCGCGGCAATGCCCACCCCGGAATCGACAACGGAAATCCGAATGTATCTGCCCTGGGGATGAAGAATCGGTGAGTGACCGCTTTTCCAGTTTCGTGCCCGGATTTTCAATACGCTGTTCGGTTGCATGCTTTCAACGGCGTTGGTGACCACGTTTTCCATTACCTGAGAAATCTGCTCGCAGTCGAAACTGGCCTGTTTCAGGTCATCGTCGATATCCAGTTGTACGGTTACCCCGGTTCCCTCGCTGCAGCTCATCGCCACATCGGCCAGCAGCGGAAACAGGTTTCCGGGGTTTCGGTTGGGTGTGCCTCCCTGGGAGAAGGTGATGAGTTGACGGGTGAGCAGCCTGGCGCGATCGATGGTACGGATGGAATTCTGCAGCAGTTCAATGATGGCGGGTTCGCTGCTTTCCGCGATGGCGAGATCAACATTGCCATAAATGCCACCGAACAGGTTGTTGAAATCGTGAGCAATGCCACCGGCCAGATAACCGAGCGATTCCAGTCGCTGATGTCGCTGGAGCTGGGAGTCCGTCTGTTTGCGATGGGTATTGTCCACAGACATGATCAGCATGCCCTCTTCCATCGGTTGAATGCTCCATTGGAAAATGCCAATGTCTCCGTCGGGGAATTGCAGTTCCTGCTCGAGTTGTCTGGCTTTTCGGTCAATGAAGCACTGTTCAATCGATTGAAAGATGGCCGAGCCGCGGGTTTCCGGCCATTCGTCCATATATCTGCGGCCAAGAAGTTCTTCGCGGGGACGCCGATTGTGCAGCTCCGCCGAATGATTGATGTACAGATAGCGCCAGTCATCGTCGAGAATCTGAATGCCTTCGAGCAGGTGATCGAGCGTTGTGCGGTAGCGCTGTTCACTCTTGCGCAGGCGCGCACTGTTTTCGATTTCGCCGGTAATGTCGCGGTTGATGGCAATGGCGCCAATGATAACCCCCTTTTCATCCCGCAGCGGCATTGCGGAGTTGGAAATAATTTTTTCCGAGCCATCGAAGCATTTGATGCGAATCACTTCATCGGAGGAGGTCTCTCCGTTACGTATGGCGCGGCTTCCGGCCCATTGATGCGCTTCAATTTTTTTACCGGTTTCGTGCCACCACGCCTCATATGCACAGAATTCTTCAGGGCCAACATACCTGATGCCCTTCCAGATTTGTTTTCCGGCTGGATTGCCATACACGATGGTGCCGGTTTTATCCATGATGTACACGGCAACGGGCAGCGCCTCAATGACATGGTACAGCATATCCAGGTTCAGCATATCCCGGGGCGTGCCAGATACACACTTTTCTGTTTCTGTGGTTTGATCCTGGTTGGGGGACAGTGGTCTATCCTGGCTCATTGACTCTGGCCTTTCTTCCTTTTCGAGGTCGGGAAAGAGAAACAGAGATGGTGCGTAAGGTGTTGTTGACTCGGGTTTTTTGTGTTTTTTTATTCTACACTTTAATGGGCCGGCTGCAATGGGGATTGCTCCCTTTTATGGCGGTTGTCTCCGGCGAGAGGTCGGTTATGGGAATACAGTGTGGTTGTGATACGACAATCGATATCAATCCAGGCAGGCGGGGCCGGCTGAGGTGCCGATGACATCCGCGCCGGCCGCGATCAGTTGTCGTGCAAGGATGGCGTCTTTGATGCCACCGGAGGCTTTGATACGCATGGTGTTTCCCACTGCGATTTTCATGATTTCAATGTCGCGAATGGTGGCGCCCCGGTCGGCAAACCCGGTACTGGTTTTTACAAAGGCGGCACCGGCCATTCCGGACAGGGCGCACCCGACGACGATTTCGCTTTCGGTGAGACAGGCGGTTTCCAGGATGACTTTGAGGGGCAAAGGTGCGATGGCTTCGGCAACCATGGCGATTCGGTCAAGGGCCGCTCGCAGGTTGCCCGTTTTGAGGGATGGTACATCAAGAACCATGTCTATTTCATCGGCGCCATCTGCGACGGCGCTCTGGGCCTGGGCGACCACATCTTTCGGTGTGGCGCCGCAAAGGGGGAAGTCAACAACGGAAATTTTAAGAATATCGGTGTTTTGCAGGATGTTGGCGCATGTTTTTATATGGCGGGGCAGACAGCACACGCCGCGAAAGTGGTATTCAAGGGCCTCATGGCACAGCTGCTCAATCCGGGATGTGGTTGTACTGACCTTCAGGGCAGTATGTTCAATCCTTTTTGATATTTTCTCTAAAATTGTTGGCATTCTGGCCGTTTGGACTCTTGAATGCTGAACGCTGTGAAGGGTTTGGGTGAAAATGGATTGAATTTCCGCCGCTGTCAGCGAAGAATGAACTGTATTGGTTTTGTCTGACATGATGAATATTTCCGTTTTGTAAAAATTTGAGGTACATTATTTCATTTGAAAAGATCAATAGCGAATGAGTTTCGGGAAGAGAAAAATGAGTTCAGATAGATCAGAAGCCACAACACAGCTCACGATCCAGTTGGATCGGGAAACGCTGTCCATGATGAAGGAGCAGGCCCGTGAAAGCATGAAGCCATCACTGGTGGTGGTGCAGGGCGTGGACCGGGGAGACGCGTTTGTTATCGAGACGACGCCGCTGATTCTCGGACGCGGGGATATGTGTGACTACGTGATACGGGATGACGGGATTTCCCGCACCCATGCACAGATAGTAACCTCCCCGGACGGGGCCTATATGATTGAGGATTTGGACAGTACGAACGGGATTTTCATCGGTCAGAAACGGGTGAAGCGCCATTTGCTCGAAGAAGGCGATAAGGTGCTGCTGGGCCGGCGAACCATATTGAAATTTGTTTATCAGGATGCGGTGGATGAGCGCTATCAGAAGCAGATGTATGAGTCTGCGGTGAAAGATGGTCTGACGGGTGTCTATAATCGGAAACATTTCAATGAGCGCATTCACAGCGAGCTGTCGTTCGCACACCGGCACAAATCCAGTTTGAGCCTGTTGATTTTTGACCTGGATCACTTTAAACAGGTGAATGATACCTACGGGCATCAGGCGGGGGATGAGGTCCTGACCGATGTGGCTGCAAAAATTCAGTACACATTGCGGGAAGAGGATTTTTTTGCCCGCTACGGCGGAGAGGAATTCGCTGTTCTGGCGCGGGATATCGATGATCCGGGCGCTCGGGCACTGGGCGAGCGGATACGTCAGATTGTACAGGATTTGCGCGTTGTCACGCCCATGGGAATTCGCATCCCGGTCACGTTGAGCATTGGTATTGCCACGTTGAACGATGGGTTGCAGGTGTCCGCCGAGCAGCTCATCAAAGCGGCAGACGACAATCTGTATCGCGCCAAGCAGGCGGGCCGAAACCGGGTGTATGCCACTCTGATGCAATAACCTGCACCCATCTCGCTGCGTTCTTTTCTGGCGCACTGCATTTTACAACTTCAGCTGTTGCAATTTCGTTATAAATTCGATGTAACTCCAATTCTGACAAGCGGTGTCGGTAATTGCGATTTCGAAATGAAAATCCAGATGGAACGCGTTTTCCTGACAATTCCGGCGTTTCCCTTCCGTGGCAAATATGGTAGAGCAGGCGATGCAAAAAAGAGGAAAAGTAAATGAGTGATACAGAATTTGAAGTTGGTTCTCTGCTTGGGAAAGGAGCGTCTTTTAAAGGGACGCTGACGTTCTTCGGTACAGTTCGTATTGAGGGCGAGTTTGAAGGCGAAGTGATTTCCGATGATACCCTGGTCATCGCCCCCGGGGCGAAGGTGCAGGGGGTTGTCAACGTCGGTAGTCTGGTGGTGACCGGGGGGGTTGTGGAAGGCGAGGTGAATGCCAGAGAATCGGTTGAAATCATGGCGAATGGAAAACTGATTGGTGAAGTGACTACCCCATCGTTTCAGATTGAAAAAGGGGCTGTCTTTATGGGGGCCAGTAAAATGATTTCGCTGGACCCCGAAGAGTGATTGTCCTGACGGCTGAACAGGAAAGGAAGTACACATGCGTGTTATGAAAAACAGACCTTTAATCGTTGTTTTGTCGCTTTTGCTCAGTATGGCGATGGCTGCTACGGTGGCTGCGGCGGAGAAGCGTGCGAAAAGTGCTGATGACGAAAAAGCGGCGGTCGGCGCGTCGGCTGCGGTTGAAGCGGATGCCCCGTCGACTCCGGAAGCTGCGGATGCGACCGGTGCCTCCGGGGAAGCCGACATACAGGCGGACACATCCACATCGTCGGTTGCCGGCGAATCGGCCCCGGCCCCTGAAACCGGCACGCCTGCCCCGGAAGACGAAGCAGCTGCTGCGTCGGCGACATCCGATGCCGGTGCGGTTGGGTCATCGACGGAGAAGGCAGGCGACAGCGCGGATGCGGCCGTACAATCCGATGCGGCGGTGGCGGCATCTGCAAAGGCGAGCGGGGCCGGTCAGCAGGGGGATGGCAAAGGGCAGGGCAAGGCTGCTGTGGCGCCGGAGGTCATTGCATCGCCCGTCCCCGTGGGCAATTTCATGGCCAAAGGGGTTCCGAGAACCGACCGGATTGTAAATGTTCTCACCGCCCAGACCGTTCGACCGGGGGCTATGACACTGACCGTGGACCATCGCGCCTACAAATCATTCTGGTCCGGGGAGGATGCCTGGTTCGATTACCTGGGGCTGGATTCCGGAAATCTGAAAATCGGCATCGGTCTCAGGGTGGGGTTGAAAGAATATATGGACGTGGGATTTTATCGTCTGAGCAATGGCCGGGATTTGTTTGATGTGTACGAGTTCGACACGAAAATGCGGTTTCTCTCCCAGGACGATGCCTTTATCAATGCGTCGTTGCGGGTTGGGGGCACCTGGTTCGTTCAGCAGAATGCGCCGGACGCCGCAGGGTTTCTGGGGCAGGTGAATGTTGATCGGCGCCTGTTCGGCACGCTGCTCATCGGTACCGGATTCGCGTTCCATACAGATTCCAGCAACGACCGGAAGTACTATGGCGATCAGGACCCCTCCGCCGCGGTGCTCGGATATCTGGAGTGGCGTCCGATTCGACGGTTTTCACTCAATGGCGAAATGGCCGCCGCAGTGGCTGGATATAAATCCAAATATCCCAATTTTGCGTTTTCAACCCGGTTTCTCACCCACCGACATTCTTTTGCCCTGGTGGTGTCCAACACCCAGTACATGAGCGCGGATGGCATCGTGACCAATTCGTGGCGGGGATTCGGCCACCTGGTATTCGGTTTCCAGATTGTGCGGGAGTTTCAACTGGTGGACGCCCGGTAGTCCTCTTTCTGTGCCCCTTCCAGCCATCGTTGATCGGTTCCATTTCGGGTAGAATCTGTGTCGGACGCAGACCGATTGGCTGTCACCAAATGGGATGCATCCATTGCGTCCGTCGGACTCTTCGGCTAAGAACGTTATATGGCAATGCTGTCGCTTATTCAGCTGTTCAGTTTTTTTACCATTCTATTTGTGTGGTCCCATATCTGGGCCTCTCCGGGGGGGAATACGCCGGTGAAACGTGCGTTGCTCTTCTTTGCGTTTCTGGACATCCCTTTTCTCGGGTTTGAACTGCTCACCCTCGTGCCCCTGTTCAAATCCTGGGTGGGAGTGTTCTTTCAGATGATGATGCCTTTCTGGATGCTGCTCGGTTTCGGTTTTCTGAATTTTGCCTACAGATGGACTGAGCGACGAAATGATTTGATGTATTACGCGGTTCTGGCGCTGTCTCTTCTGGCAATGCTGTACTTTGTGGTTTCGGGCAAGGTGTATCTGGGGCACCGATTCACCCCGCAGGGGGTAGTGGACATTCGGAACGAATTGCTGCATGCACTGGTGGCCGTGCCATCCATTGCTGGAGGCATCATTGGTATTTATCTGCTCTGGCTCAGCAGACGTCGTGAATCCGCTGAAACTCCCCGGCGCATTCAGGATGTGATTCTGTTCGGAGCCGTCATCACCCTCAGCGCAATTGTGGTGTCCGACGTGGTGCTTCCGGATTTTTTCAATGTCAGTCATTTCACCCGTCTGGGCTCCAGCATGTTTGTGGTTTTTATTCTGCTGGTTTTTTTTGCAGTGCGAAAATACCGGTTTTTGCACTTCGGGATTGATGAAGTGGCCGTCCCGTTTTTTGAGAATATCAACGATGCGGTAATATGGGTTGTGGACGGCGCCCGTGTCCACCAGATGAATCCCGCTGCCCGGGAGTGGTTCGGCGTGGGTAAGGCAGAAGAGGGTGTCCCAATCACGACGTATTTGCCCTTTCCGGAAAAGCAGCGTCTTCGGCTGGAGCTGGGGGGGCAGGTGCGATGGGTCCGGAATACATCCTATTCCATCCGTAAAAATAATCTGGAGATGATGCGGGTATTTGTGCTTCGGGATGAAACCGAGGTGCATCACGCCCGGGAGGTGCTCCGCACAGCGCGAAACGAGTTGGAGAAGGAAGCGACGACCCGAAGTGAACGCCTGCTTCAGGC
The DNA here is from genome assembly GCA_050287845.1 of Polyangia bacterium. Taxonomy (GTDB): domain Bacteria; phylum Myxococcota_A; class Polyangia; order JAAYKL01; family JAAYKL01; genus JAFGXQ01. The sequence continues at coordinate 114,000 of JBNKCR010000025.1, forward strand.
CCAGCGGCTTGAGGCGCTCGCATCGTTGAGCGGCAGCATTGCCCATGAATTCAACAATCTTTTAACCACGGTAATGGGGTATTCCACCGCTGCACTCGATGATGTGACCGAGGGGGACCCCGTGCGGGAAGATTTGCTGGAAGTGCTGAATGCCGCGGAGCGTGCCAGAGACATTGTAAAGCAGATGCTGACGTTCAGTGATGCGGGCAATCGGGAACAGATGGTGCTGGATGTGGTGGGTCTGGTTCGAGAGGCGTTGAAACTGGTGAATATTTCCATTCCAGGGAATGTGACAGTGACGTTTGAATTTGAAGAAAATCTGTTTACCCGGGGGAATGCCACGCGGTTGCATCAGGCGGTGATCAATCTGCTGACCAACGCCATTCATGCCATGGATCAGGGCGGTGGGGAGTTGCGGGTGAGGTTGTGTCAAAGCGTGGAGACGACGCCGATTCAATGTATCAACGCCAGCCTTCCCCCCGGGGAGTATGTGCGGGTGGCCATTGGCGACACCGGATGCGGGATTCCGCCGGGACATATCGGGAAGATCTTCGAACCGTTTTTCACGACACGCAAACAGGGCAAGGGAACCGGCATCGGTCTGGCTACCGTATTCCGTGTGATGGCGGAAAGTTCCGGGGGGATTCTGGTGAACTCCACGGTGGGAGAAGGCACTATCTTTGAATTGCTGTTTTCCCGGGCGGAACAGGGACAGCCGCAAAGCGCCAGAACGCCTGCTGAGACTTCGCAGAAGGAACAGACCGGCACCATTCTGGTGGTGGACGACAATAATCTGGTCATCAATGTGATTCGACGAATTCTGGAACCGCTTGGCTATCGGGTGATTTCCTTCGGACATCCCGTTTCGGTTCTCGATGCATTGAAAGAGAACCGCCGGATGTGTGATCTGGCACTTCTTGATTATAGATTGCCGATGATGAACGGTCTGGCACTTGCTGAACGGATTCAGCAGATGTCGAATGACCTGCCGATAATTCTGTTTTCCGGAAAGATGACGGACTCGCTGGAGAGTGAGGCAAAAGCGCAGGGGATAGCGCGATGTCTCTCCAAGCCGCTCTCCAAACAGCAGTTGGTGTCGGTGGTGATGGATTTGCTCGCGAAGGAGGGAGGGAACGGGCGAACATGATTACCGTGGCGGAATTCATTGTGTTCATGGTGACCATCTGCGCCCATGTGGCGTTTCTGGGCATTCTGTATGCCTGGGAGAGCTCCCGCACCGTCAGAACCCTTCGGACGGCTTTTGTGTTTTTTCTTATCTGGCTCCTGGGGGAGTTCGTGGCGGCGCAGACGGCGGATGCGTCGTGGCGGCTATGGATTCAGCGCATGTCGGGTGGTTTCGGGATTGCCACCTCTTCCATCTTCATGAGATTTGTGTACGCCCTGCGGTATAAAAAATACGATCTTATTTTCTACGTGATGACAACGGTAATCGGGATATCGTCGATTCTGTATGTCACAACGGGGCTGGGGCTGAATTCGGTTGCCAACCTTGGAAACATGCATGTGGTGCAGTTCGGGATTCTGTTCTGGGCAATGCTGTTTGCGGTGGTTGGCAATTGGGTATTGATTGCGTGGGTGATGTATCGGGCAAAGCGCGAATTGCCCGACTATGAATCCGCACGGCGGAAGTCCATTGTGTTGCTGCAGATTGCCACCACGGTGCTGTCGTTTCTGGGGATTTTCGGGTTCATCTGGAGTTCGCTGTTCTGGGAAAAGAGTTTATTTTTCCGATATATCACGCTGCTATCAACTGTGTTCATTCCCTTTTTTATGATTGCGTTTTATCGCTACGGATTTTTAACCACGGGAATTGAAGGTCTGGCGCGGGATCTCTTTGAAAATGCGACGGATGGCATCATCGTGACGGACGAAGCCTACATTGTTCGGGAGATCAATCCGGAAGCATTGCGATTTCTCAATTGCACCAGAGACGCTGCCGAAAGCGTGCCACTTCGGCAGTTGCTGAATCTGCCGGCCCATGAAGCGTTGAAACCGAGGTACGAGTTGCGCCCCGGTGACGTGCCTGGGCTGCAGAAATATCTGGCGGTGTCGGTGACACCGGTGACGTCCCATGTGGGGGTTCGATTGAATCTGGTGGTGCTGCTGGACATGACCGACGAAAAGGCGGCGGAAGATACGGCGAACAGATCCAGAGAGGATTTTGAAAACGAAATATTGCTTCGCACCGAAGAACTGATTGAGCTCCAGGAAAAGGAAGCGGTGGGCGCCATGGCGGGGAGTATTGCCCACGATTTCAATAATCTTCTGGCGGCGGTACTGGGATTTTCAACTGCGGCGCATCAGGATGTGCCGGACGGCAGCCCGCTGAAACGGGATCTGGAGGAAATTCTGGCATCTGCCCGGCAGGCGAGGGCGCTGGTGCAACAGCTACTCCTGTACAGCAGACGGCAGAAATCCCGCCGGGTGAAGATGGATATGGCCGAAATGGTGACGTCATCCATTCCGCTCATCCGGTCTTCTCTGCCGCCCAATGTGGTGTTTTCCTGTGACATTCCTTCCGCGCCCACCTTTGTCATGGCCAACAGAACCGATCTGGCCCAGGTGCTGATGAATCTCTCCACCAACGCCGCACAGGCCATGGAAAAATTGGATGGCGAACTCCACATCACGCTGGAGGTCGATGCGACGCTGGCGGACAACGTGTTTTATGTGGGGCATGCGGTGGGAGACAACAACCTCCGCCTGACGGTGCAGGATATTGGCACGGGAATTGGTGAGGATATCCGGCCCCATGTATTTGAGCCGTTCTTTTCGACAAGAAAAAATGCCATCGGCTTCGGGTTATCCACTGCGTATCGGATTGTCACCGAGAATGCGGGAGGCATTTCCATTGAGGACAACCGGCCTGCAGGGGCGATGGTGTCGGTGTGGTTGCCCCGTCTGGCTGCGGACCAGGTGGATGAGCGCGACCATGGCATTGAATTGACCGGGGGGGAGCATATTCTCGTTGTGGACGATGATGAACGCATGCTTCGACTGATTGTGCGTCTGCTTACCAGCGTGGGATATCGCATCACCACCTTCAATGATCCCGGCCGGGCGCTGTCGGCATATCGACGGACCCCCGGCGCCTTTGATCTGGTGATTACCGATTTCGCCATGCCGCGGATGTCCGGCGCCGAACTGGGGCGGCTTCTGCTCGAAGAACGGAGCGACATCCCCGTGCTGATGGTCTCCGGGAATGCGTCGGTGGAGAATGTGGTGCAGGCTCAGGACGAAGGGATTGGGTATTATCTGCCCAAGCCATTCAGCCGCGAGGAACTGCTGGTGATGGTCCGGCGCATTCTCAACGACCACAGGAGACCATCCATCATCCCCTGACTTTTTTTTAGAATCGTTTTTCATAAGAGTATGAAACGTTGCATTTTGTCAACTTGACGCTTGCGGGATTGCTGATGGATGAATAAACCGGGGGCTGAGGAGTAGCGGATTGAACATATATCTGGATAACAATGCGACCACCCGACTGGATCCCAGGGTAAAGGCGGCCATGATGCCGTTGATGGAAACGGTGTACGGAAACCCGTCCAGCATCCACGCCCACGGCCAGCAGGTTCGTCATGCCGTTGATACCGCCAGAGTCAGGGTGGCATCCCTAATCAATGCCGAGCCGGAGGAGATTGTCTTCACCTCCGGTGGCACCGAGTCGTGCAACACTGCCATTCTGGGACATTGCCGGGTGAAAGGAGATCGGGCCCGGATTCTGGCAAGTCGGGTGGAACATCCGGCGGTACTCCGATGTGTCGAGTATCTGGCGTCGTCCGGCGGGGCCGCGGTGGATTGGGTGGACGTGACACCGGATGGTGTCATTGACCCGCAGGATTTGACCCGGAAAATGGCGGCAGGTCCCACGCTGGTGTCGGTGATGACGGCCAATAATGATGTTGGCGCCCTGATGCCTGTTTCCGACGTGGCGGCAGAGGCGCACGCGACAGGAGCGGTGTGTCATACGGATGCGGTGCAGGCGGTGGGAAAGATTCCGGTGGATGTGAAGGGTTCAGATGTGGACATGCTGTCGTGTTCCGCTCACAAGTTGCACGGCCCCCCCGGCGTCGGGGCGCTGTATGTGAAACGGGGGACCCGGATATTGCCCACGCTGTTTGGCGGTCATCAGGAATATCGGCGCAGACCGGGAACCGAAAATGTGGCGGCGATTGTGGGGTTCGGTGTGGCGTGTGAACTGGCGGGGGCGCAGATGGCCACCCGCACGGCCCATGTGCGGTTCCTGAAAGCGCGACTTGAGAACGGATTGAACCAGATAGACGGAATTCAGATATATGGCAGGCATGCGCCAAGATTGCCGGGCACCTGTTACGCGGGGGTTTCGGGGGTGGAAGGGGAAACCCTGCAGATGGCCCTGGACTTGCGCGGTTTTTCGGTTTCAATGGGGTCTGCATGCAGTTCCGAATCACGGGACCCGTCCCATGTGCTGACCGCGATGGGCGTATCGGCCAGGGATGCGGTGCGGGCAGTGCGTTTTTCTCTGGGCCCGGAGAATACAGAAGAAGAAATTGATTGCGTATTGGGTGCGCTTCGGGAAATCATCCCTGCCCTGCGTCGGGGATAAACCGCAATGGGGCCATGTCGGCTCTCATCGCCCTTCGCCGGGCATCGTCGGGTGCCCCACTGAAAAGAGGATAGTTTGACGGGTGCGGCAAAAAAAGAAACGGTCTTTGTGGCCATGAGTGGCGGTGTGGATTCCAGCGTGGCGGCCGGGTTGCTGGTGAAGCAGGGATATGATGTGGTGGGGGTGACCCTGATATTCCGGCCCTGCGACGATGCCGACAATGTGAGCTGGTGCTGCGGGCGGGGCGCTCAGGAAAATGCCCGGGCGGTTTGCCAGTCGCTGGGAATTCGCCACTATGCCATTGATTGCGCAAAGGAATTCGAAGATGCGGTGCTTCGACCCGCGTGGGACACTTATCGTGCGGGGCGCACCCCGAGTCCCTGCATACTGTGCAATTCGGAAATCAAGTTTCAGATCATCATGGAGAGAGCAAAGGCTCTCGGCGCCACCAGACTGGCCACCGGACATTATGCCATCATCGAGCACGGTGAAGCGCCCCGCCTGCGACGCGGAGAGTATTCCCCAAAGGATCAGACGTATTTTCTGTTTTCGCTGAATCGTGAACAGCTCAATTTTACCCTGTTTCCCCTCGGGAGATTGAAGAAGTCCGAGGTTCGGGAACTGGCCAGGGAGATGGGGTTCGTGAATGCGGAACGCAAAGAAAGTCAGGACGCCTGTTTCGTCACCGCCGAAGGCAAATTTCAGGATGCGCTCCGGCAGCGATTCAATGCGCCAGAGACCCCGGGTAAAATCGTTGATCCCCGGGGGCGGGTGCTGGGGCAGCACAACGGTGTCTATAACTACACTGTCGGTCAGCGCAAAGGGTTGAATGTGGCGCTGGGCAGGCGTGCTTTTGTCTCCCGGATTGACGCCGCAACAAACGAGGTGGTGCTGACCACCGATGAATCGGATTTGCTGGCGAAAACGGTGACTGCGAACCGGGTGGCATGGACCGGGGACGTGCTGCCAAAGTTTCCATTGCCGTGCCAGGCGCAAATCCGATATCGCAGCAAACCGGCCAGTGGCACCGCATCCCTGATAGCGGATGGACGATTGCAGGTGGTGTTTGATGTCCCCCAGAAAGCGGTGGCACCGGGGCAGGCCCTGGTTCTTTTCGATGGAGACCGGGTGCTGGGTGGCGGTTGGATTGAACTCGCCAATTAAGACAATCCGTACAGATCATAAAATACTTTCCCATTATCAACCAATGAAGTGTTCACAACAGGTTGGATGAATATCTGTAGACGAATTGGCGTGTGCCAGCGCTCGGAAAGGAGCAGACAATGAGACGAACCATATGGATTCTGACTGGTTGGATACCCATGTTTGTGTGTGTATCATGTTCGACATCTCACAATTCGGATGTCGATGATGACGATGGAAAAACCAGGACTGACCAGAACGATGAAGAGCTCGTGGCCGGAGATGAGTCGCTGTTCGGCGATTCGGCGTTTAATTTTTCGCCGATCGGCTGGAACGACATCACCCCACTGGGGTCGCCGGCGGTAACGTTCGGAGATGCCGCCGGAACATGCACCGCACCGCTGATTCTGGAAACCTCCAGTGAGAGCCTGACGCCGACAGCGGCGCAGACGGAAGTGACGGTGACACTGATTGTGGATGAATCTTCCGCGGTGTATGGGACCCGGGAAAGTGTTGCAGATACAGAGGATGAGTATGCGACAACCGCACTGGCGGTGTCGGGTACGGTGAAACTGGCAACCGCTGATGGCGTGCTGGTGGACGAAGGCCCCGTAACGCTTACCGTTTTCAATATTTCCGGCGATGAATTGTTACATCTGGAAGTTCCATTCGAGAGTATTGGTGGCACTTTGGCGTTCACCCCCGAAGATGAAAATCATACCGCATTGAGTCTGCAGTACCGGATGAGTCCTCCGGGACGTGAATGTGCGGGAGAAGTGATGTTCATGGAACACTGGACCATGATTGATCATTCGGAGCAAACGGATTCCGACGTGAACGTGGCGGCTATGGGAATGGGGCGCATCGCGGTCTGGTCTGATACCGGATGTGAGGCCGGTTCAGAACCGGTGGATATTGCTGCCACATATGGCGCGCAGATGATTCAACAAATCGAGGAAGACTGGACTGGATTGATGCTTGAGGGTGCGTGGGACAGCGGCACCGACGACGCGCTCTCATTGACTGTGGCACTTTCCGGCACCGTGGGCTGCAAGCCAGTGGGCGCCAGAAACATTGTGATTCCTGCAACGGCGACATACGGCACCCGGTCGGGGATGCTTCCTGAAACAACCCTTGATGCACAGGAGTTCAGTGTGATCATTGACGAGAGCGGCGTGTTGGAGCAGAGCCGCCTCGATATTGATGACAGACGGGAGTGCACCACGGGAAACGAACTGGATGGGTACGGGTTCGGGACGTGTGACACCCTCTCGGGAATAATTGTGCAACTGGGGTTGAATCAGAAGGACGGTACGTTCAGTGTGAGCGATGAGGGCCTGATGGTGTTTGAATATGCCGCGGATACGCCATTCGGCGGCATGGCGACCAACAACAGAGCCTTCGAATTCTGAGCCGTGTCAGCGTGAGCCGTGTCGGCGTGGGCCGTGTTGACATGGTAAATAAAAAAGGCGACGTTCCCCAAAGAGCGTCGCCTCAATAATTTTTCAACTGTAATATCTTCGGCTTACCACTCGTTGTCGCGATTTCCGCCGCCGAATCCGTTGCGATTTCCGCCACGGAATCCACCGCGTCCTCCGCCACCGCCGCCGCCGCCGAATCCACCACCGCGGCGTCCGCCGCCACCGCCGCCACCTTCGCGACGTTTTTCACGTGCCTCAGTAACGGTGATTTCACGGCCGTCAAGGGTAGTGCCATTCATTTCGGCAATGGCTTTCTCTGCGGCTTCGGCTGCTTCGAATGTAACGAAGCCGAAACCGCGGGAGCGGCCGGTGTTGCGATCTGAAATCACTTTGGATTCAGTAATTGCACCAAATCCTTCAAAAGCAGCGAGCAGATCGCTGTCGGTTGTGTTCCAGGATAAACTTCCGACGAATATTTTATTCATTTTCTTCTCCATTCGGGCACTTCACTGCCCCTCTATAAACGACTGCTTCTTGCCAGCCGTTTGTCATATCTTTTTGCGTGCCGAACTGAACTTTGCGAATTAAATACTCGACGGAGGAACATTTCGGACAGATTGTCAGGAGGGCTACTGCCGCACCTTTTCGTTGACCTTTCAACCTTATGAGAGGTTCAATTTCTAACAACGACACCACACAATTGTGGAAACGTGCATAAAACGTTAATTTGGATTCGGGCAGTTGTCAAATGCTAAATTGGGATGTGACGAAAATGACACTTACTTATATTGATTTTTTTTCATTTTTCAAGCCAGATAGTAATTTTTGTACCAATTTCAGGCTCGTGGACCTCAACTATCGTCATTTGGTTTATCTGAATTGGCTGAAAACAGAAGCCATCCGTCCATTATTTTGATGATTATCGGGAAATACAATTGAAATTGGTGGAGCCGAAGGGACTTGAACCCTCGACTTCCGCATTGCGAACGCGGCGCTCTCCCAACTGAGCTACGGCCCCAATTCTGAATGATTGCTCCTCGTCAAAAGAGCACCCCGGATTATGAATCTCTTTTGTTTTCGCACAAGCTTTTTTTGAACGAAATGCACCAGGTGGGTTCGATTGTCATCGAAGATGTGTTTTAAAGAGCGAAAACGGCAATCCAGAGATCAATTGGGGGACCATGTGATGGAAACATTGCTGAAGCTGGGTTGGTTTTCCGGTTTTAACGTTTCAGACGAATTTCCCTTCTGGCGCTGATTTTCCTCAGACAGTATTTGCTCAAAAGGATATATTGCCGATATTCGGGTGCGATTAAAAGCTTACAGCCGGGTCCGATATCCGGCTTCATCCCGGGCGATTTTTCCCAGAATGCCTTTCATGGTGACATCGAGAAGGCTTCCCTGCCGGTAATCACCGGGGACCACATAATGTGCGCGGTCTTCCGCGATGAGGTTGTACACTTTTTCCTGATGGCTGTCGTTTTGCCACGTATCCAAATCAAACACGGCCACGGAGTGCCCGCCCTGATGCCGGACCATCTTCATCGACGGAATATCGGTGTCGCCATCTCCCAGATAAATGATGCGCGAAAAAGGAATGGGTCTCTCTCCGGGCGGCATCCAGCGATTGACGCCTTCACTGTTCCAATAGTTCAGAATGCCCTTGTTGATGCGAAACAGAAACTGGGTCTTGCTGGTGTAATTGATGGAAGTGGCGGGCCATATGGCAACGCCTTGATCATCGTACAGATATCTGGATGCAAAAATACGGATGAATCTGGAGGCAATGGGGGAACCTTCGATGATTTCTCCGTTTCCGGAGGAGATAATGTAGTGTTCCAGAGCGAGTCCGCGCTCAGCGGCGAAGGCATTGATTCTATCAAACCAGCGGTCGACCCCGATGAACAGGGGAATGGTTCGGCCGTGTTCCCGAAGGAGTTGTCTGGTGATGGAAACGCCTCTTTCCGCGGCCAGTTTGAGCATAAGGTATAAAAAGATGAGGTTTTCATCCGCATTGTGTTTTTCTTTACTGTCGCGAACTTCATTCCAGAAATCTGCCTTCCGGATATTGAGCAACTTTGGAAAAAAACTGTGTTCCTGGGCATTGCCGTGAGCAAGGGTGCCATCGAAGTCATATACGAGCGCGGTGCGCAGACGGGCTTCCGGTTGTACCGCTTTTTTTGGGGGGTATTCGCGGCTGCAACCTTTAAACCGACGACGCATTCTGTTGCAACTGGATGGGTTTTTCATGCTATCAACTCCTTGTGTCCGTTCCATTCGGCGCATGCCATGATTCGGTCCGGATAATCCGTTCATCTCTGCGCGACGGGATTAGACGCTTTTTGCCGCATTCTTTCCGGATGGGGGAAATTGGCAACAGGAAAATGAGATGCCTGTTTTTCCAGGATGAACTGACAAGTTCATTCGGAACCGTGGAAAGGGAACCACATCGCTGCGAATCCTGCTTCATATCAGAATGGCGAGGAACAAATTCGGCCCAACCGCGTCCATTTTCGGAATATTGGGAATTTTATGAGATGTTTATCCGTGCTGGTTGTGGCGACGGGCATCGTCTGTTGTTCTAAGGGCAAATTTGAATGATTCGTGTTTTGGTTCCTGGACGATGCCTCACTTGCTACTAAGTTTACCTGTCTAATCAGCAGTATCAAACCAAGGCCGCCTTGCGGCACAGATGCAATTGGGGGATTTTATGGGTCAATTGATAAAAAGGTTTGTCATGGTGATGCTGGTCCTGGGGGCGATGGCCGGCTTCAATGGATGCAAAAAGAAAACCGAAGGCCCCAGTCCAACACCGCAGATGGTCTCACCGGCGGCAGTGTGCAGTGAACAGCTCAATACCTGGGTAACCGTTACCGGTGGCGGTTTTTCTCCTTCGCCCAAAGACGGGCTGACGGACAATCCGCTATTGGCGTTGCCCCAGCTTTCCATTGTTCAGACCCGGCAGTTGAACGGAACGGAGGCGAGTGCGCCGCCAGTGGTGTTGAACGCAGACCCCACAGATCCCGCCACTGGCCGGGTTCGCTGGACCAGTCAGCGCGAGATGTCGTTTCTGGTGGATCAGACGCCGCCCCTGTTATCGGGAATTTACAATCTGAACATGAAAAATCCAACTGGCGGAATGGGAACACTGGCAGATGCGCTGGTAGTGGTGCCGCCGCCGGTGCTCAGTAGCGTGCAACCGGATGAAATCTGTTCGGCACAGCTTGAGACAACCGTCACCCTTTCCGGCACCGGGTTTCTGGTGCTCGAAGGACAGATGCCCACCGTGACAATTACGGCCGGGGGGGCGTCGGCGGACGCGACCGCGGTGGCGCGGGTGGACGGTGCATGCGAAGCCATTTTTGGCCTCGCCGATTCGTTCATCTGTACGCAATTAACCGCTACCCTGGGTGCGGGAAGTGTGGTGGATGAAGGCATTTACACCGTATCGCTGACCAACCCCGGAACCGCCAACTGCACATCGCAGGCGACGGTTCAGTTTACGGTGGTGCCGGCGCCGGTGGTGTTCAGCCTGGACCCTCCGGCGGTGTACAACGGTATTTCGATTCGGGAGACCATTTACGTGGCCGGACTGGATACCGCGCCCCAGGGGGTGAATCTGATTCCCACCGGCGGCGGCACGGCAACGGCCCTGACCAATGTGATGTGGGACCAGTCAGACCCCAACGAGGTAACGGCCACGGTACCCGCGGGAATGGCGGCTGGCACCTACGATGTGGTGATCGTGAACGATGGATGCAATGCAGTGCTGACAGGCCAGTTCACGGTAGTGGCGTCGCCCACCATCGCGCTGCTCAATCCAGCGGTGGAACAGCCGTTCGGGCAGGAGCAGACCCGGGTGGCGGTGAATGTCGTGGCAAAGGAGGACGCGAATCTGGTGGGGGACGAAGTGAATTTCTCGCCAACGCCCCGGGTGTACATTTCGAACGCCACCATGACCGAAGCGATTCCCATGCGGGCAGTTTCCTTTGAAAGCTCGGCCCAGCTCTCGGCGGTTGTTCCCGAGCTGCCTGCAGGGCAATACGATGTCACCGTGATGAATATTGTACCGGGGGTAGCGCCTGCGGTGGGATTTTTGCAGAATGCGTATCGGGCCACGGTGGTGGCCCCGCCCATTGTGGAGGAGGTATCGCCAACGCTGATTGGTACTGATGCCGGACAGCACGTGACGGTGAAGGGACAGAATTTCAACAACCCGCAGGTATCCCTGGAATGCCGGGATGGTTCCACCCCGGTTGCGGTGATTTCCACCGAATCTCTGACTTCCCTGGATGTCACCATCGATGGCAGCGGACTCAATACCGGGGTCACCTGTCTGGTCCGGGTCACCAATTCGGTGGACACCACCTGGGATGAATGGTCCGCCATCAGTGCGGCGAATCCCGCCGCCAACATCGAGCCGTTCATCGCTGGTACGAATATGGCTACCCCGAGAAGGGCGCCGGCCCTGGCATTCGGACCAGCCACCCGCAAGGCCAGATTCCTGTACGCCATCGGGGGAGACGACGGAAGCACAGCCAGCGCCATGACCTCGATGGAGGTGGCGTCTCAGGGACGGTTCGGTGATATCAATGCCTGGCGAACCCTGCAGACGGCATTGCCCGCCGGGCGAACCATGGCCCGGGCCAAACGCTACGACAACTTCATTTACCACATGGGGGGGATGGGGACCGATGGGGCGGCAACTGATGAGATACTGCGGGCGGAAATCCTCGATCCTCTCAATGTGCCGATGATTGACGATGTGGATATTTCGTTCGATCCCGATGGCAGTTTCAACGGACTGACCACCGGCTCGTGGACCTATGCGGTGGCCCCGGTGTATGCGGCAACGGACGCCAGCAATCCGGGGGGCGAAGGGTTGCCCAGCGAAACCTTCACCCTGTACACGCCGGATGTACCGGGGGGCGTGTATGTGAATCTGTCGTGGGCCACGGTGTTTGGCGCCGATGGCACCATCCCTGCGGTGCAGTACCGCGTGTATCGCACCACCACCGTCAATCAGATTGCGTCAGAGATGCGACTGCTGGCTACGGTGGATGCAGTCACCGGTGGCGCTCAGAGTTATGAAGACCAGAACCAGACCATGGCTGATACCGCCAAAGCGCCGCTGTTGACTGGTGCCCTGGGCGAATGGCACAGCACCGGTACCACCCTGAACACGGCGCGGGCCGGGTTCGCATTTACCGACGCCTCGGAAACCGGATGTGATGATCGCTGGATTGTCTTTGGTGGAATCACGGATGCGGCCACCGAAAGTGCGACCTATGAGGTGATTGATCCGACAACGATGACCACCGTTGAATTCACTGCCACCGGTGTGTCCGCAAGGCGGGAAGCGGGTATCTGGGTGGCCAATAATGAAAATTCAACGGCCGGCCTGCTGAATACCGCATGCGAGTATTACCTGTATGTGGGTCCGGGGGCCAGCGGAGCATTGAACGCTCCTGCCGACGAAGACAACGCATTTGTCGCAACGGTGTCGAGTATCGCTTCGGGAGAAATGGGGACGTTCGCCGATGCCATCGCGTCGGGTTCCAGACCCTCGCTGTACGGATATGATGCGTTCTGGAGCGGCGCCAAAGTCTACGTGATGGGGGGCGTGAATACGGGCGCCACAGCTGTGGTCAATGACGGAGAGTGGTCTGATGAACCGGTGATGCAGAATCTCAACAACGCATCGCAGCCCCTCACTCAAGCTCGCTATCTGTTTGGCTTTGCGCGGTATGGGGCGTTCGCCTACCTGGCGGGCGGCGTGGATGAAACCGGCAACGTGACTGCCACAACCGAGTACAACGTGCGATAGGAAGAGGAGGCACCACAATGAAAAGCAAAATGATTGTACAGATGTTTTTTTGGGCGACCCTCCTCTGGACGGTACAGGCGATGGCAAACGAAGATACATCCGACACGGGCGGTGCGACGGCGGTGTCCACAGACCCGGCCAGTGGGCTGGAAGATGCAGGTCCGGCTGAAGACGCGGCGGATGTCACGGCGAATCTGGACGACATTGCCACAGCGCCGGTGATGCCCCCTGAAGACACAATGCCCCGGGAAGAACCGGTGCGGAACACCTCAAAGCTGGGGATTGCCGCCGCAGTGAAAGCCGGGGCAACCTTTCATACCCTCTTTAATGAGTTGTCTCCCATGTTACTGCTGGAGGTGGAAGCTGGTGTGCTGCTGATGGAAAGACATCTGGAGCTCGATGTGGCGTTGGCCTGGGCCCGGCCTAAATCAACCGCATCCGAAAATGATCCCCGGCTGGTGGACGGCAGCTACGACTGGGAAATCAAACAGGACTTCCTGTCGCTGGGATTGATGATTCGCTATCGTATCTTCGACGGTGCGTCCCGGTTCAACGGGTATGGTGAGTTGGGCCCGCGGCTGCTGATGCTGCACACCAGAGCCGACGGGGAATCATCGGGAGGCGCCGATTTCGGGACCAACGAACAGTTTGAAACCCGGTTTGGCGGATACGGCGCGTTGGGCGGTGAGTTCAATATCGGCCCCGGGGCCATATTGCTCGAGGTGGGAATGACGTTCGGTGATCTTAATGGGTACATCACCGGAGATACCAGTTCCGCCGCCCTCGATACCTACCTTGGATATCGCTTCATGTTCGATTTATAGACCGGAATCTCGGGCTTTCCCCACATATGCTTTTTTCCCTGCCGTCTGGCGGATTGGCCGCAATTATTTATGCGGGTTTAAAATGGGGTTGGTTCATCCCATGGAGCTGGTACACTGCGCGGGAACCGGCGGGGCGCGGGCAGGCGTTTCAACCTGAATCTGCGCGACGCAGAAACGAGAAACTCGATGGATACTGCAAAGACAACAGAGGTGGTGACCACCTGCACCCGGGATTGTCCCTCTGCCTGCGGGGTGGTTGCCACGGTGGAAAACGGCCGGGTGGTTTCCCTTGAAGGTAACCCGGCCCATCCGGTCACCGGTGGGCATACTTGTGCCAAGTTACGACGATATATCGACCGGGTGTACAGTCCTCATCGGATTGCGCATCCCATGAAAAAAGACGGAGGGGGCACCTGGCAGCAGATATCGTGGGAGGACGCACTGGATGCAGTGGCAGCGCGTATGACCCAGGTGCGCAACGCCTTTGGACCGGAGGCCATTCTGTATTACCAGGGATTCGGGACGCGAACCGCGCTGCAGCTTCTGAATCGCCGCTTTTTCAATCGTCTCGGCGGGTGTACCACGTTGAAGGGCACTCTGTGTGGCGGGACCGGGGAGGCGGCGCAGAATCTGGATTTGGGTTGCCGCATTTCCCATGACATACGGGATCATCTGAACTCTGAGACGATGATTCTATGGGGACGCAATCCCGCGGCAACCCATCAGCCCCTGATGCCCGTTGTGCAGCAGGTGCGAAAGAATGGCGGAGAAGCCGTGGTGATTGACCCGGTGCGCACTGCAACCGCCCATGGGGTGAACCGCCATATTCAGCCTGCTCCGGGCAAGGACCTCTGGCTGGCGCTGGCGGTGGCGAAAGAGGTATTAAAACAGGGATGGGAGGACCGGCACTTTGTTTCGAGCTACGCCGATCATTTCGAGGAGTTTGTTGCTCTGGTTGAAAAATGGCCGTTCGATACTCTGGTGCAGGCGGCTGGGGTGGACGCATCGGATGTACGGTATCTGGCCGAACGTCTGTGTCATGGGGGGCCGGCGTCCATTCTGCTGGGATGGGGGTTGCATCGCTGGGTATATGCCCATGAAGCCATTCGCGCGATAGATGCCCTCTCAGCCATGACCGGGAATATCGGAATTTCCGGTGGCGGCGTGAGTCAGGGATTTGATGAATGGGGGCCATTTGATTCTGCGGTGGCAGCAGATGATCTGGCGCCGGGTGCCCGACAGCTGCTGATGCCGAAGATCGGGGAAGAAATTCTCGCTGCGTCCAGTCCGCCCATTGAAATGATTCTGGTTACCGCTGGCAATCCGGTGACCATGGCCCCGGATTCGACGACGGTGAAAGCCGCCTTTGAACGCACTCCGTTTGTGGTGTACTGCGGACACTTCATGGACGATACCGCGGCGACAGCGGATATTTTTCTGCCGGCGACTACCTGGCTGGAGGAAAGCGATGTGGTGGCGGGATACGGTCATGATGTGGTGGGACCGGTCAACCGGGCCATTGCGCCAGTGGGAGAAGCCCGGAGTCATTTCGACATATTTGCCGGTCTGGCCCGGCGACTGGGTCTGGATGATTTCGAGAGGGGACAGGATGCCTGGCTGGAAACCATTATTCAGCCGCTCAAACAGAAAGGCATCTCATTTTCCCGGCTGCGCAGCGGACCGGTACGACAGGGGCTTCCCGGGGTGCCGTATGCGGACCGTAGCTTTCCCACGGTTTCGGGGCGGTTTCAGTTTATACAAACCCTGCATGGCGTCCCGGATGAAAAGTCGGATACCCACTGGCCGTTTGCATTGCTCAGCATCAGTCCCGGACGAACCCTCTGTTCCGAATGGTTGCCGGAAGACCATCCAACGCTCCCTCAAGTGATTCTGAATCCCACTGCTGCGGCGACGGCGGGGGTGGGTGATGGCAGCACCGTTTTTGTGGAAAGCAAAAAAGGGCGTGTGCTCGCCCGACTGAAGGAGGACCCCACCCAGCGTGGGGATGTGGCGGTGATGCCCCGTGGCGGCTGGTCCATCCGGCGACACGGCGTGAATATCCTCACCGAAAGCCTGGTGAGCAAAGTCGGCAACGGCACCGCCTACTATGAAACCCGGGTCCGAGTGATCCCCGCCCGGTGAGCGTTTTCGGGGACGCAGCACCACGTGCCTCCACGCTGACCTCTATCAACGCGTTACCGGTGCAACTCAGCGTTTTCGGGGACGCAGCACCACGTGCCTCCACGCTGACCTCTATCAACGCGTTACCGGTGCAACTCAGAACAAACGACAGGCAGTTGGCCGAAGGTGGCCATTTCTGACCATTGGCCAGATTGCCCGCTTATATTCAACGGAAATTATTCAATACGGCAATTGGCCCGGTTTCTGCCTTCCCCTCCCGCCAGGAGGACGCGTATGCGAAAATCAAGGCAACTTCAACTGGCCGACACCGGCATCTTTCACAAATTCTTCAGAGGACACAATGGAGA